>NZ_JBHTFQ010000038.1:0-1018 GCF_042666235.1 Halodurantibacterium daqingense | reverse complement strand
GGGGCTGATGGCCGGGGTTCCCCTTTTCCCGGACGGACCTATCCCACAGCTTCCGTGACAGGGATGCCGAGAGCCGTGTAGCCGTTCAGGACGGCGATGCGGACCTGGAGCTCGGCGACCTGGCGGTCGAAGTCCCGTGCCATGAGCCGCTGGCCCAGCAGTTTCACACAATGCATCTTCGTCTCGACGCGGCTCCGACGGTGATATCCACTCCATCGTCGCCACAGGGCACGGCCGAGATACTTCGATGCCCGCAGGGCCTCGTTTCGGGCCATGGCTCCGGCGGTGATGGTCTTCCAGGGTTTCGCGTTCTTGCGGGGAGGGATCACGGCGTGGGCACCACGATCGGCGATCGCATCATGGCACTTGCGCGTGTCATAGGCGCCGTCGGCCGTGACGCTCCCGATGTCCTGGTCCTCCGGGATCTGCCTGAGCAGATCAGGGAGCACCGGCGCATCGCCGATGTGGCTCCCGGTGATCTCGACAGCCCGGACCTCCAGTGTTTCTTCGTCGATCCCGAGGTGGATCTTGCGCCAGACCCGCCGTTTGGGGCCACCATGCTTGCGTGCGTGCCATTCGCCTTCGCCCTCGATCTTGATGCCCGTGCTGTCGATCAGCAGGTGCAACGGACCTCTGGATCCGCGATACGGAATGTTCACGGCCAAGGTCTTCTGGCGGCGAGACAGCGTGCTGAAGTCGGGCACCGACCAGCCAAGCCCGACCAACCGCAACAGGCTCTCGACGAAGCCCGTCGTCTGCCGCAGCGCCATGCCGAATAGAACCTTCATCGTCAGGCACGTCTGAATAGCGGTATCACTATAGGTCTGCTGTCGGCCACGCCTGCCTGTCGGCACGGCATCCCAGCTCATCTCGGGGTCGAACCAGATCGTCAGCGAGCCCCGGCGCTTGAGCGCTTCATTGTAGGCCGGCCAGTTCCTGGTCTTGTAGGTTGGAGGTGTGGGGCTGCTCATGCAGCCCAGCTACCACGCTGGATTCACAACATGAATCCCTCACGCGA
>NZ_JBHTFQ010000037.1:0-1053 GCF_042666235.1 Halodurantibacterium daqingense | reverse complement strand
GGCGTTGTTGCGTAACTGACGCCTGAGGCATGATGGCCCCTTTCCCCGTCAGCATCAGGCCACGCGAACGATCTCGGCCGTTCCTAGGGCTGAGAAGCGGTTCATCAGTGCGATGCGGATCTGGATTTCAGCGGTCTGGCGGTCAGGGTCTCTTGCTGCGATGCGTTCACCGAAGGCCTTGAGGCACCGCATTTTCGCCTCGATGCGGCTGCGGACATGGTATCCCGTCCAGCGCTTCCAGAATGCCCGGCCATATTGCCGGGTGGCACGCAGGGTTTCGTTTCTGGCGATTGCGGCCGGGCAGTTCGCTTTCCAGGGTCGACCGTTCTTGCGGATCGGAATGATCGCGGTGGCCTGGCGATCGATGATGGCGGTGTGACAGCGGCGGGTGTCATAGGCACCATCGGCGGTCACGGTGCCGATGTCTTCGTCCTCGGGGATCTGGTTGAGCAGTTCCGGCAGGACCGGACTGTCGCCATCGCTGCTGGAGGTGAACTCCACCGCCCGGATGTCCGAGGTGGCGGTGTCCATGGCCAGATGCACCTTGCGCCACTGGCGTCGGCCCTGAACACCATGCTTTCGGGCCTGCCACTCGCCATCACCGAGGAACTTGATGCCGGTGCTGTCCACGAGCAGGTTCAGGGGGCCATCGGCGCGCCGATAGGGGATCTGGACGGCCAAGGTCTTCTGCCTCCGGCACAGGGTCGTATAGTCTGGCACGGCCCAGTCCAGGCCAGCCATCTTCAGCAGGCTGGCCACCATCCCGGTCGTCTGCCTGAGCGGCAGCTTGAACAAGACCTTTATCGTCAGGCAGAACTGGATCGCCGCGTCTGCAAACACCGCAGGCCGACCGGGGCTGCCGTCATGCGGCGCGAGCCAGGACATGTCCTTGTCCAGCCAGATCAGTAGGGATCCGCGCTTGCGCAGAGACGCCGTGTAACTGGGCCAGTTCGTCGTGCGGTAGCGGGCGGGTGATGGCTTGCTCATGCGTCCCGTCTAACCGCATGGATTCGCGATGTGAATCCTTGGGAGACAGGGTTTTGCAACAACGCC
>NZ_JBHTFQ010000036.1:0-1142 GCF_042666235.1 Halodurantibacterium daqingense | reverse complement strand
TCAGTATATGACGACCGAGCGGATGCTCTGGCCCTGTTTCATCAGGTCGAAGCCCTTGTTGATGTCGTCAAGCGGCATGGTGTGGGTGATCATCGGGTCGATCTCGATCTTTCCCTGCATGTACCAGTCGACGATCTGCGGCACGTCGGTGCGGCCACGCGCGCCGCCGAAGGCCGAGCCTTTCCAGACGCGGCCGGTGACCAGCTGGAAGGGGCGGGTGGCGATCTCGGCGCCGGCGGGGGCCACGCCGATCACGATCGACTGGCCCCAGCCGCGGTGGCAGGCCTCCAGCGCCTGGCGCATCACGGTGACGTTGCCGGTGCAATCGAAGGTGTAGTCGGCGCCGCCGATCTGGTCGAAGGGCGTCTTGGTCATGTTGACCAGATGCGCCACGATATCGCCGTCGATTTCCTTCGGGTTGACGAAATGGGTCATGCCGAAGCGCTCGCCCCATTCCTTCTTGTCGTTGTTCAGATCCACGCCGATGATCATGTCGGCGCCCGCCAGCCGCAGGCCCTGGATCACGTTCAGCCCGATGCCGCCCAGGCCAAAGACCACCGCCTTGGCGCCGATCTCGACCTTGGCGGTGTTGATCACCGCGCCGATGCCGGTGGTCACGCCGCAGCCGATGTAGCAGATCTTGTCGAAGGGCGCGTCGGGGCGCACCTTGGCCAGCGCGATTTCCGGCAGCACCGTGTAGTTCGAGAAGGTCGAGCAGCCCATGTAATGCAGGATCGGCGTGCCATCGAGCATCGAGAAGCGCGAGGTGCCGTCGGGCATCAGCCCCTGGCCCTGCGTGCCGCGGATCGAGGTGCAGAGGTTGGTCTTCTGGCTCAGGCACGAGGGGCACTGCCGGCATTCGGGCGTGTAGAGCGGGATCACGTGATCGCCGGGCTTCACGCTGGTGACGCCGGGGCCGCATTCCACAACCACCCCCGCGCCCTCGTGCCCCAGGATCGCCGGGAACAGCCCCTCGGGATCGGCCCCCGACAGGGTGAACTCATCCGTATGGCAGATGCCGGTGGCCTTGATCTCCACCATCACCTCGCCAGCCTTCGGCCCCTCGAGGTTGACCTCCATGATCTCAAGCGGCTTCCCGGCCTCAACGGCCACCGCAGCTCTCGTCCGCATCGCTGTCTCCT
>NZ_JBHTFQ010000035.1:0-1321 GCF_042666235.1 Halodurantibacterium daqingense | reverse complement strand
TGAACCGCGCCGGGTTTGCCGGAGGCTCCAACTCTTGAGTAGGATGGAGCATCATGAGCAAGACCACGAACAAGTATTCCCCTGAGGTGCGCGAGCGGGCCGTGCGGTTGGTTCTCGACAACGAGGCCCAACATCCGTCACGCTGGCAGGCGGTGATGTCTATCGCGGCGAAGATCGGCTGCACACCGCAGACCCTGAACGACTGGGTCAAGAAGGCCGAGGTTGACAGCGGTCAGCGTGCGGGCATTCCGACCGAGTTGGCCGAGAAGATGAAGGCGCTGGAGCGGGAGAACCGCGAGTTGCGCCAGGCGAACGAGATTCTTCGAAAGGCGTCAGCATATTTTGCGATGGCGGAGCTCGACCGCCGGTCGAAGTGATGGTGGGTTTCATCGACGCGCATCGGGATGCGCACGGGGTCGAGCCGATCTGCGACGTGCTGCCGATCGCCCCGTCCACCTACTATGATCATCTCGCAAAGCGGGCCGATCCGTCCCGGCTGTCGGATCGTGCGCGCCGGGACGAGGCGCTGCGCCCCGAGATCCGACGCGTCTTCGAGGACAACTGGAGCGTCTACGGCGTGCGCAAGATCTGGCACCAGTTGCGCCGCGAGGGCTTCGATGTCGCCCGCTGCACGGTCGCGCGGCTGATGAAGGACATGGATATTCAGGGCATTATCCGCGGCAAGCCACACAGAACGACGATCCCCGACAAGAAGCAGCCCTGCCCGCTGGACAAGGTCAACCGCCAGTTCCGCGTGCCCGCGCCCAACATGCTCTGGGTGTCGGATTTCACCTATGTCGCCACATGGAAGGGGTTCGTCCATGTGGCTTTCGTCATCGACGCCTATGCCCGCAAGATCGTCGGCTGGCGCGTCAGCACATCCCCTCATGCCGGGTTCGTGCTTGATGCCCTGGAACAGGCGGTCCATGACCGGCGCCCGACCAAGGGCATGGGGCTCGTCCATCATTCGGACCGCGGATCGCAATACCTGTCCATCAAATACAGCGAGCGGCTGGCCGAAGCAGGCATCGAACCTTCTGTGGGCAGCGTCGGCGACAGCTATGACAACGCGCTTGCCGAGACGATCAACGGGCTCTTCAAGGCTGAGGTCATCCACCGTCGTGGCCCGTGGCGCAGCTTCGAGGCCGTCGAATACGCAACCCTCGAATGGGTCGACTGGTTCAACAACCGCCGCCTGCTGGAGCCCATCGGGAACATACCGCCAGCCGAAGCCGAGGCAAACTTCTACGCCGCTCTGGAAACTGAAGCCATGGCCGCGTAACTAAAATCAACCAGCCTCCGGCAAACCCGGCGCGGTTCA
>NZ_JBHTFQ010000034.1:0-1377 GCF_042666235.1 Halodurantibacterium daqingense | reverse complement strand
GGCTCTGATGCTGTGACCGCCCCCCGACGGCATCTCTGTGCCAAGGTGGGTCTGGGACGATCCACAAGAGGGGAGCGGTCATGTCGGAGATTAGCACGGTCGGGCTCGACCTGGCGAAGACTGTATTTCAGGTGCACGGGGCTGACGGCTCAGGCCAGGCGGTCCTGCGAAGGAAGTTGCGGCGGCATCAGGTGCTGGCCTTCTTCGCCCAGCTGCCATCCTGTGTCGTGGCGATGGAAGCCTGTGGTGGCGCCCATTTCTGGGGCCGAGAGATCGGGAAGCTGGGCCATGAGGTGCGGCTGATCCCTCCCGCCTACGTCAAGCCCTTCGTCAAGCGCCAGAAGAACGATGTTGCGGATGCGGAGGCGATCTGCGAAGCCGCGCTGCGCCCGACGATGCGCTTCGTGCCGGTAAAGAGCGAGAAGACACAGGGGGCGGCGATGGTCTTCCGCGTGCGCGAGCTTCTGATCCGGCAGCGGACGCAGGCGATCAATGCCCTGCGCGGTCACTTGGCCGAGTTCGGGCAGATCGTGCCCCAGGGTGCGGCCAACGCCGCGCGGCTGATCGCGATCGTCGAGAACCCGGACAGTGGCCTGCCTGCCGATGCCATCGCCACGCTGAAGGTGCTGGTCGCGGCGCTCACCCATCTCGAGACGGAGATCGGCAGGCTCGATGCCGAGATCGCCCGTCGCGCCAAGGAGAACGAGGTGGCCCGGCGGCTGATGACGGTGCCGGGCATCGGTCCGCTGATCGCCACGGCCCTCGCGGTCCTGGCCCCACCGCCCGGGACGTTCCGCAAGGCTCGGGACTTTGCAGCCTGGCTCGGCCTCACGCCCCGGCAGCATTCGACCGGCGGCAAGCAGCGGCTCGGGGCCACGACGAAGATGGGCGAGCGATCCTTGAGACGGCTGCTGATCCTCGGGGCGAACAGCGTCATCATCAAGCGTCACGTCCATGCCACGGCAAGGCCGGGCACCTGGCTGGCAGGAATGCTGATGCGCAAGCCACCGCTGCTGGTGCGGGTGGCGCTGGCCAACAAGATGGCGCGGATCGTCTGGGCCTTGATGGCCCGCGGTGGCGTCTACCAGTCTCCGGCCGCGGCGGCGTAAGCCACCGGGGTCGCGAGGGCGTCGGAGCGGAAGAGGGCAAGGAGCAGTTTGGCGCAACGGTCGTGAGACGGGATCGGGAGACCCAGGGTGCAACAGAGTGCCATCGAGCACGCGGCTTTGATCT
The DNA here is from genome assembly GCF_042666235.1 of Halodurantibacterium daqingense. NCBI lineage: Bacteria > Pseudomonadati > Pseudomonadota > Alphaproteobacteria > Rhodobacterales > Paracoccaceae > Halodurantibacterium > Halodurantibacterium daqingense. Next base: position 144 of record NZ_JBHTFQ010000034.1, on the reverse strand, counting down.
GGACCCGACCCGCGGACACCATACGGGCCCGCGGCATGACGATGGCCGCACCAGAGGCCGGACACATGTCAGCACCCGACACCGCGCCAACACCAGCTCCAAAAAGCCCCCTTGCGCTTGGGGCGGTTACACATGTTGCACAAA
>NZ_JBHTFQ010000033.1:0-1398 GCF_042666235.1 Halodurantibacterium daqingense | reverse complement strand
TGGAGATGGGGTGGATGCCGCTCTCTCCCCAACGGCGTCGAAGTGCGCCAAGCTTGTGATGCTGAAGTCACAAGAGAAACGAGAGGGCATCCATGAAGGAAACTAGCATCATCGGGGTCGATCTGGCAAAGAACGTGTTCCAGCTGCATGGCGCGGCCGCGGACGGGACGGTCCTTTTCCGCAAAAAGCTGTCGCGCCCGCAGTTCCAGCGATTCATGGCGGAGCATCCGCAGTGCTTCGTCGTGATGGAGGCCTGCGGCGGCGCGCATCACTGGGCGCGCGAACTGGTGCGGGTCGGCCATGAGGTGAAACTGATCGCACCGCGCTACGTCAAGCCGTTCATCAAACGGCAGAAAAACGACGCGGCGGACGCGGAGGCGATCGTGGAAGCGGCGCTGCGCCCGACCATGCGCTATGTCGAGCCGAAGACCGGGGACCAGCAGGCGCGGGCCATCCTGTTCCGCACTCGCGAGCAGTTCGTGAAGCAGCGCACCGAAGCGGTCAATGCGCTGCGGTCGCACCTGTACGAGTTCGGGTTCATCGCGCCCGAGGGGATCGGCCATCTTCCGCGCCTCGGCGCAGTCATCGAGGACGCAAACTCCGGTTTGCCGCCGCTCGCCCGGGAAATCTGTCGTGAACTGCTGGACCAGGTCGCGCATCTGACCGCGCGGATCAATGCCATGAAAAAGAGGATCGACGCGATTGCCAGGGAAGGCGAGACATCCCGCCGCCTGCAGAGCATGCCGGGTGTGGGCCCGATCAGCGCCCTGGCCGTCGAAACCTTCGCGCCGCCGATGGAGCATTTCAAACGCGGCCGCGACTTTGCGGCTTGGCTTGGGCTCGTGCCGCGACAGGCGTCGACTGGCGGCAAGCAACGGCTTGGAAAAACCTCGAAGATGGGCCAGCGCGACATTCGTCGTCTGCTGATCACCGGCGCGATGGCCGTGGTCCGCTGGGCCCTGCGCCGCGGCGCACCGCAAAACCCCTGGCTTGAGCGCATGTTGGAACGCAAGCCGCCGATGGTCGCGGCCTTCGCACTGGCCAACAAGATGGCGCGCGGCATCTGGGCGATGATGACGCGCGGCGAATATTATCGCGGCCCGGAGATCGGAAGCGCAGCCTGATCCGGCAGCGCAGTTCGAACCGGACCGCCGAGTTGTGAGGAAGACATGAACCGAATGGGCAAATGATCGACATGATCCGGGTTGGGCAAACCAGAAACCTTCTCAGAGCTTCGAGCTCGCTGTTGGAGATTTGGCCCCGGTCCGCGCATCACCATCTCGGCCAGCGGCATCTATCAGGCCGCGCTAACAGGCCTGACAAGAGTCCGCACTCGATCACAAGTCTAACGTTCAGAAATTCCTTGCAAATGAGGGCGGCATCCACAAGAGAAGGTTC
>NZ_JBHTFQ010000032.1:0-2022 GCF_042666235.1 Halodurantibacterium daqingense | reverse complement strand
ACGCCCCCTTCTCGAACTTCATGACCGGAATACCGAGCTTCTTAGCCTTGTCGGCGAGGTTCTCTTGGATGCCATTGCCCGGGAAGACGAGGACGCCCACGGGCAGCACGTCGAGCATCGCGTCGTTGCGCTTAAAGGGCGCAGCCTTGGCGTGTTTGGTCCAGTCGGGCTTGAAGGCGACCTGCGTCACGCCCCGGGCCTCAGCCCATTTGGCGGCGATGAGCTCTGCGCCTTTCGGGCTTCCCCCGTGCAGAAGGACCATGTCGGGATACTTTGTCCTGACCTGGTCGAGCTTGCCCCAGATCAGGCGGTGATCGTTGAAGTCGGTCCCGCCGGTGAGGGCGACCTTGGGGCCAGCGGGGAGCATCACCTCGGTCTCTGCCCGGCGCTTGGCGGCCAGGAAGTCGCGGCTGTCGATCAGCGCTGCAGTCATGTGCTGGCGGTTCACCATCGAGCCGGTGCGGGGGCGCCAAGTCGATCCCGTGTGATGGACAAACTCGGTCGCGGCGTGATCGCGCATCATGTCCATACAGTTGCGTCGTTCGATCAGGGTCAGGCCTTCGGCCGTCAGGCGCTCGAGCTCGGTGGATTTCACCTCGGAGCCGTCCTGCTCGCGCTGGAGGCGGCGCTGCGCCTGCTCGTTCTCGTCGAGCGAACGCTCGATCCGGGCGGTCGCGCGATGAAAGAGATTGACCTGGCCCCAGAGCACCTCTTCGAGGTCGGGTTCCATGCGGGTGTCTTCCAGGGTCGCGACGAGGGCATCGAAGATGTCGGCGACGGCGACCGCGAGGCGCTGCCCATCGGGCATCGGGCGCGGATCGGGCTCGCCAAAGGGGCGGTAGCCATAGAGCTGCAGCTCGTCGAGCGCATGGGCGGTCTGGGATGCGGTGTGGGCGGGTTCATACGCGTCGTCGTGGGTGTGGATCGTCATCGGTTCTTGCCTCCGGGCCTCAACTCGTCCGCGCGTCATCCCGCGCGGCCTTCATGGGCTGCGAAAGCCGTCACGGGGGACGCCCCTTCACCCCCTTTCGGGGCCGGAACGCATGTGGAGGAGGACGGGGGGCGGCTGATTTGTCTCGCGATGCAAAGCGAGGGCTCGTCCATCGCGGCGGAAATCAGTCGCCCCCCGTCCTTGAAGGGGCGGCCCCTTTGACGGCCGCCTGCCCATCTCTTGAAGGCCGTGTGGGTGACGGGTAGATGAGATTGCCCGGGAAGAGGCGAAGGTGACGGTCCAGAGCCACGACAGGAATGCGGACCCCTGCCCCCGTAGCACCGGACCGCCCCTTGCGCGAAGCTGCTCAGCCTGACAGGCGATGCCGATCCTCTGGCCCGATCTGCCTTGCCAGATGCTGGCGCAGCGCGTCCTTGCCGTTTGCCCGGAGATCATCGTTGAAATCCCCGAGACGCGGCTCCAGCACCCGGACGGCAATCCCGGCATCAAGGGCTCTGGCGCTTAACCTCTCTGCCGCGCGCTGCCCCGCCGGATCGCGGTCAATGGCGATGTAGAGCCGCTGCACCCCCTCCGGCAGCAGGACGGCCCCGAGGTGACTCGACGACAGCGCCGCCCAGACGGGAAGGCCGGGCATTGCTTCGACAAGGGACAGCATGGTCTCGATGCCCTCGCCGACCACGAGGATGTCGTCATGCGGGGTCAGCCTGACGGCATTGCCGAGGAGGTGACCCATGGCACGCCGCTGCGTCTCGACCCGCGCCTTTCCCTGACCGTCAGGCGCAAGCCAGGTGCGATGCACCCCCTGAAGGGCACCAGCCCCATCGGTGACCGCGGCGATCAACGCCGGTCTGGGGGTGCTCCGGGTCTGACCCTCATCCCGATGCCAGCACTTCGGGTGGAAACGAAGGGCACTCATCCTGCCGCCTTGGGTCAGGCCCCGGGAGCGGAGGTAGGTGTCGGCAAGCGTGCCTGCGACCGGCACCGAGGCTGCAAAGAGCCGCACCGCCGCCGCTGGCGTGCCCCCGGGGGTCTTGGCCTTTCTTGGCACTGGCGCATCCGGGAGAACCGGC
>NZ_JBHTFQ010000031.1:0-2449 GCF_042666235.1 Halodurantibacterium daqingense | reverse complement strand
GTATCCGTCCGGTCTGCCTGCCCTGCCTGCGTGATGGAGTGGGTGATAGTGTCCACTATCGATAGTGGACATCTTGAGGTCGGTGATGGCGGGGAAGAAGGGGCTGAAGAAGCGGGTCTGGTCGGAAGACGAGAAGCGCACGATTTGCGCGCAGACGTTGACGCCGGGGGTTTCGGTTGCTCAGGTTGCACGGCGCTATTCGATGAACGCGAACTTGATTTTCAAATGGCTGAAGGATCCCCGGTTCGCGCCTGTAGAGGATGAAGCCTCGTCAGAGGAGAGTATCGCCCTTGAAGGCGTGTTCCTGCCTGTCGAGATTGAAACGTCTGGAGAGGAAAGCCGTGCTTCTCCCGCGCGAATAAATGACGTGGAGGCTGAGCCTGCTGTCTTGGCGCAGCGCGTGGATATCGCGTTGTCGGACGGGCGACGCATTCTGGTGGAAGGCCCCACATCGCTGGCATCGGTTGTGGGCTTGGTGCAGGGGCTGACGGCATGATCCCGGTGCCGAGCAACACGCGGGTGTGGCTGGCGGCTGGCGTTACGGATATGCGGCGCGGCTTCAACACGCTGGCTGCACAAACGGAGAGGCTGCTGGCCGAGGACCCGTATTCTGGCCACCTGTTTGTGTTCCGCGGCCGTCGGGGTGATCTGTTGAAGATCATCTGGTGGGACACACAGGGCGCATGCCTGTTCATGAAGCGCCTCGAGAAAGGGCGATTTGTCTGGCCTTCGGCCAAGGACGGCAAAATCTGTGTCACCGCGGCGCAATTGTCGATGCTTCTGGAAGGAATTGACTGGCGGATGCCTGCGCGGACATGGCGGCCATTACAGGCCGGATAACTCAATAAAACAGGGGTTTATGCGCATTTTGCGTTCCGTTCAGAAGGCTGTTCGGATATAAAACGCGCATGCGCGCGACGTTCAAATCCCTGCCCGAAGACCCCACTGAGTTGCGCGCAGTCAGCGAGTTGATGGCGGCGGAAATCAAGGCGCAGGCCTATCAGATCGAGAAGCTGAAGAAGGAACTCGCCGCACATCGCAAGGCCCGTTTTGGCAGCAAATCCGAGACCATGGATCAGCTTGCCTTCGACCTTCAGGAAGACACGGAGATCGCTTCCGCCTCCGAGGCACAGAAGACAGCCCCCGAGACGGACGCTGATCAAGAACCTCCCGCCAAACGCACCCACAATCGCGCACCGCTGCCCGATCATCTTGAGCGACAGGAAGAAATCCTGTCGCCGGGCGATAGCTGCAGCGCTTGCAGAGGTGCGCTCAAGCAACTCGGCGAGGACGTGACCGAAGAGCTGGAATACGTCCCCGGCCATTTCGTGGTGAAACGCATCGTGCGGCCGCGCATGACTTGCACCTGTTGCGAGGCGTTCGCCCAGGCCGAGCTGCCCTCACGCCCGATCACCCGTGGGCGTCCCGGTCCGGGCCTGTTGGCCCATGTGCTGGTCGGCAAATATTGCGATCACCTTCCGCTCTATCGCCAGTCCGAAATCTATGCCCGTGACAAGGTCGACCTGCATCGATCCACGCTGACCGATTGGGTGGGGCGATCAACCGCACTGTTGGAGCCTCTGGCGGCTCATATCGGCAAACTGGTTCGGGCCGGACCCGCCCTGTTCGCCGATGACACGCCCGTCAAGATGCAGGCCAAAGGCAAGGCGCAAACAGCGCGCCTTTGGAGCTATGTGCGCGATGAACGACCATGGTGTGGGCAAGCCCCGCCCTGCGTCTGGTATCAGTTCAGCGTGGACCGGAAGGGTGAACACCCCTCATCCCATCTCAAGGGGTATAAGGGTGTGATCCATGCCGACGGCTTCACCGGGTTCAATGGGTTGTTCGGGGCGGGTCTCGCCAGCGAGCAGGCCTGCATGGTGCATGTGCGCCGCAAGTTCGTCGATATCTATGAAAGCGAAAGCTCTGCCATCGCCGAGGAAGCGATCAGGCGCGTCGCTGCCCTCTATGCCGTGGAAAAAGAAGCGCGCTATCAGCCCATTGATGCGCGCATTGCCCTGCGGCAGGCAAAGGCAAAACCGGTCTTTGACGATCTGGAGGCATGGCTGTCGCTGCAATTGCCCAAGATTTCCGGCAAGTCGAACCTGGCAGCCGCCATACGCTATGCGCTCGGCCGCATGCCAAAGGCCCGGGCATATCTCGACAATGGCAAGCTGGAGCTGGACAACAATATCTGCGAGCGCTCAATCAGACCGGTGACACTCGGACGCAAGAATTATCTGTTCATGGGATCAAAGGGGGGCGGAAACGCCGCAGCCATCGCCTATACGCTCATTGAAACCTGCCGCATGAACAGTGTCGATCCCGAAGCCTGGCTGCGCTGGGTCCTCGCCCGCGTCGCAGATCACAAAATGCCCCATATTGACGAACTGATGCCCTGGAACTGGACACCTCAATAAGTCAACGCCAGTCAGACCGGACGGATACG
>NZ_JBHTFQ010000030.1:0-2791 GCF_042666235.1 Halodurantibacterium daqingense | reverse complement strand
GTAAGCGGGGTTTTTCCCCCATTGGGTTTGGGCTTCCTCTGGCGGCACCCGGCGGGCACCTTGGTCGCATTTTCCATGATGGAGGAGTGCGATGGCGGATGGTGGAGATGGCGGCCCGCTGCGGTATTCGGTGATCTCTGGCCCGACGGGTCGGCGCCAGTGGCCGGACGAGGTGAAGGCGCGGATCGTGGCGGAGAGTTTCGTGCCGGGGGTCCGGGTCGGGGATGTGGCGCGGCGGCACGGGGTGCTTCCCTCACAGCTGACGACGTGGCGGCGGATGGCGAAGGACGGACACCTCACGCTGCCCTGGGAGAGCGTCGGGCTCTCCGAGCCGGATTTCGTCCCGCTGATCGTCGAGGAGGATGCCGCGCCGGCCGAGGCGGCGGCGGTGCCTTCCGTAGCCGGCAGCCGGATGGAGATGCCGATCGAAGTGGTGGTGGGCGCGGTCGTGGTGCGGCTTCCGGCCGAGGTGTCGGTCGCGCGGCTCTCGGCGCTGGTGCGGGCCTTGGCGGAGGCCTCGCCGCGATGATCGTGCCGGCACAGCGGCTCGCCATCGTGATCGCGACGCAGCCGGTGGACTTCCGCTGCGGGCATGATGCGCTTGCGGCGATCGTGCAGACGCGGCTCGGGCTCGACCCGCACTCGGGGTTGATGGTGGTGTTCCGCTCGAAGCGGAAGGACCGGGCGAAGATCCTGGTCTGGGACGGCAGCGGGCTCGTGCTGGTCTACAAGCGGCTCGAGTCGAGTTGCTTCTCCTGGCCGCGGGTTGAGGAGGGCGTGGCGCGGATTTCCCGAGCTCAGTTCGAAGCCTTGTTCGACGGGCTCCAGTGGCAGCGCCTGGACGCGCGACAGGTGGTGCAGCCGGGGGCTGCGGTCTGATCAACCTGTTGCTTTGGCTTTATTTTGTTGCGGTTTTCGGGTCATGCGATAGACTCCGGGCATGACGCTTCCGCTCGACCCTGCGCTCCTGGACCGCCTGCCTCCCGAGGTTCGGGCGGTGCTCGAGGCGCAGGCCTTCGCCCTCTCCGCCGAGCGGGCGCACCGCCAGCATCTGGAAAGCGAGCATGCCGCGCTGCAGGCCTGTGCTGCGAGAACGGCGGCGGAGAAGGCGGTCATGGCCGCCGAGAATGCCCGGATGAAGGAGCTTCTGGAGGAACTCGAGCCGCTGGTCCGGCAGCTCCGCCTCGCCCGGTACGCGCCCAGCTCGGAGAAGCTCGACCCCGACCAGCTTCAGCTGTGCTTCGAGGATCTCGAACAGGCCGTCGCCGCGGTGAAGGAGAAGCACGGGGAGAAGGACGCGCCCGACGCAGAAGCCGACACGGAGGCCGAAGAGGCGCCCGCAACCGGCAAGCGCCGCGGGAGGCCAACGAAGGAAGAGGCCCCCGTCCGTCGCTCGTTGCCGAAGGCCCTGCCGCGGATCGAGGAACGGATCGAGCCCGACAGCCTGATCTGTCCGTGCGGCTGCGGCCAGATGGTGCAGATCGGCGAGGACCGCTCGGAACGTCTCGACATCGTTCCCGCCCAGCTGCGGGTGATCGAGACCGTCCGGCCGCGTTACGCTTGCCCGAAGGGGCGTGCGGGCATCGTCCAGGCGCCGCCACCCGCCTGGCTGATCGAGGGTGGGCTGCCCACCGAAGCTTTCATTGCCTGGCTCCTGGTCTCGAAATATGCCGATGCGCTGCCGCTCTACCGGCTCTCGCAGATCCTCGCCCGCTCCGGCGTGGTGATCGACCGCTCGACGCTGGCCGACTGGGTGGGGCGGGCGGCCTTCCATCTCGACGCGATCGTCCGCCGGATGCTGGAGCATCTGAAGGCCTCGACCAAGCTCTTCATGGATGAAACCACGGCGCCGGTGCTGGATCCGGGTCGCGGCCGGACCAGGACCGGGTTCATCTGGGCCCTGACCCGCGATGATCGACGATGGTCCGGACCGGGACCGGCGATCACCGTGTTCACCTATGCGCCCGGCCGGGGCGGCACCCATGCCGAGGAGATCCTGACGGGCTTCGATGGGGTGCTGCAAGTCGACGGATACGCGGGCTACAACCGGCTGACGAAGGCGGCGCGGACGGGCGGCAAGCCGATCACGCTGGCCTACTGCTGGTCGCATGCGCGCAGGGAACTGATCAAGGCCACGCCCGAGGCCGGCTCGCCGATCGCGGCCGAGGCGCTGGCGCGCATCGCGCAGCTCTACGCCATCGAGAAGGAGATCCACGGCCGTCCCGCCGACGAGCGCCTGTCCGTGCGTCGCGAGCGTTCCGCCCCCGTGGTCGCCGGCCTCGGCGCCTGGGTGCGCGAGCAGGCGGCGCGCCTCTCGCCGAAATCCCGCATGGGCAAGGCGCTGCGCTACCTCCTGAAGCATTGGGACGGGCTGGTGCGCTTTCTGGACGACGGCCGCATCGAGATGGACTCGAACCCGGTCGAAAATTCGATCCGCCCGATTGCCCTCCAACGCAAGAATAGCCTTTTTGCGGGCCATGATGAGGGCGGGCGTCATTGGGCCCGCGCGGCCTCGGTCATCGCCACCTGCAAGATGAACGGCGTCGAGCCCTTCGCCTGGATGAAGGCCACGCTCGAGGCTATCGCGAAGGGACACCCGCAGTCGCGGATCGACGAACTGATGCCGTGGAACTTCAGGCTCCCCGCGGCGGGCTGAGGTTGCCCTCAACGAGCCCAAGACTGCAATAAACATTGCAAACTTTATTGCAGTCCAAGCCTTCCGGGCGAGACGACAGCGGCGACGTCAAGCCGACGTCAAGCCCCCTGAGCAATGGTCCAAAATCTCGCTTAC
>NZ_JBHTFQ010000029.1:0-3086 GCF_042666235.1 Halodurantibacterium daqingense | reverse complement strand
CGCCATCGCACTCCTCCATCATGGAAAATGCGACCAAGGTGCCCGCCGGGTGCCGCCAGAGGAAGCCCAAACCCAATGGGGGAAAAACCCCGCTTACGGATCTGGGACCCGAGGAAACACTGAAGATCATCACATCAGACGAAGCGATCAACGAGTTCCACGAAACCTACGCCAGCCGGCGTGCCAGATTTGAAGCCGCGTGCGCTGAAGCCGGTTTGCAGGTCAAGAACGCGACGAAGACAGCAGATCGCAAGGCTGCGTGAAGATCAGGAACATTTCGCTCGCTGATAGGGGGCCCGCGCCATTCGCGAGCCCCTTCTTCATGGAAGAATTTCTGAACGTGCCTCGCGTGCGCGCAGAAGTCTCTTGGGCGCCTTCTTCTTGGCATCTACCAGACCCAAGGTCTTGCGTGCCAGCAGCCGGTCCGGGGCGTCTAGGTCCGAGCTGAGACGCTTTACGGCGAACAAATCTTCGGACAAAAGAACCTGCTCAACCTCATCCGGAGAAATGATCTTATCCGCAGATCTTGACGTAAAGACGAGATTATGTGCCCGTCTGACCGAATTCCGCTGGCAGAAGAACTCGACGCAATGCGCGAACAGGTACTCTTCGATAGGATAAGCATCTTTCGGCTCGGATGGCATTTCATGCATGCTCATGTTGGCGAGAAGCGGATACATGATCTCGAAGAAGATATCACGTCTGAAGAAGGATCCTTCCGAGCGCATCTTATACAGACGCGGCATACCCATCGATGCAAGCGTTCGAGCCGACTTAGGATCCGCTGAGATTGCTCTGAGCCATCGACTCTCCGGAGCATCGGGGAATACAACGCGATCGCGACCCTCCGACGTTTCTATATGAAATATCCGGCCAGCAGAAGACTTGAAACCTAAGTCGTAGCGCCTGATGTGCCGCATTGCTCCAGGCTTTATCATCACATCAGATGACGTATGCCAATAAACATAATCGAACTTAAGATTTCGTCTCTGCGCCTCGAGAACCCCGTTAAAGAATGCATGCGCGACCCCTCCGTAGCAGGTCCGCATCGGCCTTTCGGCGAAATACACATTACCACATTTACTAAAGTCGATCCCCAGTGATTCAGCGTCGCGCCAGAACTCCTCCTCGAAGTCCGTATTGACATTGATCATATGAACCACGTCACCATCCAAGGCGACGCTATAGCTGTTGATTTGCTCAACAAGCAAATCTGGACGTTTATGCCACGTCGATACTGCCAAAACCGTCATAATGTCCTCTCGGAAGCCGAAGAGCCAGCCTTAGGTGTGCAATCTGCCGGGCACAGCAGATCCTTGAGCGAAGGCAGGGAGGTGATCTTGTGCTCCTCAAGCCAAGTCGGAGCGTCTGAAACCTCGGACCAGTTCGAAATGAAGATGAAATCCAGACCGAAACGAAGGGCGACTTCGTGGTCGTATTTGCTGTCGCCCAAGAACATGGCCGGCTGTGCTATCGCTCCACGACCTATCTCGCGAGCGAGAATATCGTCCTTGCTGTCTGGACTGCCAAAGATACCGCCATTGAACAGTGAGGTCAGTCCACGCGCTGCGAACACCTCGCGCAGTTCAGATTGGTCACCTCCCGAGACGATCATCCAAGTGGATTGGGGCCAAGCGGTTCGCAAGGCATAAAGATCGGACGCGATGTCGCAGGTCATCAGACCTTCCCGGACATAGGAAGCGTAACTTGCGAGAAGTTGGTCCAACTCTCCATCGCGCCGTGCGCCCGGAGCAAGGTTGTCGAGGAAGTACTCGAACTTTCTATAGCGCGAGATGCCACCGTTCGCGACATGGTGCTCAACAATTGCTTGGGCCGCGTCTTCTCCATAGGGCAGCGCAGCCCTGCGAAACGCCTCGGTCTTGACCTTGTTGGAGTCGAGAACGACGCCGTCACAGTCGAACACGAGGGTAAGAAACCCCTCAAGCATTTACGTTTTCGCCGGATATCATTGCTTGAGCAAGCGCAAAGTCTTCAGGCCAGTCAACGTCGATTTTCTTCAGACCTTCGCAGCAAAACAGAACTGGATCGCGTCCAATTCTATCTCCGATTTCGACGTAATTCTTACGTGAATTAATGTAAAACGCATGATTTATTTCGTAAAGAGGCGCCAAGTCTTGTGTGTTGGGCCAGGGATTTACGCTGCGATCGGTGTTGATTATTTTCTTTACTGAGTCGTCCCAAATGAATTGCTGGATCTTGTTCACGCTCATCACAGAGTCCTTTGGTCCGGAGATGACCTCGGACTGAAGCAACTCGAGGGCAGATCGATAATCAGAATCGTCGATGAACGGGGAGGTTGCGTGCACCCAAAAAATGTAATCGCCTGAGACTATTCCAGGAACATAGTCTATCAAGTCTCGCACCTTTGTAGTAGAAGATCCAAGAGCGTCAGGTCGGCGGACGATCTTGAGTTTTCCGCCTTTGAGGTCAGCCGGCATCTGGTCGAAAACCTCTTGGTCATTGGTAGAAACAACTATTTCGTCCACGAGTTCCGCGACTTGCATCAACTGCTCCAATTTATGCTGGAACAAGCTACGCCCGTCAGGACGGAATGGCCGAGTATTCTTTCTTAATATACGAGTACTCCCAGCCCGAAGCGGAAAGAAAACTGATACTTTTGCCATGATAATTCCTGCACTCCTTGGCACAAGTTGACGACACGCTCGTCAGAGTAGTCCGTAAACACTGACAGCTTTCAGCGCATGAATCGTCGGTGTCACCGATTGCAACTCAAGATCGGAATGCTCTTGGAAAGCACTGAATATCTCTGCTGTCTCATCATTCCTGGGGTCTCCAGCCGGATAACCGTCGAATCCTGCAAGAAGCACACGCTTCGCGTTACCAGAAGCCGCGATCGCCAGAGCATAGCTTAAAACCAGAGAAGTTGGCGTTACGCAGTGTGTTGGATAGAACTCGAACTTTTCTCCCTCCACGCAGATTCCAAAGTCAAGGAGTTCCTTCGCTGACAGGCGTTGTTGCGTAACTGACGCCTGAGGCATGATGGCCCCTTTCCCCGTCAGCATCAGGCCACGCGAACGATCTCGGCCGTTCCTAGGGCTGAGAAG
>NZ_JBHTFQ010000028.1:0-3521 GCF_042666235.1 Halodurantibacterium daqingense | reverse complement strand
CCCGCCGATGAAATCGACGGCGACGAGGTCGTGATCGTCTCGGAGTATGACCCGTTCCAGAATATGGCCCGCTGAGGGCCATGACGCCTGCAAGCCCTTGCCGCGCCGAGCTTTTCGCTCGGCGCTACGCACTTGCAAGTGCGCATAATCAGAGGCCTTTCAAGAAAGCCAAGAGGTTGTCCGGCGCCTTGTAGCGCCCCGGGCCGACATCAGCCGGTTGAAGGCGTAGCAGGGCTTCTTCCTTCATGGCCATGTCCGCCGACAGATAGACGTGCGTTGTCGTTGGGCTTTCATGGCCGAGCCAGAGCGCGATGACGGAAATGTCGACACCGGATTGCAGCAGGTGCATGGCCGTCGAATGCCGGATGATGTGCGGCGACACCGTGCGCTTGGAGAGTTCGGAATGTGCCACCGCGGCCTTGCCCACTGCAAGCTCCAGCCGCCTCGCGATGCTGGATCGTGTCAGCGGCTTGCCCGTCGCACTTGGAAATAGGGGCCTGCTTCCGTCCCGCTGGTCAATTTGATCCACCCATTTGCGGAGCGTGGCTGCTGTCTGCCGCCAAAGAGGAACACTGCGTTGTTTGCGGCCCTTCCCCTTGAGATGTACGACTGAACTCGCCCCGAGGACCAAGTCATCCAGGCGCAAAACGGCGACCTCGGAGACCCGTGCCCCAGTGTTATACATCAGTGCGAGCATCGCGCGATCACGCTGTCCGGTCCACGTGGCCGGATCGGGCGCGTCCAGGATCGCGTCAATCTCTCCTTTCGAAAGGAAGCCGACGAGGGGTTTGTCATGGCGCTTCATCGGAATCGCAAGGACCTGTTCAATGGTGGCCAAAGCCCCGAAGTCATGGTGTGCGGCGTATTTGAGAAAGGCCCTGATTGACGCAAGCCGAGCGTTCCGGCTGCGCACGCTATTCCCTCTGACCGTCTCGAGATGGTCGAGGAACCCGAGGATCAGGGCAGCATTCATGTCGCCCATAGTCAGGTCTGTAGGGGCTTTCCTGATGGCGACCTGCGCGAACTGGAGGAGCAGTTGGAGGGTGTCACGATAGGCCGCGATCGTGTGGCGGCTGACAGCCTTTTGTTGGACAAGGTGGTCGACGAAGAACTGCTGAAGCAGCTTTGCGAATGATGGATACTGGACTCGATCAAGCATGGCTGTTCTCCTCCATGACGCAGATCGTTCGCTCGAAGCGCGCACTGGTCAGCGCCATCAGTTCGGGAATAGCCTCCATATACCAATAGGTGCTGACCGGCTTGGCGTGCCCGACATAGGTAGAAAGCGCGAGAACGGCGTTGTCGATGTCGATGCCTTCATCGAGCCAGATCATCAATCTGCGACAGACGAAGGTGTGCCGCAGGTCATGGATCCGGACCCGTGCGTGCCCTCCCCTTGGCCGGATCTCGTTGATCACGGGCAATCGCGAGAAAGCGTATAGGACATTGGCATACGGTACCGGCGGTCCGTCGACGTGAAGCGAAAACAGATGCTTCTCCTTCCCTGCGGCCACAGCCTGCCCGCGTGCTGAAACGAACGCTTTAAGCGCCTGGATTGTCGTGGGATGGAGAGGGACCAACCGGCTTGTTCCGAACTTGCTGGCCTTGATGGTTAACTGACCATGACCAAGATCGATGTCGGCGAGGCGCAAGGCCAATGCCTCGGATATCCGCAAGCCGGTTGAGGCTAGAAGCCCAAACAGTGTCGAAAGGAGCACGGGGCGCAAAGGGGGAGTTGCCAGCAGTTGCCCAGCTTCCTCGACAATCCTGCGGACCTCATCAGTCGAATATATGTGGGGCGCCAGCCGCCGAGTCTTGCGTCCAAATGGACTTCCGGGTGGAAAGCTGGTGGCGGGGTCGAGCTCTGACAGATAACGCGAAAACGGACGCAGGGCTTCAAGGCGACGGGCCCAGTTGAACGGGTCGGCATGTGCAGCGCCCTCGCGTGCCCATCTTAGACAAAGGTCCGCGGTCATCGGCCAGGTATGGCCGCAATCCGCGGAAAATCTTGCAAATGATGATACGTGATTATCGGCGTTCGTGGGGACGAACCCGTGGCGGTAGCGGCCATTAAGATATGCGGCTGCAGCTTGTGTGAGAGTCCTGCTCATTGGGCGCCTCCCGGCCATGCCAGCGACACCTTGGACAACCATGCGCTGTCCAGCTTGGTGTAAATCACTGTCGTATCGAGGCTGCGATGGCCCATGACGTCCGCGATAACGGGCATTGGTGTGCCCCTCGCCAGAAGCCGTGTTGCCAGGGTGTGGCGGAGAATATGAACCCGGGTGCGATCCCAGCCCAGACGACGGTAGGCGGCCAGCATGGTCGTCTGAACGGCGCGTCGTCCTATCGGCTCACCGATAGGTGGCCTGTGTCGGACGAAAATGTTGAGGCAAGCGGGCGCAGGGCGCTCATGCAGGATGTAGTCTGCGATCGCCTTACCAGTCGCTTCCAGCAACGGCAGAATATCTGCACGGCGTCCTTTGCGATGGGTGACCCGGATCGTGCCGCGCTGCCAGTCGATGTCTTCAAGGGTCAGTCCGGCCACCTCGGAAGAGCGCATGCCAAGATCGATCAGGCATCTGGCGATTGCGAACGCGCGCCGGCGCTGAGGAAAGTCGGCACTGAACGACTGCAGCAGCGCGTCGACTTCGACGTCTGTGAGAACGTCTGGCAGGGTGGAAGGCTTGGGTCGCGGGGGGCGCGGCAAACCTGCAAGCAAAGGTGTGACGTCATCGCCGATCAACTGGCGATACCGCAGGAAGCAGCGGATCGCGCCAGACAGCCCACGTGCGCAACTTGTTCTGCGGGTGCCGTCCCCGGTGATGAAACGTGATACGTCGGACTTGGAAACCTTATCTAAATCAATATCATGCGCTCCTTCTGTAGAAGTCAGGAAACGCTTGACGATGCGGCACCGTGCTGCCCGAGTGCTCTCGGAATAGCCCCAGACCTCTCGCATCTTCGCGTCGAAGCGCAAAAGCTCTGCATCCATCAGCGTCGTGGTCCGTATTATCGCGAACCCGGTATCCTCTATGACCCGCCCGAGCAGATTAAGGGCTGCGCGATTTGTGTGTCTGTCGCCGCGTGTATGACGACTGCACAGGCAAGACGGCATGTGATCGGCGAGAAACTGTCGGATGTGCCGATCCCGGACCTGTCCAAGGGCAACGCCTTCGGTTTTGAGCCAGTCGCCGAAATGGAAAACGGTCGCGAAGTACAGCGCTTGCACCTTGGGCGCATACTTCCCGTCGCTCAAGCGTTGCCGATAGGCTCCAAATACCGGCGCAAGCAAATTGCCCGGGTCGTCCTTCAACATGAATTTGCGTTTGCTTGGTCGCATGTTCGATCTCCTCTGCTGCGAAGATCGCAGTGAAGCCCGCGATTATGCGCACTTCCAAGTGCGTAGCGCCGAGCGAAAAGCTCGGCGCGGCAAGGACTTGCAGGCGCCATGGCCCTCAGCGGGCCATAATCTGGAACGGGTCATACTCCGAGTTATGCTGCTGTCCGCATAACTCGGA
>NZ_JBHTFQ010000027.1:2500-5819 GCF_042666235.1 Halodurantibacterium daqingense | reverse complement strand
CCTTCAGGTTATGAGCCTGACGAGCTACCGGGCTGCTCCACCCCGCGGTGGTTGTTTTTTGCACGTATTGAGGGATACTTTGTGTTTCTTTCTAGGTTTGGCGGTGACCTACTCTCCCACGTCTTGAGACGCAGTACCATTGGCGCGGCGGCACTTAACTTCCGAGTTCGGGATGGGATCGGGTGTTTTGCTCGCGCTATGACCACCAAACCGAGGAAGAAACACTGATCAGCGTTGTTTTTTTTCCGTATCTTTGAGCTTTTGATTTGTTTTCAGTAAGTGACGTTTTGTCTGTCTTTTACTGGATCAGATCAAGCCTATCGAGCAATTAGTACCGGTCAACTGAACGCATTGCTGCGCTTACATCTCCGGCCTATCGACGTGGTGGTCTTCCACGGCTCTCAAGGGAGATCTTGTTTTGAAGGGGGCTTCCCGCTTAGATGCCTTCAGCGGTTATCCTGTCCGTTCATAGCTACCCAGCACTGCCGTTGGCACGACAACTGGTCCACCAGTGGAACGTTCACCCCGGTCCTCTCGTACTAGGGGCAACTCTTCTCAAATCTCCTACACCCACGGCAGATAGGGACCGAACTGTCTCACGACGTTCTAAACCCAGCTCACGTACCTCTTTAAATGGCGAACAGCCATACCCTTGGGACCTGCTCCAGCCCCAGGATGAGATGAGCCGACATCGAGGTGCCAAACGGTGCCGTCGATATGGACTCTTGGGCACCATCAGCCTGTTATCCCCGGCGTACCTTTTATCCGTTGAGCGATGGCCCTTCCACTCGGGACCACCGGATCACTATGGCCGACTTTCGTCTCTGCTCGACTTGTCAGTCTTGCAGTCAGGCTGGCTTCTGCCATTGCACTCAACGAGCGATTTCCGACCGCTCTGAGCCAACCTTCGCGCGCCTCCGTTACGCTTTGGGAGGCGACCGCCCCAGTCAAACTACCCGCCACACAGGGTCCCGGATCCGGATGACGGACCGCGGTTAGACATCAAGCAAGGCAAGGGTGGTATCTCAAGGGAGGCTCCACCGGAACTGGCGTCCCGGTTTCAGTGCCTACCACCTATCCTGCACATGCCTGGCCTGATGCCAGTGTGAAGCTGTAGTAAAGGTGCACGGGGTCTTTCCGTCTAACCGCGGGAAGCCTGCATCTTGACAGGCAGTTCAATTTCGCTGAGTCCACATTTGAGACAGCGGGGAAGTCGTTACGCCATTCGTGCAGGTCGGAAC
Organism: Halodurantibacterium daqingense; assembly: GCF_042666235.1. Taxonomy (NCBI): domain Bacteria; kingdom Pseudomonadati; phylum Pseudomonadota; class Alphaproteobacteria; order Rhodobacterales; family Paracoccaceae; genus Halodurantibacterium; species Halodurantibacterium daqingense. Next base: position 4,578 of record NZ_JBHTFQ010000027.1, on the reverse strand, counting down.
TTACCCGACAAGGAATTTCGCTACCTTAGGACCGTTATAGTTACGGCCGCCGTTTACCGGGGCTTCAATTCGGAGCTTGCACCCCTCCTTTTAACCTTCCGGCACCGGGCAGGCGTCAGACCCTATACGTCGTCTTGCGACTTCGCAGAGCCCTGTGTTTTTAGTAAACAGTCGCCACCCCCTGGTTTGTGCCCCCGGCCTCTGCTTGCGCAAAAACCGGGCCTCCTTCTCGCGAACTTACGGAGGTATTTTGCCGAGTTCCTTAAATGTGGTTCTCTCAAGCGCCTTGGTATTCTCTACCAGTCCACCTGTGTCGGTTTAGGGTACGGTCTATATGGAGGGCTATTTCCAGGAACCCCTGAGCAGCCCGATCAATCCGTTAAGATCGAACTACCTTCGGGATCCGTCACCATCTCCTGGCCCAGGAATATTAACCTGGTTCCCATCGACTACGCCTTTCGGCCTCGCCTTAGGGGCCGGCTTACCCTGCTCAGATTAGCTTTAAGCAGGAACCCTTGGACTTTCGGCGACAGGGTCTCTCACCCTGTTTGTCGCTACTCATGTCAACATTCTCACTTCCGATCACTCCACCGGATGCCTCACGGCCCGGCTTCACAGTAAGCTCCATGTCTCCACTATGCCCGAGGGCATGAAGGAGACGCGGAACTATATCACGGAACGCTCCGCTACCACGTGCACCGAAGTGCACATCCTAAGCTTCGGCTCATGGCTTGAGCCCCGTTACATCTTCGCCGCAGGACAACTTGTCTAGACCAGTGAGCTGTTACGCTATCTTTAAAGGATGGCTGCTTCTAAGCCAACCTCCTGGTTGTTTTGGTCGTCCCACATGCTTTCCCACTTAGCCATGAATTAGGGGCCTTAGCTGTAGGTCAGGGTTGTTTCCCTCTTGACGACGGACGTTAGCACCCGCCGTCTGTCTCCCGGATAGTACTCTGCGGTATTCGGAGTTTGGTTAGGCTCAGTAAGGCTGTGGGCCCCCATCACCCATCCAGTGCTCTACCCCCGCAGGTATTCGTCCGAGGCGCTACCTAAATAGCTTTCGCGGAGAACCAGCTATCTCCAAGTTTGATTGGCCTTTCACCCCTAGGCACAAGTCATCCCGACCTTTTTCAACAGGTGTGGGTTCGGACCTCCAGTACGTGTTACCGTACCTTCATCCTGCTCATGCCTAGATCACTTGGTTTCGGGTCTGATCCCACGAACTCATGCGCCCATTTAAGACTCGCTTTCGCTGCGCCTACACCTATCGGCTTAAGCTTGCTCGTGAGACCAAGTCGTTGACCCATTATACAAAAGGTACGCCGTCAGGACTCGAGGTCCCTCCGACTGCTTGTAGGCGTCCGGTTTCAGGTACTGTTTCACTCCCCTCGTCGGGGTGCTTTTCACCTTTCCCTCACGGTACTGGTTCGCTATCGGTCAGTAAGGAGTACTTAGCCTTCGGGGGTGGTCCCCCGATCTTCAGACAGGATTTCACGTGTCCCGCCCTACTTGATACGTCCCGTTGAGCTTCCCATACGGGGCTGTCACCCGCTATGGCGCGCCTTTCCAGACGCTTCTGGTCACTCTCGGGGCTCGGCTGGTCCGCGTTCGCTCGCCACTACTAACGGAGTCTCTGTTGATTTCCTTTCCTCCGGGTACTTAGATGTTTCAGTTCCCCGGGTTTGCTCTTTTAGCCCTATGTGTTCAGGCCAAAAGTACCTGTATCACCCCGTTATTGACTGCCCCGAAGGGCAACAATAACAGAATGTCAGGTGGGTTTCCCCATTCGGAGATCCATGGATCAAAGCCTATTCCCGGCTCCCCATGGCTTATCGCAGGGTATCACGTCCTTCATCGCCTCTTACTGCCAAGGCATCCACCAAACGCCCTTATCGCGCTTGATCTGATCCAGAAAGAGACAGACTCTTTCTGATCAAAAGCTTGTACGTTTCCCGCTCCGACATCGCTGTCGGAACGTCGGCCACCATCCACAAGCGAATGATGACCTTCGGTTAGTGTACTAGACTTGGAAAAAACGTTGGTCTTGTCGCGGAAGCCAAAGCTTCCCGACGGATGCA
>NZ_JBHTFQ010000026.1:0-7727 GCF_042666235.1 Halodurantibacterium daqingense | reverse complement strand
GGCGTCCTCGTCTTCCCGGGCAATGGCATCCAAGAGAACCTCGCCGACAAGGCTAAGAAGCTCGGTATTCCGGTCATGAAGTTCGAGAAGGGGGCGTGAGCCCCATTCTCCCCTCGCGGGGAAATCGAGGTGGAAGCGCAGACTTCCACCTGATATTGTGGGGAAAACCTCAGTCGATCACTACATGTACCACAGTTCGATCCAGCTCGATGTCTTCCCGACCGATGTGCAGATGCGCCGGATCGATCCGGCGCGCAACATGCGTCGCTTCTATAGGCTGAGCGTGCAACGCGACCTCTTCGGTCGTGCCAGCCTCGTGCGGGAATGGGGCCGGATCGGCTTCCGGGGTCAGATGATGGTCGAGACGCACCCCGATGAAGGCAAAGCCATCACGGCGCTGTTGAAGCTGGCAGCGGTGAAGAAGCGGCGCGGGTACGTCGACTGACGCTGAAACCAAACGAGCGCGCCACGAAGAACTGACGGTTGGTTATCGTCATGTGTTTGCCCGATTTACGTTGAAAAACCGAAGCCTAAGCCCTAGGGTCAGCGGAGGCCCAGTTATTGGGCGCGCATAGTTTTAATGCGCACGGGTATGCTTGGGGGGAAGTCGTGTCCAACGACAAGTCGGATCTACGCTGGGGAGTCGAGCAACGTCTCGAGTTCATAGAGTTCCGCCTGTTCTGGGAGGGGCACGTGAACCGCATTGATCTGATGGATCAATTCGGGGTTTCGGTGAACCAGGCCTCTATGGATCTAAATCGCTATATCGGCTTCGCACCAGACAACATGGTCTACGACAAAAGCGCCCGGACCTACGTTCGCGGGCCAGGGTTCAAGCCACAGTTTCTAGAGCCTGACGCAAGCAGGTATCTGGCCCAGCTGCGGTCTGTCGCTGACGGTATCCTCGACAGAGAGGACTCCTGGATAGCCGACTTGCCGCCCTACGCAGCCTCGCCGACGCCCGTGCGAGGCGTCGACCCTGTCACGCTCCGGTCGGTCGTCGGAGCCATCCGGCGTTCGGAGGCGATCGAGGTCAAGTATCAGTCCTTGTCGAACCCCGAGCCGCGTTGGCGCTGGATCGCGCCCCATGCCATCGCGTTTGATGGCTTCCGTTGGCACGCACGCGCCTATTGTCTCTCCGACAAAGTCTTCAAGGATTTCCTTCTCTCTCGGATGATCGAAATTCGCGGTTCCACTGAGACCGCGGTGGTGCCAGCGGAAGACGCAGAGTGGAATGATGACGTGGTCCTCGAGATAGGCCCACATCCTGATCTTTCCCCGACGCAGGCAAAGGTCATCGCGCTCGACTACGGCATGGATGGGGGAAAGGCGGCGATCAAGGTCAGGCGTGCCCTTCTCTATTACGCTTTGCGACGGCTTGGACTGGATACCGATCCCGGGGCACGAGCGCCCCAGGATCAGCAGATCGTGCTTCTGAATGCCGCCCAGATTTCTTCCAGTGCGCGTCCGCCCAGTGCCAGCGGGAGGAGCGTGTGATCGAGGAGCTCGAACGAAAAATCGCCGATACAACGCCGTTGAACAGCAAGCTGGTACTGCTGATCGGTCTGCCGCGCAGTGGGAAGACCGCCCTCCTTGGCCAGCTATCAGGTCGCATGAAGGTCCCTGTTCTGAACGTCGGCCTAGCTCTCGGGCGGGACTTGTTGGGTCTTCCACGGACGCGCCGACACCTGCAGGTATCAGAGCTTTTCAAAGGCTTGGCGGATACGGCAGCCGGTCATGGTCTGCTCCTGGTCGACAACATTGAGCTTCTGTTTGACAGAACACTCCGGGTGAGCCCGCTAGATGTCTTGAAGGCTCAGGCTCGTGTCCGGCCAGTGGTAGCGGCTTGGCCCGGTGAGCTCCGTGAGAACCGCCTGTCCTATGCCGTGTCAGGCCATCCAGAACATCAGGATCATAGCCCCGACGGCACGATCCTATTTGAAGTACGTTGAGAGGAAACGGGTATGCCCATGCATTATGGCGATCTCATTCAGTTCGAGCAGATCGAGTCTGTCATTCAGCTTCTCGACGCCAACCGGCCCGAAGAAGCCAAGAAGTTGGTCTCGACCTACGTCATTTCCGACGACATGGCCGAACGCATCGCGAACCAGATGATCCCACAGCTTTCGTTTGATGAGAGCGTGGATCACAAGGGGGTTTTGGTCGTCGGCAACTACGGGACTGGTAAGTCTCACCTGATGTCCGTGCTGTCGCTCGTGGCAGAAGATGCGGCTTATCTGCCTATCATCCGGCATCCGAAGGTGGCCGCAGCAGCCACCGCGATTGCGGGCAAATTCAAGGTCCACCGGATCGAGGTATCCAGCCAGATGTCTCTCCGGGACATCATCACCCAACAGCTCGAACTGTTCCTCGAGAAGCACGGTGTGACGTACGCGTTTCCGCCAGCTGACAAGGTCGTCAACAACAAAGCCTCTTTTGAGGAGATGATGGCCGCGTTCTCAGAGGTGCATCCGGACCACGGCGTTCTTCTCGTGGTCGACGAGTTCCTCGAATACCTGAGGTCTCGCCGTGACCATGATCTCGTGCTCGACCTGTCGTTCCTGCGTGAGATTGGCGAGGTCACGAAGCATCTCCGCTTCCGTTTCGTCGCGGGCGTTCAGGAAGCGATCTTCGACAGTGGCCGCTTTCAGCATGTCTCGGACAGCCTTCGGCGCGTGAAGGACCGGTTCACACAGGTGCTGCTCGCTCGTCAGGACGTCAGCTTCGTTGTCGCCGAGCGACTCCTCAAGAAGACTGCAGACCAGCAAGACAAGATCCGAGCCTATCTGACACCCTTCGCCAAGTTCTACGGGTCCATGAACGAGCGCATGGACGAATATGTTCGGCTTTTCCCGGTGCACCCGGATTACATCGGGACATTCGAGCGGCTCGTCTTCACGGAGAAGCGCGGCGCCTTGGTCACGTTGCGGGACCAGATCCAGGCCGTTCTGAAGGACGAGGTGCCTCAGGATCGGCCGGGGCTTATCGGCTACGACAAGTTTTGGGAAACCGTCGTTTCCAATGGTGTGCTGAAGGCCGATCCGAATATCGGTCCGGTCCTGAAGGTGTCCGAGGTGCTGTCGGAGCGCGTTCGCAAAGCGTTTACGCGGCCGCAATACAGACCGATGGCGCTGAGGATAATTGATGGTCTCGCTGTCCACCGTCTGACGACGGGTGGGGACATCTATGTCCCAGTCGGCCCCACGGCAGAGGAATTGCGCGATACGCTTTGCCTCTACCAGCCTGGGATTGAAGACATGGGCGGCGATCCTGAGGCCGATCTGCTTTCGATTGTCCAAACTGTGTTGAGAGAGACCATCCGAACCGTCAACGGGCAGTTCATCTCCAAGGCCCCAGACACCGAGCAGTACTTCCTCGACCTCAAAAAGGACGTGGACTACGACGCGCAGGTCGAGAAACGTGCCGACGTGCTGTCCAATGATGCCCTGGATCGCGCCTATTACAGCGCCATTAGGCAGCTGATGGAGCGGACTGACGAGACGTCCTATGTGACGGGGCACCAGATCTGGCAATACCAGATCGAGTGGCAGGATCGCCGCGTTGAGCGCAATGGCTACCTCTTCTTTGGTGCCCCTAACGACCGGCCAACGGCGCAGCCGGAGCGGGATTTCTACATCTACTTCATCCAGCCGTTTGAGCCGCCGCGCTTCCGCGACGACCAAAAAGCCGATGAGGTGTTCTTCCGACTGAAGAACCCTAATGACGCCTTCCGGCGCCATTTGTCCTTCTACGCAGCGGCGCAGGACCTGGCTTCAACTGCCAGCGGTGGTGCGAAGTCGGTCTATCTTGACAAGGCCAAGGATGCTCTGCGCGACATGAGCAAATGGCTGCAAGAAAAGCAGATGTCGGCCTTCGAGGTGACTTATCAGGGTAAGTCCAAGGCGCTGCAGGAGTGGACCAAAGGCGTCTCGCTACGAGAAAAGGCACGCCTTGGTCCGGAAGAGCGGATCAACTTCCGTGACGTGGTGAATGCGATTTCCGGGCTCGCGCTGAACAACCAGTTCGGGGAGGTTGCACCAGAGTATCCGAGGTTCTCGGCACTTGTGACCGAGTCCAACCGGAAGCAGCTCATCGGCAACGCGCTTCGCGTGCTGGCTGGGGGCAACCGAACTAAGGATGCAGTCATCATCCTTGATGGTCTCGAGATGCTCGACGGCGATCGGATCGACCCGACGCAGTCCCGTTATGCCTTGGATGTCCTGAACCGGTTGAAGGCCAAGGGCCATGGCCAGGTTCTGAACCGGAGCGAGCTGATCAGCGGTGATGCCGAGGTCGAGTGCTTTGCGCCCATCAAGTTCCGCCTCGAGCCGGACCTGCTCGCAGTCGTTCTCGGCGGATTGGTGTATTCGGGTGACGTCGTCCTTGCCGTCACAGGCGACAAGATTGACTCGAGCAAGATTGGCGCTCTTGCCGAGCGTCCGCTCGACGAACTGAAGCAGTTCAAACATGTCGAGGCCCCCAAGGAAATCAACGTTGCGGTCTTGCGGTCCTTGTTCGAGGTCCTGGGGCTTGCTCCTGGTCTGGCTCAACAAGCGACACAAGGTTCCGACGAGCCAGTGATCAAGCTTCAGGAGGAAGTCGGAAAGCTCACCAAGCGCGTTCTCTCGTCGTCGCATGATATGTCGGGCCGTCTGAGCTTCTGGGGCCAGGCGCTTCTGCGGGAAGATGAGATCCGCGATTGGCGTTCCAAGCTCGATGAGCTCAAAGCCTTCTCGGAAAGCCTCGCCCCCTACAACACGGTGGGCAAGCTCAAGAACCTGCGCATCGGCTCGGACGATATCGCCGCTCAGAGCAAGAACCTCGATGTCCTGAAAGCAGTCGAGGCCATGCTGGAACTGATCGCTGACCTAGGCACCGTCGCGGCCTATCTCTCCCAAGCTGAAATGGTCCTGTTGCCGGAACATCCTTGGGTGAAGCAGGCGCAGGAGGTGCGCAAGCAGCTCCTTGAGAAGCTGGCAAGCGATCGCACGGCCCAACATGCGGCCGAGTACCGTCAGACGCTGGCCAAGCTCAAGAAGGACTACATCACCGCCTACATCGCGCAGCACAGCCGGGCGCGTCTCGGTGTCGCCGAGGACAAGACCAAGGCTTCCCTGCGGAAGGATCCGCGCCTCGCGTCGATGCGGACGCTGATGAACGTGTCGCTCATGCCCACCAGCCAGCTCACCGGCTACGAGGACAAGCTCGAGAAGCTGAAAAGCTGCGCGTCACTGCTGGAGTCGGAACTGTCCGCCAGCCCGATGTGCCCGCACTGCAGCTTCAAGCCTGCCAACGAGCAGGGCGACATGTTGCCCGCGGCCAATGTGCTGAAACAGCTTGATGAAGAGCTGGACCGGCTGATCGACGGCTGGCGACAGACGCTGCTCGACAACCTCGAAGACCCGACGATCCAGGAGAACCTCGATCTGCTGAAGCCAACGGCACGCGGCTTGGTCCAGGCCTTCGTCTCGACGAAGGCCCTCCCCGATCCGGTGACTGGCGACTTTGCGTCCGCGATCCAGGATGCGTTGTCAGGGCTGGAGAAGGTCAATGTCGGCAGCGACGACATCAAGGCCGCGCTGCTGCAAGGCGGCTCGCCAGCAACGCCCGAAGATCTGCGCAAGCGGTTCGAGGCCTTCCTTAATGACCGGTGCAAGGGCAAGGACACCACGAAGCTGCGCTTTGTGGTCGAGTGATTGCCTGCCTTCTCCCTTTCTTGAAAGAGACTACCTATGAGTGACCAACTGAAAATGGAAAGCGGGAAGAGCGGCGGACCGGTCGAATGCCTTGGCATGACCTTCCCGAGCGAGGATGCTCGGCGCGACCACTTCCTCAACCTTCTGGCTGAGAAGCTGAAGGATCCTGCCTTCCGGGCTCAGGAGGGGTTTCCCACTGGAACAGACGAGGCGATCCTCGCGATGTCGGATCCGCCTTACTACACCGCTTGCCCTAACCCTTGGTTGGCTGAGTTCGTGAAGCACTTTGGCAAAGAGTACGATCCAACAGTAAAGTACTCCCGTGAACCTTTTACGGCTGACGTGACTGAGGGCAAGAATGATCCAATCTATAATGCACATGGGTACCATACGAAGGTGCCACATAAGGCAATTATGAGATACGTGCTTCACTACACGCAGCCTGGTGACCTAATTATGGATGCATTCTGTGGTACAGGTATGACTGGTGTTGCTGCGCAGCTGTGTGGGGATGCAAAGGCGGTACAGTCTTTGGGTTACCGAATAAATTCAGATGGGGCTATTCTTCAGAGCTCAGTTACTGAAAACGGATCTGAATGGGTTCCATTCTCGAAGCTGGGCGTTCGACACGCGATCCTCGGTGATCTGGCCCCGGCAGCAACTTTCATTTCTAATAACTATAATACACATCGAGATCCAATTGATCTGGAGATCAAATCACGCGAGGCGCTCAAAAGGCTACGCGCTGAGTTCGACTGGATGTTTCTGACACTTCACAATCCAAAACCTGCGCATCTCTCTGAAGCTGAAGAGTTGTTGACAGCGCAAGCTACGCCCGACCTAACCAAAATAGGGCAAACTGGAAGCATTAATTATACTGTTTGGTCGGATGTCTTCACGTGCCCAAACTGCGCGGGAGAAATCATTTTTTGGAATAGTGCTGTTGATATAGATAACGGAAAAGTCAGAGATTCTTTCTCATGCCCCTCGTGTAAAAAGTCTGACTTGGAAAAGCGGGGCCTTGATCATGCTATGGAGACCGTCTTTGATCACGCACTTGGCAACATCATAACGCAGGCCAAAATTGCACCAGTTAGAATAAACTATACAGTGGGAACCAAGCGGTTTGACAAGGTACCCGACAAAGTAGACATCGCGATGTGTAAACTGATAGAGGGCCGTGCGCTATCAGGAAAGTTTCCAGCAAGTCGATTAATCGATGGTCAGGAAACTAGAAGAAACGATCCTATCGGCATCACGCATGTGCATCATTTTTATACGCGGCGCAATCTCACAGTGTTTTCGTCTGCTTTCCAAGAGTTTCCGTCTGAACTAAAATGGGCCGTAACTGGAAGCATCCAGAGAGGTTCTAAGCAGCATCAGATAGCAATTACTCGTGTTGGTGGCGAAAAAGCTGGGGAAGGCGGCGCCACAGCGGGTCACCGTCGTGGCACGCTCTACATTCCGTCCAATCAAATTGAAATGAATCCTATCGTTCTTTTGCAGGACCGAATATCGGCAATGAAGAAGGCGGCGTTGGGTCGCAGACGTGGGCGTCCGATAATTACAACTCAATCGACAACCGCGCTCCCGCTGCCAGACAATAGTTTAGATTACTTGTTTTTCGACCCACCATTTGGAGCAAATATAAACTACTCTGAACTTAACTCCCTAATGGAGGGCTGGCTCGGTGTGATGACGAGTCGTAATCATGAGGCCATAGAGGACAAACGACAAAAGAAAGATGTGAACGCCTACAGAGACTTGATGGCGCGCTGCTTCCGCCAAGCGTACCGGGTTCTCAAGCCCGGACGGTGGATGACAGTCGAGTTTTCGAATACGCAAGCAGCGATCTGGAATGCTATCCAGGCTGCCTTACAAGAGGCAGGATTCGTGGTAGCCAACGTATCTGTCCTCGACAAGAAGCGAGGTGGTGAACCGCGCCGGGTTTGCCGGAGGCTCCAACTCTTGAGTAGGATGGAGCATCATGAGCAAGACCACGAACAAGTATTCCCCTGAGGTGCGCGAGCG
>NZ_JBHTFQ010000025.1:0-10587 GCF_042666235.1 Halodurantibacterium daqingense | reverse complement strand
CTTCCCCGCCATCACCGACCTCAAGATGTCCACTATCGATAGTGGACACTATCACCCACTCCATCACGCAGGCAGGGCAGGCAGACCGGACGGATACCCTCAAGATGTCCACTATCGATAGTGGACACTATCACCCACTCCATCACGCAGGCAGGGCAGGCAGACCGGACGGATACGTTGCGACCTGCGCACGATAAGCGGGAAAAGCCTCCTTGCGGGTGATGCTGACAGCCTGCTTGTAGAGGATCGCCTTCGCAATCGCTCGACGATAGTATGTCTCGTCAGGTTGCCATCCCTTCGAGTGTGTCTCCGAATGGTTCTGCATGAACCAGGCAAAGCACTTCTGTCCGCCCAAGCTGACCTTGTCCGGCTTCTGTTCCCAGGAGAGGAGAAACTTGGCGAGCTCGACCTTGTCGAACTTGCGCTGACGAGGTGTCTTCTCGTTGAACTTCTTGATCTGGGCAGGTGTTCTTGCAGTTCGTGTCTTCTCGACCTCGTATTCCCCGCGGGTCCTCTCGTAGAACCAGCGGCCCTGCTCGCCCGGGCACCATATTTGGGAGGACAGGCGGGACATCTCGACATGATAGGGGTCGTTGGCCGAAAAGTCGGCCATCTGGATGTTGTTCTGTGAGTTCGCGTAGAGCGAGATCGCAGGGACCATCTCCTCGATCCGGTCAGCCTCGATGAGGGAGATCTTTGCGGGCACATAAACGGTCGAGAGATCGACCTTGTCGTTGCGCCGCGCCCGGTGGATGGAGGCGGTTGTCTGGCCGCCGTTCACGATCTGAAGCCCCTTGACCGCAGTAATGTGGCGGGCGCCGGTCTCGGCGTCATGCCTGACCTCGATCTCGTCGACAGTAGCCACGATGCCATTGTTGTAGGCCATGAATCGATCCGGACGCGTGCGAAGCGTGTCGCGGATCCCCCGGTTCACCTTGCCCCTTGCCTGAAGGAATGACCGGACGTTCTTCTCAAGAAGTCGCGGACCATATCTGTCATAGAGCTGGAAGAGGATCTCCCCGGGTATGAGGGCGAGATAGGCGTCGTAGTCTTGGGAAATCTCCGGCGCGTGAAGGCAACGAAGCCCTTCGTCGGAGTAACTCGTGAAATCCACCACGATCTCGTCGCGGGGCAGCCCTGCCTGAACCAGTCGGTAGAGCCTCTCGATGTCAACGACTTCGTAGGAGAGGGGAGTGCCATCGATGTCCTCAGCATCGATGGCATTCAGCGAGCAGCGCGAGTCCGTCAGGATGAGAACGCGGTAGCGCCCTGCATCGTCAGCAATTTCGCGGATCCGCTCCACCATGCCGTAGTCGGCGTGCGAAGGATCAAGAGACCCTAGCAGATCACCCGTCGCCTTTTCGATGAATGTCCGGGCTTGACGCCCCGCACGCCGGATGTCCTCGGGAGGTATCGAACCCAGCTCACCCGTGCCGTCGAAACAGGAGATGTAGACGTCAATGACGGCTTCGTCGTCACTGATACCATAACCGTTTGCTCGTGCCGTTCTCGTTCCGAAGCTTCGTTCGAAATGGCAGACTTCGGGGTTTTCGGTGAAAGCAACTTCCGAGAGCCATGTAGTGCAGATATCGGTGAAGACGTTCTCGGAGAAGTCGGGAAGGACAGGCGAGCCGCCGCCCGAGCCCCCACTTCTCGCCTCGTTGATGTCTGCGATCAGGCTGGTGCGAAATTCGGAAATATCGAGGTCAGTCGACATCTTCATCCCCGGCAAACACTGCTGCGAAGTCGGAAAGTTCGGTTTGAAAATCGGAACAGGCATTCACTGCCACCGAGTACTTGCCCGCAACGATTCCTCTGTGGAGATCCTCTCTCCTCAGCCGTGGAAATTCATCCCGCACACGATAGAGCTTCAGGCTCGCAGGTTTCAGTTGCGGCTCTGCATAATTCGACGCCTGCGACTCGTGGTACCCGGCAGCAACGAGGAGATCCTCCAACCGCTGCAGGGCGCCAGGGAAGTCTTTCAGGCGGTCTCGCTGCCGCGCGACAAGGGCGGGCAGGCTCAAGCCATCCTGCGTATCCATCCTGAGTGCCACAAAGCAGACGTGAAGGCTCCTTACCGTCGTCTCGTCCAACTGCTCCAAGCGGGATACGCGCATGACCGGATCCCCCGTCGCCGAACCACTCTTGACCTCGAGTGCGTGGCCAAGCCGGTCGAAGTCGTGAAGGGCGCGCGGACCTTGCCAAGCCTCCACTGCCTGAAGCTCGCCAAGCATGGGATAGAGGATCTGCTCCAGAACCGTGATTTCCGCGAAGATGCCCCTGATCTGCTCCTGAGACAGGCCTCTGTCCGAATGGAGCTGCATGAAGCGCTGCCAGGCCTGAAGCCGCCTCAGGAACGCGCTGAACCCCGCTCGTCCGGGACTATGTTCCATGATCACATTTGCAATGTCGGCACACAGCGCCGAAAACACATCCCGATACTGTGCGCCGGAAAGCTCTAGCGCTACCCGCAGCTTGCCGCCGGACCCGGCGGTAATCATCTGTACCTTCGTGCGGAAACCCTTGCCCTCGGGCCACTCAGCACCTGGCGGCACGGAACTCGCATCGAGATCGTAGAGAAGCCCGACGCTGCCGGAAGGCATCCTCCGGCCAGCCAGAAGGTCATGGGGCGAGCCACGCGAGATCTTCCGCCCGTGCCAGCCCGATTCCCTGTGTCCTTCCTTCTCGATTTCCTGCCAGATCGCTTCGATGTCTTCGCCGGTCACAGTTCACTCTCCGTGCGGGCAAAGACATTGTTCACGACGTAGTCGATCTCCGTGGCGTTCGAGCTCGTGGGGAAACTCAGTGCGACAGCCATGACCGGATCCGTGACACCTCGTGTCACCTCGGTGTCCGGATCAAGGGGGTAGAGCAACATCAGCCCGCGCCCCTGATGCCTCGTTTCCCGAATGGACATGCCGCTGGGTTCGTTCGGAAATTCGCCTCGCGTCCGGTTGCGAGCCGCATCCTCATGCCACGTGGCACGTGTCCGTTCGAGAGCCTCGGCGAAAGCATCCTCGTCGAGGTCAATCGCTTCGTCGCGTGGCGAGACAAGCCGGCCGATGATGTACTTCTTCGCATCGATCTGGTCGCTGATCGATGTGTTCCTGGTCAACGGCGTACGCTGCACCATGGGGATCTTCAGACCGGCCAGGTCAGTCACCTGCCCCCTTCCCGACAGCAGTGCAACGTCCCACTCCAGAAGATCCCTGTGCTCGTTCTGCTTCTCGATGAACTGCCTGAGGAAATTGCTGTTCGCCTTGACCGAGTCCTCGTGAGTCGCATAGCCTCCAAGGAAAGAGAGGATCGCGGAAGCATCCACTCGCTCCCAGAAGAAAGAGTTGTTCCACTGGTGCAGGCTTCCCTCGGGACGCGCGCGCGAAGGATCGATTTTCGAAGGCAATCCGATTGCCTTCAGGAATGTTTCGGTTGTTTGCCTGTTTGCTTCGATCACATCCTTGCTGGCATGAAAGACGACGGTTTCCGAGATCGTGCCGGCAAAGCTGAGTTTCATCGGGGTGCCGGAACGCATCTTGACCCTTGAGGTGATCATTAGGGCTGGATGGGAGCGGACGCGCAGGCCGTAGTTGCGCGGGGTTCCCCGCACGGCTGCCATGTGATCGAACTCTTCGCGCAGCTCCTCCGACGCGACCGTGATCTTCTCGAACCATTCGCGAAGGTCCGCCGTCATGTAGAGCCTGCAGACATCCTCGTACCCATGGCGGTATCCGAACCAGCGCCCCATCTGCATGAGCGTGTCGTACATGCGCGAGGCTCGAAGAAAGTAGCTTGTTGTCAGACCCTTGAGCGTGAGACCACGGCTGAGCTTGTCGCCGCCCACGGCAATGCTGAGAACGTGCTCTGATCCCGCCGCTTCCTGATCGAGGATGTCACCGGCACTTCCGTTGATCTCCTTGACGTCGATTTGCGGGATGGCCCTTTCGACAAAGGGCTCGATGTCCTCCCATTCGAAGATTTCGTCGTCGGGATTGTGATCCGGCTTCAGGCTGTCCGCGAAATCCTCGGTAAAGAGCGCTTCCAGCTCGTCCCTGATGCAACGCTCGCCCTCCGTCTCACCGTAGCGGAACTCGCGCTTTATCGCTTCCACTTCGGCCTCGATCTGCTGCTTCACAAGGTTCTGGACGCTGGTGAACCGCGAGACGTGGACCAGCATCGAGTTGTGGGCACGGTCTTGACCACGAGCACGTCGCACTGCGGAAGCGATGATGAACGAGTGGATCGCCTTCACGAGCGATGGCGGGAGCGTGAGCTCGCCCATATAGCGCGGGACCCAGCCGTTCTTGTGCTTCGGAGGTACCCAGCCGGAATTCTCGTTCAGGCTAAGGGAATCGGCATGGTCCTCGATCTCCCGCACGTAACGGTGCTGTGCATCCTCGATCTCGTCTTCGTCCTCCCCGTCAGATCCGAAGACATGCACCGGACCGAAGTAATCGGAAGGGGCAGGAAGACTGATGATGAAGCTGCTCGGAAAGAGATCGGGGCCCTCTTCCTTCGTCTCCGCCTGTTCGTGGATGAAGATGTTTGCGAATGGCGTTGCGGTGTAGCCGACATAGGCCTTCTGCTGGAACAGCGTGAGCAACCTTCGGATCAGTTGGTTGATGCGCGAGGGATCATGTTCCGGATCAGGCTGGCCGTGCTCGTCGAAGGCGCCGTCCTTCGTATCGACCGACGCGTGGTCCGCCTCGTCGTCGATAACCAGCAGTGGAATTCCGGAAACACTCTCCCTTCCTGTCTCCTGATGGACAGCAGTGTGCGCCCACTTGACCCAGTTGATCAGGTTCTGAAGCACGGTGTACTGTTTCTTGATCACGAAAACGAGAGGCCGTCCGCCCGGATTGATCGAGAAGGTTTTCGCGCGGTTCGTGTTGAAGTCACCGTCGTCTGCGCGGTTGGTCACCGAGTCCGGACGAAGAAACGGATCCGGGTTGATGTTGCCGACCCCAACCGCTCGAAAGCCCTCATCGGGCCGACGATTGTTGTCATACCCTAGGAACCCTTCCTCGATGCGAATCTGGGTCTGCGACCGCAGGTTCTTGTGAATGCCTGCGAGAACAATGATGATCTTGTATCCGGCGTCTGCAGCCTTGCAGATGAGGCCCGTGTAGTTCGCGGTCTTGCCTGACTGGACGTGACCGACGACCAACCCGCGCCGGTCCCAAGCTCCTTCTCGCTGCGGATCCTCGAGGTGCGAAAGAATGCGGTCGGTGATGCCGTCAAGCTTTGTCGTCGGCTCGAGACCGATATCAGGCAGGATGTGCTGCCGATAGCGGTCCCAGTAGTTCCATTCGAGTTCGGGCTTGCGCGCAGCGAGCCATTCCACGTGGTTCTCGTTGTTGACCAGTTCCTGAGCATCGCCTATCCAGATACTGATCCGCTCTTCGATCGATGCCAGCATGTCTTCGCGGTCGAAGTCTTCGGGCAGGTTCGGAAACATCATGCAGATCCCGTCGAGGACTCGGGCGATCCGTTCGCGAGTAATGGTGTCCGACTTTCTGATTTCCTCCAGAATACCCATGACCTGACCACGGATCTTGGCTGCAACACCATCTGCCAAACTGATTTCCCCTCTAGATTTCGTCGATTATCTCGGAATGCTGGTCGAAAGGCGCCATCCTGCGCAGCTGCGCCCTCGCCTCATCTTCTGAAAGCCCCCTACCGCGCATGAGGCTTGCAAGCAGGTCACGAGCGAGTGCTCGGATCTGCTCCCGCGTTTCTCCGGAGAACGGCGTCGCGGGAAGCTCCCCCTGCTCGACAGTATCTATCCAGATCTTCTCGACCGGGACAGTGTTTTCCAGCAGCTTGAAGAAGGCAGCGATCGAACGATCGTCATCATCAAGCGATGACAGGATGTAGCTCGCCACCGGATGAATCGTATCGATGCGGTACGCTGACTGTCCACCGATCCTGACCGACTTCCACGGACGAGCAAGGTTGGCAACCTTGGGGCTCTTTCCGTATTCTCCGCGATGGACGAACACGGACCTGGCCTCTCCGCGAATTGCGAGAGCAAGATCGGTCAGGCGGGCCCTCAGATTTTCCGGCGGACTGGCATCGGATTTCTTGACGTCGATTTGCCAAGCAGCGTCTTCTGAGTTCGGAAGGTCGACACGAATCCGCGCGAGCTTGTGAGTCTCGTCCCGAACCCAGGGTCTGGGCCTTCCCAGACCCAACCACCCGCCTGCTACAAGAAGCCTGTCATTGCGGTAGATATAAAAGCCCTGGCTTGTCACCCAGCCTTCGCTGCCTCCAGCCTGGTTCCAGGCCTTCTCGTCCTCGATCATGTCCTTGTTGGGCAGAACGAAACCCTTGACCCGGATCCGAGCATTCGCCGTGCCGACAGTCTCCTCGGGACTGGGTCTGCATGCAGGGTGCGAACTCAGGAAAGGATCCCACGGCCTTATTCGAGCAGCATTTACATGCAGTTTCAGCTTCGGCTGGCCGCCTTCCAGATAGCGATGAAATACCATGGAGAGATGTTGCTCAAGCTGCTCCATCAGAAGGTGCGACTTGGCGCCCCCAACCGCTGCACTGTGGCGGGGACGGACCCTGTCCAGCTTGTTCCAGAGGACGAGTGTTCCGCTTTCCTGTTTCTCGAGACGTTCGATATGCGGACCGGCGTCTTCGGGGGCCGAAGTGAGCAAACGCCACTCACCCTTCGAATCTGCCAGATAATCGAGGTCCCACCTCCTTATGGCGACCTCCCCACCCTTGCGCTTCGAGGCGACGGTGAGGCTTCTCGCCTGGGAAAAGGATGCGGTCTTAAGACCAAGCCCGAAGCGGCCAAGATCGGCTTCGGCTCGAGGTATCAACGGACTCTGCGAACCCAGCTTCATGGCCTCCCGAAGGGTCTTCTCGCTCATCCCCTCGCCGTCATCGAGGATACTTATGAAAGGAGTTCCTGCAGCTAGCTCCACGTTGACGAAGACATTGCGGGCCTTGGCGGTGATGCTGTTGTCTATGATATCTGCAATAGCGGTTTCGGCGGAGTAGCCGAAACCGCGAAGGGATTCAGCCAGCGCGTCGGCTGGCGGTGGAGCATCTTCGTATTCCTGCATGGCACCCCGAGACACCAGAATGAGCGACCCTTCGGTTGTTCATCCATAGATCCACAACAAGTCGATTCCAAACCTATCTTGCCAAATACTTCCGAGACCGAACAGTCTTGCATGCCGGAGTTTATTCGGAAATAGGTGCTTAAATTCGTAGGGTTAACGTGATCCACCCCACTTGAGTGGTCCGGTTTGAGTGTTAGTGCATGATCGGCCTCTAGTCTATCGGGACGATGGCTTCCGAGGCCGGCGGACGGTAACCGAGAGCACTTTGTGGGCGCTTCGTATTGTAGTGCCTCCTCCATTGTTCGATCAGGATTTGCGCTTCCCGCAGGCTGTAGAAGATCTCGCCATTGAGTAGCTCGTCGCGGAACCTGGCATTGAAGCTTTCGCAGTAGCCGTTCTCCCAAGGTGATCCCGGCTCGATGTAGGCGGTCTTGGCACCTACGGCGGCGGTCCAGTCGCGGACAGCCCGTGCGACGAACTCGGGGCCGTTATCCGAGCGGATGAAGGATGGGACACCGCGCAGGATGAACAAATCGCTGAGCGCGTCGATGACGCAGTTACCATTGAGCTTCCGCGCGACCTTGATCGCCAGGCATTCCCGGCTGTGTTCATCGAGGATGTTCAGCGTTCGGAACGCCTTGCCGTCATCGGTGCGGCAATGCACGAAGTCGTAGCTCCAGACATGGTTGCGATACTCCAGCCGCAACCGGACACAAGATCCGTCATTTAGCCAGAGCCGACCCTTCTTCGGTTGTCGCATTGGCACCTTCAAGGCTGTCGAGACCAGCGTCGAGGCTGAGCTCGAAGTGCACAGGCTCGGCGCCGCGTTTTGGGCAGAGGCACGAAACTGGGGACGGGAACGGGGGCTTCTGTCCCCGCGAGAAAACGGCGTTCTGGAAACCTGCTCCGCGATCCCGAGCAAGATGCCGTCGGACAAGCAGTGCGCTATTGCGATGAGCGCGCTCAAAAAGCTCCAAGATGAAAGATTCTCACACGCGAGCCTCGAATTGACGAGCTGACGTTCAAAGGGTTTCGAATACAGGTAGCAGGGTGTCAGCAATCTGCTTCGCGAGGAACGGTGGCACTGCATTCCCAACCTGCACAAACTGTTCGGTGCGATTGCCCATGAAGTGGTAGTTGTCGGGGAAGGTCTGTAGTCGCGCGGCTTCGCGCACCGTCAAACTACGGCACTGCGTTGGGTCGGGATGAATGAAGTAGTGCCCGTCCTTCGAGATGTGGCTTGTTACCGTGGAAGCCGGAGCTGTGCCGATCTGAACGCGGAACCTGTCGTTGAACTTGCCGGTTTTCCAGTTCTTGTGTCTTGGAGCAAGAATGTCCGGGAACTGGTGTGCCCGTGGGCTAACCCCCTCGGCCTTCGCGAAACAGGCGGCATAGAGATATCGCGCCAGATCGGACGGCATGTGTCCACGGGTTTCGTGCCCCGAGACACCGATGAGGCTAGGGTCGTTGAGAAACGAAGAAAGCTCCGGCTGCAGCTTCCTGGACAGGGGTTTTCTTGCGTGGCTCGAACGCCCCATCTGCGAAGTCGTCAGAAGTCGTTCCTCGACCCGATCCAGTTCGTTCAGAAAGCCGCTGAAGTTATCGCCCGGATAATCCCGGATGATCTTTCCGACAGCCTCCATGGCATCGACCACCGCATCGTACCAAGCGTGCTCGT
Source organism: Halodurantibacterium daqingense (assembly GCF_042666235.1). Classification (NCBI taxonomy): domain Bacteria; kingdom Pseudomonadati; phylum Pseudomonadota; class Alphaproteobacteria; order Rhodobacterales; family Paracoccaceae; genus Halodurantibacterium; species Halodurantibacterium daqingense. Next base: position 1,833 of record NZ_JBHTFQ010000025.1, on the reverse strand, counting down.
CATCGCGTCGGCTCAAGCCACTTCGCAGCCGCGGCAGGCCTGTCAGCATGTCCCTGACCGGCACAAGGGCGTTTCGCCGCTGAAGTTTCGGGGTGAAGTCGCCGGCGACATCCGACCTGATACCCACGATGATGACCCGGTGCCGCGCTTGCGGTACTCCGTGGTCCTCGGCGCGGATAACGAAGTCTCTGGGTTCGGGGTTGGCTTCCGACTGGAGGCCTGCCGAAAGGGAAACGAGCCGGTAGCCCGGGCCAGCGCGTTCGAGGTCGGATACGACCTGCTCGAAGATCGCTAACCCCTCGACCGAAGAGGAAAGCATGCCTTTGACGTTCTCCATCACGAACACCGCAGGGCTCAACTCGTTCAGGACGCGGCAATACTCGCGGTAGAGGAAGTGCCGGTCGTCATCCTTCGGTCTGTAATCCCTGATACCCGCGTTTCTCGACCGACCGGCAAGAGAGTAGGCTTGGCAGGGAGGGCCGCCGATCAGGAGAGTGCGTTCACCGGCCAATCGCTTTGTCGCGGAAATCCTCTCGGAGAGTATGGACGCAGTCTCCGATTTACCGAGCTCCGCACAGAGTGCCTCGCTTTCGGCTGCTTTCCATTGCCGAGGGTATAGCTCTTTCCAATCCGGGCATTCGCGCTTCCCGGCAATCCATGAATAGTATTCCGGAGGGAATTCATCGAATTGGCGCAAGAATGCGCGAAGTTTCAGTGTCTTGTGCGCAGCGCGATCCTTCTCGATCGAGACGGCAATTTCATAGGCGCGCGACCCATCGCTCCTCCTGCAGGAGGAGAATCCTTCTCCGAGGCCTCCCGGGCCTGAAAACAGATCAACGATTTGAACGGGTTTCGACACTTCACTGCTCCTGCCTCTCCTCTTTCCAGGTTTTCGCAGACATGGCAAGGAGATGGGATGGTGGACATCGTCGATGCCGAGACCCGATCGCGGATGATGGCAGGGATCAAGGGAAAGAACACTAAGCCCGAGTTGGCTCTCAGGCAGGCATTGCACGCGCGCGGTTTCCGCTTCCGACTTCATTCGAAGAAGGTCCACGGGCGACCGGACCTCGTCCTGCCGAAGTATCGCGCCGTCGTCTTTGTGCACGGCTGCTTCTGGCATCGGCATAAGGGATGCGGCTACGCCACCACTCCCGCAACGCGCTCGGAGTTCTGGCAGGCCAAATTCGCGGCGAACGTTGCACGGGACAGATCCGTTCGCGGAGCGCTGCTTAATGAGGGTTGGCGCGTGGCGACGATTTGGGAGTGTGCCTTGCGTAAGCCCGACCAGGTTTCCGTGGCCACCGACCGTCTTGCAGAATGGCTGGTGGCTTTAGGTGACACGCTCGAACTCGGTGAAAACGAGGCTTCGGCACACGTAAGAGAAGGTAAGGACGTTGGCTCTTCCCGCTGATTGACCCAGCGCAGCAAGGCTACGATCTGCCTGTTGAATGTTTGATCCGGGTTCCTTCTCACGAACGCCACTGACATCGAAGTGTTCAGCTGGCGCGTCGTAAAAATATAGATATTTCTGATAGTTGCAAGCTATTCACCAAATCGGCGCAGTCATGAGGTCCGGAGAATGTCGGCCCTGAGAGACGGTTTCCGGGCTCTTGGTACAGGGGCCAGTGCTCAGCCCCTCGCGCATAACCCTCGAAAACAACGCAAAAATCCGGCTGGAGCCGGATCGGGAGAACGCTTTCGCAGGGGCAAGTGGCGGAGCGGACGGGACTGCGGTCGAACCTTCTCTTGTGGATGCCGCCCTCATTTGCAAGGAATTTCTGAACGTTAGACTTGTGATCGAGTGCGGACTCTTGTCAGGCCTGTTAGCGC
>NZ_JBHTFQ010000024.1:0-12064 GCF_042666235.1 Halodurantibacterium daqingense | reverse complement strand
GACCGGCACCGAGGCTGCAAAGAGCCGCACCGCCGCCGCTGGCGTGCCCCCGGGGGTCTTGGCCTTTCTTGGCACTGGCGCATCCGGGAGAACCGGCTGCGGACGGCCGAGATGCGCCCGGGCCTCAGTGAGAAGATCGGGAAAGCGGGAGATCCCGGTTCGCTCGCGGATGATGTCGAGAAGATCGCCATGCTCGCCCGTGGCGCCATCGGTGAACTTGCCGGCCGCGCCCGGCCCGGAAACGGGCCCAGTCAGGCGCACGAAGAGCGACCGGCCGGGATTGTTCTGCAGATCACCCACAATCCAGTAGGATCCCTCCCGCCGTCCGGCGGGAAGGTAGGCGCGACACACGCTCTCGGCATTTTCCGCAAGAGCGCGGATCACATCTTCGGTCTCGGAATACATGGCTCAACAACCTCTGCGTGCATGTAGACCTGTGACGGAACAACGTGCAAGCAGACGATCCAGCACTTTGACCCCGCTTGCGTCCGTGGGGGCAAACAGCCGCAGCTTCCAGCTGATGATCTCCGAGAAGAAGCCATCGGCCTTGAGCCGGTCCTTCGCCGCCTCGGTGAAACCCGACAGCTCGATCCGGTTCACCCCCATGACGCGGGAACGGTACAACTCCATCCCATCGGCCAGCCGCACCACGGTCTTGCCCTCGAGAACGAGGGCATGGACCTGGGCCGCCGTGAGCTGCGGCGCGTCGGCGGCGAGCGTGGTCGCGACCCAGGCGGGCGAGACCCGGCGACCGATGATGCGCTGACCGTCATCAGTCTGCAGCCGGTAGACGCGGGTCTCGTCCTGGGGGAGCTGCTTCCAGATCGGCAGCAGCAGCCCCGCCACGATGTGCAGGGTGGACTCGCTGAACTCCGGTACCTCGGCCAGTTCCGCGGTCCAGGCGGCAGCGAAGGCTGCGCGGTCTGCTTCCAGCCAGTGGGTGTCCTCCATCATCCGGGCTGGGACGGTGCTGGCCTCTGTCGGCCGGATCAGCCGCAAGCGGGGCTCGATGGTGCCGTCGTCCAGCATCAGACTGGTGGCGGGCACCTGCACGGCTGCACGGCCCGAACGGCTGTTGATCAGCAGCCGCGCCGTCGGGTCGTCGAGCCAGTCCAGCGCATCGACGAGGGAGGTCGGCGTGTTGCGCCGCTTTTCCGCGATGGTGAGAAGCTGGGTTTCCGCACCGGAGCCGGTATGGGTGTAGATCACCCGCGCGTCCGTGACGCGGAAGCTCTCGGCTCGCAGGGTCTCTAGCCCGAGGTCATAGACCCCGGCGGCGATGGCGCCCTCGATCCGCTGGTCGAGGAGGTCCTCGAAAGCCGCGAAGAGTACGGCCTGCATGTCGATCGTCAGCGCGAGCAGGCGATTGAGGAAGGTCGTGATCGGCGGCAGGTCGTCCTTCAGCCCATTGTCATCGGTCAGGCTGAGACCGGTCGCATCCTCGAAGGCCCCGAGCGAGCAGCCCACTACGTCGCCGCGATGGATGCGGCGGTAGAGCTGACGCAGGGCGTCGCGGGCATAGGGGCTCTCGAGGTTGTCCTCGGGCCGGAACAACCCCTGCCCGCCGGTCTGGCGCTGACCGCGCGTGATGGCCCCGAGCGTGTCGAGGCGGCGGGCGATGGTGGAGAGGAACCGCTTCTCTGCCTTCACATCGGTGGCCACCGGCCGGAAGAGCGGAGGCTGAGCCTGATTGGTGCGGTTGGTGCGGCCGAGGCCTTGAATGGCGGCATCTGCCTTCCAACCGGGTTCCAGCAGGTAATGGACCCGCAGGCGCTGGTTCTTGGCCCCGAGATCGGCGTGATAGCTGCGCCCCGTGCCGCCGGCATCCGAGAAGATCAGGATGCGTTTGGCGTCATCCATGAAGGCGGCGGCTTCCGCGAGATTGGCAGATCCTGCGCGGCTTTCCACGACAAGACGGGCGGCATGACCTTCGCCCTTTCGCACGATCCGACGCGACCGGCCCGTCACCTCGGCCACGAGGTCGGTGCCGAAGCGTTGCACGATCTGATCCAGAGCCCCCGGCACGGGTGGCAGCGACGCCAGCTTCTCGATCAACGCGTCACGCCTGCGTACGGCCTCGCGGCACTCGACCGGCTGGCCGTCACGCACCACGGGGCGCGAGGAGAGATTGCCCTCACTGTCGGTGAAGGGCTCATAGAGCTGCACCGGGAAGGAATGCGCGAGGTAGTCCAGGACATACTCCCTGGGAGTGATGTCACAGCGGATGTCGTTCCATTCCTCGGTCGGGATCTCCGACAGGCGGCGTTCCATCAGCGCCTCTCCCGTCGAGACGATCTGGATGACGGCAGCATGGCCATCCGCGAGATCGGCGTCGATGGCAGCGATCAGGGTCGGCGTCTTCATCGAGGTCAGCAGGTGACCGAAGAAGCGCTGCTTGGCGCTCTCGAAGGCCGAGCGGGCGGCCGACTTGGCTTGACGGTTCAGCGTGCCGTTCTCACCGGTGATGTTGGCCGCCTCCATCGCGGCGGCGAGGTTGTTGTGGATGATGGCGAAGGCCCCGGCATAGGCATCGTAGATGCCGCGCTGCTCGGGGGTCAGCGCATGCTCGAGCATCTCGTACTCGACACCGTCATAGGAAAGCGACCGGGCGGTGTAGAGGCCAAGCGACCGCAGGTCGCGGGCGAGGACTTCCATCGCGGCGACGCCGCCGGCTTCGATGGCTTCGACAAACTCTCCGCGCGTCGCGAATGGAAAGTCTTCCCCGCCCCAGAGGCCAAGCCGCTGCGCATAGGCGAGATTGTGGACCGTCGTGGCCCCAGTGGCGGAGACATAGACCACGCGGGCATTGGGCAACTTGTGCTGCAGACGCAGGCCCGCCCTACCCTGCTGCGAGGCCTCGGTGTCCCCACGCTCGCCCTTGGACCCGGCGGCATTCGCCATCGCATGGCTTTCGTCGAAGAGGATAACCCCGTCGAAATCCGCCCCAAGCCAGTCCACAATCTGGTCGACGCGGGACTTCTTGGCGCCGCGTTCCTCGGAGCGCAGCGTGGCGTAGGTGGTGAAGAGGATGCCCTCGGCAAGCGGGATGTCGCGGCCTTGCGCAAAGCGCGAGAGAGGCGTGACGAGCAGCCGTTCCTGACCGAGTGCCGACCAGTCGCGCTGCGCATCCTCGAGAAGCTTGTCGCTCTTGGAAATCCAGAGCGCCTTGCGGCGGCCCCGGGCCCAGTTGTCGAGCAGAATCCCGGCAGACTGGCGACCCTTGCCCGCGCCAGTGCCGTCGCCGAGGAAGAAGCCGCGACGGAAGCGCACCGCGTCCGCGGCATCGTCGGGCGCGGCCGAGACCATATCGCCGGTTTCATCGACAGTCCAAGACCCCGCGAGCTGCGCGTCATGCGCCTCGCCCGCGTAGATCACGGTCTCGAGCTGCGCGTCGGACAGCAAACCATCGCGTAGCACGGCGGCGGGCAGTTTCGGACGATAGGAGGGTTTGGGGGGCGCAACGGATGCCATCGCAGCCGACTGCACCAGCTTTGTCGGGTGCGGGGCCGCGCCGGGGATGTCGATCGCCTGTAGACGGAAGGTCTCGTAGATCGCATCGGACAGGCGCGCAGCGCCGAGGTCGTCCGCCGTCTCACGCAGGGTGTAAGCGAAGTCTTCTGCATCCGATGTGGAGACTTTCGCGGCGGCGCTGGCCGACGGCGTTGCACGCGGTTTGCCAGCCATTATGCCAGACGCTCGGGCAGGAATTCCCGAAAAGGGGGACGTCGAGCGGGATCGAGCGACATCGCCCGCAGCCAATTCGAGGCGCGGAGGGACCTCGGCTACAATCCGGGCGAGGAGCTGCGCCACGTCGGATGACATGGGCCGGACGAGATCAGCGGTGATCCCACCCCGTTCGCCGCGGCGGCACTTGTCGAAGACCGAGATCCGCGTCTCGAAGCTGGTGCCGTGTTTGGCGAAGGCCGAGCCCGAGACAGCTCCGGTGAAGACCAGATGGGAAGACTCGGTCAGGCGGCCGAAGGTCTCGGACCAGGCGGGGGCATCCGGCGCGAAACCGGCGCCGGTAATGGCCACGAGCCGACCTCCGGGCACGAGACGCGCAAGGGCCGAGCGCAGATGCCGCGCCGTCGCATCGGTGCTGCGGACATCGACATTGGCCACAGCCGAGAAGGGCGGGTTCATCATGATGACGCTGGGGTGCAAACCCGCGTCGAGGTGATCGTCGATCTGTGCGGCGTCGAAGCTGGTGACCGGGCACCCGGGGAAAAGGTGGCGCAAAAGCTCGGTGCGCATGTCGGCGAGTTCGTTCAGCGCGAGGCTACCGCCCGCGATCTCGGCGAGGATCGCCAGAAGCCCGGTTCCGGCCGAAGGCTCGAGGACCAAGTCGCGCGGCGTGATCTGCGCAGCGGCCAGGGCCGCAATGCCCATCGGCAGCGGTGTCGAGAATTGCTGGAACCGCTCCATCTCCTCCGAACGCCGGGTATGCGTCGGCAAGAGGCCCGCCACCTTGGCGAGGATCGGCAGCAGTGCCGCAGGTGAGCCCGCCCGGGCCAGCAGCGCGCGGCCGAATTTGCGCAGGAAGAGGACCAACGCCCCCTCACCCGCCTCATAGGCAAGCTTCCAATCCCAGGCACCATCGGCATCGGAGCCGCCAAAGGCGCGCTCCATCTCGAGGCGCAAACGCAGCGCGTCGATCTGGAATCCTTGGGCGAGATCGGGCAGCAGCGCCTCAGCAACGGCGAGGATCGCAGGCGCGGGAACGCGAGATGGAACGGGAACGGGGGGCGCAACGGGTACGAGATAGGTCATCGGGAAGCTCCGGAATGAGGGAAAGGTTCAGGCCCGGACACCCTCTCTCGGGCACCCTCAGGCCTGATCTTCCCCCGGCCCCACTCTTCCTCTCGAACCGGTGCGTTCCGTTCGCTTGGCTTGAATTTGTTCTCTTTATGTTCTATATTGGAAGCTAAGCCAGCAAGGGAGTTTCCCGATGGACAGCACCACGCACGCCCTGCCCGCGACGCCGAAACAGATCGCCTATGCGCGCTCGCTGGCCCTGCGCAACCAGACGCTCCTGCCCTGGGAAGTTCAGCAGGACCGCCGGTCGCTCAGCGCCTGGATCGAGGCACAAGCCCAGCTGAAACCGGTCTCCGACATGGACCGGTTGCCGACCTCGAAGCAGGTGGCCTTCGCGGAGAAACTCGCCCGCATCAAACGGCGCGCCGTCCCGGAGGAATGCTTCCGCGACAAGGGGCTGATGTCGAAGTGGATTGACGGGAATAAGTGACAGGACTCGTTCTGCAGTACCGTCGCGAGAACAGATTAGAAACGACCGCGAGCCTCGAGAGGCGAGTCTTGGAAAAACTCAGCGAAAAGCAAAATGCCGTCATGGCTGACCGCCGTGTCACCGCCAAACTGTACTTGGCGGGGAAGGCATCTCTTCAAATCTTCTTGGATTTCCGTAAGTAGATGTATAAAAAGCGAAAACCCGCGAGGACCTGTAACGGCTGTCGCGGGCTTCTGAGAGTTTGAAGGCCTTACTTTGCCTTCGATTGCTCTCATATATGGGCATCACCGCACGGCTGTCAAGCGCAGTCTGACAGCACAAGAACAGTTGATCGAGGCGTTAAACACTTGGTAACAAATATAATTTCTCAGGAACGCCTCACGAAGTACCTCATTGCTGCTGGTCATAACCCTAAGCGCGCCCTCGCTCTCTATGGCTGGAATATTCAACTCAGCGAGGCTTTCTTCCCAGTACTGAGCGCGGCCGAAGTCAGCTTGCGGAACATAATCGTCGCGCGCCTCAACACGCTCTATGGCGCGCAATGGTGGGACGACCCTGCTTTTCTTCTGCAAATTAAAAGTAGTGGCAAGCGTATTGTAAAAACTGCACGCGACAAACTCGTCACAACGGGTGCTGTTACCTCAGGTCGCATGACTGCAGAACTAAATTTTGGTTTTTGGGTCAATATGTTGCTGCCAAGGCACGAACCTATATTCTGGACAAATCTGCACGCTGAATTTCCAAATCTACCGGCGTCTGTTTCATATGCACAGCTATACAAGCGGTGTGACGATGTACGAGAGTTCCGCAACCGCGTTTTCCACCATGAGCCTATTCTTCATAGAAATATCACCGCCGAGTACAGTCAGATCATGGAACTCATCAAATGGTTGAGCCCAGACAAGGCTATCTGGATCAAGCAATACTCCCGGGTCATGGTGGTCGTTCGGCAAAAACCATGAGTAAGGCTCAGCCTTACCCAGACACTGACCAGCAGTCTTCTGACTGAGACAAGATAACCTCACCCGAACCGCCGCCCGGCTTCCGTGAAGGTGTACTCGTTCACGATGATCCCCTCCTCGATGGCCTCGTCCGAGGTCAGATGGTCGTATTCAGCCTCAAGCTGACGGTAGAGCCAGCGGGCCAGATCACGCAGCGCCTCGGTCACGATCTCCTCGGCGTCCTGGGTCGGCGGCTGCCAGGACGGGCTGTCGCGGGTGACGTCCACCGACATGGTGTATTCGTGGTAGTAGCGCCCGCGATGGCTGACCTCGGCGGCGAGCTGGTAGAAGTTCCGCCGTTGGATGGCCTGCAGCCGGTCGGCGATGCCATGCAGCGTCGCGTCCGTGGGCGCGTAGTCCCGAATGCGGGCGCCCTTGGCATGGGACCAGTAACCTTCGAAGCAGGCTCCGTCTCCTTGGCTGCAGAAGCCGGAAAACCAGATGCAGGGCTTGGCACGAGTCCCGCCGCCCATCAGGCGGACGGGAGTGGTCTTCAGGCGGATGCCGAGGATTTCGCAGACCCGCTCGAAATCCTCATAGACCGCGTCCCACCAATCGTCGTGGGGCCCAAGCTCGCGATACCAGCTGCGCGCCTTTTCCTTGGCGGCATCCGAGAGTTCGGGGAACTGGTAGACCGTTGTGCAGATGATTTCAGGCATCGACGTCCTCCCCGTTCAGCGCGGCGGCCAGCCATTCTTGCGTGCTGGTCCAGCCAATGGATTTGCGCTCGCCGAGATCGATGACATGCGCGCCACCGCCAAAAGCGTCCAGGCGGGGACGGGAACAGGTCAGGGCATACTGGAAACCCCAGAGACCAGTGAGGTCGAGCTCTTCGGCAAGGCGCAGCACAAAGCGGATAACCGCCTCGACATCGCCGTGCTCGTCGTCATGAATCCAGAGGCTGCTGCCCTCGAGCGCATCCTGACGCACGAGGTCAAAGCCTGCGACCGCTGGTTCGTCGGCGTCCTGATCAGCTTCGCGCAAGCTCTGGAACAGCGCGAGCGCGCGGGCGGCCTTGTCGGGGGTGCCGACGTCGAGCAGGCAAGAGAAATGGGTGAAGTAATCCGCCATGGGGACCTCCTGAATGGGGAAGACCCGGCCGAGAGGCCGGGCGCTGGATTGGGATGAACGGGTGGCTGGGGGCGATCAGTCAGTTGGCGTGTCACCCGCCGCCTGTCGCGCGGCATGTGCACGGAGCATCTGCCGGTAGAAGCGCTTGCGCGCCGCCCGGAAGCCGCGCACGGCGCCCGTGTCGGGGTGCAGCGCCCGAACCGCTGCCCGCAGGACCGCGAAGGACGAAGCCGTCGCCGGCAGGCCGAGGCGCTGATAGGCTGGATCGGTCATCTCAGCCGACCCGGACCACGGGCGAGGTGCGATGTGGGTCGACCAGCGCTTCGATCCGCTCAGCCCGACCCATCCAGGGCTCGGGTCGAATGGCCTTCACCCAGTCGGCGAAGCTCGGGATGAAGCCGAGGTCCTCCTTCACGTGCTGTTCGCCGACCCAGCGGGTCGGGATGATGCGCCCGGTCGAGAGAGTGAGGGTCGGACCGAAGATCGTCTCGGCCATAAAGATGCCCTCGGCATGGTGGCGCAGCGCCCGGTGCCGGAAGTCGGCCGTGATCTCCTTGCTCTGGTCGATTATGTGGACAGCATGCCGACGGTGGCGTTTTGCCCTATGCTGACCGTTACGACCCACAAAACCATCGAGGCGCAGATGTTCAAACTGACAAGCGCCGACGGTGGCGCGACCATTCTTGTGACAGATATGGACGGCAACGCAGTCGACCCAATCTGCAGTTTTGCCGGCTATCTGGGGGCGAAGGCGTATTCGCCGAACACCGCCCTCGCCTATGCACGCGACCTCATTCATCTCTGGACCTTTCTCTCAACCCAAGGAATTCACTGGACCTCCTTCTCCCCCGAACTCTCGGCCGCATTCCTCGAGTACCTCCGGTCGGTACACGCCAACCGCAAGCGCCGGGATACTTCGATCAGACTCGTGGTCAGCGAGGGGGCGGCCGTTCGGCAGGGCCTTTCAGCCGCCACGATCAATCGCATCCTCGTGGCGGTCGACGCCTTCTATCGCTGGGCGATTTTCACAGGAGCCTTCAGCGGGCCAAACCCCATAGTCAGAAAGCAGGACCGGACTTCATGGCGGGTGAGCGACCGACACAAACCTTTTCTGGCAGGTATTTCGCGGCATAAGCCTGAGATCCGGGAACTGCGCCTGAAAACCGTGCAGCGGCTCCCCCGACCTATGAGCCAACATCAAGTTGAAGGCTTGCTGGCCGCCGCCCGCAATCTCCGCGATCGCAGTCTGATCTTGCTCATGTTGAACGGTGGCCTGCGCCCGGGGGAGGTCCTTGGATTGCAGCTCACCGATGTAAGCTACGGGCGTCGTCGCATCTTTGTCCGCTGCCGCGACGATCATCCAAAGGGCGCGCGATCGAAGTCCCGCGTCGAGCGCGTCGTCGATTTGCACGATGGCGAGACGCTGGAAACACTGAACACTTACGTCATGCATGAGCGGCCTCACGATGCTGAAGCGCCGTTCGTTTTCCTCGTGGGCGGGGGTGGCGTAAATCGTAGGGACCCATTGTCCTACTCTGCACTGGCCCGTCTTTTTGCCCGTGCCTGCGACCGCGCCGGGATCCGAGAACAATGGATGACCCCCCACGCACTCCGCCACACCCACGCGACCCGCATGTGGGAGGCGGGGATGCGAGAGCTGACACTGCAGAAGCGCTTGGGCCACGCTTCCCCGGAATCGACGAGGATTTACACGAGGGTCTCCGATGCCGTGGTCGTGACCGAATACCGGCAAGCCCTCGGCCTTGATTGCTCGACACGGGGTGAAGACGGAGATGCGCCATGAAGAAGACCTCTCCTATATCCGAGACCATTTACCCCCGCCCCAACAAACATTCACACGAGGCTGACTATGCAGCTTTTCTGGCGCGCATTCCGATGGACGACAGTTTTCGGCGCCAACGGCTGCTTTACCGATCTAGGTTTATCGAGAGCTGGCCGGATTTTAACGACTGGTTCTCCGCCACCCTGCCGATCAGGATTGGCCGTCTGAGCGGCGACACGCAGGCACACCCGACTTATCCGGTCAGTTTTCGGGCGCGCAATTACCTGTACTACGCCGCCATGACTGACTGCATCCGGCTGGACTACGACTTTCTGTTTGCCGTCGGGAACATGCGCGTTGCTGAGACGATGACACCCCTAGGCGCCTACACTGGTTTGGACCGGTTGGTCGCGCAAAGCGAGCGGATTGGCTATTCCTCAGCCAGCATGCGGGCATCGCTTCACGTCATCCTGCCCCGGCTCGCCATGCACACCGGCATCCGCTCCTTCGATGATCTCCGACAGCGCCACCTTGACGAGATGATGGCCGGAGTCGAAGCGTTCGCGACGCGCAGCGACACCCACTTGTTCCGAAAGGAAGAGGAGGGCTTCCCAACCGGCTTTCTGCGCGGTTGGCACAACCTGACCCGGCGGCTGCAGCTTCTCCTTTTCCACAACGGAAATGATGTTGTCCGCCCACAGATCATACAGGACAAGCGCAAACCGGTCCCATCGCCTCGACCTGATCTTCAGGCCTGGGCGGATCGCTGGGTTGCGAATAGGCAGCTGACCTTGGCGCGCCCGACGGTCGACCACTTAGCCGTGTCGATGCGCCACTTCATCGGTTACGTCGCGGGCTTGCAGCCCAAGGTTCAGACCTTTGCGGACATCACGCCCGACCTCTTCAACGATTACCTGCGCCATTTGCAGCACGACGTCGCGCCTCGAACCGGCGCGCCACTTTCCATCACTGCCCGGCGCGCACGAGCAGGTGCTGTTGCCAGATTTCTCGCGGACGGCGCAGCTTGGGACTGGCCGAACTTCCCCACACGCCCGCTCCTCGACCCAAGTGACTTGCCGAAGCTGGCGCAACGCGTGCCGCGGTTCATACCCGACGATCAGCTTTCGCGTCTGATGGAGCACCTTCCGAAGATCGAATGTGCGTTGCAGCGTGCAGCACTTCTGGTTGCGCGCTGGTCAGGGGCAAGAAGGGGAGAAATCGTCCGTCTCCGTCTGGACTGTCTGGATCGCTATCCCGATGGCACCTATCGCCTACGAATTCCCGCAGGAAAAACGATGCGGGAGCGCCTTGTTCCGCTCCACGATGACGCTGCCGCGGCATTAAGCCAGGTGATCAAGAACCGTTTGGACGCCAATGACCGACCGATCAGGGACGATAGGACTGGCGAGATGGTCCGATATGTCTTCTATCGGCGCGGCGGACGGATTTCGCCAGATTACTTGATGCAGGCGCCCTTGAACCAGCTGTGCACGCTGGCAGGGCTCGTCAATCATGACGGCCAACCCACTATCAGCACTCACCGGTTTCGCCATACCGTAGGCACGCAACTGGCCGAGCGCGGGGCGAAACTGCACACGATCATGAGCGTTCTTGGTCATCAGACCCCTCACATGTCGATGGTCTACGCTAGGATCAGCGACACCGAGGTGCTGCGCGATTACCGCAGCGTCTTGGGACCTGGCGAAATGATTGCCGGCCCGGGCGCAGAGGCGATCCGCGCAGGCAAGCTGTCGTGCTCGGCAATCGACTGGCTGAAGTCGAACTTCATCAAGACCGAACTCGACCTCGGCCATTGTCTTCGCCTGCCCTCAGAGGGGCCTTGCGAATGCGACCTGTATCTCAGCTGCGCAAAATTCGTGACCAGTAAGGCCTATGCTGGTCGGCTTCGAGACCGGAGAAAACTCGAAATAGCGCTTGCAGCCGATGCAAAAGAACGGGGCTGGTCGCGAGAAGTCGAACGGCACAACGGCATCGCAAACCGCATCGAAAGGCTCTTGCTAGACCTGGATGAACCAATTGAAGGATGAACTCTTCCGCGGCCCCGCGATAGACCACAGGGACCTCCCCGCCGTCCGCACCGCCAGCGCTTTGATCCGCGCAGTGCGGACGGCGGGGCCCCTCCTATGGACTATCGCTACCCCATGCCTAGAGAAAACACTTGCCTGTCCAGATAACATCTAACCAGGCATGCACAGCCGTGAAATCGTCGACCGTGCCGCCCCATTTCTTCACCGAGGACAGGGCGTGGTGATGTGCCATCGCCGCCCCCTCAGAATTCGTGCGTGGTGAGTTCGGACGAGGTGAAGCGCTCGTTGAACTCGAGGTGGATGCAGCGGGCCGCCGCGTCGAAGCAGAACTCGCCCCAGGCGCCGTCGTTGTTCTCCCAGCCGCCATGGGTGTCAGACAGGAAGTCGTAGGCCAGCTGCTCGACGACATCCTCCAGCGAGAGCTGCCGCATTTCGACTTCGGGGTCGTCCCAGGTCAGCGCCGCGTATGCGATCTCGGTCGCGGGGAAATCGACAGCGGTTTCACCGGACCATGCGCCGATGCTTTCGATCTGGCCGCTGTCCCCGGCACCGTCGAAGCTCACGGTGACATGGGTGATGCCGGCGGCCAGAAGGCCATCAAAGAGGCGATCCTTGTTGCCGGGGCGCAGCGCGTCGATCCGGGCCGCACGCGCTGCATGCGCCGCGAAGATCTGGGCCATGTCGACGGTCGATGGTGCCATTGGCCGCGTGAGGGTAGGTTCCGTCAGGGTCATTGGGTGTCTCCAATCAGGGGAAGGGATCGAAGCCGGGCCGGACGATCTCTCTCCCCCGGACAAGCTCCAATTCCCCCCTGCCCTCCGTATCCGTCCGGTCTGACTGGCGTTGACTTATTGAGGTGTCCAGTTCCAGGGCATCAGTTCGTCAATATGGGGCATTTTGTGATCTGCGACGCGGG
>NZ_JBHTFQ010000023.1:0-17446 GCF_042666235.1 Halodurantibacterium daqingense | reverse complement strand
CAGACAACCAACCAGAGCAACCGCTCCAACCCGCTACCGTCCGTCTCGGTGAAGCGGTATTTACGAACCACAACAAATATCCGCAAGAGGAAAAATGACGAAATCCTAACATTTTCTACCGGCGACATTTTTCGCCGAAAATCCGCGACCGGGGCGCAATATTCGGCTCGATCTCCGTCATGGAAGCGACAGTTCGTTGCCGCGGCCTGGCCGCTGCGGCGCAGGTGGCAAGCATGATGCCATCAGGCGCGACTCGGCCGCCGGACCCATACCCGAAGAATCCGCAAGACCAGCAGTACCACGATCACCATGGCATAGATCAGAGGTTCGGGCGGTCGCCCCTTGACCAGCAGCATGTAGTGGAACGCGCCAAGAAGCGCCGCCGGATAGACAAGAAGATGCAGACGTCGCCATTTCAGCGGGCCCATCCGACGCATCGCCCGATCGGTCGAGGTCACCGCCAGCGGCACGAGTAGCACAAGGCTGATCACCCCCGCGACAAGGTAAGGTCGCCGTGCAATGTCGCGCAGGATCTGGCCGACCTGAAACTGCATGTCGAGACCCAGCCAGACAAGCAGGTGCAGAAACGCATAGCCCGCAGCAAGAAGACCGATCGCCCTGCGGAAGCGCAGCAGATCAAGTCCGGCCAAACGCCGCAGCGGCGTGATCAGCAGGCCCAGAACAAGGAATTGAAGGGCCAGTTTCCCCAGTTGCCGCTCCAGCGCCTTGACCGGGTCAACCCCCAGCCCGTCGAGCGCAGCCTGAAGGCCAAGCAGAAGCAACGGGACAAGCCCGGCAACCCAGACCACCGCCACCGGCACGCGGCGCAAGCCGCGATTCACACCCTCTATCGCCAGCACGCTCAATAATTCACCCGAAGATCCATGCCGGCATAGAGCGTGCCGACCTCTTCTCCGTAGCCGTTGAACATCTCGGTCGGGATCCTTGGCGCGAAGAAGCCGCCGCCGATGCGTCGTTCGCTGGCCTGGCTCCAACGGGGGTGATCGACCTCGGGATTGACGTTGGCATAGAAGCCGTACTCGGAAGGATCCATCCGGTTCCAGGTCGTGACCGGAAGCTCTTCCGTCAAGGTAATCCGGACGATCGACTTGATCGACTTGAAACCGTACTTCCACGGCACCACCAGCCGCAGCGGCGCGCCGTTCTGGTTGGGCAGCGTCTCGCCATAAAGCCCGGTCGCAAGCAGGGTCAGCGGATGCATTGCCTCGTCCAGGCGCAACCCCTCGCGATAGGGCCAGTCCAACAGACCGGTTCGCTGGGCGGGCATCTCTTCGGGGCGCAGAAGCGTCTCGAACGCGACATAACGCGCGGACGGCTGAACCCCGACGCGGGCAAGCAAACCCCGCAACTCGAAACCGATCCAGGGAATGACCATCGACCATCCCTCGACGCAGCGCAGGCGGTAGATACGCTCTTCCAGAACACGGCCCGACAGAACATCGGCAAGATCGTAGCGGCCCGGGCGCTCGACCAGACCATCAATGACGACGGCCCAAGGATCCGTGGTCAATGCCCCTGCGTGGCGCACCGGATCCTCCTTGTCCGGTCCGAACTCGTAGAAATTGTTGAACCGCGTAATCTGATCCAGACTGTTCGGCGGTTCATCCGTAGAATACGGGCTGCGGTGAGCCTCGGCACGCAGCGCCACGCCGCTTCCGCTCAGGGCAAACGTCGCCCCTGCACCGGAAAGCAGCCGACGGCGGTTGACGAAAACCTCGCGCGGAGTGACCTCCGACCATTGCAACTTGCTCCTGAACATCCAGATTCCCTCGTTACCTGGGCAGATGTACGCAGACTACGGCCACCAGACTACATTGTGCGCGCGCGGCGGCCCGACGACTGATCACGAATCGCTCACCTCTGATCACACCAGTTTGTCTGGCAGCGGCAGTGCGCCGTGGCTTGGGGCGGATTGCAACAAGGTCAAGCCTCGATCCCGGAAAGGTGATCCTGATCCGGCCGTTACAACCTCGCGTACCCGAGTCGTTGCCAGCAAGGCATCGAGGAAACGGAGTGATACCAGTGATCCGCAGAACCTTTCTTTCGCTCAGCGCCGCCGCTTTCATTGCCCTTCCGGCGTATGCCGAAACGCACGGGCAGGACATTGTCGATACAGCTGTGGCTGCCGGGAGCTTCACAACCCTTGTTACGGCGCTTGAGTCCGCGGGGCTCGTTGACACGCTGAAAGGCGACGGCCCGTTCACCGTCTTTGCGCCGACGGACGACGCCTTTGCAGCGTTGCCCGAAGGAACCGTGGAATCGCTTCTCCAGCCCGAGAACCGCGACCAGTTGGTGGCGATCCTGACCTATCATGTGGTTCCCGGGGCTGTGATGTCGGCCGATCTGTCGGAAGGGCTGACCGCAATGACGGTTCAGGGCAGCGAGGTGACAATCACGCTTGAAGGAGGTCCCAAAATCGACGGCGCGAACATTGTCACGCCCGACATCGAAGCGTCCAACGGCGTGATCCACGTGATCGACGCGGTCATCATGCCTGACTAGGGCCGTGCGAAGGGGCGGCACAAGCCGCCCCTTCCACTTCGGCAGCCCAGGAAATGTGCGAAGCGCCCCGCGAAACCGCGGTTGAACCAGCCGCCGAGCAGATTGCTTTCCCG
The DNA here is from genome assembly GCF_042666235.1 of Halodurantibacterium daqingense. Classification (NCBI taxonomy): domain Bacteria; kingdom Pseudomonadati; phylum Pseudomonadota; class Alphaproteobacteria; order Rhodobacterales; family Paracoccaceae; genus Halodurantibacterium; species Halodurantibacterium daqingense. The sequence continues at coordinate 14,810 of NZ_JBHTFQ010000023.1, read as the reverse complement.
CTTCTGCGGCTTTTCGGTATGACAGGACGGGCGGCGAAGGCGCGGCCGGAACGGCATGTTCCAAAAGGCTCGGGACGTGCACCGCCGGATCACGCGGAAGGTCCGAGGCGAGACACGATTCTGCCTTGGATCGTGAAACCGACGCTTCCGCTGTCCTGGTGCCCACCGGGCAGGGACAGCAGGAGCAACAGGCAAGGATTCGGGAGCTTTATCGGCACACGCACGCGACAGTCACACAGGCAGTGCCCAGGCCAGCATCCCAGACGGAAGGTTCTGATGGATTACGCGAAGCGCAGTGGTGTTGTACCGGACGGGCATGCGCCCACCGGTCAGCGCGTGATCGCGTTCCCGCCTCGCCCGCAGACCGTGCACAGAAGCAGCAAGTGCGCGGCTGGCCAATCTGCCTACCGCGCACCGGGAGTCGTTCAGTGCACGACCGCTGCCTGCGGCGGCTCTCGCCGCGACGGGGCCACACGGTTGCCAATGACAAGCCCCTCGGGACCGGCAGTGACATGCACCACGCTTCCGTCAAGAATATCGCCTGCCAGCAGCATTTCGGCCAGCGGATCCTGCAATGCCCGCTGAATCACGCGCTTGAGCGGCCGGGCCCCGAACACCGGATCATAGCCTTCGTCGGCAAGCCACTTCCGCGCCGCCTCATCCAGCTCCAGCGTGATCTTGCGGGCCTCGAGGCGCCGCGCCAGCCGTGCAAGCTGGATCTCGACGATACCGGTCATGTTTTCGCGGGTCAGGCGGTCGAAGATGATCGTTTCATCCAGCCGGTTCAGGAACTCCGGGCGGAAATGCCCCCGCACCGCTTCCATCACCGCGCGCCGCGCCGGCGCCGGGTCGGCCCCGTCAGGCAACTGGCTCAGCGCCTGCGCCCCAAGGTTCGAGGTCAGGACGATCAGCGTCTGCTTGAAATCGACCGTCCGCCCCTGCCCGTCCGTCAGAACCCCGTCGTCGAGCACCTGCAGCAGTACGTTGAAGACATCCGGGTGGGCCTTTTCCACCTCGTCGAACAGCACGACCTGATAGGGCCGGCGCCGCACTGCCTCGGTCAGAACCCCGCCTTCGTCATAACCGACATAGCCCGGAGGCGCGCCTATCAGCCGTGAAACGGCGTGTTTCTCCATGAACTCCGACATGTCGATCCGCACCATCGCATTGTCATCGTCAAAGAGGTATTCGGCGACGGCCTTGGTCAGCTCGGTCTTGCCGACGCCGGTCGGCCCCAGGAACAGGAACGAACCCAATGGCCGGTTCTCGTCGTTCAGACCCGCACGCGCACGGCGCACCGCATTCGCGACCGCAATCACCGCCTCGCGCTGACCAATGACACGCTTGCCCAGTTCCTCTTCCATGCGCAGCAGCTTTTCGCGTTCGCCCTCCAGCATCTTGGACGTGGGAATACCGGTCCAGCGCTCGACCACTTCGGCAATCTGTTCCGGGCGAACCGCTTCGCCGACCATCACGTCGCCATCACGGCTTTCTGCCTCGGCAAGCCGTCGCGTCAGATCCGGGATCACGCCATAGGTGAGCCGTCCGGCCCGGGCCAGATCCCCTTCACGCTTGGCCTGATCCAGTTCGGCCTTCGCGCGGTCAAGCTGTTCCTTCACGTCGCGGGCCGCCTCAAGCTTGTCGCGTTCGGCCTGCCAGCGTGCAGTCATCTCGGCTGACCGCTGCGTCAGGTTGGACAGTTCCTGCTCCAGCTTCTCCAGGCGATCGCGGCTGGCAGCATCGTCCTCCTTCTTGAGCGCTTCGGCCTCGATCTGTTTCTGCAGGATCTCGCGGTCCAGCGCATCCAGTTCTTCGGGTTTCGAATCCACCTCCATGCGCAGCCGCGAGGCCGCTTCGTCCACGAGATCGATGGCCTTGTCGGGCAGGAAACGGTCGGTGATATAGCGATGCGACAGCGTCGCCGCTGCCACCAGCGCCGAATCCGAGATGCGCACCCCGTGGTGCAACTCGTATTTTTCCTTGATGCCGCGCAGGATCGAGATCGTGTCTTCCACGGTCGGCTCGCTCACCATCACCGGCTGGAAGCGCCGGGCGAGGGCTGCGTCCTTTTCCACATGCTTGCGGTATTCATCCAGCGTCGTCGCGCCGATGCAATGCAGTTCTCCGCGGGCAAGGGCGGGCTTGATCAGGTTTGCCGCATCCATCGCGCCTTCGGACTTCCCGGCACCCACAAGAGTGTGCATCTCGTCGATGAACAGGATGACCTCGCCGGCGGCAGCCGTCACTTCCGACAGGATTGCCTTCAGCCGCTCCTCGAACTCGCCGCGATATTTCGCCCCGGCGATCAGCGCGCCCATGTCCAGCGCCATCAGCCGTTTGTTGCGCAGGCTTTCCGGCACGTCGCCATCCACGATCCGCAGCGCCAGACCTTCCGCAATCGCGGTCTTTCCGACGCCCGGCTCACCGATCAGCACCGGGTTGTTCTTGGTACGGCGCGACAGAACCTGCATGGCGCGGCGGATTTCCTCGTCGCGACCAATGATCGGATCGATCTTTCCTTCGCGTGCGGCCTCGGTCAGATCACGGGCATATTTCTTCAGCGCGTCATAGCCGCTTTCGGCGGTGGCGCTGTCGGCCGTGCGGCCCTTGCGGATGTCATTGATCGCGGCATTCAGGTTCTGGGCGTTCACCGCACCCGCGGTAAGGGCATCCCTGGCCTTCGATGGCACGACTGCGAGCGCCGTCAGGATCCGCTCGACGGGCACAAAGCTGTCGCCGGCTTTTTTCGCGATCTTCTCTGCCTCATCCAGAACCTTGGCCGTGGACTGGTCAAGATAGGTCTGTCCGGCGTCACCAGTGACACGCGGCTGCTTTGACAGGGCCAGATCGACCGCCTCGAGCACGCGCTGCGGCTCGCCACCCGCGCGCTTGATGAGGTTCGAGGCAAGGCCCTGATCGTCGTCAAGCAGTGCCTTCAGAAGATGTTCGGGACCAAGCCGCTGATGGCTTTCGCGCATCGCGATCGTCTGGGCGGCCTGCAGGAAACCGCGGGCCCGCTCGGTGAACTTTTCCAGGTTCATGGGCATTCTCCTTCATGAAGCGCCAGTCCCGGGGCCACCCTGATGCGGCACGGCCCCTCTGGCCTCACCCCTCATGTGGGAAGAATACCTTCCGGCAACAAGGGTCTCTCAGCACGCGCCGCGCGGTTTCAGCAACCGGGCCGGGCGTGCGGCTTCGGCGGCCCGAAACAGTGAAAAGGTCTGGTTCACGTAATTCACGGCACCGCTTATGTGATCCATGTAGGCCTGCAGTTCGGGGGTGCGTTCCGCCTCGATCATCTGCAGCGGGCGTTCCGGCCCCTGGCCTTCGAACTGGCAGTAGAACAGCGGGTCGCCGCGCCGCAGGACCAGGTCCTTCTCAGGCTCGTGCCACTCGAAGGCCCACATGATCGGGCGGGGCCAGAGGTTGATGGGGAAGCGCCCGCCAAAGATCGTGCCCGGAAGCGGCTGGCGCCGATAATGTGCGAAGGCGTCAAGCTGCGTCATGTAGACCAACTCATCCGCAATGAACACGTAAGGCAGCTGCAACTGGATCGTGGGCCTGCCCGGATAGCGCCATTCGGCCTCGCTCACCAGCGTCAGGACCTCGTTCAGCTTGTTGGACCGTATCGGGCTTGCCGCGCCCGCCCGGTTGATGAGTACCGGTTTACCGCTCGCGTCACGGCCAAAGCCGATATGCAGATCGAATGGGCAGCGGATCAAGAAATAGCGGCTTTCAAGATTGATTACCGCCGGACATCGGGCGGCCGATTTCGCGTGGCTGCGATTGGTTTCGCGGAAGGTAACCCGTTCAGGCGGATCGAACAGCACGCCGCCCTTTTCAGTCGCCCGAAACCACCCGACAACCACCGGCCCCGAACGCGGATCCTCTGCCTCCCGCTCCACGATTATATTGATCCGCATCGGCCTTTCCCTTATCGCACGGGGGCATCTTCGCTGCCGTGACAGGCAAGTCAACCGCGCTGTCGCCGCGCCATCCTGAAGGAGACCCCCATGACCCTTGCCGACGACCGCCTGATCGTGGCGCTTGACGTTCCCGACGCACTGACAGGACTTCGGCTGGCAGAGACTCTGGGCGACAGCGTGAGCTTCTACAAGATCGGGCTCGGCATGCTGACGGGCGGGGGGCTCGCGCTGGCAAATGAACTGAAGCAGGATCACGGCAAGCGCATCTTCCTCGACATGAAGCTGTTCGATATCGGCGCCACGGTCGAGGCTGCAGTGCGGGGCCTTGCCCGCCATGACCTCGACTTCCTGACAGTGCATGGCGATCCTCACGTCGTTCGCGCCGCGAAAGAGGGGGCCGCCGGAACGCCGCTCAGAATTCTCGCGGTGACGATCCTGACCTCGCTTGACCGCGCAGACCTGGATGACAGTCTGATCCGGGCCGGAGACATGGAAGAGATCGTTCTGGAACGCGCCCGCAAGGCGCTGCTCGCCGGGGCAGACGGGCTGATCGCCTCACCGCACGAGGCGGCGGCGATCCGCGCGCTGCCCGAGGCCGCCGGGCGGCTGATCGTCACGCCAGGGGTACGGCCTTCAGGTTCGGCGGCCAATGACCAGAAGCGGACAGCAACACCGGCCGCGGCGATCCGCGCCGGGGCAGATCACATCGTGGTCGGTCGCCCGATCTGGCAGGCACCCGATCCGCGGGCCGAGGCGCTGGCCGTTCTGGCGCAGTTGACGTGAAAAGATCCCGGCGCAGCGTCGCGCCGGGATCGTCAGTTCTGCCCGAAGCCGAACCGGAACGGGGCTCTTCCGTCCGGTCCAGCACCGAAACGCCCGGCGTCAGTTAGGGGCGGTGCCGGTGGTGCCGGGTGCCGTCGTCTCACCACCCGGGGCGGGCGCAAGCGGGTCGGTCCCCGGGGCCGCCGCGCCCGGTGCTGCCGGATCGGTGGCCGGGGCGGTTCCTGCCGGATCGGTGGCGGGTGCGGTTCCTGCCGGATCTGTTGCAGGGGCCGTCATTGCGGGATCGGTTGCCTGATCCGCTGCTGGCGCGGTTTCGGTAGCCGTCGGTCCGGTCGCGGTACCAGGCTGCGTCGTGCCCTGATCGGTCCCACCACCCGACATGGCAATGATCGCCACGATCGCGATGATGACGACTGCGGCCACGATATACCACATCGTGCGACCGCCGCCCGAGCGACCCGCCCCTTCCGGGGCATCTACACGACGGCCGTCGGGATGGACGTTTCGCGGTTGGTTATGAACGGGGTCCACAACAATCTCCTTTCACCTTAAGGTCATCGACGACAGAACCCCGCGAACCCGCATCCTGTTCCCGTCAAATGCATCATGGGCAAGGAGTCGCCGATCAAGGCTTCAGTTCTCGTTGATATCGCGGTCCCAGTATTTCACCTGGCCCTTGCGCACCCCCAGAAGCAATCGCAGCACCAACCAGCACAGCAAGGATATCACTGCAAACACCAGAAGCTGATTGACCGTCCCCGCCCCCATCCAGCCGGCGGGCCAGATCTCGGTCAGCAGCAACAGGCCCGTCAACACCGCCCCCAGGGCAAAACCGGCAAAAATCCACCCGGGCACGACCACCTCGACAATGGCAAGTGCCAGACCTGCCGCAACCCAGAGCCACCAGACGTTACTCACCCCTGTTTCCCCGCAGCATCCGGAAAGCATCCCCAAAGGCGTCCAGGGCCTGCGCGGGCACAAGGATGGTCTGCTTGCCTTCGCCCTGCCCGACCTTGGTCAGGGCCTCTACCTGCTTCAGCGCCACCTGATACTGCGCCGCCTCAAGGCCATTGTCACGGATGGCTGCGGCGATGACGGCGGTCGCATAGGCTTCGGCATCCGCCTGGATGCGGCGCGCCTTCGCTTCCTGCTCGGCAGCGTAAAGCTGTCCATCGGCGTCCAGTTCCACCGCACGGCGGCGCCCTTCGGCTTCGGTCACCGTGGCGCGGCGGGCACGTTCGGCGTTCAGCTGTTGCAGCATCGCGGCACGGGTCGCTGCATCAAGATTCACATCCAGAAGTTCGGCCCGCGTCACTTCGATGCCCCAATCCTCGACCACCTGCTCGATGGATTCGCGAATCCGCGCAATCAGCCGGGCGCGGTTCGACTGCACCTCGTCCAGTTCCATCGTCCCGATCTCCGACCGGACGATCCCGGCGACGGTGGTTGAAATAGCCGCATCCACATCCCGGATACGGTAAACAGTGCGCTCCGGCTCCATGATGCGGTAGAAAACGCTGGTTTCCACCTGGACCAGCACGTTGTCGGCCGTAATCGCATCCTGCCGGGTATTGGGAAGCTGCCGCTCCAGCACCGAGATCCGATGCCGCACCACATCCAGAAAAGGCACGATGAAGTTGATCCCCGGCCCAAGGACCGAGCGCAGGCGACCGAACCGTTCTACCACATGCTTTTCCGACTGCGGCACGATCCGCACGCCCAGAAAGATCGAGATGATCAGGAAGGCGGCGATCAGAAGGATCACCACATTCACGCCGCCAAGAAGATCCTCAAACTGTGTCACGCGTTTCCCCTTTGTGGTGTCCGTCCAATATGGGTGCGTCCGGCGTTCCGCGCAACGCATAGGTCGCGAATCGCGTTGGCGACGGCGCGCCGGGGCGCTAGGCTGCCCCGGATCCCCTGCCACCGGTCACCCATGCCTGCCCTTTGCCGCGACTGTCTTGCCCGCTTCGACAGCGGGCCCCGCTGCCCCAGCTGCCGCAGTCCCCGCGTCACAAATCATGACGAACTGTTCTCGCTTTCCATTGCGCATATGGATTGCGACGCCTTCTATGCCAGCGTTGAAAAGCGCGACAACCCGGGGCTGCGCGACAAGCCGGTCATTATCGGCGGGGGCCGGCGGGGCGTGGTCTCGACGGCCTGCTATCTTGCCCGCATCCGCGGCGTTCGTTCGGCAATGCCGATGTTTCAGGCGCTTCGGCTGTGCCCCGAGGCCGAGGTCATCAAGCCGCGGATGCAAGCCTATGCCAAGGCTTCACGCGCGATCAGGGCGATGATGGACGACCTGACTCCCGCAGTCGAGCCGCTGTCACTGGACGAAGCCTTCCTCGACCTGAGCGGAACCGAACGTCTGCATGGCGCGCCGCCGGCGGTTCTGCTGGCCGGACTGATCCGGCGCATGGAAAGCGAACTGGGGCTTTCCGGCTCGATCGGGCTGTCACATAACAAGTTTCTCGCCAAGGTCGCCTCGGACCTGGACAAGCCGCGCGGCTTTTCCCTGATCGGCAAGGCCGAGACCGCTGCCTTCTTGCGCGACAAGCCGGTGCGGCTGATCTGGGGGGTAGGCGCGGCGGGGCAAGCCGCGCTTGAAAACGCGGGCATCCGCAGTTTCGACGATCTGCTGCGTTGGGAGCGCAAGGATCTTGCGGTCCGCTTCGGCACAATGGGCGAGAGGCTATGGCATCTGGCACGTGGAACGGACAGGCGCCGCGTTTCGGCCCATGCGCCGGTCAAATCGATCTCGAACGAGACAACCTTCCACGAAGATATCGGCGATCCGGATCTTCTGGACGGTCATCTGTGGCGCCTGTCCGAAAAGGTCGCCGATCGCGCCAAGGCCAAGGCCCTTGCGGGCCGCGTCATCACCCTCAAGCTGAAGCGCAGCAACCACCGGCTTCTGACCCGCCGGCAAAGCCTTGCCTGCCCCACGCAATTCGCAGACCGTATCTATCGCGTGGCACGCGCGCTTCTCGATGCGGCGGCCGATCCAGGGCCGTTTCGCCTGGTCGGCGTCGGGCTCACGGAACTGGGCGGTGCAGCCGAGGCAGAACCGGTCCCGGACCTTCTAGATCCAGATGCCGCACGCCGCGCCGAGGCAGAGCGCGCCACCGACAGGATCCGGGCGCGGTTTGGCCCCGACGCGATCATCAAGGGCCGGGCGCTACGCTAGCGCGAGGTCGGATGAAAAAGTCCCGCGGGCGACTGAGTGAAAATCTCGCAACCGTCTGCGGTCACACCGATAGAGTGCTCGAACTGGGCCGAGAGCGACTTGTCGCGGGTGACCGCCGTCCAGTCATCTGCCAGCACCTTGGTCTCGGGCCGGCCCAGGTTGACCATCGGCTCGATCGTGAAGAACATCCCTTCCTCAAGAACGGCGCCGGTTCCAGGGCGGCCGTAGTGCAGGACGTTCGGGGGCGCGTGGAACACCCTGCCCAGCCCGTGGCCGCAAAAATCGCGCACCACAGACATGCGCTGTGCCTCCACGTAGCTCTGGATCGCCGCGCCTATATCGCCAAAGGTCGCACCGGGCCGAACGGCCTCGATCCCCTTCATCAGCGCGTCATGCGTGACCTGCACAAGGCGCTCGGCCTTGCGGCTGGGCACGCCCGCCACATACATGCGACTTGTGTCGCCATACCAGCCGTCCACGATGACCGTCACGTCGATGTTCAGGATATCGCCGTTCTTGAGCACCTTCGGCCCGGGAATTCCATGACAGACGACATGGTTCACGCTGATGCAGGAGGCGTGCTGGTATCCGCGATAGCCGATCGTCGCTGACAGCGCGCCCGAGGCCTGAACCTTTTCCGTGATGATCCGGTCAAGCTCGCCGGTCGTTGCCCCGGGCACCACGAAGGGCGCGATCTCGTCCAGGATGGTGGCGGCAAGTCTCCCGGCCGTGCGCATCCCCACAAAATCGCCGGGTTCATAGATCCTGATGCCGTCCTTCGTCACACGGCCACGCAGGTTGTCGTCCACGCCTAGCCCTCCATCCAACTGCAAGGGCTAAATAAGCAAAGAATCGCACTTTGGCCAGAGGAACGCCATCAGGCAGCCGGAGGGCGCCGCAGCTTGACAGGGACAAAGGCTCAACATTTCCGCGGGAATATCCGGAACGGCTTCCGCAGGCGCCCTCAGATGATGCCGCGGTCCCGGGATGCGATGACGGCTTGCGTCCGGTTCGTGACGCCCAGCTTCTTGCAGATCGCCTTGACGTGCATCTTTACCGTCGCCTCGGCAAGCTTGAGTTCGTTGGCAATCACCTTGTTCTGCTTTCCCTCGGCCAGATGTGACAGGACAAGCATTTCCTTTTCACTCAGCCTGCCAGGGCCGGGCTCGTGCGAGATTGCCTTGTCGCGCATCAGTTCAAGCGGAATGTACTGTTCACCCGCGTTGATGAACCGGATCGCGTTGGCAAGGCTGCGCACCGAGTTGGTCTTGGGGATCACCCCCGCCGCCCCTGCCTCGATCGCATCTTCGACCAGTCGCCGCGACGGATTGCCTGTCAGGATCGCCACGGGCTTGCCGCCATTGGCACGCAGTCCCTTTGTCAGCCCCGACATGCCGTTCATCCCTGGCATGTTGTAATCAAGCAGCAGGATATCGAAAGGCCCGTTCCGCGCCACCTTCTCCAGGGCTTCATCCAGCGACTTGGCAATTTCGACCTCGATGTCAGGATGCGCCGAAAGGTACATCGAGATCATTTCGATCACCATGTCGTGGTCGTCTGCAACAAGTAGCCGGATCGGTTCGGGCGGGGCGTTCATCTGTGTAACATTACCTCGGCTATCATCAACCGGAGCCTTCATGATCGCCGGGTCAATCAGGGTCCTTTCAGGCCATAGTCACAGTTTCAGTTCATAAATCAAGCGCCGGCGGCGCAATCGATGGCGGAAAAGTCGCGAAAGGCCCAGTCCCGCCACATGCGCCCATTTGGAACCGGCGCACGGGCACCTGAATCCGCTCTCCTCTTCAGACTTGCGCGGCAGCCCCGCGGTTCCGCCAGCTTTCAAGGATGTAGCGGCTGGTCATCAGGTCAAGATGCGCGCCGCCACCGTTTTTTGCGATCGTGATGTCTTCGGCGCTCTGGCGGGAAAAGCGCCCAGAGCCCAGTTCGTAGAAGTCTGCGCGGATGTCATCCGGGCGCAGGACACCTGCCGCGATCGGGATCTTCAGCTCGCCGATATGGCCGATGGTGGTGGCACGGCTGTCGACAAACAGGATGGAGCGTTGCAGGGCAAGGTCATCCACCTCGCGCATATCGGGGCGATAGGCGCCGATCAGGTCCAGATGCTGTCCCGGTTGCAACCAGGCGCCCTCGACCAGGGGTTCGGTGGTCATCGTCGCCGTGCAGATGATGTCGGCGGTGCGCACCGCCGCTTCGAGATCGCGGGTGGCGGTGACACGTGGATCGGCCGCCATCGCTTCTGCGGCGGCCGGGCTTCGGTTCCAGACCGTGAAGCGCGCATCGGGAAACAGACTCGAATAGGCCTCGACCATCGAACGGGCGACCGTTCCCGCCCCGACAAGCGTAATCTTGCGACTATCCGGTCGCGCAAGCCGCGATGCGGCAAGAAGGCTGTCGCCGGCAGTTTTCCACTTGGTCACAAGGTGGAAATCCACGATCGCTTCCAGTTGCCCGCCGTCATCCGAAAACAGGCTGACAGCGCCATTCACCATCGGCCGCCCCCGCGATGGGTTTTCCGGAAAGATCGTCGCCGTCTTGACCGCGATGCCCATGCCATCGATCCAGGCGGATCGGGAAAGAAGCGTGTCCTGCCCGCGATACAGGAAGGTGTCATCGATTTCCGCGGGCGGCAGCGCGTGCCCCTTCGTCAGCGCCTCCAGGAGGCCCTTCCAGGACAGATATGCCTCGGCCTCCGGTCCGACGATCTCGACGCTCATGCCCTTCTCCTTGCTGCAAAAATCCTTGTGATCATCAGCGGCGTGCTTCCGCGCGCCACCGGACTGGCGGGCATCGCAGCAGGCCCATCCCGCGCAAGCGCGGGCAAGCCTCACGACATCTGCCGCCGGGCACGCTGCACTTCGCGTTCAAGCGCGTCAAGGAACCGCGATCTGTCCGCCTTCGAGAACGGCTTGCCGCCACCCTGGCGGAAGGGATCCGCCGCACGCAGGTCGCTCATCAGATCGCGCGTTGCAAGCACGGCGCCAACGTTGGCCTCGGTCAGAACCTCACCGTTGTGCTTGACAACCCGCGCACCCTTGTCGACGCATCTCGCCGCCAGCGGGATGTCGCCCGTCACCACCACATCGCCGCATCCTGCCCTCTCGGCGATCCACATGTCGGCCACGTCCGGCCCGTCCGGCACAAAAACCATCTCGACCAGCGGATTGGGTGACGGTCGCAGCCCGCCGTTCGACACGATGACCAGCCGCAGCCCGTGGCGGCTGGCAACGCGCTCGGCCTCGGCCTTGACCGGACAGGCATCAGCGTCAACGTAGATCGTGGTCAACTGTAGAGGGCCTCGGCATGGAAGCTGACATGATCCTCCATGAAGCTGGCCACGAAGAAATAACTGTGGTCATAGCCCTTCTGCATCCGGAACTGTCCTGGCTGACGGCGTGCCATCATCGCGGCGGCCAGCGCCTCGGGCATCAGCTTGTCAAGGAACTGATCATCAGCGCCCTGGTCGATCAGGATCGGCCCGTCAAAACCGCGTTCGTGCATCTGGATCGTGGCGTCATGCCGGCGCCAGGTCATTTCATCAGCGCCAAGGTAGGCGCCAAGCTGCTTGCGCCCCCAATCCGAGACCGTGGGATTGGCGATCGGCGCGAAGGCTGAAGCCGAACGGAACCGGTCGGGCAGGGCCATGGCAATCGTCAGCGCCCCATGGCCACCCATCGAATGGCCGGTGATTGCCTGGCGTTCTTCATCCAGGGCGAAATTGTTGAACAGAACCCGGGGCAGATCGCCGGTGATGTAATCCCACATCTGGAAATGCGGCGCCCAGGGCGTTTCGGTGGCATTCACATAGAACCCCGCCCCCTGCCCCAGATCATAGGCCCCGTCATCGGCCACACCTTCGCCGCGCGGCGATGTGTCCGGGAAGACAAGCGCGATCCCCTGCTGCGCCGCCCAGGCCTGCGCACCGGCCTTGACCATCGCGTTCTCATGCGTGCAGGTCAGTCCCGAAAGATACCATAGCAGCGGCACCGGGCCCGCCTCTGCCTCTTCGGGCAGGAACAGGCCAAAGGTCATGTCGCAGCCGGTGGCTTCGGATTGGTGGCTGTAAACGCCCTGCGTTCCACCAAAACAACGGTTCTCCGAAACAGTCTTCATCACTTCCTCCCTTTGGGGTCAGAACCCGCTGACCCAGGCGATGACAAGCGACACGGTCACGATGCTGACCGCCGTCGAGATCAGAATTGCCGCCGAGACCCTTTGTGGTGCAACCCCGTAGTGTTGCGCCAGCATATACACATTCCCCGCCACGGGAAGGGCCGCCGCCGCGATCATCACCCCCGCCGCAAACGGATCGACGGGAAACAGCAGCAGCGCCGCCACCGCTACCGCCGCGGGGTGCAATACCAGCTTCGCAAAGGACAGCCAGACCGCGACCTGCATCCGTTCGGCAGAACGGGCCGCCAGTGACGCGCCGATTGCAAACAAGGCGCCCGGCGTGGCAGCCGCCCCCAGAAGGGCCACGAACTCGTTCAACGGCCCCGGAACTGCCATCCCGCTTGCCGACCAGGCAAGCCCAAGCGAGATTGAAACGATCATGGGGTTCTTCAGAAGCCCCATGCCCAGCGAGCGGAAGACGCCCGAGGACATCCGCCCTTGCCGCGAGCCGGTGATGATCAATGTGATCAGGCTGGAAAACACGATCAGGTCGATGGCCAGTACCATCAGAACCGGCCCGGCCGCTGCCGGCCCCAGCAGGACTACAAGCATCGGCACACCAAGGAACCCCGTGTTCCCGATCACCGCCACCTGCGCCTCGACGGCGGCTTCCGCGACCGGGAGGCGGCGCAGAAAGGCGACCAGGGTCGCGATCAGGTATACCGCGAGACTGCCACTCAGATAGGCGAGAACAAACGGCAGGTCGAAGATCTCGGCCAGCGACAGGTTCGCGGCGAAACGGAACAGCATTGCCGAAAGCGCGAAGTAGAACACGAACTTGGTCAGCCATGCGGTCGCCTCTTCGGGGAAAAAACGCGTCCGCCCCGCCAGGTATCCCAGGCCGATCAGGGCAAAGAACGGAAGGGTCTTCAAAAAGATCGCTAGCATCTGCCCCGGCCATAGCATGCAGGATCGAACGCGACCAGATCCTTCGCTTCCCCGGGCCATATCGGAACGAACAGGAGGATCGACTGCCGGCCGCCGCCTGCGGTAACGTCAGGCCACAGAGCCGTGATCCAGCCATCAGAGGGGTTGCCGCTTCGCGACCAAGATGCAAAAGTGAACCGAGCGGTTCAGGAGGCGCAGCATCGTCGAGGTTGACCGACGCCACCGCGCCTTCTGGCCGTTCAGCCACTTCTGCCCGCAGCCGATGCTGTCGCTCGTCACGCTGACTTGATCCATTCCGTTTCGGCCACTAGGATGTGCGGGATAGGAGATCCGATGACGGCGCTTACCACTTCCGACGGCGCGGCCATCCGCAAAGGTCGCAAATACGATCAGGTTCTTGAAGGCGCCCGGCGGATCTTTCTTCGTGACGGGTTTGAAGGTGCCAGCGTAGACGAGATCGCCCGCGAAGCGGGCGTATCCAAGGCAACGCTGTACAGCTATTTTCCCGACAAGCGCCTGCTGTTTCTTGAAATGGCACGGCTTGAATGTCTGCGTCAGGCAGATGAGCCGCTCGACATGACCGAACGGACGGCCCCGCCCCGCGTCGTTCTGACGCGCGCCGCCCGCCGCATCATCGAATTCTTCACCTCCGAGTTCGGGCGGCAGGTGTTCAGGATCTGCGTGGCGGAAAGCGACCGATTTCCGGCCCTTGGCTGTCAGTTCTATGAAAGCGGCCCGAAGCTTGCGCGCGAGAGGATCGCTCTCTATCTGCGGCAGGCGGCCGCGCGCGGCGAGCTTCGGATCGAGGATTTCGAACTTGCCGCCGATCAGTTCGCTGAACTCTGCAAGGTCGATCTGTTTCCACGCATGATCTGTGGCGTCGCGCCCGCGTTCCGCGAACCGGAAATCGAACGCGTGATTCACGGCGCGGTCGAGATGTTCCTGGCCCGCTATGGTGTCGCGGACAAGGCTGGAAGCAGCTGAAGCTGCCGCGTGGATCAGTCTTTCAGACGGGCAAGCATCTGATTGCCTTCACCGCGCCGCAACTCGAACCGCCCCGTGCTGAGAAGAAGATCACTGAGCTTGGCACTGCCGTAGCTGCGCGAATCGAAGTCAGGATTGGCGGCGATGATGAACTGTCCGATCTGGCCCAGCGAATACCAGTCCTCGTCGCCGCCGATTGCCCGCATCGCGGCCTCGATCAGCGGCAAGGCCTTGGCCGCAGCCTCCTTCCGGGGCGTGGACGCTGCCTGACGCGGTGCATCGGCATCCGCCTCGACCGCACCACCCGCTGGCTCAAGCAGGTTTTCAACGAAGATGAACCGCTTGCAGGCCTTGCGGAAAGCCTCGGGCGTCTTGCGCTGGCCGATGCCATAGACGTCCAGGCCCTGTTCACGAATGCGGCTGGCGAGGCGCGTAAAATCGCTGTCTGACGAGATCAGCACAAAGCCGTCGAACCGCCCCGAATGCAGCAGGTCCATCGCGTCGATCACCAGCGCGATGTCGCTGGCGTTCTTGCCCACGGTGTTCGCCGGCTGGTGATGGGGCACCAGCGCCAGGGCGGCAAGCCTGTCACCCCACCCTTTCATCTGTGCGCGCGAAAAATCACCATAGATCCGTCGTACCGAAGCCTCGCCCAGGCTCGCGATCTCCTCGAAGATCGCCTCGGCCCATTGCGGCGAGGAATTGTCGGCATCGACCAGAACGGCAAGCAGCGGAATACCGGCGCGCGCCATCAGTATATGACGACCGAGCGGATGCTCTGGCCCTGTTTCATCAGGTCGAAGCCCTTGTTGATGTCGTCAAGCGGCATGGTGTGGGTGATCATCGGG
>NZ_JBHTFQ010000022.1:0-23885 GCF_042666235.1 Halodurantibacterium daqingense | reverse complement strand
TCGGCGCGGCAAGGACTTGCAGGCGCCATGGCCCTCAGCGGGCCATAATCTGGAACGGGTCATACTCCGAGTTATGCTGCTGTCCGCATAACTCGGAATACGATCCCTTCGGGTGAGGCTTCGGCCTCACTTTCCGAGGGCCTGCCACGGCGCAGGTGCGCCTCCGGGCCTATCTCCGATAGAGTGATCGGCGGTGCCGATCTGAGGAAGGCTTATGTGCCACCAGCACAGATCTTGGGGCGCAGAGGGCGGAAAGCGGCTGTTCGCCGCGGTTAAGACGAATGGCATGTAAGCGCAGGAAGCGAGCCGATGGCAGGGTTGGCCGTGCGACCTTGCCTAAATTCTTGCGCGGCAATCTGGGTGAGACCGAGAACCTAAGTGGCATGGTTCAAGGGCCGTTGCGGATATCTGTAAGCCTTTCGCGCCTTCCTGATCGGTTGCCGAGCGTTACAGCAATGAGCGGGTTATCTTCAAACGAGCCGTTTATGATCGCCAAAATAGGTCACTGGCAGCGGTAGGATTGGTCTTTCGCGATTTTCTGAATTGCACGTAGATCAACAGAACTTGGGGATGGATGATAGGCAGGGTGGACGCACAACGACGCATCGAACGGGATGGTGACGTCCTTGCCCCTGACAATCTCGACCATGTGCAATCTCCCTTAGCGGCGACAATCGCGTGACCGCCACCCGGGAAGGCTGCCCCCTATGCACTTCGCCTCCTCAAGGATTCGATCTGACTGGACAGGAGAGCGGGCAACTCACACGCGTTCCAGCGCGATGGCGATGCCCTGCCCCACGCCGATGCACATGGTAGAGAGTGAGCGTCTGCCGTTGATGTGGCGCAATTCCAGCGCGGCCGTGCCGGTGATCCTCGCACCCGACATGCCCAAGGGGTGACCCAGCGCGATGGCCCCGCCGTTGCGGTTCACCCGAGGGTCATCGTCGGCGATCCCGAGCTGGCGCAGCGTGGCCACGCCTTGCGCGGCGAAGGCCTCGTTCAGTTCGATCACGTCGAAATCTGCCTGGGAGAGCCCCAGCCGCGCCATCAGTTTCTGGCTCGCGGGTGCCGGGCCGATGCCCATGATGCGCGGCGGCACGCCCGCGGTCGCCCCGCCGAGGACGCGGGCGATCGGCGTCAGGCCATGCGCGCGGGCGGCGTCGGCGCTGGCCAGTATCAGCGCCGCGGCGCCATCGT
Source organism: Halodurantibacterium daqingense (assembly GCF_042666235.1). Taxonomy (NCBI): domain Bacteria; kingdom Pseudomonadati; phylum Pseudomonadota; class Alphaproteobacteria; order Rhodobacterales; family Paracoccaceae; genus Halodurantibacterium; species Halodurantibacterium daqingense. The sequence goes on along the minus strand of NZ_JBHTFQ010000022.1, from coordinate 22,688 downwards.
TGACGCCCGACGCGTTCCCCGCCGTGACCGAGCCGTTCGGGAACAGTGACCGCAGCTTTGCCAGCGCCTCGGCCGTTGTCGCGCGGGGATGCTCATCGCGGTCTACCACCAGCGCCTCGCCCTTGCGCTGCGGGATCGTGACAGGGGTGATCTCAGCCGCGAGGCGCCCGTTGACTTGCGCAGCCGACGCCTTGGCCTGGCTGGACAGTGCCATCGCGTCCTGCGCCTCGCGGCTGATGCCGTAGTCATCCGCCACGTTCTGCCCGGTCTGCGGCATCGAATCCGTGCCGTAGGCCGCGTGCATCGCCGGATTGATCAGCCGCCAGCCGATGGTGGTGTCGCAGATCTCGGCGTTGCGAGAAAAGGCGTTGTCGGCCTTGGGCATTACGAAGGGGGCGCGGCTCATGCTTTCGACACCGCCCGCGATGACTAGCTGCGCCTCGCCGGCGGCGATCTGGCGCGCTGCGGTCAGCACCGCGTCCATTCACGAGCCACAAAGCCGGTTGATCGTGGTCCCGGTGACGCCGACCGGCAGCCCCGCCAGCAACAGCGACATCCGCGCCACGTTGCGGTTATCCTCGCCCGCCTGGTTGGCGCAGCCGAAGATCACGTCATCGACCGCCGCCCAGTCCACACCCGCGTTGCGGTCCATCAGCGCTCGCAGGGGAATGGCCGCCAGATCGTCGGGGCGCACCGATGAGAGCGCCCCGCCATAGCGCCCGATCGGCGTGCGGATGTAGTCGCAGATGAAGACGTCGGTCATGTTGGTGCTCCGAGTGTGGCAACTTACAGCTTCTCGATCATTTCCGGCACGGCGGTAAACAGGTCTGCGACCAATCCATAGTCGGCGACCTGGAAGATTGGGGCCTCTTCGTCCTTGTTGATCGCGACGATGACCTTCGAATCCTTCATCCCGGCGAGGTGCTGGATCGCACCCGAGATGCCGACGGCGACGTAAAGGTCCGGAGCCACGACCTTGCCGGTCTGCCCGACTTGCCAGTCGTTCGGCGCAAAGCCCGAGTCCACCGCGGCGCGCGAGGCACCGACAGCGGCGTTCAGCTTGTCCGCGAGCTTCTCAATCAGCGCGAACTCGGTCTGCGAGCCCACGCCACGTCCGCCCGAGACCACGATCCCGGCCGACGTCAGCTCGGGACGGTCGGGGGACGCGACCTTATCCTCGACCCAGGCGGACAGCCCGCTGTCGACCGAGGCCGAGACCTTCTCGACCGGGGCGTTACCGCCCTTGCCCGCCGCATCGAAAGTCGCGGTGCGGATGGTCAGCACCTTCTTCGTATCCGAGGTCTTGACCGTGTGGATCGCGTTCCCGGCATAGATTGGCCGGTCGAAGGTCGCAGCGTCATGCACCGCCAGCACTTCCGAGATCACCATGACGTCCAGCAGGGCTGCCACGCGGGGCAGGACCGACTTGGACAATGCGCCCGAGGCGGCGACGATGTGCTCGTAGTCACCGGCCAGCGACACGACCAGCGCGGCGGTGGGCTCGGCCAGGCCATGCGCGTAGGCCCCGTCCTCGGCCAGTAGTACCTTCGCCACGCCTTCCAGCGTCGCGGTCTCGGCCGCAGCGGCCGCTGCATCGGGATCCGCGACCAGCACGGTCACTGGACCCAGCGATTTCACCGCGGTCAACGCCTTCGCCACCTGGTCGGTCGCGAGTTTCCCGTCAGCAACGTCGGCAAGAAGAAGAACGGCCATCTCAGATCACCCCTGCTTCGTCTTTGAGTTTTGCGATCAGCTCGGCCACCGAGCCGACCTTAACGCCCGCCTTGCGGCCCGCCGGTTCCACGGTCTTGACGACCGACAGCCGCGGGCTCACGTCCACGCCGTAGTCGGCAGGCGTCTTGGTCGCCAGCGGCTTGGCCTTGGCCTTCATTATGTTCGGCAGCGAGGCATAGCGCGGCTCGTTCAGGCGCAGGTCGACGGTGATGATCGTCGGCATCTTGACTGTGATCGTCTGCAGACCGCCGTCCACCTCGCGGGTGACCTTGGCTTGGTCGCCGTTGATCGACACTTCCGAGGCGAAGGTCGCCTGGCTCCAGCCGAGAAGCGCCGATAGCATCTGGCCGGTGGCGTTCATGTCGTTGTCGATCGCCTGCTTGCCGCAAAGGACGAGGCCCGGCTTTTCTTCCTTCACCACGGCCGCCAGCAGCTTGGCCACGGCCAAGGGCTCGATGTCCACATGCAGGTTGTCCGTCGCCTCGATCAGGATGGCGCGGTCGGCCCCCATCGCAAGCGCGGTCCGCAGCGTTTCCTGGGCCTGCTTGACGCCGATGGAGACGACCACGACCTCGGTCGCGATGCCCTTCTCCTTCAGACGGATCGCCTCTTCCACGGCAATCTCGTCAAAGGGGTTCATCGACATCTTCACATTGGCCAGATCGACACCCGTGCCATCCGCCTTCACGCGGACCTTCACGTTGTAGTCGATCACCCGTTTGACAGGCACCAGAACCTTCATGGGAGAGCTTCCTTTCTCACATCCCCTGTCCGCCCGGTCGTGCTGGGCGGACAGGGCAGTCATGTGCGTCAGTTTGCGGTGTAGCCACCGTCCACGACGATCTCGGCGCCATGGACGAACGAGGCTTCGTCCGAAGCAAGGAACAGCACCGCGTTCGACACTTCCTCGGGCTTGCTCGGACGCTTGAGGAGCGTGCAGCCCAGGATCGCCTGCCGCGTGGCCGGATCGGCGTGCAGCAGATCCTTGGTCATCGGCGTGTCAATGACGCCAGGGTGGATCGAGTTCACCCGGATCCCGGTATCTGCCAGATCGACGGCACAGGATTTGGTCAGCATCCTCACAGCACCCTTGGAACCGATATAGGCCCCGGCCATTGCCGCACCGACGATGCCGTAGATCGACGAAATGTTCACGATCGAGGCCTTGTCCGCTTCCTTCATCAGCGGCACGGCCGCGCGGATGCCCAGATAGACGCCCTTCACGTTGACGTTCATCGTCAGGTCGAATTCCTCGGGCGTTGTTTCGTGCAGGGGCTTCAAGATCAGCACGCCCGCGTTGTTGACAAGGATGTCCAGCCGCCCGGCCTTGGCACGCACAGTGGCAATGGCGTTGGCCCAGTCGGCTTCGCTTGCCACGTCATGCTTGATGAAGTCGGCCTTGCCACCTGCTGCCACAATGCCCTTGGCGACCGCCTCACCCGCCGCCACGTCCCGGTCTGTGACGAAGACATGCGCGCCTTCCCGCGCCAGAAGTTCGGAGTGGGATTTGCCCATCCCCATTGCTGCGCCCGTCACGAGGGCGACTTTTCCCGATACACGTCCCACAGACTCTCTCCCTTATTGCTGTGTGGTTTTCTTGGCGCATGGCGGGCCGGGCACAATCCTGCCCGGCCCGCCGCGCGTTCCGTAGCTTCAGGCGCTTGCCATCTCGCGGTCGAAGATCATGGTCTGGTAACCACCATCCTTCACCGCGTTGATCGCGTTGCGGTAATTGCCGATGCCCGCCATGTAGAACATCACCGCGTTCTTCTTGCCGGGGATGTTCGCACCGAAGATCCAACTTTCGGCTTTCGGGAATAGGGTCATGTCCGCAATTGTCCGGCAGAGCGTGACCCATTCGTCCCGGGCGGCCTCGGTCGGCTCGATGGTCTTCAGGCCCTTGCCCTCCATCATCTCGATGGTGTCGGCGATCCACTCGACCTGCGTTTCGATGCTCGGCGGCAGGTTGGTGAAGGGGCCATTCGGGCCAAGGATCATGAAGAGGTTCGGGAAATCCGTCTCCATCATGCCCAGATAGCCCAGGGGGCCGTCCTTCCACTTGTCGCGCATGGTGACGCCGCCGCGGCCGCGCATGTCCATCTTGACGTAGTTGCCGTCCACCGCGTCAAAGCCAGTGGCGAAGATCACCACATCCAGCTCATGCTCCGCGCCACTTTCCAGCCGGATACCGGTCGCGGTGAACTCGGCGATCGGGTCGGCCTTTACATCGGCGAGGGTGACATTGGGCCGATTGTAGACCTCATAGTAGTTGTTCCCGCACAAGGGGCGCTTGGCATAGATGTCGCGCGGCGTCAGCGCCTTTGCGGTTGCGGGATCCTTCACGATTTCCTTGATTTTCTTCTTGATGAAGTCGGCAGCCGCGTCATTTGCGATCTGGCTGGTCGCAATGTCGCAGAACGTTCCAAACATGAAGTAGAAGCCGCCGCCGCGCTGCCATGCGGCCTCGAACACGCGTTCGCGTTCTTCAGGCGAAGCGGTTTCCGCAGGCACGGTGCTTTCCTCGAAGCCGAAGGCCACGACCGAGGATTTCACTTGTTTCCAGATGTCGTCGTAGTTGGCCTTTTGCTGGGCGATCGTCGCCTCGTCCTGGGGCGTGTTGCCGATCGGCACGACATATTGGGGCGAGCGCTGGAATACCGTAAGATGCCCGGCAATCGGAGCGGTCGCGGTGATGACCTGAACCCCGGTCGAGCCGGTGCCGATCACGCCGACGCGCTTGCCCTTGAGTTCGACACCCTCGGGCCAGTTGCCGGTGTGCAGCATCTGGCCCTTGAAGCTGTCAATGCCCTTGTATTTCGGCGTGTTCGTCGCGGACAGCAGGCCAAGCCCCGTGATCAAGTATTTCGCGGTGACCGTCTCGCCCTTGTCGGTTGTCACATGCCACAGCCCGGTTTCGTCATTGAAATGGGTCGCGGTGACACGAGTGTTGAACTGGAAGCTGCGGCGCAGGTCGTAGGTGTCTGCAACCTCGTTCATGTAGGCGAGGATTTCGGGCTGGGTAAGATAGCGGGTCTTCCAGCGACCCTTTTGCAAAAGCTCGCCGCTGAAGGAATAGCGGTAGACGAAGCTTTCGGTATCCGACAGCGCGCCGGGATAGCGGTTCCAGTACCAGGTGCCACCCACATCGCCTGCACGGTCGAAGGCCTTGACGTTCAGGCCCTGTTCATTGCGCAATTTGTAGACGGAATAGAGACCGCCGAAGCCCGCACCGATGACGACAGCATCGAAATCGGCGCCCTTGGTCTTTGTGGTTTCAACAGATTTGGTCATGATACTCCTCCCAGAGCATGGCACTGCCGCCCCGCGAAAAGCGGGTGAAAGGCCGGTTGACTGTGATGATATTTGTTGCTGCCCTGCGCCAGCTGGCGGCGCGGGGCAGTCGGATCAGAGGGCGCGATACCAAGCGGCGATGCGTGCCAGTTCCTGATCGGCCTCGGGGGCGCGGCCCGACAGGGCCGGGAAGACGTGCTGCATCCCCGGCACCACCGAGAGTGCGACGTTCACGCCCTGCGACTTGGCCTTGGCGGCCAGCGACTCGGAATCGCTTTGCAGCGTCTCGGCCCCGCCGCAAGTGATGTAGAGCGGCGGGAAGCCGGTGAAATCGTTTTCCAGCGGGTTGGCCAGCGGGTTCAGCGGATCGGTCGCGCCGCCGAGGAACATGCCGGCCATCGCTTCAAGGATCGGCTTGCCGACCAGCGCATCGGTGGCGGCGTTGGTTTCCAACGTCTTGCCGCGCAGCGCCATGTCAAGCCAGGGCGAATAGGCGATGACCGCACCCGGAAGGGGCAGGCCAAGGTCGCGGAACTTCAGCACCGAAGCGATGGCGAGGTTGCCACCCGCGCTGTCGCCTGCAGTCAGAATGTTCCTCGCCTCGAACCCTTGGGCCAGCAGCGCTTTGTAAGCGGCCACGGCATCCTCGATCTGGGCGGGGAAGGGGTGTTCCGGCGCACGGCGATAGTGCAGAATGCAGGCGGTCACGCCCAGCACTTTAGCAAGATGGCCCGCCATCTTTCGGTGGCTGTCGGCCGAACCAACAGCAAACCCGCCGCCATGAGTATAAACGATCACGCGCTTGGCGTCGGCGCCCACGGGCAGGGCCCAGATCGCCTCGACCCCGCCGACATGGTCGCTCTTGTAGGTGACGTTCTCCGGTTCCAGCGCGGGCTGGCCCCATTCGTCGAACATGCTGCGCAGGTTGGCGATGGTCAGGCCGGGGTTCGCGACCATCTGGTCGGTCCAGCTCTGATAGAGCGCTCGCAGTGAATCGGCTTCCTTGCTGATTGCCATTTGATCCTCCAAAGGTGGCGTTCCGGTCCGGTCCGTTCCCCCTGCGTTCGATCCTCCATCGGCGCAGGGATCGCGGAGTATCCCTAATCAGAGGACGTTACAGGTATCAGCCGCGCCTCGTATTGAACGTGCCTGCTTGTCGCGTTGCATCTTCTTGCTGTTTCGCGCCCCGATGCGATCACGACCGGGGCGCGGTGGTCCGATGTGAGGTCAACCTGCGTTCAGGCTGTCCAGAGTCTGGCCCGTTGCGGCCAGCCGCGCCAGCAACGGCGGCACCGCCCATCCCTGCGGGTATGCTGCGGCCAGTGCCATGTAGCGCTGCACGAGGGCGTTCACCCCAAGGCTGTCGGCATGATGGATCAGCCCGCCGCGCCAGCGCGGGAAGCCGTAGCCATGCACAAGCACCAAGTCGATGTCTTGTGGCCGCTCGGCGATACCTTCCTCCAGTATCGCGCAGGCCTCGGCGATCATGGCCAGGGTGATCTGTTCGACAATCTCATCGGCTGTGAAGTCGCGCCGGGTCCTGCCCATCTCTGTCGAAACCTTGCGGATTTCCCCTGTCACCAGCCCGGACACCACTGCCTTTCCCGCCGCGTCATAGTCATACCACCCCGCACCGGTCTTGCGGCCAAGCCGCTGGTGATCCGAGACCAGACGCTCAACCAGGGGGACGTGACGCGGCTTCGCGCCGGGGACCTGCCGCTTGATGTTGGCGTAAGCGATGTCGAGCCCTGACATGTCCTGCGCCTCATATGGTCCCATCGCCATGCCGAAGCCCCGCATCGCGGCATCGACCTCGTTGGGCAGGGCACCTTCGGCCAGAAGCAGGTTGGCCGCTTGCCGGTAGCGCGTCAGAATCCGGTTGCCGATGAACCCGTCGCAGACGCCTGACAGGACCGGGATCTTTCCTAAACGCCGCGCCAGTGCGAAGGCCGCGCCAAGCGTCTCGTCCGATGTGCGGTCGCCATTCACGATCTCCAGCAGCTTCATGATATGCGCCGGGCTGAAAAAATGCAGGCCAAGAAAGCGCGACGGAACCGCCACGCTATCGGCCAGCCGGTTCACGTCGAGATAAGAGGTGTTGGTGGCAAGGATCGTTTCTGGTGGCAGCACAGTTTCAAGCTCGGCAAAGATCGCGCGCTTGACCACGAAATCCTCGAAAGCCGCTTCAATAGCCAGATCGGCAGGTGGCAGGTTGGCATAACCGACGACAGAGGTCAGCCGCTCTTGGATCGCCGCGCCCTCGGTGGCGGAAAGCGTGCCGCGACCGATGCCTTGGTCCACCAGCTTGCGCAGGTTCTCCTCGGCCCGCCCCGCCCCGGCGGGGTCGCGTTCAACGACGGTCACCGCAATGCCGGCACCGGCCAGCGCATAGGCGATTGAAGCCCCCATGTTGCCGCCGCCGACCACGATGGCCGTGGCGATGTCCCGCGCGGGTCTGGGATAGGTGCGCCCCCTGTTGCCCGCCGCCCGTTCGGCAAAGAACATATGTCTAAGGGCCCGCGCCTGCGGTGAGGCGCGCAACTTCAGAAATGCCGCGCGTTCTCGCGCCAGCCCTTCGATCAAGGGCAGACTGGCCGTTTCCGCGACCAGCCCCACCGCGACCGGCGGGGCAATCTGGCCCGGCATCCGGCGCGTGATATGGGTTTGCATCGCGGCCACCGCGTCGGCGTCGGCCTGAGGCGCTGGACGCTGGTCCGGCCCGATCGCCGCAGCAAGGCGCACGTCGTAAAGCGCCAAGGCAGCAGCCAGCGGATCGTCTGCAATCTCATCGACAAGCCCCATCGACAGCGCCTTGCCTGCGGCGATGGCTTTGCCGGTCACAATCATGTCCAGCGCTGCCTTGACTCCGATCAGCCGTGGCAACCGCTGCGTGCCACCCGCGCCGGGGATGATACCCAGAACCACCTCGGGCAATCCCACCTGCGCTTCGGGGACTGCGATGCGATAACGGCAGGCCAATGCGATTTCAAGCCCGCCCCCCAGCGCCGCGCCGTTGATCGCCGCAATCGTGGGGATCGGAAGGCTGGCCAGGTGCAGCAAGACATCGTTGAGGTGCGGTTCAATGGGCGCTTGGGCGAACTCTTTGGCATCCGCACCGGCGACAAAGGTTTTGCCTGCTCCGGTCACGATCAGCCGGTTTGCGCCCCGTGCCACCGCTGTCTCCATCCCGCGCAGAAGGCCCCCCCGAATTTCAGCATCGAGAAGATTCAGCGGCGGATTGTTGATGGTCAGGATTGCCGCACCATCGCTCAGTTCAAGATCAACAGACATGTCAGACCTCACCGTACCGGCGCGGAATTGCGCGAGATGAACTTGGTGGACAGATAACCGTCAAAAGTCTCGGTCCCACCTTCGCTGCCATAGCCACTGTCACGCACCCCGCCGAACGGCGTTTCTGGCAATGCAAGACCAAAGTGGTTGATGCTGACCATTCCCGCCTGAAGGCACGCCGCCGAACGGTCGGCGCGCTCCAGCGAGTTGGTGAAGATGTAGGATGCAAGGCCGAACGACAGGCCATTGGCGCGCGCCAATCCGTCCTCAATTTCGCGGAAGGGCGACACAACCGCGACCGGCCCGAAAGGTTCGTCGCGCATCAGGGCGATGCTGTCGTCCGGCGTATTCACGATTGTGGGCGCGTAGAAACTGCCGCTGTTGCCGATCCGCGCGCCCCCGGTCAGCACTTCGGCGCCGTTGTCGCGCGCATCCGTAACCAGCTTTTCCATCGCTGTCACGCGGCCCGCATGACAAAGCGGCCCCATCTGCGTGCCCTCGGCCAAGCCGTCGCCGACCTTGACCGCCTCAAACGCCGTCACCAGTTCCGACAGAAACCGCTCGTGAATGCCCGCCTGCACATAAAACCGCGTCGGGGAAATGCAGACCTGCCCGGCATTGCGCAGCTTGTTGCCCGCCAGCGCCCGTGCCGCCGCCCCGGCATCTGCATCGTCGAAGACCAGCACCGGCGCATGGCCCCCCAGTTCCATCGTAGCCCGCTTCATGTGTTGGCCCGCCAGCGCGGCAAGATGCTTGCCCACTTCGACCGAGCCAGTGAAAGTGATCTTGCGCACGACCGGATGCGCGATCAGCGTTTCCGAGATGAAGGCTGAATTGCCCCAGACGAGGTTCAGACACCCCTCCGGCAGACCCGCCTCCTGCAGGAAGCGCGCGATAGCTAGGCAGCCCGCCGGGGCTTCGGCCGGACCCTTCAGGATCATCGTGCAGCCAGAGGCCAGCGCCGCCGCCACCTTGCGCACGGCTTGGCTGAGCGGGAAGTTCCAGGGCGTGATGGCCAGGCAAACGCCAACAGGTTCACGCACCACCAGATGCTGCACCGTTGGATTGCGCGAGGGCACGATGCGGCCATAAATGCGGCGGCACTCTTCGGCGTGCCAGTCAACGTGATCGGCGGACGACCGCACCTCGATCAGCGCCTCGGCCAGCGGCTTGCCTTCATCCAGCGTGATCCAGCGGGCGATCATCGCATCGTTTTGCCGCAGAAGATCGGCGAACCGGCGCAGGATCGCGCCACGATCGGTGGGCGAACGGTCCTTCCAAGTGGCAAAGGCCGATTCGGCGTGGCGCACCGCACGCTCCAGATCCTCGGCCGTGGCCTGGGGAATTCGGCCAATCTCGACCCCGTTGGCCGGGTTGATGACCGCCCGATCGCCGGTAGTTGCACTCGCCAGCCAATCCTTGCCGATGAGGTGGCGGATTTGCGGGTAATCCAGATTATTCATGATGTTCACGTCCTCGCTTGGCAGCGCCACCCGCTGTTCCATTGATGCAAGCGGGATAAGGCGGGCAGCTTCTTTATTCCGCTATGCGGAAAAATATTCCGCAGTATTGACGTGGACCATATCTTTGCTTTAGAGATCATTCAATACGCAGCATCTGTCCTTGAGGAGGGACACCGTGAGGCCAAGGAAGGAGAAACCCGAGGATGACGAACAGGACCGCGACTTCGTGGTGGCCTTGGCGCGCGGCCTGGAACTTCTGCGCGCCTTCCGGCGTGAGGGCGAGGCGCTGGGCAACCGCGATCTTGCCGAACGCGCGGCGCTCAGCAAATCCACCGTCTCACGGCTGACCTACACGCTGCACAAACTGGGGTATCTCAGCTACAACCCAGACACCGCGCGCTACGTGTTGGCGCCCCCGGTGCTGTCACTGGGCTTTTCCTGCCTTGCCGTGATGCCCCTGCGGCAACTGGCCAAGCCTTACATGCAGGAACTCGCCGATTACACCGGGATGCCGGTGGCAATGGCCAGCCGCGACCGCCTGTCGATGGTCTATCTGGAACGCTGCAAGGGCACCAATGCGGTGACGCTCGCGATCGAAGTCGGCGCGCATATCAAGCTGGCCACCACCGCAGTCGGCCGGGCCTGTATCGCCGCCCACCCCGAGGACGAGCGCGCCCGGATGATCGACGAGGTGCGCGAGCACGAAGGCGAGAACTGGCCAAACGTCCAGCCCGGTATCGAAAAGGCGATCGAGGATTACCAGACCCGTGGCTACTGCACCTCCTATACCGAATGGAAGCGCGACGTGAACGCGGTGGCGGTGCCCTTCATCCCACGCGACGGCTCGCCCATCGTCGCCTTCAACTGTGGCGGCCCCTCGCAGACCCTGACGCGCGACTGGATCGAAAGTGATGTCGCGCCCCGCCTTATCAACGTTGTCCGCCACGTGGCGGCCGTAGCCCCCTGACCCCAGAGAATACCATGGCCCTAGACTCCGATACACTCGCCCAGTTCCTCGACGCGCTCGACCGCTTCGTCAAGGAACGCCTGATCCCGAACGAGGCGCTGGTCGCCGAAGAAGACGCGATCCCGCCCGCGCTGGTGCAGGAGATCCGGGAAATGGGCCTTTTCGGCATGTCGATCCCAGAGGAATACGGCGGCCTTGGCCTTTCCATGTCCGAAGAGGTGCAGGCCGCCTTCGTGCTGGGTCAGACCTCGCCGGTGTTCCGCTCACTGGTCGGCACCAACAACGGCATCGGGTCGCAGGGCATCATCATCGACGGCACCGCCGAACAGAAGGCGAAATACCTGCCCGCGCTGGCTTCCGGCGAAATGATCGCCTCCTTTGCGCTGACCGAACCGGATGCTGGGTCGGACGCAGGCAGCTTGCGCACCACCGCCCGCCGCGATGGTGACCATTTCGTGCTGAACGGGACCAAGCGCTATATCACCAACGCGTCGCGCGCCGATGTCTTCACCGTTTTTGCCCGCACCAATCCCGAGACAAAGGGATCGTCCGGCGTCAGCGCCTTCATCGTCGAGGCCGGAACGCAAGGCCTGTCGCTGGGCCAGCCCGACAAGAAGATGGGTCAGAAGGGCTCGCACACCTGCGACGTGATCCTTGAAGATGTCCGCGTCCCCGCCGCCAACATCATTGGTGGCCCGGCGCGGGAAAACCAAGGCTTCAAGACCGCGATGAAGGTGCTGGACCGGGGGCGTCTGCATATCTCGGCAGTCTGCGTCGGAGCGGCCGAACGGCTGATCCGCGATGCGCTGGCCTATGCTATGGAGCGCCGCCAGTTCGGCGAACCGATTGCCGAAAAGCAACTGATTCAGGCCATGCTGGCAGACAGCCGCACCGAAGCCTTCGCCGCCCGCTGCATGATCGAGGAAACAGCCCGGCGCAAGGACGCCGGGGCGAATGTGTCCACCGATGCCGCCTGCTGCAAGATGTATGCCTCGGAAATGGTGGGCCGGGTGGCCGACCGGGCAGTGCAGATCCACGGCGGCGCAGGCTACATGGCCGAATATGCCGTCGAACGCTTCTACCGCGATGTGCGCCTTTTCCGCATCTACGAAGGCACCACCCAGATCCAGCAGGTTCTGATCGCGCGGAACATGATCCGCGATGCTGCTGCCGCCTGACCGAACCGGAGCCCATGATGGATTTCAACTTTCTCGCCACCCCCAGCATCGTCTGCCAGAGCGGCGGCCTCGCCCAGCTTGGCAGCCTGACCAAAGGTCTGTCAGTCACCCGCGCCTTCGTGATCACCGACCCCGGCATCGTCGCCTGCGGTTTTGCCGGTGAGGCGGTCGCGGCACTCAACGGCGCAGGCATCGCTGCCGAGATCTTTGATAAAGTGCAGGCCGACCCACCCATCGCGGTTGTCGAGGCCGCAGTTGAGGCCGCGACTAGCTTCGGCGCCGACGGCGTCATCGGTCTGGGCGGCGGCAGTTCGCTCGATACCGCAAAGGTCGTGGCGGTCGCCGTGGCCAGCGGCCAGCCGATTGCCGACATGATCGGCGTGGACCGCGTGAGGGGCCAGCGCCTGCCACTGATCCAGGTGCCGACCACCGCCGGAACCGGGTCCGAGGTGACCTGGGTTTCGGTGCTGACATCGGAGAGCCACGAGAAGAAGGCGGTCTATGCGCCGCAGCTTCTGCCCGACATCGCCCTTCTGGATGCCAAGCTCACGCTCGGGATGCCACGTTCGATCACTGCGGCCACCGCACTGGATGCGATGGTGCATGCGATCGAGGCCGCAACCAGCCGCACCCGCAAGAACCCTATTTCCGACGGTCTGGCCGACAAGGCGCTGGTCCTTCTGGGCCAGAACCTGCCCCGCGTGCTGGATACCCCGACGGACCTTGAGGCGCGCGAAGCGATGTTGCTGGGCGCCACTCTGGCCGGGATGGCCTTCATCAACGCCAGCGTCGGCGCGATCCACGCGCTGTCCTATCCCCTTGGCACCGGTTTCCACGTTCCGCACGGCCATGCCAACGCGCTGGTGGCAGGCCCGGTCCTGCGCTTCAACCTGCCCGTCGCCGAGGCGGAATACGCCCGCCTGTCGCGTCTCCTTTTGCCTGCCCGCCATTTCAACTCCGACGCGGCGGCGGCCCTTGCCCTGATCGAGGAAATGGAGCGGATGCTGAAGGCCAGCGGCCTCAAGGCCCGCCTGTCCGAGGTTGGTGTGACCGAGGCCGCCATTCCCGGCATGGCAAACGAGGTCGTGACCGGTATCAGCCGGCTGCTGGCCACCAACCCGCGCGACATGACGGCCGACGACGTGGCCTCCCTTTACCGCGAGGTGTTGTGATGCCCGGCGCGCTTGACGGAATCCGCGTCCTTGACCTCAGCCGCGTGCTGGGCGGCCCCTATTGCACCCAGACGCTGGCCGACCATGGCGCCGAGATCATCAAGGTCGAGCCTCCGCAAGGGGACGAGACGCGCGAATGGGGCCCGCCCTTCAATGACGGGCTTTCCGCCTATTTTTCCGGCGCCAACCGCAACAAGCGCTCCATCGCCATCGACATCGGCAAGCCCGAGGGGCGCGACGTGATCCTGCGCCTGCTCGAAGGCGCCGACGTCCTGGTCCACAACTTCAAGTCCGGTGCTTTGGAAAAATGGGGTCTCGGCTATGATGCGGTGCTCAAGAACCGTTTTCCCCGCCTGATCCTTTGTCACGTCACCGGCTTTGGTGCCGATGGCCCGTTGGGCGGCTTCCCCGGCTATGACGCCGTGGTGCAGGCGATGACCGGCCTGATGAGCATCAACGGAAACCCGGCCAATGGCCCGACGCGGATGGGCACGCCCATCGTGGATATCGGCACAGGACTCATCGCCTGCAATGCGGTGCTGGCGGCTATCATCGAACGGTTCCGCTCTGGGCTGGGCCAAGCAATCGAAGTGCCACTTTACGACTGCGCCATCAGCATGATGCACCCGCAAGCTGCAAACAGCCTCATGTCGGGAAAGGTCCCGGTTGCCACCGGCAACGGGCACCCCAACATCGTGCCCTATGACATGTTCGAAACCCGAACCGGCAAGTTATACCTCGCCGTTGGCAACAACGGCCAGTTCGCCAAGCTCTGCGAGGTGCTAGGCCTGTCCGACGTCCCGCAAGACCCCCGCTTTGCCGACAACGCTGCCCGGCTGGCCCACCGCGCCGAAATCACGGAAATCCTGTCTGCGCGCCTTGCGGAGAGCGACGCCCGGGCGCTTGAACCCGCGCTGCTGCGCGCAGGTGTCCCGGCAGGCGTGGTGCGCAACGTGATCGACGCGCTTGACCACCCGCATACCCGCCATCGCGGCATGGTGGTGTCGGTCGGCAGCTACAAGGGCACTGGCGTTCCGGCACGTCTGTCGCGGACACCAGGCGAAGTCCGCGCCGCCCCGCCCCGGTTCGCACAGCATAGCCGTGTCCTGCTCAAGGAGGCGGGTTTTTCGGAACAGCAGATCGACGATCTGACGCAGTCGGGCGTCGTTCTTGAGGAACGGACGGACACGGTTCAGAGATGACGCGCAAAGCCGGGCCGCCAACTCGGCCCGACCGCCAATAAAGGGGGAGCCAGATGCAGAAAGCACTCGTGACGCCAGACCGGATTCCTGAGTGGATTCCCGGCACAATCACGATGGACAGTTCCGGCCGGGACTGGAAGGGCATCACGATGAAAGGCTACCACTACGATCGCCAGGACGCGGCCATCCCCGCGATGCGCGATTACATGATCGTAGCCTACGACGGAAATCCGACGACCATGCTGCGAACAAGTGGCGGATCAAGGCAAAGCGCGCCCGTTGGCAGGGGCAGGATCTCGCTTTTGACGCGGGCCGAGCAATCCACGTGGTGCTGGGCAGAACCGATCAAGGTTCGGCATATCTACATCGGTCATGACTGCCTTGAGGACACGGCACAGACCGTGTTTGGCCGCAGTCCGCAATCCGTCGAGATACAAGATCAGGTTTCGGCCGAGGATCCGGTTCTGCTAAACTGCTTCCACATGCTTGAAAACGAACTGCGCAACGGTGGCATGGGGCAGCGCCTGATGATTGACGCGCTGCGCAACCAGATCGCGGTGCATATGCTGCGACGCTATGCCCGGATCCGGCTTGCCGATGAAAGCGGCTCCGCCTTCAGCCCGACTCAACGCAAACGCATCATAGACCTCATCGAAGACCAGCTCAGCGAAAACATCAGCCTTGACGATCTCGCCGCTGCCGTCGGCCTCAGCCCGTTTCACTTTTCCCGCCAGTTCAAGGCCGACTTCGGGATCGCCCCATACGCCTTTGTAATCCAGAAACGTGTCAGCAAGGCACAGGAGATGCTCCGACGCGGGCGCCTTCCACTTAAGTCGGTCGCGCTGGACTGCGGTTTCTCCGACCAAAGCCACCTTTGCCGTACATTTCGCAAGATAGTAGGTGTGACGCCAGCCCAGTACCAGAACAGAGCATGACTTTCGCCGCGAGTATCATTTGCAGGTCTTGACCTTCTGCGAGCACAAACGATGGCGGACCTCTGTTGGGCTCTGACTTGCCCCCTCCACCAAGTCAGGACCAATTGATCATTCGCTCGCTGCGTCACTCGGACTCCGTGAGGAGACTGACCGATAAGCAACCTTTTCTGGCTGACAGACGCACAGATGGCGCGGTTTCAACCTTTCTTTCCAAAAGGCTATGGCAACCCCCGCGCCTTCATAAATCGCAATGGTGTGCTCTGGTGTGATACGCGTCGGGAGTATGGCCCAGCATTTGGATCGATCTGGAGGCACCGGGGATCACGTTTTCCACATAGCCGCCGTTGGCTGTGATCCGCACGAAGGGCTGCTAAGGGCCGAGGCTGTGTGGAAACGCGGTGGCGACGTCTGCGGCGTGGTCGATCGGAGCATTTCCGGACAACAGGTTCGCAATGAGCGCACATCGCTTTCACCGCGCCTCTGGGAGGGGCATCTGACGGCCACCGGTCGGCCTCATGTAGCTCCAGAGAGCTGATATCAGCCCCGCATGGCCCGCATCAGCCCCCTGACGCCGAGCAGAGCGACCATTCGCTTGATGTTGTAGGCCAGCACATTCAACGCCATTTCGCTGCGGACATTCTTCAGTCTGCGCGTCAGGAAATGGGTGCCGCCCATCCACGCTTTGATCGTGCCGAACGGGTGTTCGACGGTGCAGCGGCGGAGTGTCATGTAGTCCGGGCCGCGTCCCAGACGGCTCTCCATGTCGTCGACCAGATCTTCCCGCTCCCAGCGCGAAATCCGCCGCTCGTTGCCCGTCGTGCAATTGGTCAGGAGCGGGCAGGTCTTGCATCCGTTGATCCAACATCGCCGGATCGGGATGCCGCGCTCCTCGGTCGTTTAGCGGTAGGTCAGGTCTTCGCCTGCGGGGCAGACGTAGACGTCCCGTTCGGCGTCGTAGACGAAGTCCGCCTTCACATACATGCCCTTGGCCGCATTGCCCGAGGTCGCAGGCCGCGGCACTGTCGTCATGATGCCTGCCTCATGGCAAGCCAGGATCTCGGGGCCGCTGAAGTAGCCCTTGTCGGCGATGGCATGCAACTCGTCCCGCCCAAGGGCAGCCTTGGCCGCGATGGCCATCTGGCTGAGCTGTTCGCGGTCGAAGCCCTGGTTGGTGACCTCATGCGCGACGATGAGATGCGTCTCAGCATCGACAGCACTCTGCACATTGTAGCCGACCAACCCGCTGCTCCGCGCGCTGGTCGCCATCGCGCGGGCGTCGGGGTCCGTCAGGGAAATCTGGCCGTCCGACGCGTCGGCCAAAGCCTTGTCCATCTCCCTGAGCCGCGCGATCTCCTGCCGGATGCGGCCATAACGGCGGGACAGATGCTCGACCTTTCCGGCCCTTGCCTCGCCGTCCTCCTGCCGGTCGATGCGGACCATCTCGGTGATGTAGCGTTCGACATCGGCTTCGAGATGGGCGATGCGGCTGGCGATCTTGCCCTTGGTGAAATTCCTGTCGCGGTTGTTCACGGCCCTGAACTTGCTGCCGTCGATGGCGACGCAATCACCCTTCAGCGTGCCGATCCGGCGGCAGAGCTCGACGAACTGCGCGCAGACCTTGCGGATGCCCGCGCCGTTGTCGCGACGGAAGTCCGCGATGGTCTTGTGATCCGGCACCAGCTTGCCGGTCAGCCACATAACCTCGACATTGCGCCCGGCCTCGCGCTCCAACCTGCGGCTCGACGGGATGCGGTTCAGGTATCCGTAGATGAACAGCTTGAGCAGGACCGCAGGGTGATAGCCGGGCCGTCCAGTCCGCGCGGCGGCAGAACGCGCGAAACCGAGACGTGGCAGATCCAGCTCTTCGACGAAGAAATCCACGACGCGAACCAGACTGTCCTCACCGACCCAGTCGTCCAGACGTTCCGGGAAAAGCACCGACTGGCCACGATCAACGCCCTCGATGAAACCCGCCATGCCCGCCTCCGCCTAACCTGCGGAAGTTTACCACAGAGACGGGTTTCCACACAGCCTCGGCCGAAAGCGTAGGTCAAGCCTTCAACTGATGGCCAGGTCGCTCGCGGTCTTTCCCGCATCCAAAGCCTTCACGAACCACTGCGGTTTCCGCCCCCGGCCGGACCAGGTGAGCGCCGGGTTCTCAGGGTGCCGGTATTTCGCCGCGGCAGGCGCACGGGAGGATTTCGTATCGGTGCTGACAAGTTCGGCCAAGGAGTAGCCCAGATCCCGGGTGAGCGCTTCTACCTTGGCGCGGGCTTCCGCCTTCTGCCGATCCTCATAGGTGGAAATCGCCTTGGCGATGTCCTTCTGCATTTTCTTCAGCTCGCTGAGCGACAGTGCCTCGAGATCGTAATCAGCCATTTGTGCGGTCCGTATCCGAATGTCCCGGTATCGATAGCCCGTCGCGGCAGGGCGCCGCAACTCCCAGAGGGCAGGGGCAGGGGTGGCATAGGCTGGTGATCTCCGTTTTCGTCGCCGGTGAGGTGCTGAACTGGGGGGGCAGGCTGTCCCGATGGGCAAGGTGATAGGGTCCGGCATGGGCTCCCCGCACATCTCTGGCTTCTGGGCCATCCCTTCGACTGACAATCCTCTAATCCCGTTCTGGCTCTCGCGCGCAACCCCGCTTCAGTCCGGGCCGTGTTGCCCCTTTGGGGCTGCCCGCTCCACCCCGGTCCTCTGGGGGTTTCCGGCGTCCGTTCCGTCCACCGTGCACGCGTCACCCGACGGGCTTTTTCCGGGTCTTGTCGAAGGGACGGTCCCGAAGACAGGAGCAACAGGAGCTTACCATGCAGAACATCGTCATCCTCGCCGGCAACATCGGTCAGACCCCCGAAGTCCGCACCACCCAGGGCGGCACCAAGATCACCAACTTCAGCCTCGCCACCTCCCGCCCCCGCCTCTCGGAAGGTCGCGTGCTGCGCGACGAGAATGGCTACCGGGTCATGGACACCGAATGGCACCGTATCACCTGCTTCAACGGTCTGGGCAAGACGGTCGCGGAGCATTGCGAAAAGGGCATGAAGGTCCTCGTCCACGGCCGCATCCACTACACCAAGTGGATCGACAGCATGGGGAACGACCGCTACGGCTGCGAGATCATCGCCGAGAAGGTCGACTTCCTGAGCCGCCCGAAGTCGGCCGAGAACGAAAATCCCGAGCTGGTCGACCGCGACGACGAGATCCCGTTCTGAGGATCGGGGTCTCCCCCTGGGGCCCGGCGGGGAAACCCGCCGGGTCTGTTAAACTTCAGCCTAGCGTCTTTATCGCCGCCAGCTTCTTGTCGATCCTACCGATGTGGTGGTCCCAGTCATCTGCCCAGCCCTCTGCGTTCGCTTGCTTGCAGAGCGCCCTCGCCAAGGTCCAGTTGCCGCGCTTCTCTTCGATGATGCGAAGCTGCCGGTAGCCCGCGTGGGCCGGGATGAAGCCCCAGTTCTTGTCCTCGCGGAAGAACCGGACGACATTAGCCCCGAGGCCGATCTGGCGCTGGAAACTCTTCACGGCCTCGTCCAAAGCGAATGGATCGTGATCCCGCCACCGGTAATAGAACGCACCTCTAACCGCAAAGTAGAAGTGCAGGTCAAGAACCGGGACGTTCTCGTTTACCAGCGTGTCAGCCCGATCTAGCAGCTTGTACCCCAGATGGCGCAGGTGCTCCTTCTTCAGGTATTCCGCCAGCGTGCCGAGGCTGTTGGGGTTGGTCGACCGCGCAAGGCTTTCCGCCGTGCCTCCGCCTAGTGGCGCGAAGACCCCTTCAATGGTCGCGCGCACCTCCTGCGTGAAGGCGTCCGTCCACCAGTCACCGTTCGGTTTCGATTCGGCTTTTCGACGGATGAATGGCAGCATCCTGTTTCCCTGTCCCACCACCGTGGGTAGCATCGCATCATGCAAATACCTGACGACATCACACCCATTCTGCGCGAGATCGACCAGTCGCTCAAGGAGAAGGCAATACCGCCACACTCGCGCCCCATCATGGCGGTGATCGAGTTCGGAAAAAGGTTCCGCATCAGTCTTCCCATTGCGAAGCTCCCGCCCGGTGCACCGGCAGAACTGGTCGCCACCAGCGTATACACCGACCGCATCCACCGCTGGTACGAAGAGGTCTACGGCGATCTGATCAAGACCGATTTCTCAGAGGAGGCCAAGGTCGCGGTCCTCGCGGATGGGGACATCTGGGAGATGCGAATTCCGTTGAGCTACGGGATGGCGGTTATTGGGGTGAAGCGCGAGTTGCCGAAGGAGACCGGCAACACGATCGGGACGAAAGTTCTGGACCTCAACGCTTGCGCCTCCCTTACTGGCATCACCGAGGCCCGCCTTCAGCACTTCTCGGATGATGACCTGAACGAGGTCTATGGGCTTTTCGTGGTGGGCCTCGACGTTCGCAAGGCATTCGACCGTTTCCGCAAGGCCGACCCTATGTTCGCTGCCGCCGAGGATGACTGGGCTGCCGCCGTTGCGAACATGACTAGTCAGTCACCGAACTGGGGACACGCGAGATGGGCATCTCTTCAGATGACCGAGAAGTTCATGAAGGGCCTGATCACGCTGGTTGGGGACGTCCCGGTCAAACGGGTTCACGACCTGACGGCGTTGCACGACGCACTCGCCTTCTCTGCCGCGGGCATGAACCTCAAGCACCTCCTTGCGGACATCCAATGCGGCGCTGGTGTCCGCTATAACGACCCGAAGATGCCATCCACGCGCCAGCAGGCCTACGCCGCGCACAAGGCCAGCCTGCTCGTCGTACGTGTCTTGGGCGACGTCCAATACAGCCAAAACCGATGACCACCCGCAGGCCTCGGACACTGCCGCTTTGCTCTAATTCGCCATTGTGAACCCAAGAGTGAGAGGAGTGCCGGTTTCCCGGTGACGGGTTGAGGGCAGGGAGAGTGGCTCCCGGCGCCCGTCGCGGGAGATAGCCGATGGGCGTTGTGGAAGTTCTGGATCCGGTTGCACCGACGCGGGCTGGTGGCTGGAAAGTGGATGTGAGCCGGGGCGAGCGGAACGGGCGGGTGTCGTCCGAATGGTTCAACCGGCCGGATGACGAGCGGTATCTGTCGCTCGACGATCTCTGGGCCAATGTGAAGAGCCGCTCCGAGCGCAGCCGCAGCAGGGTGGTGCAGACGGTCGACATCCGAGTCGAGGCGGCGCGCGACAACCCCGAACGGTTGCACCTGATGCTGCCGAAAGCGCACGAGCCGGTTGCACCCACGCACTGGGCCTTCGGCCAGCTTGCCAGCATCGTCGGCGCTCCGGCATCCTACCTGCGGCAGTTGCCCGCGCCGCTGGCGGGGATCAACCTGCAGTATGGCCTGACCAATCACCGCGCAGAGCAGGTGAAAACCTTCGAGACGGAAGACGGCCGCACCGAACTGCGCGCTGTGACCGGCCCCGACTATGGCCGCATCCATGACCATGAGCTGGTCGAGGCGGTGCAGCGCATCGCGGGCAATGGCACGGGCGACACGCGCTGGAAGGTGCCGGGTGTGCTGGACTGGTCGACCGGGGTCTATAACCCCGATGTCGAGATCAGCCGCGACACGACCACACTCTATGCCTCGGACCGCGACGTCTTTCTGTTCCTGGTCGACGATCACAACCCGATCGAGGCGGGCCGCCTGCCGGACGGCTCCCCCGATCTCTATTTCCGGGGCTTCTATTGCTGGAATTCCGAGGTGGGCGCGAAGACGCTCGGCATGGCGAGCTTCTACCTGCGGGCCGTGTGCCAGAACCGCAATCTCTGGGGCGTCGAGGATTTCCAGGAGATCACCATCCGCCACTCGAAATACGCGGCCTCCCGCTTCGCCCATGAGGCCGCCCCGGCGCTGACGCGCTTTGCCAATTCCTCGCCGCAGGGCTTCGTGAACGGCATCAAGGCGGCGCGGCAGCAGATCGTGGCGCGGACGGATGAGGATCGGGATGACTTCCTGCGCAAGCGCGGTTTCTCGAAGGCCGAGTCCGGCAAGATCATCGAGAAGGTGCTGATGGAAGAAGGCCGCCCGCCGGAGAGCATCTTCGACTTCGTGCAGGGGATCACGCGGCTTGCGCGAGACAAGACCCAGCAGGATGCCCGTCTGGACATGGAAGGGCGCGCCAAGAAGCTCCTCGACCAGGTCGGCTGACGCCGGGCCCGACAACGCGACCGCCCTCGCGCGCGGCGGTCGCGCTTTCTCCTTCCACATGCATGCCACTGGCCCCGCCCCGAGAGGGCAGGGGGCTTCGACGTGCCATTTTCAGCGAGACCCCCATGACCCCCCAGGAAGAAACCGTCATCCTCGAGGCCCGCGACATCCTCGGGCGCTACCTCAGCCAAAACCCGGTCATCGGCAGTTGGCAGGCGCTGATGGACTATTGCGCGCTCAGCGTTCGCGGCCCCATCGAGCGGTTCCACGTCCTCTATCTCGACCGCAAGAACCGCATCATCTCCGATGAGCTTCTCTCGACCGGCACGGTTGACCACGTCCCGGTCTATCCGCGCGAGGTGATCAAGCGGGCGCTGATGCTGAACGCCAGCGCCCTGATCCTGATCCACAACCACCCGTCCGGCGATGCGACGCCGTCCGATGCCGATCTCAGCATGACCAAGGAGATCCAGAAGGGGTGCAGGTATCTCGGGCTGACGCTGCATGACCACATCATCGTCGGTGCCGGGATGGAGCTGAGCCTGCGGGCTCTCGGCAAGCTCTGACGCTGCGGCCAGATCCATCACCGTCGCCCCTTCGAGGAAGAGGGCGGCGGTTTGGTCTTTGACGGTGAAGCGGGGAGAAAGGCTTCCCCCGCCGTCGGAGATCTTCCCATGTTTGACCTGACGTTGCCGATCCAACCGACCGCCTACGCGCGGGGCGTCCCGCCGCATTTTCCGACTGGCGACGCTGACCCCAGTCATCCCTTCGCGCTAACCCTGTCACGCCGTGCGCCGACCGATCTGCTGTCGGGCCGGACCGCTCCGCTGGTCCTCGCCCGTTTCGCGACGCTCGCCGAGGCCATGCTGGGCGCAATTGACCATGCCGAGGGGATCGCCCCGGATGCTTCGCCCCAGCTTCTGGCCATCCTCGACCGTGACGCGCGCCTTGTGCTGGCCGGGGCCGCCAGTGACTATGCCGTCGCTTGGTGCCACCCGGTGACGAGCGCGGCTGAGGCACGTGGCGTCGTGACCGAGGCGAGCCAGCTGCGCGCGCAGGCAGGCCGCGCCAACGACTGGGGTGAGCCCGATCTGGCGAGGCGGCTGCGCCACCGCGCCGATCTTCTGGATGCGCGGCTCGTCGACCCGCTCTGGCGCGCCTTCGCCGCCCGGGCGCTGCAGGTCGCTGCGTGAGGCCCGAGAGACAGAGGAGGGCAGTATCCGTCCGGTCTGCCTGCCCTGCCTGCGTGATGGAGTGGGTGATAGTGTCCACTATCGATAGTGGACATCTTGAGGTCGGTGATGGCGGGGAA
>NZ_JBHTFQ010000021.1:0-23911 GCF_042666235.1 Halodurantibacterium daqingense | reverse complement strand
AGCCGAAGCCGAGGCAAACTTCTACGCCGCTCTGGAAACTGAAGCCATGGCCGCGTAACTAAAATCAACCAGCCTCCGGCAAACCCGGCGCGGTTCAGTGGCGTGAATGCAATCGTTGGGGTGACTGCTGTTAAGCAAGATCTTGTAATCTCTGCGTACAAGCCAAATGGCGGACTTGAGGAAAGGTTCACCAAGAATCTTAACAAAGAAGAATCGGTCTGGGATTTTGTAAGAACCCATCTTGGATATCTTCCAGTTGTCAAAGTTCGCGCTGGAGAGTTGGAATTTATCAATGAACGCGATCCGCGGATTATCTTCGATAGGATGGTGGCGTGGTTTATCCGGCATGATGCGCAGGTGCCCCTGTCGAGTGCGGAGTTCCAAGAAAGGCTGCGCTTCTTGTTCCCTGAGCGAGATGGGATGATTTTTCTTCCCGAACAAGTTGCGGAGTATGAAAGACGGCGTGCCCAAGTTGCGCAAGCACCTCAGATGGAAATGTTCGTTGTAGATGAGCGTAGCGCGATTGATTGGTTGGCGGACTTTCTCAAGAAACGTCCTTCAACTTACCAAGATCTACAGCCTGAGTTCATGACTCAGTTGGGTGCTGGCTGGAAAAAGCACGAAACTCGGCCCGAGCTTTCGGCGCTGCTGGAGGACAACTTCCTGCGCTACGATGGGTCAGCCGACGTGCCCAGCCAGATCCATACCTACCTGTCCTCGAACTTTCATGACCTGCGGAACCTCGAGAAGTCCGACCCGCGGCTGAAGGCCAAGGCCAAGGATCGCTGGTTCGTGCCCGACCCGAACAAGGCGCAGGACCTGGAGAAGAAACGCGAGAAGGCGCTGTTGAAAGAGTTCGAGGAGTACCGCAACGCCTCCGGCCGCAAGCTCAAGGAGTTCCGCCTGGAGGTCTTGCGTGCAGGCTTCAAGGCGGCTTGGGCGAGCAAGGACTACCAGACCATCGTCTCCATCGCCAACAAGGTGCCCGAGGACGCCCTGCAGGAAGATGAAAAGCTGCTCTTCTGGTACGACAGCGCCCTTACCCGGACAGGGGGCTAATCGGTGGCGGATGGCGGTGTCAGCTTTGGCGTGGGTGAATGGTGCTGGCATGCGCGGCATGCTGCACCCTGCCGCGTTGTGGACCGCGAGACGGTCTGGGGCGAGACCGCCTATCGCGTCTGGCTGCCCGGCAAGGATGCCGTCGTCCGGGCGCGTGCACACGACCTAGGTCCGCTCGACGCTGTTCAGCCATCCGTCGACCAGATCCTACACACGGCAGCCTCGGCAAAACTGCTGGACGCGCTCGAAGACAACCTGCTGTTGGCGCCGATCCAGTCCAGCGTGGTGCCACTTCCGCATCAGCTCTATGCGCTCAACCGCGCCATGAGCCGCGACAGGATCCGCTATCTGCTCGCAGATGAAGTCGGCCTCGGGAAGACGATCGAGGCCGGCTTGATCCTGCGTGAGCTGAAGCTGCGCGGCATGGCTCGGAGGATCCTAGTTGTCGCGCCCAAGGGGCTGGTTCGACAGTGGCAGGCCGAGATGCGTCTGCATTTCGGGGAGCAGTTCACTTTCGTTGAACCGGCAGAGCTGTCCGCCTTTCGGCAGTGGCGGAACGACGAGGAGAACCTCTGGCGCGTGCATGATCAGGTGATCTGTTCGCTGGATTCCGTGAAGCCCATGGAAGGCCGACGCGGCTGGAGCGTCGAGCAGCTTCAGACCTACAACCGGGAGCGGTTCGAAGACCTGATCTCCGCCTCGTGGGATCTGGTGATCATCGACGAAGCCCACCGGATGGGCGGCAGCACGGATCAGGTCGCGCGGTACAAGCTCGGTGCAGCTCTGGCCGAGGCGGCACCCTATTTGCTCCTTCTGTCTGCAACGCCCCATCAAGGCAAGACAGACCAGTTCCACCGTCTGATGCAGCTGCTTGATCGGGACACGTTTCCGGAGGTGTCGAGCATTGCCGCTGACCGGGTGCGCCCATTTGTGGTCAGGACGGAGAAGCGGGCAGCTATCGATGCGGAGGGGAAACCCCTCTTCAAGCCGCGCATGACCCGTTTGCAGCCCGTCGCCTGGCAGGATCGGCACGCAGCGCAGCAGGGGCTTTACGAAGCCGTCACTGAGTACGTCCGTCATGGTTACAACCAAGCCATGGCGGCGAAGCAACGCCACATCGGCTTCCTGATGATCCTCATGCAGCGCCTCGTGACCTCGAGCACAGCGGCGATCCGCACAACGCTGGAAAAGCGATTGCTCGCGCTGGAAGACGATCATGCACAGCTGAAGCTTTTCCCCGCCGAGCGTGCAGAGGACTGGCATGAGCTCTCGGGTGAGGATCAGATAAACCTGGCGGTTGCGTTTGAAGCGCTTGCTGACGAACGCAAGGATGTCGAAGCCCTGTTGTTCCTTGCGCGCGAGACCGAGGCACAGGGAACCGACGCCAAGGCGGAGGCCTTGCTCGAACTGATCTACAAGATCCAGCAGGAAGAGAACGATCCCGACCTCAAGGTCCTCGTGTTCACTGAGTTTGTGCCCACACAGGCAATGCTCGCCGATTTCTTGGAAAGCCGCGGCTTCTCGGTTGTGACCTTGAACGGCAGCATGGATCTCGAGGCGCGGTCGCGTACCCAGAAATCGTTCTCGCAGGACGCCCGCATCCTGATTTCCACGGATGCCGGGGGCGAAGGCCTTAACCTGCAGTTCTGCCATGTGATCGTGAACTTCGACATGCCGTGGAACCCCATGCGGGTTGAGCAGCGGATCGGCCGTGTTGACCGGATCGGACAGCCGTTTGTAGTGCGCGCCATCAACTTCGTGCTCGAAGACACGGTTGAGTATCGTGTTCGCGAGGTTCTCGAGACGAAGCTGGCCGTCATCGCTGAAGAGTTCGGTGTCGACAAGGCGGCCGACGTCATGGACTCGGTCGAGGCAGAGCCGCTATTCGACGAACTTTTCGTCAATGGCCTGCAGAACCCTGATGCAATCGAAGCCGACTGCGAGACGGTCGTGTCCCAACTGAGGACGGCCATTGCCGAGCACAACCAGAGCAGTCAGCTTCTATCCGGTGGACATGAGCTTGATGCGGCGGAAGCTCGCAAATGGCGCGACCATCCTGCCCAGTTTTGGCTCGAGAGAGCCATCACGTCAGGGCTGCCAAGTCGTGGTGGCCAAGCCACAAGAGAAGCTGATGCATGGCGCGTCCGCTGGTCCGGTGACGGTGAGACAAGCTCGGTCTGTTTCGACGCCAGGACCGCAGAGGGGCGCCCCGACCTGGAGTGGCTCACACTCGAAGATCCCAGAGCTCGCGCCTTGATTGCAGATTTGCCTCGCTGTGTCGCGGGGCAGAACATGCCCTGCGTCCGGATCTCAGGGCTTCCTGAGACCGTCAATGGTGTCTGGTCACTCTGGGAAATCATGTTGTCGGCAGATGACTTTAGCCGCCGTCGCTTCCTGCCGGTCTTTATCAGTAACGAAGGCCGGGCGTTTCAGCCGACCGCGAAGCGAATTTGGGATCTGCTGCTCACCGAGCGCGTAGAAACCATTGGCAGCGCGACTTCTTCAATCAGCGCAGAGCTATTTGGAACGTCGAAGGACGCAGCGGTCGTCCAGGGTGAGAGGGTGTTCTCCGAGCTGGTCGACGAACACATGACCCGGCTACAGGAAGAGCGGGACCGTGCAAACTACGCATATGAGGCACGGCGGCAGGCGATCGGTCGGGTCGGACTTGCGACGGTGCGCGACTATCGCAAGAAGCGGTTACAGGCAGAGCATGATGCGCGACTGGCACGCTTGGACGTTGCTGAAGCCTTCGTTCCGGATCTGCACTGCGTTCTCGTCTTGCGCGTCGGTAAGCAGGCGGACGCAAGCAAATGACCCCCTGGACGGAACGGATACTTCAGGCCTTTCCCGAGGACCTCTCATCGTTCTGGATCGCAAGCGATCCCGACAACCTCCTGCTGGATGAGAACATCCTCCGGGTCTTGCGAGAGCGTGGCTTTGAGGTGCTCCCGTTTGAGGACTCGATCGCATTTCGGGTTGAGTACGAAGAACGCTACCGTGATGCTTGGGACCGGGGTGCCGAAGGGGCCAGCAAGGCGCTCGTTCTGCAATTCCAAGGAGCGGATCTGAACTTTCTACCGTGGGACTATCTTCGGCATGCACGAAGGGTTGATCTGAGTCTTGCCGATCTGATGCCGAAGCTGAATGCCAGCGTCATCCGGCAGATCGATAGCACCGACCTCGAAAGGCTCTTCGCCGCCCACAACAGTCATGCTTCTCAGGTTCTCGGCGAGAGTATGACGAAGGAATTCCTTCTGACGCATCTATTCGAGGTGAATCCTCACCTCATGCGCAAGCCGGAAACCTTCTGGCGCGAAGCATTTGGGTTGCTTTATCGCGGCGTCGTGTTGCCCCCCGTCCTTGCTCAGTATGTCGCCAAGATCTTGACGGACTCGGTCTTGGGGTCTTTGCCCGTCGAGGGTCTACTATCTTCGAAGAGCGCTATGGCCCGCACGGTACAAGCGGCATGGGGCCGTTTTCTGGAAGAGCGGGGTGTCGAGGTCGAGCATGCAGATCTCGAGCCAGGGTCTCAAGCAACCACGGTTGTCGACATCCCATTTGATCATGCAGACATTCGCGTCATCGTTGATACCCTCTTCCTTGAAGGTGCGCTGCAGCCAGTAAACGCGCGAACTGTGCCGGCAACATTGCCCGATTGGATTAGGTTGGGTGCTATCCAAAGCCCAACCAGCCTGCGCGATCTGGTTGAGGGCGGCATTAGGTCGGTTGCTGCGAAGCTCCCCGCATCAGAGGCGACGCACCGGGACTGGACCGACGCCGCAAAGCGGTTGGCTGAGACCATCTATCGTTTCCATGAACTGCCGAGCGAAGATGCGGCAGCCCTTCGGCCCGCGATGCGTGCGCTGCAACTCGAGGCGGACACGCGACTGCGAGAATGGGTGCAGCAGCGGTTTCAGGATCTGCCATCTTTGCCTGTCGCAAAGGCGCCCGTCATGGTGCACCACATCCCGAGATACCTGTCGATGCGCAGGAACGCAGGCGAAGAAAAGATCGCTCTTCTGGTGTTTGACGGGATGGCACTTGATCAGTGGGTGCAAATTCGAGAGTATCTTAGCGCGCGCGCACCGGACCTGACGACTGAAGAGAGCGGTTGCTTTGCATGGCTTCCAAGCCTCACTTCCGTCTCACGACAGGCGCTGTTCTCAGGGTTGAGACCTCGTGAGTTTCAGGCGTCGATCGAAACAACCGGTCAGGAGCCTTCCCTTTGGAACCGTTTCTGGATGGAAAATGGGCTGCGCGCTGCGGAAGTCTGTTATCGCAAGGCCATCAAGCGAACCGAACAGTTGTCCGACCTTGATGCCGCTATTTCCAGCCCATCGATCAAGGTTGCTGGTATCGTCGTCGACATGATCGACGAGCTGGTCCATGGTGCCATGCTTGGAAAACGTGGGCTGTCGGGCCAGATTCGGGAGTGGTGCGAAACCGGCTTAGTCGAGAA
Source organism: Halodurantibacterium daqingense (assembly GCF_042666235.1). Lineage (NCBI taxonomy): Bacteria > Pseudomonadati > Pseudomonadota > Alphaproteobacteria > Rhodobacterales > Paracoccaceae > Halodurantibacterium > Halodurantibacterium daqingense. The sequence continues at coordinate 18,390 of NZ_JBHTFQ010000021.1, read as the reverse complement.
GCTGCTGAACCTTCTGATCAGCCGGGGTTTCCAAGTTTACCTGACTGCGGACCATGGGAACGTAGATGCCGATGGCATCGGTCGGCTCAATCAAGGCGTGATCAGTGAAGTGAAAGGGGAGAGGGTTCGGACCTACCGCAACGAGACGTTGGCAGGGTCTGTTCCGGTAGATATCGACGCTTTTGCCTTCGGAGGGCCTGGTCTGCCGCCCGATTTTCTTCCGCTCTATGCGAGCGGGCGCGGGGCCTTCGTGCCCATCGGCCAACAGGTTGTCGCTCATGGAGGGATGTCGGTAGAGGAGCTGATTGTGCCCTTCGTGAAGATCGGGATTAGGAAAGAAGAAGATGCAGCCTAAAGCTCCTCAGATTGGTTTTGACCGCTTTATCCGCCTCGACTGGGCGGAAGCCGCGTTACGGGTTCGCTCGGATGCTGCTGATATAGGCGAACTCGACCAAATCCTTACGGTGTCTCACGCTGGACTAGAGGCAAAGAAGAAGACGAGAACGGTACTGAACCGTCTCTGGCTCGAGCCGCGCGAAGAGCTATCAGACTTGGCCGATAGGGGCGTCGGCATTTTTCGCAAGGTAACCGATCCGCAGGTCGCCGCTCTCACCTGGGGCATGGCGTTGGCGGTCTATCCCTTTTTCGCGAAGGTTGCCGAAATCGTGGGTCGGCTGACGTCCCTTCAAGGCGATTGCACCACGGCGGAAGTCCACAGGAGGATGGCCGAGATTTATGGCGAGCGAGAAGGCACTCGCCGCATGACAAATATGGTCCTTCAGTCGCAGGTTGACTGGTCGCTCCTTGGGAAGAGTGAAAATGGCAAGACGCTGACCCGGAAGCCACCAATGACTCTGCAAAGCCCTGAAACAGTCCAATGGATGTCTGAAGCGCTGCTGATGCATGTAGGCCGCCCGCTCACTCTCGACGGGCTTTCCGGTCAGCCAACGATGTTTCCCTTCTCCTTCGGAGATAATCTTGGCTATATGCTCTCGTTGTCCGAAGCATTTGATGTACGGGCGGACAGCGCAGGCACCCGCATTGTTGGTTTGAAGGCCCGCTAGTCTGACGCCTTTTCAGCCGTTTGGTGGGATTTCCTTGCCGACCTTACCGATCTGGGGGAACCACGCGGCGTTCAGGTTGGGAGAGTGCCAGCCAATACCGCGTATGCCGACGCTCGCCGGTGCGGTTGAGCGCGCCCATCTCCACTAGGTCCTGCAGATCGCGGGTCGTGGTGGCGCGTGACGTGCCGGTGATGGCAATGTAGTTCTCGGCGCTGAGGCCACCTTTGAACCCGTCAGGCCCCTCGCGGAACATGCGCTCGATCACCTTAGCTTGTCGCTCGTTCAGTCGACCACGGAATTGGTCGTAGAACTTCGCCTTGGCGATGAAGAAGGCGACCCGCGTTAGCGTCACCTGCTGCGCCTTCAGAACGATCTCGGCGAACCAGGTCAGCCAGCCGGTGACGTCCAGCGTTTTCTGGTGGGTCTCGAGCTGATCGTAGTAGGCCTTCCGGTCGCGTTCGATCGTGTAGGACAGCGCGATCAGGCTCGGCTGGCCGATGTTCTGGGCGAGGGACTTTTCCGCCAGGGCGCGGCCGAGGCGACCATTGCCGTCCTCGAAGGGGTGGATGCTTTCGAACCAGAGATGCCCAAGCGCCGCACGGGTTAGGGCCGGCAGGGGCGTTGGACCGTCTGGTGCCGTTCTGTTGAACCAGTCGACGAACACGTCCATCTCGCCTTGGACCTGCGCGGAGGGCGGCGCTTCGAAATGCACCGTCGGCCGGTCGATGCGACCGGAGACGATCTGCATCGCGTCGGCATGCCGCCGGTAGGCTCCGATGGTCTCGATGCCGCGGTCATGTGCCAGGAGCATCCCGTGCCAGCGGCCGAGGGTGTCGTGGGTCAGAGGTTCGGCGTAGGTCGAGTAGACGTCGACCATCATCTCCGCGACGCCCTGTTCCCTGGGCTTAGATGGCGCGTCGTCAGAGCTCAGACCGAACTGACGGCGCAGGGAGGATTGCACGCTGGCCCTGTCCAGCACCTCGCCTTCAATGGCGCTGGTCCGCATCGCCTCTTCACTCAGAAGTTCGACGCGTAACCTGTCGCGTTCGTCGGCGGTCACATGGCGGACGGCACCAAGGATCTCGCCGGATGACAGCAGGAACTGCCGTTCGAAAGGCTCGACAGCGGCGCTGTCAAAGCGGAAGTTCGGCCAGTCTGCGTGCGTCCAGTTCCAGCGCATGAGCTATAAAATCCCTTTCTATAACTCACACTAGTGAAGAAACATGATTTATGGAAGCGCGCTCTATGCATCACGTCTAGGGCTCGAGCTGGGGCGTACAGGCGCTGACCCACACATAACGCTGCATTTGTGCGGGTATCAGGCCGCGGCCGAGATGGGTTCGTAGCGCACTTCAGCCTTGGCGGTGTCCAGCCAGGCGGGCTGCAAGTCGCCGTTGTTCCATTGGTAGAGGTAGCCCACCAGCGTGTCGGTTTTCTTGCAGAGGATGCGCATGATCGGTTCGCCTGTGAGGCGGGTTTCAGGGGACATGACGCTCTCCTCTACTCGGACCTCTGCACCAGGGAAAAGGAGGCCGCTCGTTCTGAATGGGGTGTTAAAGATTGGTTTCTGCAACTGCAAGGCGAAGACGTGCCTTCGGGGAAAATGTGATCGGTGGAATTCAAGATGTCCTTTTAGACAAGTATGTTACGAGACCTCACCGTCATGCGGCACCGCAGCAAGCTCGGCGATTTCGTCCAGGATGGCGTCGATTTCGGCCCAGACACGGGACTCCAACTGCCCGCGGATCAGGGTCCACTTGCTCAGCACGTCCAGCGGGTCGTGGGCGCGCAGGAGGGCGGTCACGGCGCCTGCATCGACTGCCAGCGAGGTGCGTGCGCGCCATTCGGTGATCCGCGTGCGCCGCTCCTCGGCGGGAGGGATGAAGTCGGGCCCGAGCTCCCAGTTCTTCACTGCACGGCGCAGGGCGGCGCGGATGACATGGGCCGGATCGACGCCGCAGTCGATCAGGGCTTCCTCCTGCCGTTCCAGCGCGTTCACCCGGATGTCGATCTTGCGCGTCGTCGGACTGCGGCGCGGGCGGGTGGGAGATACCATGGCCCCGGATGCTGGACGCCCGGCCGTCTCCGGTCTGGACTGAGGAGTGGGCGCAGGCTGCATCCTTGGTGGCAAACCAGAGTGACCGTCCAAGACCACAGGCTCGACGTTTGCAGCCTCTGGCATCGTCTCAGCTCGCCGAACCTCTTCCCTTCCCGGGTCTTCTCCCACCTCTGGCCGCAGGGATGCAGCATAGGCGGGGTCGGGCCGCGTGATCGTCGGGATCTTCTTCCTCACCGCCCTGCCCTCACGCGGCCAGGATGTTGTTGAGGATGTCGGTCGCCTCTTCGAGAGCCTCGACCACATGGCGCACATGGGGGCGCATGAGGGGGTTCGGATCGGCCTGTTTTTGCAACGCCACAGCGTGCAGGAGGCCCTTCTCGTCCATCTCCTTGTAGACGTTCCGCCGCATCATCACGGTCTCGACCACCGGAAACCGTGCGATAGCCGCCTCGATGAGGGCAGCATCGGCACGGGTGGTCTTGGGGTCGACCATGTTCAGGACCACGTGGTGGCGGGGCAGGCTGTCGGGGTCATCGACGCGGGCGCGGAGCTTTTCGAACCAGTCGGCGGTCTGCGCGCCGACATCGAGATCCGAGGTCGAGAGCATCACCGGTGTCACGATGTGATCGGCGAGAACGGCGATCCCGTCCGACCACTCGGCCCCGACGCCCGCGGTATCGATGAAGATGAAATCCGCCGAGTCCGCCGCATAGACCTGCTCGATCCGGCGATCCACTGCTCCCACGCTCTCGACGGTTGCCGAGCGCAGCAGGGGCGATCCCAGCCCCGCCGCTTCAGCCCGCTTGTGCCAGGTGCCGAGTACACCCGTGCTGTCGGTATCGATCAAAAGGACGCGACGCCCGGCGGCAACGGCGGCGCTGATCAGAGCGCGCGAGAGCGTGGTTTTGCCACTCCCCCCTTTTCGGGCCATCGCAGCGATCACCACGAGATTGTCGTTCGGCATTGGGGGCGGACCTCTCGCAAGAATAGTGAAACGCAACAAAGATGTTTCTGTGTCGCTAACCTTCGAGCGCGACGGCGTCAAGCAGAAGACGGGATGCAGGTTCCCGCAGGCGGAATGCGGGGCGCATGGTGCGTCCTGCATGGGACGGAAGGCACGCTGCATGGGACACCCGACGTCAACCCCTCTGCGCGATGCAGTGCCCAGATGACGCGGGACATGCGACGGGCGCCATTTTCCGCGTCGCAGGAAACGCGACGCATTCTGCATTGGACGTGAACCATCCGGCACCACGCGCGATGCAGGCGGCACATACCATCGGGCGCTCGCCAGAGGACGTGCTGCAGGGCGCGCAAAACGCCGTCCAAAGGACGCGATGCGCGGTGCAGGCAACGCAGGACGCGTTGCATTGAGCGCCTTGCGCGCTGCATTTGCCAAAGGACGTCAAATCGGCCTGCCGGGCCGATTTTCTACATTGAGTACAAGCCCTTGGTGCCTTCTCCGCTTGTGTTGGGAGAAGGCGGGCTTGTACGAAGTTGGCAAGAAATAGGAACGTATACTTCACATGGGCAGCAGTCGCAGACTGACCGATCAGGAGCGCCGTCAGATCGTCCGGGAACGGGCGAAAGGTGTGTCGGTCAGTGCGATCAGTGCAGCACTGAAGGTCTCGCCCAAGACCGTCTACAACGTGCTGAGCCGGGGCCGTTCCACCGTCTCGGCCAACGACAGCCGCACCCGTGTGCTGACCCTGCGGGTTACCGACCGTGACCTTCGCGGCTTCGATGCGGCTCTCGCGCGGCGCGGCATTGCCCACCGGTCAGACGCCATGCGCTGCCTGATGCTGGCGGCCGACGATCTCCTGCGCCCGGATCACGGCATGGCGGATGAACTGAAAGGGATGAGCGCGGCGCTGAACCGGGTCGGGAACAACGTGAACCAGGTCGCGCGCCGCCTGAACGAGGCAAAGCTCAAAGGGGAGCGTCTGCCCTATACCCCCGCCAGCCATGCTGAAATCCGCGATCTCGCCGTGCTGGTCTTCGACATGGCCGACCAGATCCAGGAGATGTTCCGTGCGCGCCGCCGGACACTGGATATCGAGGTCACCCGAGCGCTCGCCGATCTGGCGCGGCAGGACACGGAGCAGGTGGCCGAGCATGGCGCGGAGTGAGGCGCGCGGCGTCAGCCCCGCCCTCTTCGATCGTGATTGGAGCCGGGTCTCCGGCAGTTGGCAGGGGCTGGCCAAGAAGGCGCAGATGGTCCGCGCCGCGCGAGGCTACTCGCCGGCCATCTTCAAGCCGATCTCAAAAGGCGGGTGCCACACCGGTGCGCAGCTGAAGGCCCAGCTGACCTACCTCACCTCCAAGTCGAGCCATATCCTCGACAGCCGCGGCACGCATGACGGCAAGAAGACCCTGACCGAGGCCGAGATAGATCGGGTCGTGCGGCGCTTCGAGAACCAGTGGGGCGAGCGGCACAGCCCGAAGCTTGGTCATACCTCCCATCTGCTGATGGCCTTTCCCGTCGGCACCAGCGGCGACGAGGTGCGCGCGATCACCGAAGCTGTGTGCGAGCGGTTCTTTCAAGGTGAGGGGTCGCAATTCGACTATATTGCTGCAATACACCAAGATCGCGCGCATCCACATGTGCATATCGTTCTGAACCGCCGCAGCAAGGATGGCGAAATGTTCTTTCTCGGGAAGGATCACCACTTCAACTACGACGCCTTTCGGGCGGCGATGGTCGAGGCGGCGCAGGTCCACGGGATCCGGCTCGAGGCGACACGGCGTCTTGACCGGGGGGTCACGACCTACCGCCCCGAGATCGACGAGGTCTACAAAGCCCGTGACGAAGGCCGACCGCCCGTCGAGCGCCAGCGCACCGGGGCTGATCTCGCCGCGGCCCTGCAGACGGTAGCGCGCAACGCGCTGACCTATCGGGGTCTGGCTGCCGAGGCGTCCCGGTCGAACTTCGATGACGTGGCCGAGGCGCTCGAGCGGGCCAGCACCATCCTTGCCAGGGGCGGTCAGATCCAATCTGACGGAGCCATCTACATGTCCCAAATTGAGCCAGCGTTCGACACGCTGATCACCGAGTTTTCTCAGAACATCCGTCAGATCGAAGCGGCGATCGACCGGGCGCCGGCGGCCGAGAGGCCGGAGATCGAGCGCAAGCTCACCGATGTGCTGGCCTCGGTCGCGCATCTGAACCCGCTCGGGGATCGTTCGGCTGCACTTCTCGACGCACCATCCCGGGATGGGGTCTATGCGCGGGCCAACATGCGCGAGGGCCAGATGGGGCGTCTCGACGACGACGCGGTGAAAGCGCGCCTCAGCGAGGCGCTGCAAGGTACGGGCATTGATCCCGAAGCTGTAGCCGCCCGCATGCGCGAAGGGGCCGGCAATGCCGCGCTCGAACGGCAATGGCTTGCGCAGGATCTGCGCGCCATCGCCAAGGCCGGCGATCTCGATCTGGAGAAGGGCGCGGACCGCGAGGAAGCGCTCGACCGGCTGGAAGCTGTACATGTCCGCCTGGGCGACACCCTTACCGAGGCGCGCATCCTTCGGGCCGTCGATGAGGTGGATGAGACCGACGGTGACACGGTTGCCTTGGCGGAACGCGTGACGCTGCCGGAGCGTCCGCGCGCGATAGGCGAGCCCGACATCTTCGCCCCATCCGAGCGCCGGGATTTCCAGGAGCTTGTTGCGCAGTTCCGCCGGACGGATTTCGACCATCCCTTCTCGGACGACCCAAGCGTGCGCCGGGCCGGTGCCGTTGAGGTGGAGGAAGCCCGCGCCGCCTTCACCGCCTTCGCGCAGCGGTCACCCGATCACGCCGAATTGGCCTCGATGGCCTGGGACAAGATTACAGACAGCCGCAAGCCACAGGAGTTCGCTGTCGAGGAGAAAGACCGCACGCTCCACGCCGGCGACATGGATCTGGCCCTGCGCGATCCAATGCAGAATCTTGGTCCGATCACGGAAGACGACCGCACACTCGCGCGCTACCGCGCTGAAATGCCGGACGAGGAGTTCGGGACGGCCGTGCAGGAGGAAATCAACCAGCTGCGCGCCATGGGGGCCTCGCGCGCCTATATCAGCGAGCGAAGCTTTGAGATCGAGGATCAAGCGCGGCAGGACTACGCCGAACGGCGCTTCATGGCTGAGACAGCCCCTGATGTGTTGACCTTCCTGCAGCGGGCAGAGGCCGAGGACGTGGAACCTTTCACCGATGCGGATGGGCAGCGCCTCGTCGCCCAGATCGACCGCAACCTCACGCCGAACTCGGTGACGGCCCTGCGCGCGGGCCACGCCGATGTGCTGGAGAAGTTCACCGAGCACCCATTACGGCAGTTGGAACTCGCCAAAGCCTATCTGGAAAGCAGCGAGGTGATGGCCCATGGCCCAGCCATGGAGCGGGTGCTGGATGCCCTGGCTGAGGAACAGATCGAGGCGCAGCGGGCGCGTCACGCAGCGACGTATGGCGAGAAGGGGATCACCCATGGATAAGGGCAAGATTGCGGGCGGGATCCTGAGCCTGACACTGATTGGCCTCGCCATCGGCTATGTCGTGGCAACAGGCTACCTGACCATCCGCTATGGCCTGTCGACGAACGCCTTCGACGTCACCCTGCTTGCGCGCGAGTACCGAGCCCTCGGTGTCAGCGCGCCGCGGGACTTCCTTTGGGTGAACCTGATCCTCGCAGGCTTTGGGATCGCCGCCCTGATGCTGAGCGTGACGCTTCTCGGAGATGCCCTGACGCGCTTCGGCACGACGCATTGGCAGACCCGGGGCGACATGAAGCGCAACGGCTTTCTTGCCAAGCCGGGCGGCGGCTTCCTTCTCGGCAAGCTTGGCTCTCCGAAATCGAAGCGCTCCTTCCTTGTCTCGAAGACTTTCCCGCATGCGCTGATCGTGGCGCCCACGGGTCGGGGCAAGGGCGTGGGCTTCGTGATCCCGAACCTGCTCACCTACAAAGGCTCGGCTGTGGTGCTCGACGTGAAGGGCGAGAACTTCCGCGAGACGTCTCGTTTCCGCGCCAGCATGGGTGACAAGGTGTTCCGATTTGCGCCGACCGACTGGGATCGGCCGACCCACCGCTACAATCCGCTCGCGCGTATCGCCGCCATGACCAACCCCGACCGGCAGCAGATGGAGCTGAAACTCACCGCCAAGCTCTTCCTGCAGACCGACAACGAAAAGCTGAGCGGGCTTCTGGCTGGCGGCATCGATCTCTTCGTGGCGGCCGGCCTTCTGGCCTTCGAACGCGCTGTGCCGACCATCGGCGAGATCTACCGCATCACCGCCTCGGGCGGTGACAAGCAGAAGGAATACCTCAAGCGCGCACAGGAGGTGAAGAACACCTCGGCCAAGCTGATCTTCGAGCGCATGGCCTCGACCAACAACGACACCCTGACCTCGTACCTGTCGCTCCTGATGACCTCGGGTCTCGACACCTGGGACAACCGCGCCATCGACGCGGCCACCGCGACCTCGGACTTCTCCTTCCGGGATATCCGACGGCGGCCCCACGCGATCTACCTCGTGGTCGAGTCCGAGATGATCCGCCCGCTGGCCCCATTGATCCGGCTGTTTTTCTCGGACCTGATCGCCTCCCTGCAGGCGCAGGAGCCGGGCGACGACGAGCCGTGGCCGGTGATGATCATGCTCGACGAGTTCGACCGGCTCGGGAAAATGCCTATCGTGGCTGAGAGCATCAAGACCTTGCGCTCTTTCGGCGGCAACCTCGCCATCGTCACCCAGACCATTCCGGCGCTGGACGAGATCTATGGCGAAAACACCCGCAGGTCGCTGCAGGGCGGTGCTGGCGTGAAGCTCTACCTCACCCCGTCCGAGCAGAAGACCATCGAGGAGCTGAGCCAGGCCGTGGGCAAGACCACCAAGCGCGTGGTGACCAGGTCGCGTGCTGTCGGGCGCAACCCGTTCGAGGGACGCAGCGTCTCCGAGCGGACAGAGGACACGCCGCTCCTGACCGAGGACCAAGCCCGCCGCATGGATCTCGACGAGGTGATCCTTGTGATCGACGCGCAGATGCCGATCCGGGCGCGGAGGATCAAGTATTTCGAAGACCCTGCGCTGAAGGCGCTGCATGCCAGTCAGGCGGGGAGCTTCCCGTATCCGGATGAGGATCGGCTTCGGCGGGATCGGCAGATGACCGAGACCCGTGAGACGGTAGAGAAGCTGAAGCAGGAGCTGCGGGAGGTGAGGGCTGCTGCAGGGGCGCAGGGGTCTGGAAATGCGTCGGCGGTTACCGATGAAATCCCTACAACGGAGACGACAGCTTCAAGCGCTGCGCTTTCGCGTCGCGCACGAGGGCGCGCTGCCCGCGCCGAAGTTGATGTTGGCGTGACCGGTCAGTTGTCGATCGATCTGGCTAAGTTGGGCCTCGGCAAGGCCGATGGGACAGAACTAGCGAAGGCAGTTCAGACGACGCGGGCCATCATCGCCGAGTATACTTGATCGGCCCGTACACACTGTTCACGGGCGATTTTGGCTATGTTGAGGCGTTCCCAAGCGAAGATCCGACGCACGAGAAATACGAGGTGCAACGCCGGGCACTTAAGGCCCTTGGCGTACTAGGATTCTCTTGGGTCTTCGCGGCCTGTGTTTTTTGGCAGATACTAACCTCCAAGTCCCTTGGTCGCCTGTCGCAATCCCCACACAATGGCTTGGTATGAGCTGGTATCCGCACGGAACGGGATACTCACATAAATCGCACCGTCAACTTGGGGGGTGACGTCGATACCACGATCGACGAGCATATCAAACCAGATGTCGGCGATCGTTTCGAACTCTTTCAGGCTTTCCCACTGGCCGTAGCGTTCCCAGAGTGCCCTGTGGGAATCTCGGAGACGCACGAAGAATGGGGCAAACCAATGTTCCTTGAGTGCGGCGGATATCTCTGGTGAGTCTGTTTCGGTTTCCTGCTCTAGACCATCGGCAGTGCCCAGCACGTACGAGGCGTATTTCATTAGGCTTCCGATATTGCGCTGAGCTTCGATCAGAAGAGCGTCGTAATCTGCGTCATGGCGACACTTCAGAATGGCTTCGCGCACATTATGTCCGGCCTCAGCAAGAATTTTCAGAAAAACGCCTTGATAGTTTTCCGACGGCGCTGCTCCGAAGCCGGCCGAAATTCGGCAGGCGGCATATTCGTCCCACGATGCCTCTATTACTTCTAAGCGAAGCCCCTCAAACCAAGTCTCGGGTCGGTAGCGTAGGATCTTGTTCGGAAATTGACGATCCTTGACGGCATTAATTTCGACATGCGCACACTCATGCGCAATGATGTGAACGGCCTCTTGGCACGCTTTGCTCTGGGGTTCGTCGAGAAGTCCTTCTAAGAACGCCGCATTGAACAGGATATGCGATTTCAGAACACCCTCTCGCAGGACGGCTGGCGTCATGGCTACACCGACACCCCAGTCTTTGCTGGCCATCAGGACAGAGTTGGTTTGCACACCACGGTCTAGTTCTTCTAGGGCTTGGGAGTAGTCATAGGCCAAAGTCACGCCGTCCAGAGTTTCGAGATCCATGTGTTGACCGAAAATCTTGATAAGCCCTAAGACATTAGAACCGATCACACGAGCGTCCTCTTCTCGGGCGTAATTTCTGGCTGACGCCGAGAGACTCGATGGCGTGGTTGTCTGGGGCTGTTCGGACATACTGCTTTCCTGCCGTTGCTCAAAAATTTGGTGTCACCTTTTCCTCGATCCGCAAATGTCTCGGAGCTGCCCCGCGGTGACGCAACATCAGAACCGGAGGACGCGATCGGATATTTCACGATAGGAAGTCGAAACTGGCTGGCGGAAGGTTCCGCGCGAGGCCACGGGCGCGCAGAGAAGCGTCGGCGCCGCAGTAACCGGCCCTGAGAAGCAGGCGCTGTTCGTCAGGCGAGAACGGGTTCAGGCGGGTCCGCAGAGAAGCGGCAGCCATAGCCTCCTCAGTAGTGAGCGGCAGAGCGTCCGGCACTGCATATTGGGCTGATGCCGCATCGATACTCCAGTACGCCACCTGGCGTTGCCCCCCATTGGCCATGCCGAACAGAATTCGCCTTCGGGAGTGCTCGGCCTGCTGCTGAATCAGACTGAGGGTACGGAACATCTGGCCTATCCAACGCCCGCTAGGGCGGCCGACTTCCGGGATCGTGCGGCCCGCATTGCTCACGAAGATGGTCCGGCATCGCTTCCAGACTCGTTCAAGGCCGAGATTGTCATAGATGCCGCCGTCGGCAAGAACAGCTGTCATGGTGAACGGCTCCCGGTGCAGGTCGGCTCCGGCCGTGGGCTGGACGGACTCGCCCGACAGGTCGATGTGCACCGGCGACAGGATCGGCGGGAAGGCCGATGATGCCGCGACAACGCGCGCCAGCGAAATCACCGGTCTGCTGATCATTCCTACGCGGTAATCGGCGGCATAGCTCTTTCCGAAGCGCCAGCCGCTGCCGGTTTGCAGATTCGTAGCCATAAAGGTGAAGCGCGGGAAATCGGTGATGTCCTGCAAGCATGCCCCGTGGAAGAGATATCGGTCATAGGCGCGAACAAGGCTGTCGGCGGCGGTGCAGCCCGGCAGGAGGCCGTAGAGCGCGGCCTTGATGTCGATGCCCTTGCCCGAAAAACGCAGCAAGGGCAAAACGAAGACGTCATCGAAATTGACCGCGCGGTTGTTCTCGTCAAAGCGCAGGTCTGGCCAGCGCAGCGCCAGTAAACCGGCGGTGATAGAGCCGCCGGAGACGCTGGCAACCTCGCCCAGGCGTGGTAGGAAACCGAGCTCGTTGAGGCGAATGAGTGCGCCCGTGTGATAGATCATCGCGCGGTAGCCCCCGCCCGAAAGGCAAAGACCAATGGTGTCATCGAGCTTGCGGGCCTGCAGGAAATCGACTTCCGAGGAATGGGCCGCGAACAGGCTCTGAATGTCCTGCGCTACTGTAAGATCGTTCATACGGCATTTCCATTGGTCGTCAGGCGACCTCTGCCCGCAAGCATCACGCTGAGCTGACCGTAGTCACCAGCAATCGCCATCAGAGCGGGAACACCCTCGCTCTCTAGCTCATCCGTAAGCCAGCACAATTGTTGGATATCTGTCGAGCTGGGGCGGGTCGATGAGCCCCTTGGATGGGAATGCCATTCGCCCACGTAGCGGAGCTGATGCAGAGAGCGCTCCGTTGCTTCCTTAACGGCGGCGGCAAGGCCGAACACGCCGCGCTCAAAGGCGGTGACACTGCCGGAGCTGTCCCGCGGCGCCGGTAGAGCCGTGACGATGTGCACGGAGCGACGGCATGTGTCGGTGATACCAAGCAGCACGCCGCCAGTTTCGTGCGGCAGGCGCTCTGTGCGCAGTGCCGCCATCTGACCGGCAAGGCCCTCGTCATAGGTTACAGTCCAACTGCCGAGCGCGATTTTCTGGACCGGCAGTGCCGGCGCTTCCGCTAGGCTGACGCTGTGATCGTCGGCGAGGGTCCAGACGCGCACAACTGGGTCATCGCCGGAGAGCGCATCCACAATGGCTTGAGACGCAATAGCGCTCATCTGCGCCGCCCTGCTGGCGGGAATACGGTTGGTTGCGGCGCGGCAGGAGCCGCTGTAGCGCACGCCGCTTTCCGTCTGCAAGTGATGCGCCAGCGCAGGGTTGGCCTGGATCAGCGAGTGGTATTGCGCTTCGAGATCATGCAAGGTGATCGCGCTATCGCGCCCTTCCACCAGAAGGATCACCGCTGTCCCAGCGGGGTTAAAAAAAACTGACAGGCGACGCGCCCCAGGACGCGGCAAATCGGCGAGCCGACGTGAAACGGCGACGGAAGCAGAGGCGTCGATAATTACATCCGCCTTGGCTATCGCTTCGTCCAGCTTCGCCGCGAGTTCAATTGGTGGGTTCAGAAAGTTTGCTTCCAAAAAGGTGACGGGGTCGTCAAGCAGGGCATGGATGCGATGGGCTAATCCGACGACCTTGGGGCGACCAACATCTATGGGGTACAGGGCGTGACGAGCAAGGTTGTGCGGCATCAGGTGATCGTCGTCGACTATCGTCCACTGAAACCGGCCCTCACGTGCCAGGTTGATGGCCAGCTGCGACCCCAGCGACCCTGCGCCGATTAGTACGCAGCGGCGGGTGTCGGGCTGGGTCTGTCCGCTGATCGTCGCGCCTGCTGCCCGATCGAAATCCAGATGGACGTCGGCCGGCTCGATAGAGAGGGTGGGGACGATCGCGCCCGTGGCCATACCGACCAGCCGAACATAGCCGCTGCCAGAGCCCACGTTGCTCTCGTTTCGTGCAAGGGCGCCGAGCGCGATACCGAGATCTCCGACGGTATCATGAGTGATGAATGCGCGCAGGTCATCTGCTTGCCGACCATCATGACCAGTAACCGGAAAAGCGATGACAAGCGCAATACGTGCCTGAAGACGTCGGACGGCGGCGGAATCTACGCCAGCCCATTCTATCACGCGCTTACGAAGTTCTGCGGCAAGATCAATGCCGCACGCAAGCAACTGCTGCGCGAGCACATCGAGTGTCTGCGGCGCGTGTTGCAGCCGTCGCATGCCTTGGGGGGCTGCGCGCATAGGGATAACCACGAACATGGGATCATTCTTGTTGCTGCCGTGCTTTACGATTTCGGTGACAATGATCGTCGCATGCTCGGTACGCATATGTCCGACCAATTCGGCTGGCTCATTGGTCTGCATCAGAGCACCCGTCGGGAGAATGATCTTTGCGGGGTTGTGGAAGAAGAGGGGCTCCAAAGGTTGTGCTGGGTCGTGAAGCTCGCCGCGGGCGGCTTTCGCGAGCCAAAGCTGGACGCGACGCATAAATTCGGCCGGCGTGAACGTAAGTTGCGCTTCTGCCCACGGCCGGTCGTCGACACACAGGGCGCGCGGCATCTCGTCCGGCGTCCAGTTCTGGTGCATGGTTTCGGGGAAGTCAGGGCGTAAAGCCAGAACCGCCGGCTGCATTCCCGTCGCTCCGCAGACCAAGGCTAGAGGTTCCACGCTGAGGACAGGAACGGCTAGGTCCTGAGGCCGTTCAACCTCAATTTCGAGGTGAAGAGCGGCCACTGCTCCATCATCGGTTTGCCGTGTTCCGACAAGAGTGACGGCCGGCGCACTGCCAGAAAGGATGTAAGCAATGACCGCCCGTGCAGCATCTGGTATCACCGCATCCGATGTCACCGGCTGCCCAAACGACGACCACCAAGGATGAAGAGCCGCTGTCATCCTCAGCCCGCCCGCGCCGGCGTAGCTATGATGCTGGCCGCGCCGGCCACAGCCGAGACAGTCAGGAGTTGCGCGCCGCGGCTCGTAATCTCAATGCTGAGAGGCTTCGGCCTAGCCGTCGATGGCGATTCCATCGTAACCTTGAACGAGCCATCTGCGCGACGCGCGACTGCCTTGTAATAGTTGCCGGCCTGCCGATGAGGGGGCTGAACATCGGCGTCTTCGGAAGTCCCCTCGAGGGGCATCGGCTTGCTGGTAGACACCATGATATGGCGATCACGCCCCTGCGTCTCGCAAAGCCACTCGACATGTTCGGTGGGCTGGGTTTCGTCCTCGCCCTTGGTCCAGCCGATCGCCGTGTAGGAGCAGTGATGGGGGACCTTGAAAATGTCCCACAGCAGGCGATTCTCACGCCCGTGACGCTTTGTTGTCAAGACAATCTGGTCGATGGAGTCTGCGTGAATGTCGGACATAAAGAGCGCGTAGGTCTCGCGGCCGCCTTCAAGGAACGTTGCTTGGAAGACGACGCTGTCTTGGTTACGATCAACAATCCCGTTCTCGTTTTGACGCCAGCCGAAGGGGCTGTGGATGAAGAATTCGGCTTGCTCCGACCCGTACTTGGAAAAGCCGGGAACGTACTGGCCCGCATCGGTGATCAGGTGGGCCCGGGACTCAAGCGAAAGCCCCTGCTTCGCGAGCCAGTCGGCCAGTTTTTTGGGTCGGGAAAAGACGCGGATGCCGTAGCCCTGCCGCAGCCGATGCCGTGCTTCCTGCCGGACAATCCGAGCGCTGTCTTCACAGCCATCCTCAAGGATAGCGGCAGCTGGAACCCACAGTTCCTTGATCTTGATGCGACTACCGCCCTGATATTTTGCGGCGTGGTCGAGCCAAAAGAAATCTCCTGCTCCACAGCAGTGGTCGTCGTCCAGATGTGTAAAACAGACGACGTCATAGTTGTCTCTGTTTGCGGCCCGCAGGTCCGCCTTGAGTTCAACCGGGAGGTCAATCCGCTTGTCAAAGGGGTCATCTTCATTCCTCATATCGGCATAGTCGACCAGCATCTTCTTGCCGTCGGCAAAATCGATCCTGGTGCAGTCGGCATTGCCAAGCGGGTGGAACGTCAGCTTTGCAGTCATGTTCTGTAGTCCTTGTGATTGAGAACCCCCGCACGGCAGAGCAGAGCCGCCCCTGGAAGCGGTTCTGCTCCGTTAGCCCTTAGGCGGGAAAGGGTCGTTTCCGTAAGAATTGGAGTCCCGGATGCGGCCGTCCGGACGGTGGATGATGACCTCTCCGCGTTCGCGAACAGCGGTTTCGCGCGCCGCCATCCTTGCATCTGCCTGCGTATCGTGGGTCGATCCAACTCGTGACGCGCCTTCGCGGCGTGTCGCCCAGCCCTCCCCGTAGGGCACCACGTGAATTCTCTTCGACACTGTTGGTCCTCCGACTGCTTCCGGGCATCACGCCCTATCATTATGGATTCCCAGTCCAGCGTCTCATGTCAACTGTTAATCACATTATCACGTTTACATTAAGCACAGAGTGTTTGTGATGTTGACATTCCCAAGGAGAGGGCGCAAACATCACACATGGCAGGCGACGCTCTCTATAAGGCTTTTGGAAGCGCGGTTTCGACCCGCCGGAAGGCGCTTGGCCTCACACAGGCGGACCTGGCGGGTAAGGTGAATATGTCGCGCGCTTCGATCGCCAACATAGAGAGTGGTCGGCAGAACGTTCTGCTGCATCACGCTTACGCGCTCGCCGCCGCGCTCGATTTCGCCAAAGTGGCAGAACTGTTGCCGTCGATGCCGCAGAAAACTTTAGGGGAGGATCTGAAGATGACGCTTTCAAATCAGGCGCTATCGAGGAAAACGCTTTCACAAGACGCCGAAGCTCAAGTCGCCGACCTGATTTCGTCCGCATTGCAGCCGCGACGCGGTAGGTCCTGATCATGGCCGACGCAGATACCGAACGGGCGCGAAAATTTGCACGCTCGATTTTGCAGGAGTTTGGTGTGTCGACGCCGCCAGTCCCGGTGGAGCGAATTATTAAGTCACGAAAGATCGCCCTCCAGTACGCGCCTCTTGATGAAGACCTGTCGGGCATGGCTTACATCAAGGATGGCGTAGGTATCATTGGCGTAAATGCGCTTCACCACCCCAACCGGCAGCGGTTCTCGGCAGCCCATGAGCTTGGCCATCACGTGCTGCACGCTTCTGAGATCAGTCAGGCCGTCCATGTAGATAAGGGCATCCGTGTTCTGTTTCGGAATGATGTTTCGGCTCTCGGAACCGAGCCGATGGAAGTCGAGGCAAATGCGTTCGCTTCGGAACTGCTGATCCCCGAAGATCTTTTGGCATCAGTCCTAGAGGGAGAGGGAGTAGACCTTGAGGACGAGGCTGCGATCGAAGCTTTAGCACGTCGGTTCAGAGTAAGCCCTGCTGCGATGCGCTTTCGGCTTACCCGCTGGTAACACGCCCGTGAGCTTTGTCTTTTTCGATACCGAGACGACAGGGCTTAGGCGCGGGTTTGATCAGATCATTCATTTCGCGGCAGTTCTTACCGACGCAAATCTTAACGAGGTGGCGCGCTTCGAAACGCGCTCGCGCCTGCAGCCGCATGTGCTTCCTCATCCCTTGGCGATGCATGTCAACGAGCTCCCCATTGAACGGCTGACCGACACCAACTTGCCGTCGCACTACTCGATGGTGAGTGATATTCACCGGACCCTCATGTCGTGGAGCCCGGCCATCTTCGTTGGCTTTAACTCTATCCGATTCGACGAAGAGATGTTGCGGCATGCACTCTTTCAATCCCTATATCCGGCCTACCTGACCAGCAATCATCGCAACTGCCGAGCTGACGCCCTTAACCTGCTGATGGCAGTTAATGCTGTGTCGCCCGAACAGCTTATTGTTCCAATCGGCGAAGAGGGGCAGCAGACATTTCGTCTGCATCATCTGGCTTTGGCGAATGGTGTCGCCCATAACCACGCGCATGACGCCATGTCTGATGTACTTGCTACGGTCGATCTGTGCAGGCTGGTTTACCAGCGGTCTCCGGAGCTGTGGCAGCGGTTTGTTCGCTTTTCGAACAAGGCGACCGTTGCGGATTTCGTTGAAGCGGAAGATGGTTTCATACTAACCGAGTTCTTCGGCGGACGGGCTTATCACGCTCCGGTCGTCTGCATCGGTGTCGATCCAGACCAAGCCAACGGCCGGATTTGTCTGCACCTTAATCAAGATGTCAGCCAGCTTGCTGCAATGAGCGACACCGAACTGCAGGATTATATATCTCAGAAGCCCAGTCCGATCCGCCAGTTCAGGGTCAACGCATCGCCTACGCTTACCGCATTCTTCGATGCTCCACAGCACATGTTGGATGGCGGGTTGATCGATCACATTGAGAACCAAGCTCGGCGTATAAAGGCGGACGCACATCTATGTGCGCGGCTACTCACTGCTTATGTCGCCTCCCGAGAGCCATATCCACTGTCGCCTCATCTCGAGCAACGAATCTACAACGGTTTTCCAGGGCCGGATGACGAGAGGCGCACGAGGGATTTTCACCAAGCCTCATGGCCGAATCGCCTCACTATTGTGCAAGAATTGGAGGACGAGCGCCTGCGTTGGTTTGGATTGCGCCTGATGTATTCCGACGCCCGCGAAGTTCTTCCCGCGACAATAAAGGCCGAGATCGAGCATCGCTTGGCAGAACAACTGGCGGGAGACGGGTCCGGCTGTCTCACATACGGCCTTGCTCTAGCCGAAACGGAAAAGCTTATTGAGGAAGGAGCAGACCACGTCGGCATCCTCTCTCGATACCGTATCTATTTGCAGGATCGTAGCGCACGGGCTGCGGCCTTGAGCGCGCAAAAGGTTCGTTGAGGCTAGCGGTTTCGTGACCCGTTCGAACGACCGCTTTCCTAGCCGCCTGCGATAGCCACGCCGCATCGCCCGCAGCCTGCTTTCCGCCCTTCGCATCGTATCCGTCCGGTCTGACTGGCGTTGACTTATTGAGGTGTCCAGTTCCAGGGCATCAGTTCGTCAATATGGGGCATTTTGTGATCTGCGACGCGGG
>NZ_JBHTFQ010000020.1:0-24077 GCF_042666235.1 Halodurantibacterium daqingense | reverse complement strand
TCGGCGCGGCAAGGACTTGCAGGCGCCATGGCCCTCAGCGGGCCATAATCTGGAACGGGTCATACTCCGAGTTATGCTGCTGTCCGCATAACTCGGAGTACGATCCCTTCGGGTGAGGCTTCGGCCTCACTTCCCGGGGGCCCGGGTACGGCGCACGTGCGCCGCCGGGCATTTCGCCCCAAGCGGCGTGACCAGAGGCTTCGTATCGTCGCCTTCTCATCATGAGGTCACCCATTGGTGGCTCACATGTGGCCAAAGCAGTGCGCAGTGGCACAGTGTGACGATTGATGGTAAAAAATCTGGGATGAGAGAAATGCGCCCTTCTGACAACATTCTGAGAAGACTGGCAGAGACTGGTCTGCACCAAGGGGCGTTGGCGGCCGCCGGGAAACTGATGTGGCGCGCCGTTCTATTGGGTACTGCCCTTTACTTGATCCTCGGTAATGACCCCGATGCCAACCTCAAACTGAATGGCGTGTCCTATATCGCGGCCGTCGTCTGGTCATACTACGATGGAGTCTTTGCAAAGCGGATGTGGTCAATCGCCTTCCTTGAGGCGATCTTTCTGCATCTCGCCGGCATACAGGTCGGCAATCTGCTTGCCACAATTTTCGGCAACCCCCTGTTCGGGTCTTAATCGGCCCAACCCAATCAATTTGCTCGCAGAAATGTGACGGGTGTCTATGATAGGATGACCCGTCTTTTCTCGCCCGTCGTTGGAGCTTTGGATGCTCGATCTTGCTGATTCCGCCGCTCAAGAAGGCTATCGGACGTTTCGCACCGCGCACGACCGGGATGCGACGCATGTCTTGGAAGACCTTGCTTCGACCACGCGTGGGCTGAGCGCCGATGAAGCGGAGCGGCGCCTGCGACAGCATGGTCCCAATTCGATCCCGACCGGCACGCGGCGCCACCCGGTCCTTCGCTTCCTTGCCCATTTCAACAACGCGCTGATCTATTTCCTGCTGGCCGGGGCGGCGGCGGCGGCGGCGCTGGGGCATCTCGTTGATACGGGCGTGATCCTGGCGGTCGTCCTGGTCAACGCGGTCGTGGGCTTCCTGCAGGAGGGCAAGGCCGAGGATGCGCTGGCGGCGATCCGCAACATGATCGCGCCACGCGCCAGTGTGCTGCGCGACGGCCAGCGCGTCAGCGTTCCCCAGGCCGACCTTGTCCCCGGCGACGTCGTCCTGATCGAGGCGGGCGACCGGGTCCCGGCCGACTTGCGCCTGCTACGTGCGCGCAGCCTGCGGATCGATGAGGCCATCCTGACCGGCGAGTCCGTGGCGGCGACGAAACATACCGATCCGGTAGACGCAAACGCGGCCCTCGGTGACAGGCGGTCGCTGGCGTTTTCCGGCACATTAGTTGCCACCGGGCAAGGAACCGGCATCGTCTTCGCGACCGGACTGCAGACCGAGATCGGGCGCATCAGCGAGCTGCTGGGCGGCGTCGAGGAACTGACCACGCCGCTTTTGCGGCAAATCAACCGCTTCGGCCAGCGATTTACCCGGTTCGCCTTTGTCGGTGCGGCGGTCCTTTTCGTGTTTGCGATCACCCTGCGCGGCTACCAATGGGATGAGGCGCTGATGGCGGTCGTCGCATTGGCGGTCAGCCTGGTGCCAGAGGGATTGCCCGCCGTCATCACCATCACACTGGCCATCGGGGTGCAGCGGATGGCGGCGCGAAACGCCGTGATCCGCCGCCTTCCGGCGGTCGAGACGCTCGGGGCCACCTCCGTCATCTGTTCGGACAAGACCGGGACGCTGACCCGCAACGAAATGACCGTCCGCCGGGTCGTCACACCGGGGCAGGCGATTTTCGTGGATGGCTCCGGCTACAATCCCGGTGCGCATCGGCTGTTTGAAGACACTGGCCCCCGCAGTCCTGCGGGCCACGCCACGTCCCTGTCGCTGATCCGCGCCGGTCTGCTGTGCAACGACGCCCGGCTGCGCGCCAACGGGGCGGAATGGCATGTGGAGGGCGACCCTATGGAGGGGGCGCTTGTCACCCTCGCGATGAAGGCCGCTTTCGATCCCGAGAACGAGCGTGCGGAATGGCCGCGTCTGGACGAGATCCCCTTCGATGCCGCACATCGCTTCATGGCGACCTTGCACAAGATGTCGCTTGCCGAGCCTGTGGTCCTGGTCAAGGGGGCGCCCGAGGCCGTTCTGGCCATGTGCACGAGACAGGAGGCCCCGGACGGGCCGACCGCGCTGGATGCGGGGTACTGGTCGGACCGGATCGCGGAAGCCGCGGCGCAGGGTGAGCGGGTTCTTGGCTTTGCCATGCGGCATCTACCAGAAGGAACGGAGCGCATCGATTTTCCCGATGTCGAAACCGGGCTGACGTTCCTTGGCATCGTCGGTTTCATCGACCCGCCGCGGGACGAGGCGATCCGCGCGATTGCCGAATGCGCCTCGGCCGGGATCGCCGTGCGCATGATCACGGGCGACCACGCGGCCACCGCCAAGGCCATCGCGCGTCAGCTTGGGCTCGGTGACGATCCGGTCGTGCTGACAGGACATGACCTTGACCAGCTGTCTGGCGAAGAATTCGCCCGGGCTGTCCGGGAAACGGTGGTGTTCGCCCGCACCAGCCCCGAGCACAAGCTGCGCATCGTGCAGGCACTTCAGGCCGAGGGCCGGGTCGTCGCCATGACGGGGGATGGCGTCAACGACGCGCCCTCGCTGAAGCAGGCGGATGTCGGCATCGCGATGGGCGTCAAGGGCACCGAGGCCGCCAAGGAGGCCTCGGAAATGGTGCTGATGGACGACAACTTCGCCTCGATCGTCGCGGCCGTCCATGAAGGCCGCACCGTTCATGACAACATCCGCAAGGTCGTGGGCTGGACGCTGCCAACCAACGGTGGCGAGGCGCTGACCGTGGTCATCGCGATCCTGTTCAACTTCGCCATGCCGATGACGCCGGTCCAGATCCTCTGGGTCAACCTGATCCTTGCCGCGACGCTTGGCCTTGCGCTTGCTTTCGAACCCTCTGAGCCCGGGGTCATGCGCCGCCTGCCGCGCCGGCCGAACGCGGGGCTGCTCACGCCCTTCATCCTGTGGCGAGTGATCGTGGTCTCGCTCCTCTTCGCGGCGATCTCTCTTGGGGTATTCTTCTGGGCGCTGAACCAGGGTAGCGATCTCGAAACCGCCCGGACCATGGTGGTGAACACGCTGGTGGTGCTGGAGATCTTTTATCTCTTCAGCGTGCGGTTCCTGCACATGACGTCCTTCACCTATACCGGGGTGAAGGGCACGACACCGGTGTGGATTGCGCTGGCGGTCGTCGTGGCCGGGCAGCTTGCCTTTACCTATCTGCCGATCATGAACACGATCTTCGGATCGCGACCGCTCACGTTCGCGGAGGGGGCGTTGATCATCGCGCTCGGGGCGGCAAGTTTCGTGCTCCTCGAGTTCGAGAAGCACTTCATCCGCCACCGCTTTCGGGATGACTAGCCACCCTGAAAGCCTCGACAGGCTGCGTCCAGAACGCCGCCGCTGTCAGAACGGCAAGATCATGGGCACCAGCAAGACACTGGTGAGCAGGCAAATGCCCGCGAATGGCACGCCGATCCGCAGGAAATCCGCGAAGCGATAGTTTCCCGGGCCCACGACCAACGTGTTAACGGGTGACGAGACGGGAGTCATGAACGCTGCCGAGGCAGCGAGCGCCACGGTCATGGCGAAGGGATAGGGCGAGGCGTCGAGGGCGCTTGCGACGGCGAGCGCCACCGGGGCCATCAGGACGGCCGTGGCCGTGTTGGAGATGAAGAGCCCCAGCAGCCCGGTGACCGCGAAGATCGCACCCAGAACCAACCGGGGCGAGGCGCCGTCGAGCGCGCCGAGTAGCGCCTGCGCTGCGATCTCGACCCCGCCGGTGCGTTGCAACGCCAGCGAGAAGGGCAGCATGCCCACGATCAGGATCAGGCTTTGCCAGTGGATCGAGCGATAGGCCCCCGCCATGTCGATGCAGCGGAAGAGCCCCAGCAGCAGGCAACCGAAGAGCGCGGCCTGCACATTGGGCACCACGCCCCAGACCATTAGCACCACCACCAGCGTTAGCACGCCCACCGCCAGCGGCGCGCGGTGGCGGGCGGGCACGGCCTCGTCCGATTCCGCCGGCAGATCGAGCAGAACCAGATCGCGCCGCTCGTCGGCCAGCTTGCGGATCGCGCGCCAGGGACCGACGGTCAGCAGCGTGTCTCCGGGGCGCAGCGGCTCGTCGATCACGCTGTCGGGCACGGGTTTCGTGCCGTGCTTCATGCCGATCACCGAGAGGTCATAGGTGCTGCGAAAGCGCGCCTGCGTGACCGTCTTGCCGATCAGGCGCGACGTCGGCGGCACGATGATCTGCGCCATTCCGATTTCCTGCGCCGTGTCTGTGAACCAATGCCCGGAGACCGGCAGCGCGATCAGATCATGCGCCTGTGCGAAGGCGTCGAGATCGTAGACCGATGTACCGTTCGTGCGCCTGTCGATCAGAAGGATGTCGCCCGCCTCAAGCGCTGTCTCGGCGCGGGGCTGGATCAGCTTGCGGCGGAACCGGCTGCCCCGCTCGATGGCGACGATGTTGATGCCCGCGCTGGCGCGCAAGTCAAGGGTATCCAGCCGCTTGCCGGCAAGGTCGGACCCCGCGCGCAGTTGCAGCCGGTGCTCTCGGCCGGCAAGGCCGTAATCCGCGACCCAGCCCGTCAGGGCGGCGCGCTCGGGCAATTCAGGCGCCGGACCCGGCGCAAGGAAGCGGCGCGCGACCAGCATGTAAAGGATGGCCAGCACCAGGATCGGGACTCCGAAGGGGGTGAAGGCGAAGAAACCGAAGCCCTCGTGCCCCTGCCGCATCAGTTCGGAATGCACGACCAGATTGGGCGCGGTGGCGACCAGCGTCATCATCCCGCTGATCAGCGCGGCCATCGACAGCGGCATCATCAGCCGCCCCGCCGGAATGCGCGCGTTGCGGGCGATGCGCAGCACGATGGGGATGAAGATCGCCACCACCCCGGTCGAGGACATGAACGACCCCACACCTGCCACGATCACCATCAGAAGGAAGATCAGTTTCGCCTCGCTGGCGCCGGCACGCTCCGTCAGCCAGTCGCCCAGGCGCTGCGCCACGCCGGTGCGTACCAGCGCCTCGCCGATCACGAACAGAGCCGCAATCAACACGATGTTCGGGTCCGACAGACCCACCAGTGCCTCGGACATGCTGATCACACCCGTCATCGGGAGCGCGACCATCATGATCACAGCCACGACATCCATGCGCGGACGGTTGATCGCAAACATCACCACCGCCGCGCCCAGCAGGGCCAGCACCATCGCAAGCGGGGACATCGGCTACACCCCGCGCAGCAGCGCGGTGCAGAGAGGGATGCCGCAGATCATGCCTGAGGTGGCACGGCCAGGACGTCGACGTCGACACTGCCCATCAGTTCCTGCGCCACGCTGCCCAGAAACAGACGTTTGACGCCGGACAGCCCGCGCGTGCCGATGACAAGAAGGTCGGGCTTCGCCTGTTCCACAAGTCCGGCGATGGCGTCCGCGCCGACGCCCTCGATGATCCGGGCATTGTAGCTCAGATCTCCAAGATCGAGGCTCTGAACGAACCGGCCAAGCTCGCGACGTGTCGACTGGAATTCTTTCTCGGCTTCCGCATGGATCCGCTCGGTCGGGATGCCGGCATGGGTCATCATCTGGCGCGTGATCGGCGCGTAGCCATGAACGAAGGTGACATCGGCACCGTCCAGCAGGCCCAGCTCATGTGCCTTGCGGGCGGCATGGCCCGATGCGTCCGACATGTCGGTGGCGATCAACACCTTCCGCCAGCGCTCGCCGGTCTTGGAGTTGGCCATCAGGACCGGGCGGCCTGCGGTGCGGGTCACGCGCTCGATCGTCGTGCCCACGAAGACATCGCGCAGGAATTGGCGCCTGTGTGCACCCATCACGATCAGATCTGCTTCGCGGACCCAGGCTTCCTCCCCTATGGCGTGAAAGGCATGGCCCGAAACAACTGCGACCTCTGCGTGCGATGGCGCGCCAAGCCCTGCGATCTGGTCCAACAGAAAGGTCTCGGCGTTGGAGATTTCCTCGCGCACTCGGCTCTCGACAAGATCATCCTCGACGACATGCAACACGGCAAGTTTCGCGCCAGTCGCATCTGCTAGTTGAACGGCCCGCTGTACTGCGGGTTTCGCGCGGGAGGAGAGATCGGAGGCGACGAGGATGGATTTGAGCATGGCTCCCGCAGATTCTGGTTAATTTCTCGGCATTCGCTTAGTATGACATTGAAATTCCGTCATGAAAACCCGGAAACCCTGACCAGCCAGAGGTGTCAGCGGGCGCCTTTGTCACGGCCATGATGGCAATCACCCGGGCCGTGCTGGCGGGGTTGCTTTGCATGACCGGAAGCTGCGTCGCGCCGCGGAACCTGCTGGGGCCCGTATCGTCCGGTCAGAGGGCGCGCACGTCGGCTGGGATGCCGCGGACGCAACAGGATTGATGCGTGAAATCAAGCATCTGGTGTCAAACCCTGACGGGCGCGGGATTGACGATAGCCCGAAAAAACCGCATTCAGGAAAGGGCTTCCCAACCATCTTTCCACCAAAGCCGCGCCTGCGGTCATCGGCCATGTCATGGATGTCATCTCGCTCGTCGGCATTGTTGCCGCGCTCTTTGTTGTTATCTCCCTGAGCGAGCCTCTGGCCGACCGCGCCCGGCTGCCCTACACGGTGGTGCTGGCACTTATCGGAACCCTGATCGGCCTTGCAGCCGTTCTCCTGGTCGATCACGGCCGCGAACTTCTGGGCTTGCCTCTGGCTGTCGAACTGTTCGAGTTCAACATCCGCGCCAGCGTCTTCCTTTACGTCCTTCTGCCAACCTTGTTGTTTCAGGTCTCGTTGGGGCTGAACCTGCGCCGGATGGCCGATGACTGGGTGCCGATCCTTGTCATGGCAGTGCTCGCAGTGGTGGTTGCGACCTTCGCCATCGGCTTCGCGCTGACCCCCTTCACCACACTGCCGCTGATGGCCTGCCTGATGCTGGGTGCGATCGTCGCGACGACCGATCCTTCGGCGGTGGTCAGTATCTTCCGCAACATCGCCGCTCCCCAACGCCTCACCCGGATCGTCGAGGGCGAGAGCCTGCTGAATGACGCCGCTGCCATCGCGCTGTTCGGCTTCTTCCTGACCTTCGTCATGCTGGGCGTGCCCAACCCCACGCTGCGCGACGCGCTGGTGGGCTTTCCGACGCTAGTCTTCGGCGGGATCGGCATCGGATGGGTCTTCGCGCGGGTTTGCATCGCGCTCTTCGGGCTGATGAGCCGTTATCCCCTGGCGCAGGTCTCGCTCAGCGTGGCGCTGCCGTACATCACCTATCTGGTGGCCGATCGAGTTCTGGGCGTCTCGGGCGTCATCGCCGTTGTCATGGCAGGGATGACGCTCAACTATCTCGGCCCCGGGCGTCTTTCGCCGGGCAACTGGTCCAACCTGCGCGAGGTCTGGGATGTTCTGGCGCATTGGGCCGGTGCGCTCATCTTCCTTCTGGCCGCGTTCCTTGTGCCGCGTCTTCTGGGGGACGTGCAGCTTCGTGACGTCGCACTGATCGGGGTGGTGATCCTGGCGGCCACGGCGGCCCGGCTTTTCATGCTGTATCTTGTTCTTCCGCTGCTGACCGCAATGAAGCTCTCGCCACGGGTGGACCGACCTTACCGGGTCGCCATCCTCTGGGGTGGCCTGCGCGGCGCCGTTACTCTGGCTCTTGCGCTGGCCGTGACCGAGAACCTGCGCGTGCCAATCGAGATCAAGCGCGAGATCGGCATTCTGGCAACCGGATTCACGCTCTACACACTTCTCTTTCAGGGAACGACCCTGCGCTGGATCATCTCGCTTCTCGGTCTCGACAAGCTGTCGCGGCTGGATCGCGCTCTGTCGAACCAGGTGATCGCCGTCGCCCTCGAGAACGTGCGCGAGGAAGTCGCGAATACCGCGCAGCGCCATGAACTAACGCGAGAGATCGTACGATCCGAGGCCAAGCGCTTTGCCGAACGCCTGGACAGCGCGATGTCGAAGGCGGAGGGGGTCGACGAGATCCCGGATCGCGACAGGATCACCCTTGGCCTTGTCGCGCTCGCCGGGCGCGAGCGGGACATGATCCTCGAGGCATTTCGGGAACAGCAGATATCGGCACGACTGGCCGAACAGATGCTGTCAGACGCTGACCGCTTGATCGAACGCACGCGGGCTGGCGGGCGCGATGAATACCGAACGACGGGGCGCCTGAGTCTTGCGCAGGGCCGCTGGTATCGCTTGGCGATTTTCCTTCACAACCGGCTGCGGCTTTCGGGCTCGCTGGGCCGGATGACAGCTGACCGCTTCGAGATTCTGCTGAATCAGCGCCTCACCTTGCGGGATCTGCACGGGTATATCGATGGCAAGATCCGGCGCATCCATGGCCGCCGCGTGGCCGATCTCCTGCATGAGCTGCTGAAGCGTCGCGAGGAGGAAACCCAATCAGCGCTGGACGGGCTTCGTCTGCAATACCCCGGCTATGCCGAAGAGATCGAGCGCCGCTTTATCCGCCGTACATCGCTCCGGCTGGAAGAGCGCGAATACGACATTCTCTATCAGGATGGCCTTATTGGCCGCGAACTGTACACCACGCTCAAGCAGGAGCTGGGCGAGAAGCGGAAACGCGCGGAAACCCGCCCCGCGCTCGACCTTGCAGTGCAGAAGACCGAACTGGTGCGCCAGTTTCCGCTTTTTGCCAACATGGAGGATCAAAGCCGCGCCCGACTCGCCCGCACGCTCAGGGCACGTTACGTTCAGCCCGGCGAAGTGCTCATGCGCAAAGGTGACATTCCGCGCGAAGTCTGCTTCATCGCGTCAGGGGCCGTGGAGGTCGAGACGGCGGGTCAGAAAAGCAAGCTCGGTCGCGGCGAGATGTTCGGGCAGTTGTCGCTTCTCAGTCGACAGGTTCGAAGGACCCAGATCACCGCGATCACCCATTCGACCCTGCTTGTGTTGGACGAGGCACGCTTTCGCCGCTTGCTGGAGAAGAGTGATGCACTGCGCGCTGCCGTGAGGGAAAGCGCCGAAAAACGGGGGCTTTCCACGGAAGCGTTGGGGCTGTAGGCACATGGAGATCGCGTGCCCATTACGTTCATCCGACGGACAGGCTCTCAGCCGTCTGTCCTACCGCTAGAGCTTCCACGAACCACTGCGGTTTCCGCCCTCGGCCAGACCAGGTGAGTGCCGGGTTCTCAGGGTGCCGGTATTTCGGCGGGGCAGGCGCACGGGAGGTTTTCGTCTCGGTACCGACGAGTTCGGCCAGGGAGTAGCCCAGGTCCCGGGCGAGAGCTTCCACCTTGGCGCGGGCTTCCGCCTTCTGCCTATCCTCGAATGTGGCAATCGCCTTGGCGACGTCCTTCTGCATTTTCTTCAGCTCGTTGAGCGACAGTGCCTCGAGATCGTAATCAGCCATTGATGCGGTCCGTGTCCTGAATGTCCCGGTATCGATAGCCCGTCGCGGCAGGGCGCCGCAACTCCCGGAAGGCTGGGGCAGGGGTGGCAGAGGCTGTTGATCGCCATTTCGTCGCCAGGGAGGTGCTGAACTGGGGGTCTGGCTGTCTCGATGCGCAAGGTGACAGGGTCTGGCATGGGCTCCCCGCGCATCTCTGTCTCCTGGGCCATCCCTTCGACTGACAATCCCCTAATCCCGTTCGGGCTCTCGCGCGCAACCCCGCGTCAGTCCGGGCCGTGTTGCCCCTTTGGGGCTGCCCGCTCCACCCCGGTCCTCTGGGGGTTTCCGGCGTCCGTTCCGTCCACCGTGCACGCGTCGCCCGACGGGCTTTCTCCGGGTCTTGTCGAAGGGACGGTCCCGAAGACAGGAAACACAGGAGCTTATCATGCAGAACATCGTCATCCTCGCCGGCAACATCGGTCAGACCCCCGAAGTCCGCACCACCCAAGGCGGCACCAAGATCACCAACTTCAGCCTCGCCACCTCCCGCCCCCGCCTCTCGGAAGGTCGCGTCCTGCGCGACGAGAACGGCTACCGGGTCATGGACACCGAATGGCACCGCATCACCTGCTTCAACGGTCTCGGCAAGACGGTCGCGGAGCATTGCGAAAAGGGCATGAAGGTCCTCGTCCACGGCCGCATCCACTACACCAAGTGGATCGACAGCATGGGGAACGACCGCTACGGCTGCGAGATCATCGCCGAGAAGGTCGATTTCCTGAGCCGCCCGAAGTCGGCCGAGAACGAAAACCCCGAGCTGGTCGACCGCGACGACGAGATCCCGTTCTGAAGAGAACGGGGTCTCCCCCTCGGGCCCGGCGGGGAAACCCGCCGGGTTACCTCTGCCGAGTACCTTCGCGACAACACCCCGTTGCGTAGGGAGCCCAAGAATGTCGTCACGAACTGCTGTTTTCAACGCCAGTGCAAACTTCCCAGCACTCGCCGGTGACTCTCTATTGCAAGCTTGATGAGCTCGGGGTCCCCTCTTCCAAACCCGCCCTTTGCTAGAACGGCGATGAAATGATCGTCGTCAAAGCGCTTGGAAATGCGTTCGTGGTATTCCCAGGCCCAACCGGCACGACCGACGGGTGCCCATAGGTAGTTTCTCCCAGTCGACGGCTGGTTTATCACTTCCTGAACCTGAGTTTTCTCTGTTCCCTCAATGTATCGAATCGCAGTTATCCCTTCCGCGAACAAAAAAGCATCTGAGACTGATGATCGTGGTGGAAGGAAAGTACCACACCAGTTTCCGAAGGCTCCGTCCACCAAATGATCTGGAAAAGGCGTATACCGCCGGTCCATATTCGGCATATTCTGCCAGTAGTCCTTTTTCGCTCCTTCCCAAGTCGAAGGGCCGACAACATCCAAGAGACGTTCGACGCGGGCGCGCCGGTTCTCTACTTCGATGCCCATGAAGCTATGCAGCGCTTGCCAACGCTCTGCAGCCTGTAGACCAAGAGCACAGGCTTGATAGGCTAAAACTGCTGGGTAGCTCCGCATTTCGAGATAAACGACACGACCGCCCGGGGTATCGGCTGCGAAGCTGAGAATACTTCTGATGGCCTCCACCACGGTCTTAAGTTGGATATCGTCACCCCATCTACCTATTAGACCGCAAGCCTTGGTCAGACCTTCTGAAACGGATTCGTACAGGGCCACACGCCTTTGGAAATCCTCTGGTGCAACCGGGCCGTTTGGCGCTAAATCGCCTTGATCGTGACGGGCAACAATCCGCTCCACTTCTTCGGACACCAAATCCGATAGCTGAATCCGGTATTCCGGCTTGGCCAGATACCGCTTCGCGCGGCTTACCGTCATATCGACGCTAAGCGGATTTTGACGCTGTGACTGCTCAAGTGTTTCCACCTGTTCCACCAGCTTCACAAAGAACGAGTCCGCATCAGCGATCGGGATGGTCAAACCCTTCCGGGCGTTGCACAACTCGGCTCCACGACCCCGCAACTCTCCTCTAGAAGCCCAAAACATCGGATACCGGCGATTCGGCGCGCGCAAGATCGCAGCCCTTAGCGCGTGATCCCATTCCCCGGACCAACCGCAGACGATCAGCCCGTGTTCGTCAATGATCCTGTCCAACAATTTGTTGTATGCATCTGGGTAGGTCTGCAGCTCAGAATCCGTATTGAGAATCCGGGCATCCTTGTAATCGCCATGCAACTTTAAGATGTAGCAGGCGCTATGCGTTAATGGTTCCGCGCCTTCCAGAGCATCAGTTGAACCGACAACAGTCGGTTCGACTCCAACTTCGCGGAGTGCGTTTTCCATCAAACGGTCAAAATTGGTGGTGACGATCACTCGGACATATCCGCCTCGCACAAGCTTGGCGATTGCTTTGTGCCCCGCTGTGGGAACCTTCCGGCCTTGCTCACGGTCTTCCTCATTTGGCTCGATGTAGCTGTGCAAGATCGCGCGGCGCTCTGCGGGGGTGGCTGCAAGCTGTCCCAATAGCTCCGAGTAATTCGGTTCCTTGCCCTCCGTTTCAACGTACCACTTCGCCCAGTCGTCTTGTTCATCGACGCCTTGCGCTGTTGCGATCCGGCGCACAAGGTCCGTGGTTATTTCCCAACCTGTTGGAATTTCGGCCGCCCGCGACAGACCGGACCCTAGCAAGAGCGAGAACACGCCCCGGTTTTCGTGAACCGAGAATGCAAGTTGGGTCGCAGGGTCACCGAAAGCCGTCATTCTTGTTACTCCAAAAGCTATATGCCCGCTCACTTTGGTTCTTACATACCATAGCTAGTAGGCTTGTCATGACTCGAACAGGCATGTCTCTGAAACTCTGTCATGCCACCGAAAACTCGAGAGCGAGAGGAGTGCCGGTTTCCCGGTGACAGGTTGAGGGCTGGGAGAGTGGCTCCCGGCACCTGTCATGGGAGATAGCCGATGGGCGTTGTGGAAGTTCTGGATCCGGTCGCACCTGCGCGGGCGGGGGGCTGGAAGGTGGATGTGAGCCGGGGTGAGCGGAACGGGCGGGTGTCGTCCGAATGGTTCAACCGGCCCGATGACGAGCGGTATCTGTCGCTCGATGATCTCTGGACCAATGTGAAGGGTCGGTCCGAGCGCAGCCGCAGCCGGGTGGTGCAGACGGCGGACATCCGGGTCGAGGCCGCGCGCGACAACCCCGAGCGGTTGCACCTTATGCTGCCGAAAGCGCACGAGCCGGTCGCGCCCACGCATTGGGCCTTTGGCCAGCTTGCCAGCATCGTCGGCGCACCGGCGTCCTACCTGCGGCAGCTGCCCGCGCCGCTGGCGGGGATCAACCTGCAATACGGCCTAACCAACCATCGCGCCGAGCAGGTGAAGACCTTCGAGACAGAAGACGGTCGCACCGAACTGCGCGCGGTGACCGGCCCCGACTACGGCCGCATCCACGATTTCGAACTGGTCGAGGCGGTGCAGCGCATCGCGGGCAATGGCACCGGCGACACGCGCTGGAAGGTGCCGGGCGTGCTCGACTGGTCGACTGGGGTCTACAACCCCGATGTCGAGATCAGCCGCGACACGACCACGCTTTATGCCTCGGACCGCGATGTCTTCCTGTTCCTGGTCGACGATCGCAATCCGATCGAAGCGGGCAAGCTGCCGGACGGCTCGCCCGACCTCTACTTCCGGGGATTCTACTGCTGGAACTCCGAGGTGGGTGCGAAAACCCTTGGCATGGCGAGCTTCTACCTGCGGGCCGTGTGTCAGAACCGCAACCTCTGGGGCGTCGAGGATTTTCAGGAGATCAAGATCCGCCACTCGAAATACGCGGCATCGCGCTTTGCCCATGAGGCGGCCCCGGCACTGACGCGGTTTGCCAATTCCTCGCCGCAGGGCTTCGTGAACGGCATCAAAGCGGCGCGGCAGCAGATCGTGGCGCGGACGGATGAAGATCGGGACGATTTTCTGAGGAAGCGCGGCTTCTCGAAGGCCGAATCCGGCAAGATCATCGAGAAGGTGTTGATGGAGGAAGGCCGACCGCCCGAAAGCATCTTCGACTTCGTGCAGGGCATCACGCGTCTTGCGCGCGACAAGACCCAGCAGGATGCCCGCCTCGACATGGAAGGGCGCGCCAAGAAGCTCCTCGACCGGGTCGGCTGACGCCCGGCCCGACATCGCGACCGCCCTCGCGCGCGGCGGTCGCGCTTTCCCCTTCCAAATGCACGCCACTGGCCCCGACCCGAGAGGGCAGGGGCTTTAGCCTGCGCATTTCAGCGAGACCCTCATGACCCCCCAGGAAGAAACCGTCATCCTTGAGGCCCGTGACATCCTCGGCCGCTACCTGAGCCAAAACCCGGTCATCGGCAGTTGGCAGGCGCTGATGGACTATTGTGCTCTGACCGTCCGCGGTCCGATCGAGCGCTTCCACGTCCTCTACCTCGACCGCAAGAACCGCATCATCTCCGATGAGCTTTTCTCGACCGGCACGGTCGATCACGTCCCGGTTTATCCGCGCGAGGTGATCAAGCGGGCGTTGATGCTGAACGCCAGCGCCCTGATCCTGATCCATAACCACCCTTCGGGCGATCCGACGCCCTCGGAGGCTGATCTCAGCATGACCAAGGAGATCCAGA
This sequence comes from Halodurantibacterium daqingense, assembly GCF_042666235.1. NCBI lineage: Bacteria > Pseudomonadati > Pseudomonadota > Alphaproteobacteria > Rhodobacterales > Paracoccaceae > Halodurantibacterium > Halodurantibacterium daqingense. Next base: position 9,988 of record NZ_JBHTFQ010000020.1, on the reverse strand, counting down.
AGGGGTGCAGGTATCTCGGTCTGACGTTGCACGACCACATCATCGTCGGTGCCGGGACGGAGCTGAGCCTGCGGGCCCTCGGCAAGCTCTGAGAGCCCATCGGACCCATCACCGCTGCCCCTTCGAGAAAGAGGGCGGCGGTTTGGTCTTTGACGGATGAGGCGGGAAGAGAGGCTTCCCGCGCCGTCGGAGATCTTCCCATGTTCGATCTGCCATCGCCCATCCACCCGACCACTTACGCGCGGGTCGTCCCGCCGCATTTTCCCTCGGGCGAGGCTGACCCCGGTCATCCCTTCGCCCTGACAGTATCGCGTCGCGCTCCGGCCGACCTTCTGTCGGGTCGATCCGCCCCGCTGGTCCTTGCTCGTTTCGGGACGCTGGCCGCAGCCATGCAGGGCGCGATCGACCATGCCGAGGGGATCGCCCCGGATGCCGCGCCCCAGCTTCCGGCAATCCTCGACCGCGACGCGCGTCTTGTGCTGGCCGGGGCCGCCAGCGACCACGCCGTCGCCTGGTGCCACCCGGTGACGAGCGCGGCCGAGGCGCGGGGCGTCGTGATCGAGGCAAGCCAGCTGCGTGCGCAGGCGGGCCGCGCGGCCACCTGGGGTGAGCCCGATCTCGCGCAGCGGCTGCGCCACCGCGCCGATCTTCTCGATGCCCGGCTCGTCGATCCGCTCTGGCGCGGTTTCGCCGCCAAGGCGCTCCAGGTCGCCGCGTGAGACCCGAGAGGCAGAGGCGGGCAGGGGGGATTTGGAGCTTGTCCGGGGGAGAGAGATCGCCCGGCCCGGCTCCGATCCCTTCCCCTTACCGGAGACACACGATGACCCTGACTGAACCCACCCTCGCGCCGCCGATGGCACCCTCGACCGTCGACATGGGCCAGATATTCGCGGCGCATGCCGAACGCGCGGCCCGCATCGACGCGCTGCGCCCCGGCAACAAGGATCGCCTCTTCGACGGCCTCACGGCCGCCGGCATCACCCATGTCACCGTGACCTTCGACGGGGCCGGTGACAGCGGCCAGATCGAAAGCATCGGCGCGTGGTCCGGGGAGAATGCCGTCGATTTCCCCGCGACCGAGATCGAGTATGCCGCGCTGACCTGGGACGACCCCGAGGTCGAGATGCGGCAGCTCTCGCTGGAAGATGTCGTCGAGCAGCTGGCCTATGACTTCCTCTCCGACACCCATGGCGGCTGGGAGAACAACGACGGCGCTTACGGCGAGTTCTGCTTCGACGCCGCGGCTCGCTGCATCCATCTCGAGTTCAACGAGCGCTTCACCTCGTCCGAACTCTACACCCATGATTTCTGAGGGGCGGCGATGGCACATCCCTATCACCACGCCCTCTCCTCGGTGAAGAAATGGGGCGGCACGGTCGACGATTTCATGGCGGTGCATGCCTGGTTCGACCAGAGCAAGGAGATCACCGCCGACTTCCGGCACCGGGCGCTGCGTCACCATGCGGAGGGCATCTTCATGGCTGAGACGATTTTCGGCCCGACCCTCACGCTCTCGACCGGACGCATCATCCCGACCCGCTGGGTCGGCGAGCAGCATGTGAAAGAGGACCTCGGCTTCATCCCGAGTTTTGCCGACTGGGTGAAGGCCATCCGGCCAGAGCCGTGGATGGGCCGGACCGCGCGGATCGAGGCCCTGGTCGATCCGCATCTCGCCTCGCCCGTGGTCGAGGTCAGCTGAGATGACCGATCCGGCCTATCAGCGCCTCGGCCTGCCGGCGACGGCGTCGCCCTATACGGTCCTGCGGGCAGCGGTCCGGGCGCTGCATCCCGACACGCGCGCGGTTCGCGGCTTCCGGGCCGCGCGCAAGCGCTTCTACCGGCAGATGCTCTGCGAGCACACCGCGCGACAGGCGGCGGGCGACACACCAACCGGCTGATCGCCCCAACCACCCCTTCATCCCGACACAACGCCCGGCCGCTCTGCCGGGTCTTCCCCATTCAGGAGGTTCCCATGGCGGATTACTTCACCCACTTCTCATGCCTGCTCGACGTCGGCACCCCCGACAACGCCGCCCGCGCACTCGCCCTGTTTCAGGAACTCCGCGCTGCGGATCAGGACGCCGACGACCCGGAGGTCGCGGGCTTCGACCTCGTGCGCCAGGACGCGCCCGAGGGCAGCGCCCTCTGGATCCATGACGACGACCACGGCGATGTCGAAGCCGTCATCCGCTTCGTGCTGCGCCTGGCGGACGAGCTCGACCTCATCGGCCTCTGGGGCTTCCAATACGCCCTGACCTGCTCCCGGCCCCGCCTCGATGCCTTCGGCGGCGGCGCGCATGTCATCGATCTCGGTGCCCGCAAATCCATCGGCTGGATCAGCACGCAAGAGTGGCTGGCCGCCGCCCTGAACGGGGAGGACGTCGATGCCTGAGGTGATCTGCACCACGGTCTACCAGTTCCCCGAACTCTCGGAGGCCGCCAAGGAGAAGGCCCGCAACTGGTATCGCGACCTTGGACCCCACGACGACTGGTGGGATGCGGTCTATGAGGATTTCGAGCGGGTCTGCGAAATCCTCGGCATCTGCCTGAAGACCACCGCCGTCCGCCTGATGGGTGGCGGGGCGCGGGCCAAGCCTTGCATCTGGTTTTCCGGTTTCTGGAGCCAGGGCGACGGCGCCTGCTTCGAGGGCTACTGGTCCCACGCCAAGGGCGCGGCCACGCGCATCCGGGACTACGCCCCGACCGACGCGACGCTGCATGGCATCGCCGACCGTCTGCAGGCCATCCAGCGGCGAAACTTCTACCAACTCGCCGCCGAGGCCAGCCACCGTGGCCGCTACTACCATGAATACACCATGTCGATCGACGTCACGCGGGACAGTCCGAGGTGGCAGCCGCCGACCGAGGACGCCGAGGAGCTCGTGACCGAGGCGCTGCGCGATCTGGCCCGCTGGCTCTACCGCCAGCTCGAAGCCGAATACGACCACCTCACCTCGGACGAGGCCATCGAGGAGGGGATCATCGTCAACGAGTATACGTTCACGGAAGGAGGGCGGCGGTTCGGGTGAGAGCGCACGGTTGAAAACTGTCAGAAAACTGCGTATGTTTCTGACAAAGGAGTGATCATGGAGCGCATGGCCGAGAGCATCATGAACGTCGCAACGACGTTGCCGGAGGGGGTGCCCTTGGCAGCGAAGGGGCTCTTGCATCTCGGCTCACGCGCGGCGGTCGATCAGACGCTGTCGCGTCTGGCCGCGCGCGGCGAGTTGATCCGTGCAGGACGCGGCATCTACATGCGCCCGGTCCAGACACGTTTTGGTCCGCGCGGTCCGTCCGCTGAACAGGCGATCGAGGCTCTGGCTGTGCAGCGGGGCGAGACGATCGTCCCGAGCGGTGCTGCCGCGGCAAACGCTCTGGGCCTCACGACACAGGTTCCGGTCAAGCCGGTTTACCTCACCTCCGGTCGAAGCCGTGTGCTGAACCTTGGCCGGCTAGCGGTCGAACTGCGTCATGCGCCGCGCTGGCAGTTGGCCCTTGGCAACAAGACCTCGGGCCAGGCCGTCCGTGCGCTGGCATGGCTCGGGCCGGATGAGGCTCCCAATGCCCTGCAAATCCTGCGATCCAAGCTCACCGAGACGGCAAAGACCGAACTGATGTCCGCCGCGCCGCAGTTCCCGACTTGGCTGGCTCGATTGGTCGGAGAGTTGGTCCATGGCTGAGGCATTCCTGCGCCTCAACGCCAAAGACCGGCTGGATGCTCTTGGCGTTGCAGCCGATCGGCTTGGCCGGCCAGCCCACCTCCTCGAAAAGGACGTCTGGGTGGTCTGGGCGATCCAGCAGCTGTTTGGATCGCCCGTCGGCACAAACCTCGTCTTCAAGGGTGGCACCTCCCTGTCGAAGGCCTACCAGGTCATTGACCGGTTTTCCGAGGATGTGGATCTGACCTTCGATATCCGGGCGCTGATCCCGGATTTGCTCAAGGGTCGTGAAGATGCCATGCCCGCCACATCCAGCGAAGAGCGGCGCTGGTCGAAACGTGTCCGCCAAGCGCTACCAGAATGGGTGACCGGGACCATTCAGCCGATCCTGCTGCAGGCGATTGATCGGGAAGGGATCGATGCCCGGCTTCGGATCGACGGCGACAAGCTCTACATCGACTACCCGCACCTCGCGCAAGGCACCGGATACGTTTCCCCGAGCGTGATGCTGGAATTCGGCGCGCGTTCTACAGGAGAGCCCGCATCCCCACGCGATATCGTTTGCGATGCCGCGTCGGTGATCGAAGGCGTGGAGTTTCCCACTGCCCGCCCGCGCGTGATGCATGCGGAACGGACGTTCTGGGAAAAGGCGACAGCGATCCACGTCTTCTGTTTGCAAAACCGTATGCGAGGGGATCGCTTTTCTCGCCACTGGCATGATGTCGCCCGGTTGGACGATGCGGGCATCGCCGCTGCGGCCATCGAAGATCGCGCGCTTGCGACCGCTGTCGCCCGGCACAAGACGATGTTCTTTGCAGAGAAGGCGGCGGATGCCGCGTGGATCGATTACGGCACCGCAACCTCTGGGCATCTACAACTGGTCCCAGGCGGCGATGCTCTCAAGGCTCTCGCTGACGATTATGGCCGGATGGCCGAGGACGGCCTGCTTGCAAAAACACCAGAGCCCTTTGGCGACTTGATGGACCGCTGCGCTGACATCGCGCGTAAGGCCAATGCAGCGTTCAAGCCTGACTGACCATCTTTTCGGAGGATTCCCGCTACTTATTCCCGTCGATCCATTTCGACATGAGCCCCTTGTTGCGGAAGCACTCTTCCGGAACGGCGCGCTGTTTGATCCGGGCAAATTTCTCCGCGAAGGCCACCTGCTTTGAGGTAGGCAACCGATCCATGTCGGAGACTGGTTTCAGCTTGGCCTGCGCTTCGATCCAGGCGCTGAGCGACCGGCGGTCTTGCTGAACTTCCCAGGGCAGGAGGGTCTGATTGCGAAGGGCGAGCGACCGCGCATAAGCGATCTGCTTGGCCGTCGCGGGCAGGGCATGCGTGGTGCTGTCCATCGGGCAACTCCCTTGCTGGCTTGGCCTTCAATATAGAACATAACGGGAACAAAATCAAGACAAGCGTCCGCACTGCGCCGGTTCGAGAGGAAGAGATAGGCGGGGGAAGATCAGGCCTGAGGGTGCCCGAGAGAGGGTGTCCGGGCCGGTCCCTGTCCCTCATTCCGGAGTTTCCCGATGACCTATCTCGCGCCCGTTGCGCCTCCCGTTCCTGTTCCATCTCGCGATCTCGCGCCCGCGCCCGCGATACTCGCCGTGGCCGAGGCTCTGCAGCCCGATCTCGCCCAAGGCTTCCAGATCGACGCGCTGCGTCTGCGACTTGAGATGGAGCGCGCCTTTGGCGGCTCCGATGCGACCGGCGCCTGGGATTGGAAGCTCGCCTATGAGGCGGGCGAGGTGGCGCTCGTCCTCTTCCTGCGGAAATTCGGCCCGGCGCTTCTGGCGCGGGCCGGCTCGCCAGCGGCGCTGCTGCCGATCCTTACCAAGGTGTCGGGCCTTTTGCCCACGCATACCCGGCGCTCGGAGGAGATGGAGCGCTTCCAGCAATTCTCGACGCCGCTGCCGATGGGGCTGGCGGCGATGGCTGCAGCGCAGATCACGCCCCGTGACCTCGTCCTCGAGCCTTCGGCCGGGACAGGGCTTCTGGCGATCCTCGCCGAGGTCACGGGTGGCAGTCTCGCGCTGAACGAACTCGCCGAGACCCGCGCCGACCTTCTGCGTCACCTTTTCCCGGGGCGTCCCGTCACTACCTTCGACGCAGCACAAATCGACGATCATCTGGACGCAGGCCTTCGCCCGAGCGTCATCCTGATGAACCCGCCCTTCTCCGCGGTGGCCAATGTCGATGGCCGGACGACCAAGGCGACGGCCCGGCATCTGCGCTCGGCCCTAGCCCGTCTCGCGCCCGGTGGGCGTCTGGTGGCCATCACGGGGGCGGGTTTTGCGCCTGATGTCCCGGCTTGGGCCGAGACCTTCACACGCCTGACCGAGACCGCGCATCTGGTGTTCACGGGCGCTGTGTCCGATGCCGCTTTTGCCAAGCACGGCACCAGCTTCGAGACCCGGATCTCGGTCTTTCACAAATGTCGCGGTGGCGAGGCGGGCGGCATCACAGCCGATCTGGCGCGCCCGATTTCGCCTGATGTCGCCAGCCTGCTGTCGCTGATCACTGCCCACGTCCCCCCGCGCCTCGCGCTGGCGCAGGTCGCACCAGCCCGGCAGGGCGCCACTTCCCCCGTCCCGGGAAATCCTGCCCGCACCACGCGCAAGGCCATCAGCACATCGCGCGCCACGCCAGCAACACCCCCCACCAACACCGCTCCACAGATCGAGGCCGCAGACCTTGCCTATACCCTGCGCGGTACGACCGAGGACGGGGCAGCTGGTATGCGCCTATCGGATGCCATTTATGAGACCTTCCGCCTGCAGGCGATCGACATCCCTGGCGCTGCCCCGCACCCGACCAAGCTGGTCCAGTCCGCGGCGATGGCTTCGGTCGCGCCCCCGAAACCGACCTACCGCCCGAAACTCCCCGCCGCGGTCCTGCGCGACGGCCTGCTCTCCGACGCGCAGCTTGAGACCGTGATCTACGCGGGCGAAGCGCATGGCGCATATCTCGCAGGGTCTTGGATCGTCGATGAGACCGGCGACATGGTCTCGGCCGCGCCCGACGATGCCGCTGACGCCGTCCGCTTCCGCCGGGGTTTCTTCCTCGGTGATGGCACCGGCGCGGGCAAGGGCCGCCAGTCGGCCGGGATCCTGCTCGACAACTGGTGCCAAGGCCGCCGCAAGGCGCTCTGGATATCGAAAAGCGACAAGCTCCTCGAGGACGCGCAGCGCGACTGGTCTGCGCTCGGGCAGGAGCGCCTGCTGGTGACGCCGCTGTCGCGTTTCGCACAAGGGCGCGACATCCCGCTGAGCGAGGGAATCCTCTTCACCACCTATGCGACGCTGCGTTCGGAAGAACGAGGCGGGAAGAAATCCCGTGTCGACCAGATCGTCGACTGGCTCGGGGCAGATTTCGACGGGGTGATCCTCTTCGACGAAAGCCATGCCATGGCGAATGCCGCGGGGGGCAAGGGCGAGCGCGGCGATACCATGGCCTCGCAGCAGGGCAGGGCGGGCCTGCGCCTGCAGCACAGACTTCCGAATGCCCGCGTGGTCTATGTCTCGGCCACGGGCGCGACGACCGTCCACAACCTCGCCTATGCGCAGCGTCTCGGTCTCTGGGGCGGGGAGGATTTCCCCTTTCAAACCCGGTCGGAATTCGTGGAAGCCATTGAGGCTGGCGGTGTCGCGGCGATGGAGGTCCTGGCCCGCGACCTCCGGGCGCTCGGCCTCTACACCGCCCGATCGCTGTCCTATGACGGTGTCGAATACGAGATGCTGGAACATGCTCTCAGCCCTGAGCAGCGCGGCATCTACGATGCCTATGCCGGGGCCTTCGCCATCATCCACAACAACCTGACCGCGGCGATGGAAGCCGCGAACATCTCCGGCGCGGCCGACGGGCCGAGCGGGTCGGGCACGCTGAACCGCCAGGCCAAATCCGCCGCGCGGTCAGCCTTCGAGAGCGCCAAGCAGCGCTTCTTCGGCCATTTGCTCACCTCGATGAAGACCCCCACGCTAATTTCCAGCATTGAGGCCGATCTGGCTGCGGATCATGCTGCGGTCATCCAGATCGTCTCGACGGGTGAGGCGCTGATGGAGCGCCGCCTGTCGGAGATCCCAACCGATGAATGGAGCGATATCCGCTGTGACATCACACCCAGGGAATACGTTCTGGACTACCTCGCCCATTCCTTCCCGGTGCAGCTCTACGAGCCTTTCACCGACAGTGAAGGCAACCTCTCGTCGCGCCCCGTCATGCGCGACGGCCAACCTGTGGAGTGCCGCGAAGCCGTCCGGCGTCGTGACGCGCTGATCGAGAAACTGGCTTCGCTTCCGCCCGTGCCGGGTGCACTCGACCAGATCGTCCAGCGCTTCGGCACCGATCTCGTGGCCGAAGTCACAGGGCGCTCGCGGCGCATCGTGCGAAAGGGCGAAGGGCATTCGGCACGGCTCGTGGTGGAGAACCGGGCTGGAGCCGCGAACCTCGCGGAAACCCAAGCCTTCATGGATGACGAAAAGCGTATCTTGATCTTCTCGGATGCCGGCGGCACCGGGCGCAGCTATCACGCCGATCTCGGGGCGAAGAACCAGCGCCTGCGGGTCCACTACCTCCTGGAGCCCGGCTGGAAAGCAGACGCGGCGATTCAGGGCCTCGGACGCACCAACCGGACCAACCAGGCGCAGCCGCCGCTGTTCCGGCCGGTGGCCACCGATGTCAAAGCGGAGAAGCGGTTCCTGTCGACCATTGCGCGTCGTCTCGACACGCTTGGCGCTATAACGCGCGGCCAGCGCCAGACCGGCGGGCAAGGGCTGTTCCGGCCCGAAGACAACCTCGAGTCGCCCTACGCCCGCGACGCGCTGCGCCAGCTTTACCGCCGCATCTATCGCGGCGATCTGGCGGGCTGCTCGCTCGGGGCCTTCGAGGATGCCACTGGCCTCAGCCTTACCGATGACAATGGGCTGAAGGACGATCTGCCACCGATCACGACTTTCCTCAATCGCCTGCTGGCGCTGACGATCGACATGCAGGCCGTGCTGTTCGCGGGTTTCGAGGAGCTGCTCGATCAGAGAATTGAGGGCGCCATCGCCGCCGGGGTCTATGACCTCGGGCTTGAGACGCTGCGCGCCGAAAGCTTCCGCGTCACGGATGCGCGGGTGATCTACACCCATCCCGGCTCTGGCGCGGAAACCCAGCTTCTGACCATCGCGGAAAAGCGCCGCAACACGCCCCTGTCTCTGGCCGATGCGCTCGACTGGCTCGATGACCCGAAGGCGCGGCTTCTGGTCAACAGCCGCTCGGGCCGGGCCGCGGTGCAGGTGCCCGCCACCAGCCTAATGCTGGATGATGGCACCATCGAGCCACGCCTCAGGCTGATCCGGCCGACCGAGGCCAGCACTGTCCCGGCCAAGCTGATGGAGGACACCCATTGGCTCGAGGCCGACCGCGCGGCCTTCACCGCCGCATGGAATTCCGAACTGGCTGAAGTGCCCGAGTTCTCGGAATCCACGCTGCACATTGTGGCGGGCCTGCTGCTGCCGATCTGGAAGCAGCTTCCCCAGGATGAAACCCGCGTCTACCGCCTGCAGACCGATGACGGGCAGCGCATCATCGGCCGCCGCGTCTCGCCTGCCTGGGTCGCGACCACGCTGGCCGCCGATGCGCCCAAGCTCTCGGCCGCGCAGGTCCATGCCCTCGTTCTGGAGGGCAAGACTGTGGTGCGCCTGTCGGAAGGGATGGAATTGCACCGCTCGCGCGTCATGGGCGCGAACCGGATCGAACTGTCGGGCTTCTCGGAGGCAGCCAAGGATCGGCTCAAGGCCGATGGCTTCTTCTCGGAGATCATCAGTTGGAAGCTTCGGCTGTTCTGCCCGACCGACGCCGATGGTGTCGCGATACTGGATCGTCTGCTTGCACGTTGTCCTGTCGCAAGGCTACATGATCGCGGAGGTTGTTAACCCATGTATTCGGAGACCGAAGACCTCGTGCGCGATCTGGCAGAAAATGCCGAAGGCGTGTGTCGCGCCTACCTTCCCGCCGGACGGCGGGAAGGGTCCTACTGGATCGTGGGCGACCTGCAAAACAGTCCTGGCCGGTCCCTCTTCGTGCGGCTGACGGGGCCTGCGTCCGGACCGGGTGCCGCCGGCAAGTTCACCGACGGGGCCACAGGAGAGCATGGCGATCTCCTCGACATCATCCGCGAGCGGACCGGGATCTCCCGGTTTCCCGATCTTCTGGCTGAAGCTCGGGCGCATCTTGGCCGTCCGCGGCCGGTTCTCCCGGATGCGCCAGTGCCAAGAAAGGCCAAGACCCCCGGGGGCACGCCAGCGGCGGCGGTGCGGCTCTTTGCAGCCTCGGTGCCGGTC
>NZ_JBHTFQ010000019.1:0-25100 GCF_042666235.1 Halodurantibacterium daqingense | reverse complement strand
AAACTTTATTGCAGTCCAAGCCTTCCGGGCGAGACGACAGCGGCGACGTCAAGCCGACGTCAAGCCCCCTGAGCAATGGTCCAAAATCTCGCTTACGTCTGGCACCGCTTCAAGACCGGGTTGGAGGAGGAAGGGCTGATCGCCCCGGGCCTCACTCTGAAGGGTCTGCGCCACACCGTGGCGACGACGCTGCGCGAGGCGGGGCTGGATGAACGGCGCATCGCGGACCTGCTGGGGCAGAAAACGCCGTCGATGGCGCGGCACTATTCGCGGTCGGCGAACCTTGCCGACAAGAACCGCGAGACGATGGCGACGCTGGAAAAAGAGAACGCAAGGCGGGCGAAGATTGTCAAACCGTCCGCCGAAAAGCGTCAAACCCAATCCGAGTAAGGACCAGACATGACCACAATACCCAACCATTTCAGCTTGATAAATGGTGCCCGGGGGCGGAATCGAACCACCGACACGAGGATTTTCAATCCACTGCTCTACCCCTGAGCTACCCGGGCATCGGAGAGCGTTTCCGCTCTGGGTTGGGGTGTATTAATCGGGCCTGACGAGGCTGTCCAGAGGGTCTGACGTTTTTTTTCGGCCCTCAGCTCAGTGCCTTGACGATCCCTCGTCCCGCGCCTCATCCAGCGTTTCGGGCTCCGCTTCCGCGTCGCCCGGGACTACGTAACTGCCGCTCATCCAGCGGCCGAGATCAACATCGGCGCAGCGGCGCGAACAGAAGGGCCGATAAGTCGGCACCGTCTCTCGGCCACAGATCGGGCAGGTCATGCGAGGGCCTCGGACAAAGGCTGGCGGTCGCGCTTGCGCTGCAGTTCGAAGTTGCCAAGCGGGCTCCAGCCGGCAAGGGTCGTTTCCACCGTGTCGGCACGGAAGGCCGCACGCAGGGTCTGTTCGAGGATGTGCCGGTCCTTCTTCGGGCAGGGCGCGAAATCGACCACCACCTGCCCCCCCAATCCCCGAAGCCGCAGTTGCCGCGGCAGATCCCGCGCGGCGGCAAGATTGGCCTTCAGCCCTGCCGCAGGCGAGGTATCGTTCCCGGTGTTGACGTCAACCGCGATCAGCGCGCGCGTCGGCTCGATGATCATGCTGCCGCCGCCCTGCAGACGCACTTCGGGCACAAGCAGCGCGTCGATCAATTCCAGGACGCCGTGGCGGGCAAAGGCATCAGGATCCTCCACCCAGTCGTCGGGAGCAGGATGGCTCCAGTCGCGCCAGGCAAGCTCGTGCGGGCCGGGACCATCGACAAGAAGCTCCGGCGGACCTTCGCGATCACCCAGGACCGCCACCGCGAGATCACGCATCGCGGCGATGTCCTCCCGGATTTCGTCAGATTCGGCGCCGTCGGCCGCCGTCCGCAGGATCAACCCCAGCGTCTCGGGGGCTGCGGCCATCTCGGCCTCGGCCAGCGCGCGCAGACGGGCCTGCTCGTCGGGATCCCTTACGGAACGCGAAATGTTCAACCCCGGAGCATCCGGGGTGACGATGGCATAGCGCCTTTTGAACAGCAGGCGCGTTGCGACCGGAATGGCCTTGTCGCCCTCGGCATGGCCAGTGACCTGCACGAGGATGCTCTGCCCTGGGCGCAGGCCCGACGTTTGACGCAAGAAGCCGCGCTCACCCCCCGGCAGGCGCAGGAACACTCCGCCCTGTCCCTTCATCTGCCGGTCCACAAGCGCCCGACAGATCGCCCCCGGCGCCATCCCTTCCGACCGGGCTATCGCGATTTCTTCCAGCACGCCGTCCACGACCAGCGCTGCTGCCTCGCGCTCTTGCAGGGAGCCAAGCACGACACTGCGCCCCTTCATGCGCGATCTCCGGGAAGGCTGAAGCCTGCGCTGCGCAGAAGCGAGGCGGTTTCCGCCAGAGGCAGCCCCACGACGCCGGTAAAGGATCCCTCGATCCACGGAATGAAGGCCGCTGCGAGCCCCTGGATCCCGTAGCCGCCCGCCTTTCCCCGCCATTCGTTACTGGCAAGATAGCCATTGAGTTCCGTATCCGACAGCCGCTTCATCCTCACGCTGCTCACCACCTCTCGCTCCCACAGACGGGGGCCGATACGCACCGCGACGGCGGTGATGACCCGGTGACGCCGGCCGGCAAGCGCAACAAGAAAGGCGGCCGCCTGTCCGGCATCCTCGGGCTTGCCCATGATCCGGCGCCCGAGCGCGACAGTGGTATCGGCGCAGAGCACAAGTTCGTCGGGGGCGGCCTGCACGGTCAGTGCCTTTTCGCGCGCCATGCGCGCGCAATAGGGGCGCGGCAGCTCACCCTTCCTCGGGGTTTCGTCGATGTCGGCGGGCCGGATCGCATCCGGCGTTATGCCGAGCTGCGCCAGAAGCTCTTTCCGGCGCGGGCTGGCAGACCCGAGAACAAGCTTCACGGGGTCACTTGAACCTGTAGTTGATCCGGCCCTTGGTCAGATCATAGGGGGTCATCTCGACCTGCACGCGGTCGCCTGCAAGAACACGAATGCGGTTCTTGCGCATCTTTCCTGCCGTATGAGCGATGATTTCATGGCCGTTTTCCAGCTCGACCCGAAACGTCGCATTGGGCAGGAGTTCCTTCACGACGCCTGGAAATTCGAGCAGTTCTTCCTTGGCCATGGTCACTCCGTCCTTGAACAGCCCGCCAAAGCTGCGGGCGCGCCACTAGATGCGCCCGAAAAGGCTTTTTTTCAAGGACAAACTGCGTTGTCACGCAGAAGTTTGACTTCGGGCCGTCGTTTTTCCTGTTCCGCCCAGTCGCGATGATTGAGAACGCCGCCCTCGGCCCGCACCTTTCGGACCGCTTCAAGGCTGATTTCGGCGCAGGCCCAACCGGGGACATTGAGGGCCGTTTCCACCACGATCCCCGTCGACGGCCAGCCGTGGTCGGGAGGGCAATAGATTGCCCCGCACCCTGTGTTCAGATCCACCGCAGGACACCATGCCGCCGAACCAACCGTCGCCGCATGGACGACAACGCATTGATTTTCCAGCGCGCGCGCCATCGAACCCACCCGCACGCGGGTAAAGCCGGCAAGCGTTTCGGTGCAGGACGGCACCAGCAGGACCTCGGCGCCGGCCTGGGCCAGCCTGCGGGCCAGCAGCGGAAATTCGCTGTCATAGCAGATCAACACGCCGATCCGCCCAAGCGTCGTCTCGAACAGAACCAGCCCGTCGCCGGCAACCACGTCCCATTCCTCCGACTCGAACCGGGTCATGATCTGCTTGTCCTGATGGCCGATGATGCCCTTCGGCCCGTAAAACGTTGCGCGGTTCACCGGCCGCGCGCCCTCGAAAACGGGGCCCGACGCACCGAGGATATGCACGCCGTGCCGCGCCGCCAACGCCAGATGCAGGGCGTCAACCGCCTCGCGGTGGCGTGCCACCTCGCGCAGGCTCGCCTCAAGATCCGCCGCAATCGCCTTGCCTCCCAGGGCAGCCAGTTCCATCGCGCCATATTCCGGAAAGACCAGAAGCTGCGCACCTTCGCCCACCGCCTGTTCGACCCAGGTGGTCAGCTTGGACGCATAGCTGTCCCAATTGTCCAGAAAATCCAGCGGATAAGCGGCTGCGGCAATCTTCATCCTGTCCTCACAATTCGCGCAGCCAGAACTGCAGCTGCTTGCGGCTTTCCTGCGTCTCGCCCAGATCCTTCCAGGAGAATTCGGCCAGAACCCCGTCAAGCGGAGCATAGCCCCGCGCCCGCCAGAAGCCGTCAAGCGCACGATATCCCTGCGGGCGCGCCGGGTGGTCGGCGGCGCGGATCACGCTGCAAAAGGCGCTGAAGCGATGCCCCGTGGCCCGGGCATGGGCTTCGCGGTGATCGAAAAAGGCGTGCCCCGCACCCTGCCCGCGATACTCCGGCAAGAGCACCGATTCCGCACAGTAGAAAATGTCCTGCAGATCAAAGGGCGTGCCGGCGAAGGCTGCGGCGAAATCCTCGGCATGGTCAGCCATCGGCGTGCCCGTCGCGGCGCCGACCAGCCTGTCGCCGGCAAAGGCGCCGACCAGCACCGCACGGGGACTGTCGCGATAAACCTCGAGATAACGGCGTTCATAGTCCGGATCGCCGTCATAGAGATAAGGCCAGTCCCGGAACACCGTGATTCGAAGCTGCGCGACCCCGTCCAGTGCATCGGCAAGGGCCGCGCCGCGCAGGGGTTCGACGTGCAGCGTCATGACACCTGCCGGATCCAGTCGGCCAGGTTGTAATAGGTGGTCACCCGCGCGATCTTGCCGTCCCGCAAGGTAAAGAAGCTGCCGGCCGGCAAGACATAGGTCTGGCCCTTTGCCTCGGGCAGGCCGGGATCGGTCTGAAGGTAGGTGCCATGCACGATGAATTCGGCCGCCGCCCGGTCGCCTTCGGCAAGGATCACGATGTCACGCAATTCTTCGCGGTAGCTTACGCCCATATGGGAACAGAATTCGGCAAAGCGCTCCCTGCCACGCCGCACCTCGCCCTGATTGACGTGATGCTCCACATCATCCGTGACGAGGGCCAGCATCCCGTCGGCATCGCCGGCGTTGAAGGCGGCAAAATACTGCCCGACGATATCCTTGCTCATGGGTTTTCTCCTCCTGTTGTGGGCGGGCCGAAGCGTTCCAGCATCCGCGCCACGATCTGATCGCGCGTCTGACGATAGGCTGCAAGCTTGGCTTCGCGTGTCTCGCCAATCCCCGTCGGATCGAGAATCGGCCAGTATTCGACATCAAGATGGAAAAAGCGCGTAAGTTCAAGCGCCTGCCGCTGGCTGGCCGGCGACAGGGCCACGACCAGATCAAATCCCGACAGATCATCGCCCCAGTCCTTCATCTCGTCGAAGCTGCGGACGCGGTGGCGATCAAGCTCCACCCCCAACTCACGGCTGACCGCAACGGCGAAGCCGTCCACGTCCAGATCGTTCTTCACGCCGGCCGACTGCACATAGGCGCGCTGGCCGTAGAACTTCTTCATCAGGCCCTCGGCCATTGGAGAGCGGACAGCATTGTGATCGCAGCAGAACAGCACCGACGAGGGGAAGCGGCCCGCCACGCCTAGCCCCAGTGCAGGACGCAGATCAGCGTGAACAATCGGCGGGCAGTGTCGATATCGACCTCGGCCTTGCCTTCGAGCCGCTCCTGAAGGACGCGCGCACCTTCGTTGTGGATGCCGCGCCGCGCCATGTCGATCGCCTCGATCTGGCTGGGCGGCAGCCGCTTCACTGCCTCGAAATAGCTTTCGCAGATCTGGAAGTAGTCCTTGACCACCTGCCGGAAGGGGCCAAGGCTCAGGTGGAACTCGGCCACCTTGCGCAGATCTTCGGTGGCGATGTCGAACACCAGCCGTCCCTCACGGACCGAAAGGTTGAGGCGGTAGGGCCCGTCAGGCGCTACGCGGCCATCGCGAACCGGCAGGGCAAAGCTGTTATCCTCCAGCAGATCGAATATGGCGACACGTCGTTCCTGCTCGATTTCGGGGCTGGGGGTGACAAGGCCGGTTTCGTCGATCTGGATGTGGCAGATGCGCTGGTTCATCGCCTAGCCCTCGTTCAGCCGGTCAAGCCGCGCGCGAACCGAAAGGCCGTGTGCCTCCAGGCTTTCCGAGATCGCGAGGCGCTCGGCGGCAGGGCCGATCGCCCGCAGCGCTTCCGGAGTCATGCTGGCAAGTGTGGTCCGCTTGAGAAAATCCATCACGCTGAGTCCCGACGAGAACCGCGCCGACCGGGCGGTCGGCAGCACATGGTTCGGCCCACCCACATAATCGCCGATCGCCTCGGGCGTCCAGGCGCCGATGAAGATCGCGCCGGCATGGCGGATCCGCAGCGCAAGGGCCTCGGCTTCGGCAACGCACAGCTCCAGATGCTCAGGGGCGATCCGGTCGCTGAGTGTCACGGCCTCGTCAAGGTCGCGCACCTGGATGATCGCGCCAAAGTCGCGCCAGCTTGCCGCAGCGATGTCGCGACGTTCAAGCGTCAGAAGCCGTCGCTCGACCGCGTCGGCGACGGCCCGGCCAAAGGCCGCGTCATCGGTAATCAGGATCGATTGCGCACTTTGATCGTGTTCGGCCTGTGACAGAAGATCCAGCGCGATCCAGTCGGGATCGTTGTCGCGATCGGCGATGACCAGTATCTCGGAGGGGCCCGCGATCATGTCGATGCCCACCTTGCCGAAGACCCGCCGTTTGGCCGCCGCGACATAGGCGTTGCCGGGGCCGGTGATCTTGTCGACGGGCGCGATGGTTTCGGTGCCATAGGCCATCGCCGCAACCGCCTGCGCGCCCCCGATCCGATAGATGCGGTCCACTCCCGCAAGCCGCGCTGCCAGAAGGACCAGCGGATTTGCCACACCGCCCGGGGTCGGCGCGCAGATGACCAGATGCTCTACCCCCGCGACCCGCGCGGGAATCGCGTTCATGAGCACCGAGGACGGATAAGAGGCAAGGCCGCCCGGCACATAAAGCCCGGCCGCCGACACCGCCGTCCAGCGCCAACCCAGCGAGGCACCGGTCGCATCGGTCCAGCGGGCGTCCTCGGGCAGTTGCCGGCTGTGATAGGCGCGGATGCGCTCTGCCGCCAGTTCAAGCGCGGCACGATCCTCGGCCAGGACCTGCTCACAGGCTGCGTCGATCTCTGCCGCGCTGAAAGCCAGGGTTTCCGGCGTAAGATCAAGCCCGTCATAGCGGGAGGTCAGTTCGATCACGGCAGCATCGCCCCGCGCCCGCACATCGGCGATGATGCCGGCGACTGTTGCATCGACATCCGGCGCATCTTCGCGCTTGGCCGCAAGAAGCGCGCGGAACGCCGCCTCGAAACCGGGCTCTGCAGTGTCAAGGAACTGGGGCATGTTCAGTCATTCTCCGGATGGGCAGGCGCGCGGCGGGACGGCGCGAGGTAAGGCCGTGTCACATCCCGCAGCGTGAGGTCCAGACATTCCACATCCAGTGCAATCGCGCCGTCGCCCGCAAGCGTCAGCAGGATCCGCCCGGTTCCGTCGGGACCTGGCTCGAACCCGACCGAAAGCAGCGACAGCACCGTGTCGCGGTCGGCCGGATCCACGCCCTGCGTTGCAACCCGCAGCACGTCATCGACGCAAAGAACCGCCTGCACACGCTCGTAGGCCCGGCCGCGCTGCTCGGCCGCGGCGCGATCCTCCCAGCGGAACCGATTGAGCAGGATCGCGAAGCGCCGGCGCGATTTCTGCCAGGTCATTTCGGTGACCGGAAAGACAGCGTCCTGAACCAGCGCCGAAAGCACGGGCAGATCCTCGGGATCCAACGCCTTGAGATTCAGAGGGCGTTCGCGCCCGTCTTCGAAAGCAGCATCGCTCATTCGCCCCTGACCCGTTCTATGGTTGCGCCACAGGCGCGCAACTTTTCCTCGACCCGCTCATAGCCACGATCCAGATGATATACGCGGTTGACCAGCGTTTCACCCTCTGCCGCAAGGGCTGCAAGGATAAGCGAGACACTTGCCCGCAGATCCGTCGCCATCACTGGCGCGCCGCGCAAACGCTCCACCCCGGTAACCTTGGCGGTTCCGCCGTGCACGTCAATACGCGCCCCCATGCGCATCAGTTCCGGCGCGTGCATGAAGCGGTTTTCAAAGATCCGCTCTTCCAGAACGCTTTCCCCTTCGGCTGTACACAGAAGCGCCATCATCTGCGCCTGCAGATCGGTGGGGAAGCCCGGGAACGGCTCGGTCACCACGCTCACCGCATTCACGCGGCCGTTGCGGCGGCTGACCTTGAGTCCGCGCTCGGTCTCGGTGACAGAAATCCCCGCCTCATCAAGCTTCTCGGCGAAGGCCGCAACCAGATCCAGCCGGCCACCCAGGCATTCCACCTCGCCGCCGGTGATCGCGGGGGCAAGCATGTAGGTGCCAAGTTCGATCCGGTCAGTTACCACCGGATGCGTCGCACCACCCAGGGCATCGACACCTTCGATGGTGATGGTGGAGCTGCCCTCGCCTTCGATCTGGGCGCCCATCCGGCGCAAACACCGCGCCAGATCGGCGATCTCGGGCTCGCGTGCCGCGTTGCGCAGAACGGTGGTGCCCCTGGCCAGCGTGGCCGCCATCAGTGCGTTTTCCGTTGCCCCGACCGAAACGAACGGGAAGTCGATCACCGCCCCCTTCAGCCGCCCGCCCACCCGGGCATGGACATATCCATCGCGCAGATCAAGCTCGGCCCCCATCGCCTCGAGCGCCCGCAGATGCAGGTCCACGGGCCGAGCGCCGATCGCGCAGCCCCCCGGCAGAGACACAACCGCATGGCCATCGCGTGCCAGCATCGGCCCCAGCACCAGGATCGACGCCCGCATCTTTCGCACGATGTCGTAATCGGCACGGTGGCTTGTCAGATCATGGCTGGACAGCGACAGCACCTGCCCGCCCTGAAGCGAGGCAACCTCGGCGCCCAGCGACTGCAACAGCGCCGTCATGGTCCGGATATCCGACAGGCGCGGCGCATTGGTCAGGGTCAGCGGCGCATCGGTCAGCAGCGTCGCCGGCATCAGCGTGAGACAGGCGTTCTTGGCCCCCGCAATGGGAATCGCCCCACTCAGCGTCGCTCCCCCGGTGACAAGTATAGAATCCATTCTGCCGCCTCGCTATTCTTGTTCTGTTTCGCCGTCTTCGTCTGCCTGATCGCGCAACCGGGCCTGGGCCTTGCGCCGGGCGATGTTTGCCTTCAACGCGGCCTTGAGCCGTTCCTCGCGGCTCTCGCGGCCCGTCCGGGCCGGCTCATGTCTCCCAGGCAGCTTGTCCATGCGCCCTCTCTAACGCAGGAGCAAAAAAGGGTCCAGATTGTGCTTGCACCCGCGAAAGATTGCGTCTATCTCCCCGCCACGAACGGCGCTGCGGTAGCTCAGTGGTAGAGCACACCCTTGGTAAGGGTGAGGTCGAGAGTTCAATCCTCTCTCGCAGCACCATATTTTCTCCTATGTGTTCAAGATCTTATCGAAGCTCGGAGGGTTGAAGTCCCTTCGGTGGTATACAGAGGTGGCTTGCACAGCCCCCGGACTCCCCACCCCGGGCAAGCACCCCAGGACCGGCGTTTACGACCCGACAGAGTAACGGGAGACAGGCCGGAGGCGGCCGCACACCGACGTGTACCCCACTCGCCAAGGCCATCAACCGGGTGTTCGCGGAAGCAGATGCTGTGCGCCCATCGCCCGATGATGAATGCCCGTGGCGGTGCCGTCTTGCCTATTCCAGATCAAGGGTCCGAAGCCCTGACGATGCAAGGCGAGGCAGCGCGCCGGAATCACGAACAACCGAAGGACGATGAGGATCGCCGCCGCCGTGCGCGATCAGGGGCAGACCCGGTGATGTGCTTTCCTCGGAGACGCCCTGCCTGTCCGGACAGCGCTTATTCCGCGGCCGCTTCGCGAAGCTGTTCCTGTTCGGCCGGGCGCACCTGACGGGCACGGGCGGCGATGACAGCCGACAGGATCTCGCTCATCTGCGCCTGCGAAACGGGCTTTTCAAGAATGGCATCGGCCCCGGCCCGCTCCAGACGCCGGCTGTCTTCACCCACCATCGCCGCCGTTAGCCCGATGATCGGAACGTTGACCCTGCGGCGGCGCAATTCGGCGATCATTTCGTCGCCGCCCAGTTCCGGCATGAACAGGTCGGTTATGATGACGTCGGGCCTCTCTGCCGCGGCCCGGAGCAGGCCCTCGCTGCCGTTTCGTGCCCATGTCACCGACTTGAACATCTTGCCAAGTCTGAGGCAGGTGATTTCGCCGACCATCGGGTTATCCTCGACCAGCAAGACCCGCATGTTTCGAAAGTCGTGCGGGCCCGAGCGGGGCGGGGTCGGCGATGTTTCGTAGGGAAGCGCCAGCGGCAGGATCAGGCGGAAGGTCGCGCCGCGGAGGGTCTCCAGAAACTCCAGCCGGCCGCCGAGGCTCTCGGCTGCGCTCTTGACCACGAAGAGTCCCAGGCCGGTGCCGTCGGCAGCGCTGCGACTGCCGCGGACAGTGCGGCTGAAGGGCTGGAACAGCGTCGGAACCTCTTCGGCCGGGATGCCGCAGCCATTGTCGCTGACCGTCCAGACTCCGGAAAGGCCCTCTTCCCCCTCCAGTCTTTCGCTGTAGCTGATCACGATGCGGTCACAGCCGGAATGAATGATGGCATTCTTGACGAGGTTCGACAGTGCCTGATTGAGCCGCACCTTGTCGGTCACCCTTTGCGCAGCCGCCTCGGCCGGCATCTGCAGCGTGATCTCGATCCCCCGCGGGTCGGCCATCAGGGCGAAGGTGTTGCGGACGGTCTCGGCCAGCATCTGCGGTGAGAAGGTCTCCCAGCGGATCGGCAGGTTTTCCTCCGGGCGAACGGCCTGGCGCATGTCCGCAAGGATCGACAGCAACTGCTCGGTAACGCTGCGCAGGCGCGGTGCAGCCTCGGGCCAGGGCGTGCCGCTGTCCACCTCGTCGATCAGCATCGACATGATCGCAGCCGGTGTCCGCAGTTCGTGCGAGATGATGGAGAACATCTGTGTCTGGCGGCCCTGGCGGTCCGACAACTCGGCAAGCACACGGCGCAGTTCGCATTCCCGGCGCATGTCCGTTGTCGTGTCCAGCAACAGCCCGTAGGCATAGGTTCGCCCACCAGCGACGACCTCGTACCAGACGAACAGCTTGATGAAGGCATAGTCCCCCGGGGCGCCCAGCGGATCACGCTGAAAACGCAGGGTCAACGACCTGGGCTCGGGGCCCGCCACGCGCATCACCTCGGTCAGTTGGCGCAGATCGCCCGGATGCAGGCGGCGGCGCAGGGCGCCCAGCGGGCAGGCGGACACCGCCACCCCCAGAAGCTTGCGCCCCGTCGGGTCCAGCTGAATCTGCCCCTGGGCCACATCCACGACGAACAGTCCGATCTGCGCGAAATCCTGGATCCGGAACAGCCTGCTCATTGTTTCGCGTTGCATGAGAATGCGCTGGCGCGACCGGAAACGCAGCACAAGGACCATGAGCAGCAGGGCAAGCGCGATGACCGAGTATATTTCAAGGATTGCACCCTGGGCATTTGCCGGCGGCGACAGATCGACCATAGCCCCGGTGAGTCCGGCGTAAAGCGGGATGCCGATCGCGCTGGCAAGGATGCTTGCCTTGACCGGGAACAACAGGCTGATGCAGATTGCCGCGACTGTGACATCAAGCGCGGGATGCAGGGAAACGCCGGCAAGGCTCAGCACGGCAAGCAGCAGAAAAACCGGCAAGAGACGCGCGGCGCAGACCAGGTCGCGCCGCACCGGCGGATCCAGAAAGATGAACAGGACCACGCCGCAGGCCAACGCACCGCGATAGCCCCGCATCATCGCCGCCGCCGCATGCTCCGAAAGGCCCAGCACGTCGCCGAAGGCTCCGGGCGGGGAAGGATCGACCATTGCGGTCACGAACCAGAGAGCCAGCGGCGGTGCAAAGGCGGCATAGGCCGCAGTGACTGTGATCGCCATGGCAACCTCGGCGCTGCGGCGGCCCGCGGATTCCATCAGGCGCCATAGCACGAACCGTCCCGCAAGTCCCGCCAGCGTACCGATGGCCAGGTTCAGCACATAGCCCGCCGCAATCAGCTGCGCCGCATTGTCGGGCAGATAGCCTGGCACCAGCGCGGCCTGCACCAAAAGCGATACGCCAAAGGCCAGCGTGAAAAGGACGACCGCAAGCCAAAGCTGGCATCCGGGAAAAACAGCCAGGCCGATGACGACCGCAATGACAGCGGCATGCACCGCAAGGTCGATCGCAAGCGGGTTTCCGCCCCGCAACGCGGTCGGAGTCGTCAGGGCAAGGCTCCACAAGACCAGCGCGACCGAGATCACGACGATCACGCGCAGCGGTTCAGCTTCGAACCGCGCCGCGAGAAGCGCAACCCGTGGCACGGTGATCGAACTGAAGAACATGCCGCGATTGCGCAGTTCGTCGCCGGTGCCCGCCAGAGCGGGCGCCGCAAGTCTCCTATGATCCCCGTCCACGCGCAGCGCTCCATCTTCTCGTCGGGGAACATCTAGCTCCTTTTGCATATACGCGGCCAATGCGCAAAAGGATGCTGGCGGATACGATAGTTAGGACCCATCCGAATGACGGCAGGCCGGGACGGGGATGGGGCATGCACGGCGGCTGCCGCTCAGGCAGCCGCCGTGGTGCTTGCCGCCCCGGGGACATAGTTCAGGATCGGTGCAAGCCAGCGCTCGGTCTCCGCCACCGTCATTCTCTTGCGCGCCGCGTAATCGACGACCTGATCACGCTCGACCTTGGCCACGCCGAAGTAATAGCTGTCGGGATGTCCGATATAGAGCCCCGAGACGGACGATCCGGGCCACATTGCCATGCTTTCGGTCAGCGTCACCCCTGTCGTTGCCCCGGCATCGAGAAGGCTGAACAGCGTGGACTTTTCGGTATGATCGGGCTGCGCCGGATATCCGGGGGCCGGTCTGATCCCGCGGTAGGGCTCGCCGATCAGCTCGGCGGGGCTGAAGCTCTCGTCGGGGCTATAGGGCCAAAGCTCGCGCCGGACGCGCTGATGCAGCATTTCGGCCATCGCTTCGGCAAAGCGGTCCGCAAGCGCCTTGACCATGATCGCACCATAGTTGTCGTTGGCGCCATCGAAACGCGCGGCAATCTCGGCTTCTTCCGGGCCGGCGGTCACAACGAAAGCCCCTACATAATCGGGAACACTGCCCTCAGGGGCAACGAAATCCGACAGGGCAAGGTTGGGCCGGCCGTTGCGCTTGGCCGTCTGCTGGCGCAGCGTGTGCAGCGTGGCCAGCGGTTCCCTGCGCGCGTCATCGGCATAAAGACGGATGTCGTCGCCCACGGCGTTCGCCGGCCAGAAGCCCACCACGGCACGCGGGTTGAACCAGCGTTCGGCAATGATGCGATCCAGCATCTCGCGGGCATCGGCAAACAGCGCGCGGGCGGCCTCGCCCTGATGAGCATCTTCAAGAATGCGGGGATAGACGCCCTTCATCTCCCAGGTCTGGAAGAAGGGAGTCCAGTCGATGAACCGGGCGATTTCGGCCAGATCCCAGGGCTCGATCACCCGGGCGCCGGTGAAGACGGGCGCGGGCACGTCGTAACTGCCCCAGTCCAGCTTCAGCCCATTGGCCCGCGCCGCCGCCAGTGGCAGACGGGCCTTGGCCGCCTCGTTCCGGTGATGGCGTTCGGCGACATCGTCGTATTCGCTGCGGATGCCTTCGACATAGGCCGCACGCTGCGCCGGGTTCAGAAGCTGGCTGACCACACCGACCGCACGGCTTGCATCGGTCACATAGACGGCCGGGCCACGATTATAGCGCGGCGCGATCTTCACGGCCGTATGCACCTTCGAGGTGGTCGCGCCCCCGATCAGCAGCGGGATGTCAAAGCCTTCGCGCTCCATCTCGGAGGCCAGATGCACCATTTCGTCAAGCGACGGGGTGATGAGCCCTGAAAGGCCGATCGCATCCACCTTCTGTTCACGGGCGACCTGCAGGATCTTCTGCGGGGGCACCATCACGCCCAGGTCGATGATGTCGTAATTGTTGCAAGCCAGAACCACGCCGACGATGTTCTTGCCGATGTCATGCACGTCGCCCTTCACCGTGGCCATCAGGATCTTGCCGGCCGCCTCGCGGCCCTTGCCACCGGTGGCGGCCTTTTCCGCCTCCATATGCGGCAGCAGCACCGCCACCGCCTGCTTCATCACGCGGGCCGATTTCACCACCTGCGGCAGAAACATCTTGCCGGCGCCGAACAGATCGCCCACCACGTTCATCCCCGCCATCAACGGCCCCTCGATCACGTCCAGCGGACGCGCGGCGGCAAGTCGGGCCTGTTCGGTATCGGCCTCGATGAACTCGGTAATGCCGTTGACCAGCGCATGTTCAAGCCGCTTTTCCACCGGCCAGTCGCGCCAGGCGAGATCGCGGATCTTTTCTTCGCGCGCGCCGCCACGGAAACGTTCGGCAAGCTCGAGCAGCCGTTCGGTCGCGGTTCCGCCGGCCCTGGGCGTGCGGTTCAGGACCACATCTTGGCATGCCTCGCGCAGATCGGGGTCAATCTGGTCATAGACCGCAAGCTGGCCCGCGTTGACAATCCCCATGTCCATGCCGGCCTGAATCGCGTGATACAGAAAGACCGCGTGCATCGCCTCGCGCACCGGCTCGTTGCCACGGAAGCTGAACGACAGGTTCGACACCCCGCCCGAGACATGGGCGTGGGGCAGGTTCCGACGGATCCAGCGCGTCGCCTCGATGAAATCGACACCATAGTTGTCGTGCTCCTCGATCCCGGTCGCCACGGCAAAGATGTTGGGGTCGAAGATGATATCCTCTGGCGGGAACCCCAGTTCCTCCACCAGGATGCGGTAGGCGCGGGCGCAGATCTCGGTCTTGCGCGCGAATGTATCGGCCTGGCCCTGTTCGTCAAAGGCCATGACCACCACGGCCGCCCCATAGGCCAGGCACAGGCTCGCGTGATGGCGGAACTGCTCTTCGCCCTCTTTCAGGCTGATCGAGTTGACGACCGGCTTGCCCTGCACGCATTGCAGCCCTGCCTCGATCACCTCCCATTTGGAACTGTCGATCATCACCGGCACCCGGGCGATATCGGGCTCCGAGGCGATGAGGTTGAGGAATTCAACCATCGCCGCGCGGCTGTCGATCAGGCCCTCGTCCATGTTGATGTCGATGATCTGGGCGCCGTTTTCCACCTGATCGCGCGCAACATCCAGCGCCGCGGCATAATCGCGGTTGGTGATCAGCTTGCGGAACCGGGCCGAGCCGGTCACGTTCGTCCGCTCGCCGATATTGACGAAGGGAATGTCGGGCGTCAGCACGAAGGGCTCCAGCCCCGACAGTCGCAGATAGCGGCTCATTGGCGCACCTCCCGCGGGGGTTGGCCCGCAACAGCATCGGCGATGGCGCGGATATGCTCGGGCGTCGTGCCGCAACAACCGCCCACCACATTCACCAGCCCGTCCCGCGCGAAATCGACCACCTGGGCTGCGGTTTCATCAGGCGTTTCATCATAAAGGCCAAAGGCGTTGGGCAGCCCGGCATTGGGGTAGGCGCAGGTGAAGGTGTCCGCCACAGCGGCGATTTCGGCCATATGCGGGCGCATCGCAGCGGCGCCCAGCGCGCAGTTCAGCCCGATGGTGAACGGCCGCGCGTGGCGAACCGAATGCCAGAACGCCGTCGGTGTCTGCCCCGAAAGCGTCCGCCCCGATGCATCGGTGATGGTGCCCGAGATCATCACCGGCAGGCGCTGGCCATGCTCGGCGAAGGCCTCGAAACAGGCAAAGATCGCGGCCTTGGCATTGAGCGTGTCGAAGATCGTCTCGATCAGGATCAGATCGGCACCGCCGGCGATCAGGCCGCGGATCTGCTGGCCATAGGCGATCCGAAGCTCGTCGAAGCTGACGGCGCGATAACCGGGGTCGTTCACATCCGGGCTCATCGAGGCGGTGCGGTTCGTTGGCCCCACGGCGCCGGCCACGAACCGCGGCCGACCGTCGGTTGCGGTGGCACGGTCCATGGCGCGCCGCGCGATGCGGGCGCCTTCCGCGTTCAGGTCGTGAACCGCGTTTTCCAGCCCATAGTCGGCCTGCGCGATGGTGGTCGAGGAGAAGGTGTTCGTCTCGACGATGTCGGCGCCTGCAAGGGCATAGGCAAGATGGATGTCCTCGATGGCCTGCGGTTGAGTGAGGATCAGCAGGTCATTGTTGCCCTTTTGCGGATGATCGGAATGGTGCGCACAGGCACAGCCCGAACCCTTGCCCACAAAGTCCTCCTCGCTTAGACCCAGGCCCTGGATCTGCGTTCCCATCGCCCCGTCCAGGATGAGAATCCGCTCGCGGGCCAGTGTAGTCAGCTGCGCGAAAGTCCGGGACGGTGGAAGGATCAGTCCGTGCATGTCAGCAATCCCAAAGAAGACCCCATCCCATAACGCAGATCGCCCCCCAGGAGAAATTCATAATCCGACGGAAGAACATGAGCAGTTTTCATAATGCGGCCTTCGCCTCCGGGCAGAGCGCCGCCATTGGGATTGCCGCTCAAGCGAAGGCGATCGTCACGATGCGCTGAAGCCGCCGCAGATCCGGCTCGCTCGCGGGCTATGCATGCACAGGCGTCGGATCGTTATCTGGCTGTTGCGGACGCGGCTTGCCCTGCTTCGGGATGGTGCCGGAAAGATCAAGGACGACATCGAGAATAAGCACGCCGCTGCAGCCAGGATCACCAACAGCCGTGCCGAATTGGCTGCAGCCTTTGACGCGCTGGAATCATCACGGTATGGCAGGTCGATGAATGGCCGAGTTCCATGACGATCATCCACGACTCTCGGGAACTGGTAAGGCGCTACCGACGACTTGCCGCCTGACAGGCCCGGGGATGACGCAAGGGCGATCGCAAACCGGTCGAGAACCGCGACCCTTCCGGAGGCAGCCGCAGGGCTGGCCGTCTCATGGCTGTGGATCACGGGGGACGGCAACCATTGAAACGAGCGAGCGCACGAACTCGCAAGGGCGACGGCAGAGGCCAAGAGCATTTGCCTCTTTTCACGGCGCCAGCTCGCGTTGCCTGAGCGACGCCGACGGTTCCGCATGCGAGTTCTCGCGGGGGCGCCATGGCGTGGCTTGAAGGTACGCGCGGGAAGGAGAGCCAGGGAAGGCCGAGCAGTGTCGCCATCGTGCCTCGTGCTGCGGCTTACCTGGTGAAGCCAGTTGGACTGCAGAAAGGCATGGCCAGACCTGCGGGACGTCACGGCACCCCGTCAGGCGTCCAGAGCGGGCGTATTCGAAAGCCAGGCAAAACCAGGAGCGGACATGGTTCGACACCCGCTCGTCAGCCTGGTCAGCAAACCGAAGTCATTGTTTTCAGAAAGCTGCTGAGGTTGGTGGAGTCGAGGGGGATCGAACCCCTGACCTCGTCATTGCGAACGACGCGCTCTCCCAACTGAGCTACGACCCCAACTGCGCGATTTCTGCCCCGGCCGGATTTTGTTGTCAAGACAGCTGAAGGGGCTGTGGGACCGGCACTTCGCAGGGACCGGGCGCACCGCAAGGCGCGCCCGGCAAGTGCTATTCGGCCGCTTCTGCGTAATCCTCGAGCGGCGGGCAGGTGCAGATCAGATTGCGATCCCCATGCACATTGTCCACACGCCCGACGGGCGGCCAGTACTTGTCCACCCGGAACGATGCCGGGGGGAAACAACCCTGTTCGCGGCTATAGGGGCGGTCCCACTCGGCGATCAGATCGGCGACCGTATGCGGGGCATGCTTCAGCGGGTTGTTCGTGGCGTCGATCTCGCCCTTCTCGACCGCTGCGATCTCGTCCCGGATGGCAAGCATGGCGGTCACGAAACGGTCCAGCTCGGCGCGCGTCTCGGACTCGGTCGGCTCGACCATCAGCGTTCCGGCAACGGGCCAGCTCATCGTGGGGGCATGAAAGCCGTTGTCGATCAGGCGCTTGGCAATATCGTCCACAGTGATACCGGCCGCCGCGAAGGGGCGCGTGTCCAGGATGCACTCATGCGCCACCCGACCTCTGGTGCCGCGAAACAGCACCTCATAGGCCCCTTCCAAGCGCCGTGCGATGTAGTTCGCGTTCAGAATCGCAACCTTGGTGGCCTGCGTCAGCCCCGCCCCACCCATCATCAGGCAATAGGCCCAGGAGATCAGCAGGATCGAGGCCGACCCCCACGGCGCGCCACTTACCGGGCCCTCGCCGCCGCCGGTTTCGGGGTGGCCAGGCAGATGGGGCGCGAGATGCGCCTTGACGCCGATCGGCCCCATGCCGGGCCCGCCGCCGCCATGCGGAATGGCAAAGGTCTTGTGCAGGTTGAGATGGCTGACATCCGCCCCGATTTCCCCGGGCTTGGAAAGGCCGACCATCGCATTCATGTTGGCGCCGTCGAGATAGACCTGGCCGCCATGCGCATGGGTGATGGCGCAGACCTCGCTCACCGTCTCCTCGAACACACCATGTGTCGAAGGATAGGTAATCATGCAGGCCGCCAGCCGATTGCCCGCGGCCTCGGCCTTGGCGCGGAAATCGTCAAGGTCGATATCGCCGTTGTCGGCCGACTTGACCACCACAACCTGCATTCCGCACATCTGCGCGCTGGCCGGATTGGTGCCGTGTGCCGAAACGGGGATCAGGCAGATATCGCGATGCCCCTCGCCCCGCGCGCGATGATAGGCCTGGATGGTCAGAAGGCCGGCATACTCCCCCTGCGCCCCCGAATTCGGCTGCATCGAAAAGGCGTCATAGCCGGTGATCTCGCACAGCTTTTCCGAAAGGTCGCGCAGCACTTCCGCATAGCCCTGCGCCTGATCGGCAGGAACGAAAGGGTGCAGCGAGGCGAATTCGGGCCAGGTGATCGGCATCATCTCGGCCGCGGCGTTCAGCTTCATCGTACAAGAGCCCAGCGGGATCATCGCGCGATCCAGCGCAAGGTCGCGGTCCGAAAGGCGACGCATGTAGCGCATCATCTCGGATTCGGCGCGGTTCATGTGGAAAACCGGATGCGTCAGGTAATCGCTGGCGCGCACCAGGCTTTCGGGAAAGCCCAGCGCGGTTTCCGCCGGGGCAGGATCCGAAATGCCGAAGGCCGACAGAACGCGGGCGATGACATCCGCATCGGTGGTTTCATCCAGCGAGATACCGACCCGGTCACGTCCGACCTTGCGCAGGTTGATGCCGCGCTGTTCGGCAGCGGCGAGGATGCCCGCTTGCCCCACGCCCACGCGCACGGTGATCGTGTCGAAGAACGCGCCGGGCGCGACCTCGGCCCCTGCGGATTTCAGCGCCTCGGCCAGACGGACCGTGTTGAAATGCACCTTTTCCGCAATGGCCCGCAGCCCCTTCGGCCCATGGAACACGGCGTAGAATGACGCCATGACCGCCAGAAGCGCCTGCGCGGTGCAGACGTTCGACGTGGCCTTTTCGCGGCGGATATGCTGTTCGCGCGTCTGCAGCGCCAGCCGATAGGCGCGTTCGCCGCGCGCGTCGATCGAAACGCCAACGATCCGGCCCGGCATGGCGCGTTTCATGTCATCGCGGCAGGACATGAAGGCGGCATGCGGTCCGCCATAGCCCAAGGGCACGCCAAAACGCTGGCTGGAGCCCACGGCGATATCGGCGCCCATGGCACCGGGTTCCTTGATCATCGTCAGCGCCAGAAGATCGGTCGCTACCACGGCCACGGCCTTCGCCGCATGCAACGCGGCGATTTCATCGGTGAAATCGCGCAGATGCCCGAAAGTGCCCGGATACTGGAAGATCGCGCCAAACACCTTGTCGGCCTCAAGCGCTTCGGGGGCGCCAAGGAGGATCTCGATGCCCAGTGGTGCCGCCCGGGTCTGCATCACGGCGATGTTCTGCGGGTGGCAGTTCTCATCCACGAAGAAGGCCCGGGCCTTCGACTTCGCCACACGCTGCGCCATGACCATCGCCTCGGCACAGGCGGTCGCCTCGTCCAGAAGCGAGGCATTGGCCACCGGAAGGCCGGTCAGATCCGACACCATCGTCTGATAGTTCAGCAGCGCCTCAAGCCGGCCCTGCGCGATTTCGGGCTGATAGGGCGTATAGGCCGTGTACCATGCCGGGTTTTCCAGAATGTTGCGCTGGATCGCCGGCGGTGTGACGGTGCCGTAATAGCCCTGCCCGATCAGGCTGGTCATCACCCGGTTCTTCCCCGCCACCGCACGCATCCGCGCCAGCAGCTCGTGTTCGGCCAGCGGCGCCCAGTCAAGCGGCCGCGCCTGGCGGATCGTGTCCGGGACGGTCTGGGCGATCAGCGCATCAAGGCTTTCGACGCCCAGAACCTCCAGCATGCCCGCCATCTCGGCCGGTGAGGGGCCGATGTGGCGGCGGTTGGCGAAATCATAGGCGTCATAGGCGACGGGGGTATAGGGCATGATTGTCCTCAGCCGATATAGTCGTTGTATTCGTCCTCGGTCATGAAGTCGTCGAGCACGCTGAGATCGTCGAGCTTCATCTTGA
This sequence comes from Halodurantibacterium daqingense, assembly GCF_042666235.1. Taxonomy (NCBI): domain Bacteria; kingdom Pseudomonadati; phylum Pseudomonadota; class Alphaproteobacteria; order Rhodobacterales; family Paracoccaceae; genus Halodurantibacterium; species Halodurantibacterium daqingense. The sequence continues at coordinate 5,142 of NZ_JBHTFQ010000019.1, read as the reverse complement.
AGAACCAGGCATCACCGGTCGGGTCTTCGTTGATCAGCGCCGGGTTGTCGGTCAGCGCCTCGTTGACCTCGACGATCTCGCCGTCACAGGGCGCCAGAATGTCCGACGCCGCCTTGACGCTTTCGATCACCACCACTTCGTCGCCCTTGGCGACGACGGTTTCGACCTCGGGCAATTCCACGAAGACGACATCGCCCAGCTGGGTCGAGGCATGTTCGGTGATCCCGACGACGACCAGATCGCCTTCGACGCGCAGCCATTCATGTTCTTCGGTGTATTTCATCTGATCCTCGTCAGCGTTTGTAGGTTGAAGGACGGAAAGGAAGGATGGTGACGGTGGCAGGCAAGCGCTTGCCGCGCACCTCGCCCCAGAGTGTCGTGCCCGGCGTGGCCGCGTCAATCGGGACATAGCCCATCGACATCGGTCGTTCGATGCTGGGGCCGAAGGCGCCCGAGGTTACCTGGCCCACCGGCGCGCCCCCTTCGGCGGTGGCAAAAAGCGCCGTGCCCTCGCGCATCGGGGCGCGCCCCTCCGGCAGCAGGCCCACGCGGCGGCGGAGAGGCGCCGCGGACAGTTCCGCAAGGATGCGTTCGGCGCCCGGAAAACCTCCGGCCCGCGCACCATCCGTCCGGCGCACCTTCTGGATCGCCCAGCCCAGCGCGGCCTCGGCCGGGGTGGTGGTTTCATTGATATCGTGCCCGTAAAGGCACAGTCCCGCCTCGAGCCGCAGGCTGTCGCGCGCACCAAGGCCGATCGGCGCCACCGCGGGATCCTTCAGCAAGGCACGGGCAAAAGGCACGGCAGCCTCGCCGGGCATCGAGATTTCGTATCCGTCTTCGCCGGTATAGCCCGAACGGGAGATCCAGAGCCCCTCGCCCAGAACCGCGACATCCATGAAGCCCAGCGCTGCCACGCCCGGAACCAGTGCCTCGAGCACCCGTTCAGCCGCCGGCCCCTGGAGCGCAAGCAGGGCGCGGTCGGTCACCTCCTCCACCGCGCAGGTATCGGACAGATGTGCGCGCAGATGCGCAAGATCAGCGTCCTTGCGGGCCGCGTTGACCACAAGGAAAAGATGGTCACCCCGGTTGGCGATCATCAGATCGTCAAGGATGCCCCCCTCGGCCGAGGTGAAGAACCCGTAGCGCTGGCGCCCTTCGGCCAGCCCCAGAAGATCGACAGGCACAATCGTCTCAAGCGCCCGCGCAGCATCGGCCACATCGCCCGAGCGTGGCCGAAGAATGACCTGCCCCATATGGCTGACATCGAAAAGGCCTGCCGCTGCGCGCGTGTGCAGATGCTCCTTCAGAACGCCGGCGGCATATTGCACCGGCATCTCATAGCCTGCGAAGGGCACCATCTTGGCGCCCAACGTGTGATGGAGATCATATAGCACCGTGCGTTTCAGGTCGGCCATGCCGCCCTCCCCTTCTGTCGCCGGTCTTCTGAACACGGCATCGCATTGGCAGGCAACGCCTGCGGTTCCGATGCCCCCTCTGTCCCTTCGCCTGAGATCGTTATCCCTTCGGCGGACGCCCTTCGCGCCTCTCTCCAGAGTCCTTCTGCCAGAACGGTCCCTTGCGCCTGAGAGTTTACCGGGGCGGTTGCTCCTTCGGCACCGGGTCTGAAACCCGGCTTCTCCCGAACTGACACAAGCTCGATAGCGCAGGTCGCGCCCATGTGACAAGAGCCTTGATGCCCACCTCGCCCCGATCCCACCGCTGCCGCCTTGCGCCCGGCTGTCTCTACGTCAAGCCGCGCGCTGCCCGAGATCGGCCGGCGGCCGATGAACCAAATACGCTATCGGGCGTTGGGCGTGCAGGTCTTATTCAAGGAGTGCCCGATGCGCATTTTGCCCAGCCTTGCCCTGAGCGCCCTGATCCTCGCGCCGATCGCGGCTCAGGCCCAGTCCCGCCCGCCCGAAGATGCGCGCCCGCTGTCGGAAATCCTCGCCATCGTCGAGGAGCGCGAAGGCGTCGTCAGCTTTACCGACATCGACTGGGACAGGGACGGTTACTGGGAGGTCGAGTTCTTCACCGAAACCGGCAAGGTCGAGATGAACATCGACCCCATTACCGGCGAGCCAAGAATGGACGACTGACGGGCCTCAGCCCGACGCGCCCTCTTTCGCCCGCACCACCTGCAACAGCGGCATCAGATCGCCCATGTCGGGCCCATGCGCCTGCCCGGTAAGGGCCTTGCGCAGCGGCATGAACAGCCCCTTGCCCTTGCGGCCCGTCGCTTCCTTGACGGCGGCTGTCCATTGCGACCAGGTGTCGGCACCGAACGGCAGCGGCGGCAACAGCGCCAGTGCCTGAGCCACAAATTCGGCATCCTCGGGATCAATCACCGGTTCCGCTCCGTCACGGCACAGCGCCCACCATGCCTCCAGGTCGTTCAGGACGGTGATGTTGTCGCGTGCGACGCGCCAGAAATCCTCGGCCTTTTCGGCAGGAACGCCCAGCGCCGCGATCCGCGCCTTCACGTCGTCAAAGCCTAGCCCCTGCACGTACTTCGCCGTCAGCGGGAACAGGTCCTCGGCGTCGAACCGGGTGGGTGCGGCGCCGAACTGCGACAGATCGAATCCTGCCGCGATTTCGTCCAGCGACAGCCGCAGTTCGACCGGCTGCGATGAACCCAGCCGCGCCATCAGTGACAGAAGGGCTGCAGGCTCCACCCCCCGTTCGCGCAGATCGCGCAGCGCAAGGGTGCCAAGACGCTTGGACAGCGCCTCGCCCTGCGGGCCGGTCAGAAGGCTGTGATGGGCAAAGGCCGGCGGCGTCGCGCCCAGCGCCTCGATGATCTGGATCTGCGTGGCGGTGTTGGTCACATGGTCCGATCCGCGCACGATATGGGTAACACCCATGTCCACGTCATCCACGACCGAGGCGAGCGTGTAAAGCACCTGGCCATCCGCCCGGATCAGAACCGGGTCCGAGACGCTGGCGGCGTCGATCGAGATGTCGCCCAGGATGCCGTCCTGCCATTCGATCCGTTCCTGGTTCAGCAGAAACCGCCAGTAGCCGGGGGTCTCGGCGCGCTTTTCGGCCTTCTGTTCATCCGTCAGGTTCAGCGCGGCCCGGTCATAGACGGGCGGCTTGCCCATGTTCAGCTGCTTCTTGCGCTTCAGGTCCAGTTCGACCGGGCTCTCGAAGCACTCGTAGAACCGCCCCATCTGCCGCAGCCGCTCTGCCTCGGCGGCATAACGGTCCAGCCGGTCCGACTGGCGTTCCAGCCGATCCCAGGTCAGACCCAGCCATTCCAGATCCCGCTGGATACCATCGGCATATTCGGGCTTGGAGCGTTCCGCATCCGTGTCGTCCAGCCGCAGGATGAACTGGCCCCCGGTCTTGCGCGCGATAAGGTAGTTGAACAGCGCCGTGCGCAGGTTGCCGACATGCAGCCAACCGGTGGGCGAAGGGGCGAAGCGGGTCGTTGTCATGGGTACACTCCTGTTCCCGCCCCTCTTTCACAACCGGGGCATTTTGTCCATATGATCACCAGGCAAGGAGACAGGCATGACCAACAGCTGGAGCGGCATCACCCCGCCATCCCTCGACGACATCGCGGAACTGGCACAGGAGGCGATCGACCGTCTGCCGCCGCAGTATATCACGGCAGCGCGTGCCGTGCTGCTGCGGGTCGAGGACTTTCCCGCCGACGAGATGCTGGACGAACTTGATCTGCACGACCCGTTCGAGCTGACCGGCCTTTACGAGGGCGTGCCCATGACCGAAAAGTCGGTGATGGACCAGCCGCACGGGCCCGACACGATCTGGCTGTTCCGGCGTCCGATCCTCGACGAATGGCACCAGCGCGAAAACGTACTGCTGGGCGATCTGGTCGCGCATGTCTTCGTGCACGAGCTTGCGCATCACTTCGGCTGGAGCGACGCCGAGATCGCCCGCATCGATCAGTGGTGGGCACCGCATCCCAGCGACAGCTGATGCCCGCATCTGGACAGGGTCGGGCGCCGGGCTACCGTTGCACCTGCATCGCCAGCAGCAGGGGATTGTCATGGCACGCTTACCCTTCCAGCATCTTTCGCGGCGGCAGGCACTTCTGGCCGGCACAGCCCTTCCGTTTGCCGCGAGCGCCTTTCCTTCTTCCGCAATTGCCGAGGCCGACATGATGGGGCACAGCTTTACCCGACACCACAGGTTCCCTCTTGGCGCATTCGAAGTGACCGCGCTTCTCGCCGGCACCCAGACGCGGCCCGATCCGCACAGCATCTTCGGCCTCAACGTGTCCGAGGAAGAGTTCGCACGCGTCGCCGAGGCGCATTTCATCCCGACCGACCGCGCACAGTTCTTCTTCACGCCCGTCGTGGTCAATACCGGCACGGAACTTGTGCTGTTCGATACCGGCACCGATGCCGAGGGCATCACCACTGCGCTGCAAGACGCCGGCCATGCACCCGACCAGATCGACGTGGTCGTCCTGACGCATATGCACGGCGATCATATCGGCGGCCTGATGCGCGACGGCGTGCGGACTTTCGCCAACGCGCGGTACGTGACCGGACGGGTCGAGCATGAGCATTGGGCCGCAGCCGGGAACGAGGGTTTCAACGCCAACGTGCGTCCGCTGGGCGATGATATCCGCCTGATCGAAGGCGAGGACGAAGTCGCACCCGGCATCACCGCAATCGAAGCGTTCGGCCATACACCTGGCCATCTGGCCTTCATGCTGGAAAGCGAGGGCGCTCGTCTGGCCCTGATCGCCGATACGGCGAACCATTTTGCCTGGTCGGTCGAGCACCCCGATTGGGAAGTGCGGTTCGACATGGACAAGATGGCCGCCGCCGAGACACGCCGGCGCATCTTCGGGATGCTGGCCCAAGAGCGGATCCCGTTCATCGGCTATCACATGCCCTTCCCCGCACTGGGCTATGTCGCAGCCGAAGGCGAGGGATTCCGATATGTGCCCGCCTCTTATCAGATGATGCTGGACGGGGCGTGAAAATACAGGCGGAGCCGGATGTTCCCGCCCGGGCCTGGTGACGCGGCCTGTTGGGTTCAGCCTCTGGCCGCGGCGTCAGATGCATCGTAAGCGGGGTTTTTCCCCCATTGGGTTTGGGCTTCCTCTGGCGGCACCCGGCGGGCACCTTGGTCGCATTTTCCATGATGGAGGAGTGCGATGGC
>NZ_JBHTFQ010000018.1:0-33494 GCF_042666235.1 Halodurantibacterium daqingense | reverse complement strand
TGCGGTAGCGGGCGGGTGATGGCTTGCTCATGCGTCCCGTCTAACCGCATGGATTCGCGATGTGAATCCTTGGGAGACAGGGTTTTGCAACAACGCCCCTATGAAGTAAACCGGCATAGGCCTTGCCTCGTTGCGTCCGTCTCCATTTGCGATCAGTCATTCCCGTAGTCGGGCTCGTATTCCATTTCACGTTCTTGTTGATCCTCGTGGATGTAGTTCAGGCCCGAGGCGTCGATTTCGTCGCTTCCCATGAGCGTCAAATCGCATGTCAGGCAACGAAACTCTTCGCCGACAAACTCGCGGTTGACGATTTCCCAGATCGCATGCTCATCGCGCTCTTCGCTGATGTATTCGCCGGTTTGCTCGCCGCTCATGAATGCTCGGCATTTGCAGGCCGGGCAGCTTTCGGCCCAGATCTCGTCGTACCGGCCTTTGAAGATTCCCGTCTGGTGCTGCGGTTCGCGCAATTCCGCCTCGGCGGTCAGGCGCTCGCGCTCTGCCTTTTTCAACGCGTCGAATTGGTCGCGGGCGGCCTCGACGCGCAGCTTGACGGCCGCCGCGAGGGCCTTGGCGGCCTCATCGAGAAGCTGGCGAGGCGCCTTGGCATCGGCTGCGCCGAGCCATTGCTCCAGGGATGAGTCCATCTGGTGCAAGATTGTGTCGCACGCATGCCAATAGCGTGCCTCCCAGGCGTCGAGACGCATCGTCCGGAACGGAAGATCGGCCGAGTGGAGCTCGGCGTTTCGGCGCTCGGCGATGTCCTGGCAGAATTTCTGGACTGTCTTGTCGAAGCGCGGGACGAGATGGGCCAGGCGTTCGAACAAGGTCTTGGCGGTGATCGTCTTCACGTCTGTCGTGACGTTGATCCCGGCCGCAACGAACATCGACTGCCAGTGCGTTGGATCGACCACGAGGCTCGGATGCTTCCGGGCGAGTGCGGCCTTGCCGAGCAGCTCGAGCGCGAGGGAGGCCCACAGCTGATACTCGTCGAGATCGCTGGCGCCTTTGCGGGCCAGCGCACGGCCAATGTAGACCTTCGATTTTGCATGGAGCGCGTCGCCGTTTATGGCGATGAAGACATCTTCAGGCATTGATGAGAATCCTTGCGAGGCGTCGGCCAGACCCTCGGTCCGACGGGCTGCGCCCGTGAAGGACGCGCCAGTTGTCGATGACGAGGATGTCGCCCTGGCGCCACTGATGAGCTTGGGGCGAAGCGCCGGCGATCCGGTCCTCGATGAGCGCCAGAGCCATGCGGCCGCGCTGGTCCACGGGTTCAAGACAGCCGGGATCGTATCGCAGGAAGGCTCCTCCCGGCGCGAGGATCGTCGAGTAGAAGGAACGCCGACCGCTACGAACGAGCATCGGAGTGCCTTCAAGCAGGTCAAGCTCTTCCACCGAAAAGCCGAGCGTCTTCCAGTCGAGGAGCATCGTTGCGGCGGCTGGCGACCCTGGGGCGATACACCCGAGGAGAAGGTAGCGGCATGGTCTGGTGCGATGGCTGAGTTCTGTATGGAAGGGCAAAGCCCCCAGGCCGTAGCGGGCGCTCAAGGATCGGGGATGCGCATCGTCGGCGCCGTGAGGCTCGATGATCTCTTCGAACGAGCCGGCGCGGCCGGCAACGCGGGTGCCGAGGCGATCGCCGAGCTTGCCCAGTTCGCTCACCGTCGCGTCGGCGTCCGCGAAGTCGCTGCTATGAAGAGACCAGCCGCGCTCCGCCAGAGGGCCGAGAGGCTGTCGAGTATCGGACACGGGGACGTCGGGTGTGGCCATCTCGCTGTGCTATCTATCGAGACGTACGCGAAGGCGCCGGGCGCGCTCCTTGAAGGCGCGCTCGCCACCTTCAAGGATGTCGCAGACGTGCTTGCGCATATCCGCGTTTTCGAGGCCACCCGACAGATAGCGGATAGGCGGCAGCTTCCCGGGCGTATGAGTGCCGGAGAACGCGACGATGACCTGATCGGCATCCGTGTTGACGACGAGGTTCGCGTTGTGCGTCACCATAATGACCTGGCGCACGTTTTTCGCGGCAATGAACAGCTCGACCAGTTCGTCGAAGATCGACTTCGGATCGAGGTTTTCCTCCGGCTGGTCGATGATCAACGGGCGATCATCGCTGTCGTCCAACGCAAGATAGAGCAGCAGCAGGACGATGCCGCGCGTGCCCGGAGAGAGCTTGCGAATATCAACGGCTTCGTAGTCGATACTGTAGCTGATCTCGATATGGCTGGTGCCGTAAAGCCATTTGGCGAAGCGTCTCAGCCAGGAGCGATAATCCGCTTGCTGTGATCGCGGCACCTCGGAGAGATCGAGCAGTTCGGCCTGATGGGCCTGACGGAAACCCGCCATGGCCTCGGCAACGGCTTTGGGATCGCCCGATTCCCACGCCGGCTTCAGCAGCGCGTCGGCCCAGGCCTCCAATGTGCCGACGCCCTTGAACGGGCCGGTGCGCCGTTTGTCGAACAGGCCTTCGCCCTCCGTCGCCCAGCGATGCACGTCCGCATGGCGCGACACCGAGAACGACAATTTGCGCAGCGTCCCGGACGCCTGCGCAAGCCGGTCCATGAGCGGTCGGTATAGCGCGTGCAACACTTGCTCTTCGGCGACGATGGATTCGAAGACCCGCAAATAGGCCTTCTCTCGATCGGACTGGAGCTGGGTGGTCCGCGTCGCCGCGCCTTCACAATCGGCCAACGAATCCTTCAGGCGTTTCAGGGAGGCGTTCTCGTCCCCGATCTTGGTGGTTATCGTGCGCAAGCGATTGGCGGTGTCGGTATCGATGTTGATGAGGCGCTGAATGCGGCCGATCTCGGCCTCAAGTTCGCCTAGCGACAACCGCTTCAGCTCGGCGTCGTCGGCGACATAGGGCTCCTGGTCGCTCGCCTTACGAGGCAGCTCCTTACCCCGCCACCCGGCTGTTGCTTTCTCGGCCTTGGCCAGCCGCTCGGTCAATGTTCCGTCGACGTTGCCGGCGTAGGTTTGCCGGAATACCTCCCATGACGTGTCGTCGAGATGCGCGCCGACGAAGTTCTGCTTGGTCGTTCGCAGGGCCATCGGCGCGCGATTTGTTCGGAAGTCCGATACGTCGTTCTGCAAAGAGCGCAGAGCTTGGCTCTCCTGCGACCAGAGCCGAATCTGCGTCCGGACATAGTCCGCGGCTTCGGTGAGCGCGTTCAGCCGCGCGACGCGCTCCGCGCTGCCTGCGGTCACCAACTTGTCCCGGCTCTTGATATAGCCGGCGATCAGCGCGTCCTTCTGAGTGATCTGCGATTTGAGGCTGGCGATCTGGCTTTGCTTCTCGCGCTCGAGCCCGATTTGATCGGAGAGTGTCTCAATGGCCTCCTCGTCACGGTTGCGGTTGTCGCGCAACACGATCGTCCGCAACTCCAGCAGCTCGTCGAAATCCGTCGCGCCGTCGCGTTCCAGCGTGCTGTGCGCTTCAAAAATAACCCGCTCGATCTCGCTCAGCAATTCGTCCTTCAACCCATCGGCCGAGCAAAGCTCCTCGACGAACTTCTGGGAGAGATACCGCGCTCGCGGATAGAGCGACGGATCAAATGAGTCAACGAGCAAGGGGCGGACCGACGGATCTCCGGTCTCCCAGTTCAGCCGGACGCCTACGCCGTTGAGATGCTCACGCGCCCGCACGATAAATGACGCATTGCTCAATCGGCCATCCGTCGCGTCGCATCCCGCAGCGATCGCATCCGCAAGCGCGGTCTTGCCGGAGCCCCGGGCGCCAATGATGGCGACCAAACCGGGATTGAGCGCGAGCTTCGGCGTCTGCGACCAGTCGGCGCCCGTCAACTCAACCTCCGCGATAACGCGTGCGGGCGTCGCCCGAAACGGGGGATGGGGACCGACATAGGCCCGACCGGCAGGATCGATACAGGCTTGGCGCAGCGCATCGAATTCCAGAGCACCTTTGATCCAGGAATAGCGGTTGCCATCGGGTTTGGCGACTGTCGCCTGCTCATGGGCGTCGCTGCCATGCAGGCAGGGCTTGCAGCCGTCGTAGCGCTCGCGAAGCACATCCTCTCCGACGCCGCTTTTCCGCCCCAGCCAGAAATCACGCTGCGCCGGGCTGCTGGCAAAAATAATATGTGCAAACCTCTCAATTTCCTGACGCAAGGTTGCGTCATTGGCATCGCGGATGCCGGACGTGCCGTCGGTTACGGCGCCAGCGACAGCGATCAGAATGTTCTCTTTCGCCCAATCGCTCTTGGCGTATTCTTCGCGCAACTTTCCGGGGTTGACCTTGAACTGTGATGCCCCGTGGCGGAACGCGGCCCGCTCGTCGTTCAGCTCCGGCTTGGACTTCCGCCCCAGCTTTGCAAGGTCTTCTCGCGTGCAGGCGAAGTTGTCGCCAAAGGCTTCAAATCTCAGCCGGCTGAGAAATCGCTCCACCTCCGCCACATGCTTCGGATCGTTGGGGCAGACGAGAAGGTGAATGTTGGTCCAGCGTTCTTTCACCGTGGCGACGTCAAGCCGTAGCTCGACATTGGGGAAGACGAGCGCGACCTCCGGCAGGCGGCCGTTTTCCTTTATCTCCCGCAAGACGTCCTGGTAGGTATCGGTACAATAATAGTCGGTCACCGCGATCGCGCGGATAACGGGCGTCGCCTGTTCGAGGCTGGTCAGGTAGTCGCCCCAGGCGTTCGGGCCTTTGAACTGGTTGTTGAACAAGGTGCCGGGCGCATGGATATGCGGTTCCCAACGGTGCCATTCCGAACCGCGACTGATCATACGGCCTCCTGATGTCCTTCCTTCTGTTGTCCCGCTCCGATGCCGGTGATGCAACTGCGCGGAAGCGTAGCGCCACACATTCTATCGTAGGAATATTTTCTGAAACAAGCGCCGCGCAATATCATGTCCCGCCATCCTTGTACTTGTCCTGGTGGAACAAACCGTCGTTGTCTAGAAGTACAGGCGAGCGGGGGAGGTACGCCGACCAACGGAAGTTCGACAACTCATGAACCTGTCGATCGACGATCGACTGAGATCAGCCTGAGGCTAACTGCAGCATTCAATCTTCGGCGCCGAGAAGCGGACTGTCTGGAAACGGCCCATAGCCGTCATTAACTGGGCAAGGCGCTGCAACGACCGCTGCCCTCCGACCTGCTGGAGATCGTGGCGAGACCGGCTGCACCAGCGGGATGACGACACGCCATGTCGGAACGGGGAGAGGGGATCGAGGAGAAGGCCGGAGCGGACCGCCAGGTCCGCAAGATCATCCATGTCGATATGGATGCCTTCTATGCTTCGGTCGAGCAGCGCGACAATCCCGAGCTGCGAGGCAAGCCGGTTGCGGTCGGCGGCTCGGCCGCGCGGGGCGTGGTCGCCGCCGCCAGCTACGAGGCCCGCACCTTCGGGGTGCGCTCGGCGATGCCCTCGGTCACGGCGAAGCGGCGCTGCCCGGAGCTGATCTTCGTGAAGCCGCGCTTCGACGTCTACCGGGCAGTCTCGGCACAGATCCGCGAGATCTTCGCCGAGCACACCGACCTGATCGAGCCGCTGTCGCTCGATGAAGCCTATCTCGACGTGACCGAGAACAAGCAGGGCATCCCCATCGCGACCGAGGTGGCGCAGATCATCCGCAACCGGATCAAGGAGGTCACCGGCCTCAATGCCTCGGCCGGGATCAGCTACTGCAAGTTCCTGGCCAAGATGGCGAGCGATCTGAACAAGCCGAACGGACAGGCGGTCATCACCCCGGCGCGGGTGCCGCTGTTCGTCGCCGAACTGCCGGTGAAGAAGTTCCATGGCGTCGGCCCGGCGACGGCCGCCAAGATGGAACGGCTCGGCATCCTGACCGGGGCCGATCTGCGGGCGAAATCGGCCGAGTTCCTCCGTGAGCATTTCGGGAAGGCAGGCGGGTGGTACTACCAGATCGCCCGCGGCATCGACCATCGTACAATCCAGCCCGACCGGCCCCGCAAATCCGTCGGGACCGAGGATACCTTCGCCGAGGACATCTTTGATCTGGACGCCGCGAGGCGCGAAGTGACGTTGCTTGCCGACAAGGTCTGGCATTGGTGCGAAGCAAAGGGGATCACCGGGCGCACCGTCACGCTCAAGGTCAAGTACAGCGACTTCCAGCAGATCACCCGCAGCCGCACCATCGGCACAGGTGTCCGGAGCGCTGGCGATCTCGGAGCAATTGCCCTCGCGCTCCTTGAGCCGCTCTTCCCGGTGGAAAAGGGAGTGCGCCTCTTGGGTGTCACGTTATCATCACTGGACGAGGTGGCGCAGGGCGAAACGCCCGACCCTCAGCTGAGCCTTGGACTGCCGGGGCTTTGAACCCCTCGAAGAGGCATGCCCATGAACTGGAAGGAAGAGGAACGGATCGCGGCGCAGCTTGCCAAGGCCATGGCGATGATCTGCGTTCGCAACACCATGCTTGAGAATATCCACGCCGGACGCGGGCTCGTGACGAAGGCCGGGGATTACTCCGACGTCTTCGTGGTCGATGCCGAGGGCAACCGCGTACCCTGGACCGAGGCCTCGCGGATCGACGATGACGAGATGCGCGACCTCATGCGGCAGGTGGTGAACCGGCTTTACACCTTCCAGGTGTGCTTCAGCGAACCGGGGTTCCAGGCGATGGTCAATCGTTGGCTGGGGGCTGCAAGAAAGTGGGATGAGCCGGTGCTGGATGCGGGTCTGGCGGAATCCGGCAACTGGGAGATGGGATAGCCGGGTGAATCAGGGCGCCTGTTCGGGGAGCTCCTCGGAAATCTCTTGCCTGAGCATCGGCCCCTGCGCGAGGCGCCGCCCGACGGCGGTGACGAAGGCTTCGTAGCGCTTCGCGGCGCTCGCCCGCGCCGCATTCTGGGCGGGCTCGGGTAGAGGCGGCGTGGTGGTCAGCCAGAAGCGCACGAAGATCGCCAGGGTCTCGACCGAGATTCCCAGGTCGCGTTCCAGGCGGGCCAGGCGCCGGTCGATCTGATCCAGACGCTTGATGAGCGTGGCTTCCTGGCGTTCCGCGGCATCGGGCGACAGGAAGGAGGCGATCCCGGCCTCCGCGATCAGGGAAAGGGACTGGTTGCGCCGCGCCGCATGGGCGGCGAGGGCTTTCATGATCTCCGGTTCGAGATAGACGGAGAGGCGCTGTTTTCGGGCCGGTCCTGCCATGCGCGTCTCCTAGAGTTCCATCCCGTCGTCGGGGTTCATGGAGACCTGCCGGGCGACCACATGCATGTTGCGGGTCATGCGGCTGGTCTGGGCGACGTCCTCGTCGATCTCCTCCGGCGGCTCGCCGAGCCCGAATTCGTCCTCGATCGGCTGCTTTCGCTCGACGGTTTTCGTCCGGCTCAGTTCCGGCTGATGGCGACGCTCGGAATCGGTGGTGTCCTCCGTGTCGGTCGGGTCGGGCTCCCGTTCGGTTTCGATATCGGGTGCTGGGGGAATCGGCAGCGTGCTCCAGTCGTCGGTCTGTACCGCCTGGCCTTGCGAGAGCTGCGGCGGGTCCATGATGCGCTCCTGAAACCGCACGTCCTCGTAGTAGCGCGCCTTCCTCGCCCGGATCGGAGGGGCGCCGGCGACCATGACGATCTCGTCCGAGGGTGGAAGCTGCATGACCTCGCCCGGGGTGAGGAGCGGACGGGCTGTCTCCGACCGCGACACCATGATGTGCCCGAGCCAGGGGGCCAATCGGTGACCGGCGTAGTTTTTCATGGCCCGCATCTCGGTCGCGGTGCCCAGGGCGTCGGAGATGCGCTTTGCTGTCCGTTCGTCGTTCGTCGCGAAACTCACGCGCACATGGCAGTTGTCGAGGATCGAATTGTTCGGGCCATAGGCCTTCTCGATCTGGTTGAGGCTCTGTGCGATGAGGAAGCTCTTCAAACCGTAGCCGGCCATGAAGGCGAGGGCGCTTTCGAAAAAATCGAGGCGGCCCAAGGCCGGGAACTCGTCGAGCATCAGGAGGAGCTGCTGGCGCTGGCCCTTGGTCTGGATATCCTCGGTCAGGCGGCGCCCGATCTGGTTGAGGATCAGGCGGACCAGGGGTTTGGTGCGATTGATGTCGGAGGGCGGCACGACAAGATAGAGCGTCGTCGGCCTGGAGCCGGAGACGATATCGGCGATGCGCCAGTCGCAGCGCCGGGTGACCTGGGCAACGACAGGATCGCGATACAGGCCGAGGAAGGACATGGCGGTGCTGAGGACGCCCGACCGTTCGTTGTCCGACTTGTTGAGCAACTCGCGCGCCGCGCTGGCGATGACAGGGTGCGGCCCGGCTTCGCCGAGATGGGGCGTCTTCATCATCGCATCGAGCGTGGCCTCGATTGTCCGACGCGGATCGGAGAGGAACGAGGCGACACCCGCGAGTGTCTTGTCCTTCTCCGCGTAGAGGACATGGAGGATGGCGCCGACCAGGAGCGCGTGGCTGGTCTTCTCCCAATGGTTCCGTCGCTCGAGCGAGCCCTCCGGGTCGACGAGGATATCGGCGATGTTCTGAACGTCGCGGACCTCCCATTCGCCGCGGCGCACCTCGAGCAAGGGGTTGTAGGCGGAGGAGTTCGGATTGGTCGGATCGAACAGCAGGATGCGGCCATGCCGGCTGCGAAACCCGGCCGTGAGCAGATAGTTCTCGCCTTTGATGTCATGCACGATGGCGGAGAACGGCCATGCCAGTAACGTGGGGACAACCAGACCCACCCCTTTGCCCGAGCGCGTGGGGGCGAAGCACAGGACATGCTCGGGCCCGTCGTGACGAAGATACTCCTGATTGAACTTGCCGAGGACCACGCCGTCGGGACCGAGCAGCCCGGCGGCCCTTACCTCGGCGGGTTTGGCCCATCGCGCCGAGCCATAGGTCTCGACATCCTCGGCCTCGCGCGCCCGGTAGACCGACATCAGGATCGCGACGGCGATGGAAACGAAGCCGCCGGATGCCGCGATAATACCGCCGATCATGAATATCCCCGGCGCATAGGCGTCGTAGAAGTACCACCACCAGATGAACGCCGGGGGATAGTAGATCGGGATTCCGAAGAGGTCGAACCAGGCCGGGCCGAGCTGCGCCTGAAACCCGAGGCTCCAGGCGACATATTGGGTGGCCGCCCAGACGAAGGTCAGGACGATGGTGAAGACGGCGAGGATCTGACCCCAGAGGATTTTCGTTCCGGTCATGTCAGGCTCCTTTCTTCGTTCCAGGTCACAGGCCGAGGCCGCGCTTGCGGCCGAAGCTCCAGTCGACACCGCCATCCCCGCGGGCCACGCCGGATACATGGCTGCCGCGCTTGCTCTCAATGGAGGGGGTCCAGGGAACCAGCTTGAAGCCGAGCCCGTCGTCGATCATCGCGAAACGCCCGGAGGCGAGGGCAAAGCGTTGGCGATAGGTGCCGGCGACATACTCCCCGCTCTGCGCCTGCTCGAAGACGGCCTTGGTCTCCTTGGCGAGACGCTCGCCGAGGGCGCGGACCTCACGCGCCCGGAGCGTCTTCAGCAGGTTGCGCGCAAAGATCACCGACCGGCCGCGGCGCTCGGCGAGACCCTGTTCGATCAGATGCTCGGCGCGGCGGTCCATCGCCTCGCGGACCTCGGCGCCGAAGCCTCCGCCGCCCAGCGGGATCGGGTCGCGGGCAATGGACTGGCGATCGAGCCAGGTCGCGCCTTCGGCCGTGACCTGGCCTTCGATGCCGATGTCGGATCGCACCGCGAGCGCCACCCGCCGCCGCCCATTGGCGTCATCGAACTTCCGCAGCTCGACGATAGAGCCGGGAGGGCTGTCGCCGGCGGCATCGAGATCGGGCAGGCGGATATGATGGGTGCGGCCGTCGACGCCGTCCACCACGGCATAGGCGGTGCCCTTCAACTCGTCATCGAGACCCCGCTCGACCAGGCGGCCGATGACCGGCTCGTCGATGCTTTCTCCGGCGAGGACATAGCTGGCGCTGCCGCGCTCGATTCCGTGTCCGGCCAGGCCGCGATGGATGCGCTTGATGATATCGCCGCGCTCGCCCATCTCGCGCATCGTGGCTTCGGCATTCCCCGAGATCACCCACTGACCGGGGCCGATCTGTTCTGCGAGACCGAGGGTCTCGAGCTTGCGCAGGCGACCGACCTTGAAGCTCGAATAGGTGTCGGCCGGCCGGTCCGGATCGGGCGCAAGGTCGAGCACGCCGGTGCGACCTGCGTCGCGCACGAGCTGGCGGTCGAGATCGGTCCAGCGCTCGGCGTCGATCTGGCGCGAGAGCGCGGTGCGGATGTCGAGTTCCGTGCGCGGGCCGAGCTCAAGCGTGACGAGGTTGCGCGCCCGATCCCGCATCCCCTCCTTGATGTAGTCGCGCGCGATGACGAGATCGGTGCCGTCGTCTCGGACGCCCCGCACCAGAAGATGGACATGCGGGTGTTCGGTGTTCCAGTGATCGACGGCAACCCAGTCCAGCGGCGTGCCGAGATCCTTCTCCATCTGGCTGACAAGATCGCGGGTGAAGCCACGCAGGTCGGACAGGTCGGCGGCGTCGTCGGGAGAGATGATGAACCGAAAGTGGTGCCGGTCCCCGTCACAACGCTCTGCAAATCCCTTGTGGTCCTCGTGGTCGTGCTCGGCGCCGAACAGATGCGCCTTCTCTCCATCCCGGGTTACGCCGTCGCGGCTCAAATAGCCAAGATGTGCGGCAAGCGGTGCGGCGCGCTTGCCATGGCGCACGACGCGGGTCTTGATCACCGCCCCCCGCGAGCGGGAGGTGATGAAGCGGTTGGCCTGGATCGTGGCGCGCTGGCCGCGTCCGAAGCGCGAGCGCGATCCCGAACTGACCGTGCCACGGCGCGAGACGCCGCCTCCGGCCTTCTGCGCGGCGGCCAGCGCCTGGGCGATGAAGGGGCGCACCTGCTGGGCACGGGTCGAGCGGATGCGGCCCGGCCGGATGCGGATCTGGTCCTCGCCGCTCATGGCCGGGCCTCCGCACCTCGCGTCAAACCCTTGATATGACGCGGAAAGCGCAGGTCAGGCACATCGCGAAGATACGGCGCACCTCGCGAAATCGGGCGATAACCTGTTGAAATCCCACGACCGCCCAGAGCCGCACATCGCGGCCTTTTATCCTGCCATCCTTCGGTCGTGGTGGCGGGCCACCGCCCCACGACTCCCTTTTCTACGCTTGAGCCCGCCACAGTGCGATCTGGATGCCAGGTGCTCATGGGTCAGGGTCTCCACCAGATCGCACCATGAAAAGCTCCTGCGCCGGCACGGGAGAGAGCGCATCTGCGGGTGGCGCGGGCGACGGTGCGGCTGCATCCGACGCACCGTCGGATTGCAGCGGCACTGCATCGGGACGGGCGATCATGCTGCCCGCGAAGAGCGGGGACTGGCGCCAGTCGGGCGGCGGCGCGGCAGCGAAACCGCCGCCCGGAAGCGGAGCGCCGCCAAGGGCCGGCGCGAGCAGAGCGACATAGGCGCGGGTTTCCGACGGCAGAGCGCGGCCGTCGGCGAGGTATTCGTCGTAGCGGCCGGGCCCCGCATTGTAGGCGGCGAGCATGGCGCTGACGTCGCCATAGCGGTCGTGCATCTCGCGCAGGTAGGCGGTGCCCGCGAGGACGTTGTCGCGGGGAGCGAACGGGTCATCGCCCAGCCTGTGGCGGGCGCGCAGCGCCGCCCAGGTCTGCGGCATCACCTGCATGAGACCCATCGCACCGGCAGGGGAAACCGCGCGGCTATCACCGGCGCTCTCGACGGCGAGGACCGCGCGGATCCAGTTCGCGGGAATGCCGAAGCGCAGCGAGGCTTCCGCGATATGGGCGGCATAGGGATCGCCGGGCTGCGGGCGTTCGGCTTGCCGGTCCTGCGCCCAGGCGGCCGCCGAAGGCGTGGCCGCGAGGGCGAGGCCGGAAAGGAAGAGGAGGATGCAGCGCCGGGCGGCGAAGCCACGCCCGGCGGCATCCGATTGACGCGGCACCTGCATGGTTCACTCCCGCTCGGTGCGTTCGCGTGGGCGGTTCCAGTTCAGAAACCAGACGGTCGCATCCTGGTTCGACTGGAAGAGATTGGCGCGGATCGGCTGCGCGAAGACGGGATCGTCGAGCTGCACCGAGAGGTATTCGCCCGCCTTCTCGCCGGTGCGTTTCCAGGCCGCGCCGACTTCCGCGCCCTCGGCGGTGCCGAGGTGGACGCGGAAGTCCGGCGCATTCTCGGCGTCGGCTTTGTCGACCGGAACGAGGACGAGTTTCGCATTGAGAGCGAGCGTGCGGAGCTGGCCGGTGTAGCCCGTGCGAGAGAAGCGGAAGATGCCGATCTGTGCCATGTGAGGTCTCCTTTGGTTGCGGTTTCGGGGTGGTTTCAGGGAGCGGCCGCGCGCGCAGCGCCGCGGCTGCCGGGATCCGGTTCGGTCCAGATCGGGATCGCCTGGCCGATGACGGAGGTTCGGGGGGTCGGGCCGAAGTAGCGACCATCGAGGCTGTCTTCGACCGAGGGGTTCATGAGGAAAATCTCGCCCTCGCCGATGATCCGGCAGCCCTGCCAGACCGGCAGGTCGCGGCCCATCCGGTCCCGCTCTCGCGCCTCGCCGACGGGCTGGCCGTCGACGGTGACGGCGCGGCCGTGACGGCAGACCTGCCGTCCGGGCAGCGCGATGACATGCTTCAGGAGCGGCACGCCATCGGCGATGTAACCGCGTTCGGCGAGGAAGCGCGCGAGCGGTTCCGGCGGTTCGACGGCGACGAGATCGCCCAGGCCAAGCGGCTCCGGCGAGCGCAGAAGATAGAGACCAAGCGGCACGCTGGCCGAGGCATTCCAGACGAGACGCGGGGCGACGTCGGCCAGAGAAACCCCGGCGATGGCGAGTGCGGAAAGGGAGGTGATCCAGACGTATCCTGCGCGGGTCATGGCTGGACCTCGCGTCGCTTGAGCCATGCGATGTGCTGCGCGCGCGTGTAGCTGCGCGGCTCTTCACCCGCGGTCAGCCGGTTGTGCAGATGCCGCCAGTGATCCGGCGAGACATCGCTCGGATCGAGGCCAAGGGCCTCGATCGCGTCGATGGCGAGCAGAACGCGCTCGACCTTCGGCCAGCCCGACTGACGGAGCAATATCTCCGCTCCTGGCCGCACGAAGGGGACCGTCTGGCATCGCTCACCGCGCCCGACCGTGCGCAGCACGTCGAGGCGCGAGGCGACGGTGCCGTGGTCATTCCCGGCCCAGCGGACGAAAGCGATGATGCGGCCAGGCGCGAAACCGACGATGCTGCGTTGCGGGTCGAGGTGCTGGCGATAGTCCTCATGGCCGAAGCGGATCCAGTGCTCGATGTGCTTCTCGTCCCAGATCAGGTTGACGAGGGTCAGGAAGGGCGCGGGCTCGTCCGCTTGCGGACGGCCCCGCAGGTCCGGGCTGGCAATGCTGTTCATGGGGCCTCTCCGCTGCCGGGGGGAAACTCGCGGGCGAGCAACTCGCGCAGCATTTCGGCGACGGTCAGGCCGCGCGCGAAGGCGGCGATCTTGATCCTGCCGCGCAGGCCGGGCGTGATGTCGATGGTCAGCCGCGCGGTGAAGATCGTGGCCGCGGCTTTGCCGCCGGCCGCGGTATCGCCGGCCTTGATCCAGGTCTCCGGCGCGAGCGGCCGCGCGGCGAAGCCGTCGCGGGAGGTTCTCCTGCTCATGGCTGACCTCCACTGTGGAACGGCAGCAGCGATGCGAGCCGCGCGCGAGCGCGCTCCGCCATCGCGGGGTCGAGCTCGCAGCCGAGGTAGCGGCGTCCGGCGAGCCGGGAGGCTTCGCCTGCCGCGCCGGAGCCGGCGAACCAGTCCCCGACCAGCCCGCCTTCCGGGCAGGTGGTGCGGATCAGGATGTCGAGCAGCGCGACCGGCTTTTCTGTCGGATGGATGGCGCGGCCGTGGCAGTTGCGCAGGCGGAGGACCGAGCGCATCAGGCGCGGTCCTCCGTCCTGGCTGACATAGTGCCCGGCTTCGATATGGCCGGTATGGGTGGGCCGCCGTTTGCGCCGTGCGGTGCGCGCGGTCGCATCCGGCGTGGTCTGGACGTCGTTGTAGACATCGCGCCAGGGGGACTCGGCGCGATAGAACTGCACGGCGAGCTCATGGACCCGGCGGAAGCGGTCGGCGTGAAAATTGCTGCCGTTCTGCTTCTCCCAGACGATCTCCTGCGCGTAGCGGAAGCCGGCATCGGCGAACTGGTTCGCGGTCGCCATGAAGCAGCGCAGCGAGCCGAAGACCCAGAGCGAGCCGGTCGGTGCGAGGGCATCCCGCGCGAGCGGGATCCAGCCCTCGACCCGCCGGTCCCAGGCGAGCGAGGTATCGCCATAGGGAGGATCGGCGAGGATCATGTCGTAGGGCGCGTGCCAGGGCATTTCGTCCCGGCAATCTCCGGTCAGGATGGTCATCGCGTGACCCTCCCAAGCGCAATCCGTGCGACCTCGTCGGCCAGCGCCGCGATCTCGCGCGCGGCCGGGCTGCCATTGTCGACTTCGGAAACGAGGCGCCCTGATCGGGCAGCGTCGGCGAAGACGACGCGCTGCCCGACCGCCGTGCGCAGCACCGGCGGGTCATGGTCGGCCAGTGCCTCGGCGGTCTCGCGGGCGATGACCGTCCTGACCGCGCAGCGGTTCAGGACGAAGCGTGCCGCGAGATCGGGCCGATAGATGCGGGCCTCCGCCAGGAGGGCCAGCATCTCGGCCGAGGCCCAGCCGTCAAGCGGCGAGGGCTGGACCGGGATGAGGACGAGATCGGCGGCCAGAAGCGCGGAGCGCATCAGGCCGGCAACGCGGGGCGAGCCGTCGATGACGACATGGTCGGCATGCCGGGCGAGGTCCGGGGCCTCGCGGTGGAGGGTATCGCGCGCGAGGCCGACGATTCCGAAGAGGCGGGGGAGGCCTTCCCTGTTTCTTTGCTCCGACCAGTCGAGGGCGGAGCCCTGCGGGTCGGCGTCGATCAGGCATACGCGGCGGCCTTCGGAAGCCCATTGCCCGGCAAGATGCAGCGCGAGCGTGGTTTTGCCGACGCCACCTTTCTGATTGAGCAGCGCAACGATCATGGCTGCGCCTCCCGGGTCCGGGTGTCATCAGGGGAGACAGGTTCGGAGCGGCCGGTGTCGCTTCTCGAGGCCGCGCCGTCGGGGGCAGGTTTTCCACCATCTTCCGGGCCGACATCAAAGTTAGAGTCGAGGTTAGACTCTAAGTTAAGGCCCGGAATCAGGGTTTCTGGCCAAAGAGTTAGCTGTGTGTCTTGCGCCCGAAGTCCCGATGGTGCTGCGCCCGAAGTCCCGATACCACCTGCGCCCGAAGTCCCGAGGGTGCCCACAGTTCCACCCACAGATTCTGTGGATAACTTCACGGGGCGGATGCGGAGGAGTTCGCGGCGCCCTTCACGCTCGATATCGAGGCGGTAGCCGGGCAGCGGCTGGCGGGCGGCGATACGGCGGATGTCGAGGGCGAAGTCCGAGACCCGGGCCTGGCTGCCGGATTTGGCGTGCAGATGCGGGATGTCGAATGTCCAGCCGGAAGGTTGTCGGCCAGCGTGTTTCCTCGCGACACGATAGAGCCAACGCTCGATGCCGCCGGTCAGCTTGAAATACGACCGGTCGATCGCAAGGACGAGCGAGCGGTCGATGACACCGCGGTAGAACCAGTCGGGCAGGACGAACTCCATGCCTTCGACGCGGCCGTCGCGCGTGACGCATTCCTCCCATTCATTGATCCAGGAGAACTGATGCCGGCGCCAGTTCTCGCCATTCCGGATCGTGGTGTGGATGACGGTGGCCTGAAGGCGGGTCAGGGCGCCCTTGAGCAGCTTGTAGTCGCGCGATCCGGTCTGGCGGCCGATGGCGGACAGCATCTGATAAGGGGTGAAACGCAGGAAGCGCGAGGTCCGCAGTCCCTCGTTCTCCGCCTCGACGATCTGGCTGGCTGCCCAGATCAGGACATCGGCGTCCCAGATCGTTGCCAGGCCGTGCTCGGGCACGGCGTAGACCTCGACCTGAACATAACCCGCCTTGTAGAGGATCGGCGTCACCCGTTTGGCCTTCGCGAGCGAGAAGAACGGGCGCTCCATCAAGTCTTGCTGGTCGCGCGGGCTGGCGTCGCCGGTCGCGACGATGAACGGGTCGAGCCTTGCCCGTTCGCTGCTGTGCATTTGTGGTTTGCGCCGGGTGGACATGATCAGGCGTCACCCGTTGCGGCGAACGGCGAGGGGCGGGTTCAGACGGTATTTCGGCAGGGCGGGGCGCACCGGAGGCGTCGGATCGGCGGTCGAGGTGACCGTGCCGCGGTCGGCCCAGGCCTGGAGATCCTCCACCGAGTAGACGACGCGGCCCCCGAGTTTCTTGTAGGTCGGGCCGGTGCCGTAGACGCGGTGCTTTTCAAGGGTTCGGTCGGACAGCCCGAGGAACTGGGCGGCTTCCGGCGTGCGCAGATAGCGGGGTGGAAGGCCGGAAAGAGAAGAAGACATGAGCGTAGTTCCGTGTTCCCGAGGCGTACCGCCGGAAGGCGGAGCGTGTTCGGGGACACCGTGGCGTAGAATCGGAAAGGGGATGGATGTCGAAGATCGGCCGGGAGAATCGACACCCCCGAGCTGGCAGGGGAAATGCGTGCCCTGCGAATGTGGCGCGACCTTCGTGGAAATCAGGGAGAGGGATGGGGTTTGGGGAAGGGGGGAGGGAACCGTCCCCCTTCCCCATGGGAGGGTTCAAGGGAGGGGCGTAGCCCTTCCCTTGGGGGAGGAAGTTTGAAGGAGGGGGCTTGCCCCTTCCTTCATGGGGAGAGTGTTGAGAGGGGGGCTTGCCCCCCTTTCATCAGCGCTGCAGGCCGGTCGATCCGGCCGGCGGCGCTTCCACCAGCGCGGCGATAGCGGGAGGCGGCAGGCCGCCTCCCGCGGGTGCATCAGATGTTGCGCAGCGCAAAGATCACCGACCAGACGGGGTATCCGCCGATCGAGGTCAGGCGCTGGGCGACGAGGATGTTCACCGCAGTCGGGTTGGCCTCGATGTCCCGGATCGCCTCCTCCATGTCGTCGAAGGGCCCGTGGTCGTCGATGGGGATCACATCGCCGTCCGCATCGTAGCCGCCGTGCAGATACATCGGTGCCTCGGCCAAGCGCTGCGCGACGGCCTCGGCAGCACGGATGAGCCGGACGGCGCGCTGCCGGTCAGCCCAGTAGGCCGGGCTGCCTGCATCGATGGGGGCGCTGGTGAGGGTGGTCATGACTTGTTTCCTTTCGCGCTCTGACGGGAGGAGGCAGCACCGTCGCCGGTGCCGGGTCGAGGATCGCGAAGCGACCGCCCCTGGGCGGCGAGTGGGGGAGCCGATTTTCTGACGTCACCCTTGGGTGGCGGCTGAAAATTGGGGGAACCGCTCGTCCTTGACCCCGCAGCGGCAGGTGCAAACTCCGGACGTCAGAGCGCGAAAGGAGACCCAAAAAATCTGGGGAGGTTTGGAGGGGGAACCCCTCCAAGGGGGAGAGCTTGAGAGGGGCGGCTTGCCCCCCTTTCATCGGACATGCGGAGCGGTCGATCCGATTGGCATGTCTTCATGGACGAAGAAGAGGGGCGGGCGGCTTCTGCCGCCCGCCACCTCGTCATCGGTATCGGAAATTGCCGATCGGGCGCTCGTAGATTTCGGGATCGAGCGCGCCCGCGCCGTCCGGGCCGATGCCAGTATCGCAGAGATAGGTCGTGAACCGGATGCCCGTCTGGGCCGCAATCCGTCGCAGGATAGGACCAAGGCCGCAGAGATGCTCGTCACCGACGGCCATCCATTCGGGGATCGGCCCGGGGCACCACATGGCCGCGGTGGGGTGGTGGTATCCGCCGAAATCCGGGTCAGGATCGACGGCATCCAGCAGGTGCCAGGGATAGAAGCCCCGACCGCCGGATTCGAGATCGCCGATGCAGTCGCCGAGGCGCCGCTCGAGAGACTCGCGCACCGCCGGATTGGCTTCGGTCCGCAGCTGCCGCTGGACCCTTGCGCCTTCGCGGCAGGTCCTGAGATGGCAGTTGAGGGCAACAAGCAGCTTTTCATGGAGAGACTGCGCAAAGCGGGTGTCGCACCGGAAGTAGTTCTTGCGCACCCTGGACCTGATGCGGCCGAGCTTCCTTGAGAGATCGGGGAAATCGAGATCAGACATTGGTTTCTCCTTTCGTTCTGACGGAAGGAGCCTGCACTGTTGCCGCGAGGGGTCAGGGATCGCGCAAGCGACCGCCAGCGGCGGCGGGCGGGGGAGCCAATTTTCTGGCGCTGCCCGTCCCGGGCGGCGACCGAAAATTGGGGGGACCGCTCGTCCTTGACGCCGGAGTGGCTGGTGCATGCTCAGAAGTCAGAGAGAGGAGCCCGCGGCCCCGACCAGGGGCCGCGACAATATTCGGCGCGACGGTAAGGGGGAGGTTTGGAGGGGGTTTCCCCCTCCGTGGGTGGGGGAGCTTGAGGGGGCGGGGCACTGCCCCGCCCCTTCATGGGGAGAGTTTGAGAGGGGCGGCTTGCGCCCCTTTCATTCAGGAAGCATCGGACCAAAAAGTGGTTTCCGGTTTTTGGACGGATCCGATGCGTCGGCGAAGGTGTCGGACCGCCTGCGCGCAAGCGCGCGGCGGCTCCGGCCATAGAATCTTGTGCACGGCCGGCGGGCGCGGTCCGGTGCGAACACGGGAAATCCCGGCGGCTTGCGCCGCCGGGCTCTGGGCTTCCCGCTCAGAACGGGATGTCGTCGTCGTCGATGAACTTGCCGTCGTCGTTCTCGGTCTGCCTGGCCCGGGAGAGGAAGTCCACGGTTTCGGCGATGATCTCGGTGCCGTAGCGTTCGACCCCCCCGGCATCGGTCCATTTGGTGTAGTGGATGCGGCCGCGGACCAGAACCTTCATCCCCTTCTCGCAGTATTGCTGGACCGTCTTGCCGAGGCCGTTGAAGCAGGTGATGCGGTGCCACTCGGTGTCCTGGACCCGGTAGCCGTTCTCGTCGCGGACGGGACGGCCTTCCGCATAGCGGGGGCGAGAGGTGGCAAGGCGGAAGTTGGTGATCGTGGTGCCGGAGGCGTTGGTCCGGGATTCGGGGGCGTCGCCGAGGTTGCCGGCGAGGATGGCGATGTTCTGCATTTTCAAGTCTCCGTTGCTTCAACCGGAGGGACCGTCCCTCCGATGAGCCCCGGCCAAGACCGCCGGGAGACGTCTGCAATGAGCGCGCAAGGCGCGCGAGCCTGCCCCTAAGGACCGGAGTGGGGCGGGCAGCCGCGCACCGCGCGGCAACTCGGTCCGGAGCCGCGGGGGTTGCTGGCGGAAACCGCACGGTCTTAGGGGTTCAGCACAGAGGAGGGATGGTCTTTCCGGGAAGCCGCAGAGGAGACGAAAGCAGAACAGCGTCCTTGCCGGCGCCGACATCGGCTGAAGCAGCCCCCGGATCCGGATCAATGCGGGGCACCGCGACGATCGCCAACTTTCGTAGCCGCCTTCGTCGCCTCCCGCTGGAAGGCCGCCCCGTCCGGGGCGGGAAGGATCAGGCAACGGGGGCCGAGGCATCGACTGCCCGCAGCACCTGCTTCAATGGCCGATGGCCAGGTCCGGCTGCGAGAAGGGGAGGCATGAAGGTGTCGCGGCTGCTTATCCACGCCAGATGGGCCGATGCCCGGGGGAAGAGCGCGGGACAGTGATATCGAGGAGGCGTCCGACTTTCGCGGGGCCAGGTAGACCGAGGGCGACAGCAGAGGGCCATTGGCGGCGGACCCCCTTGTTCTGAGCGGGAAGCCCGGTGCCTGCGCGTAGCTGTCCGGGGTATCGTCAGTGAACGCGGGATCGCGCCCCTGCGGAGGCCGTTGCGCGGGAGGCTGGAAATTGCCGGCCGACGTGAAGCTACGGTCGCGACTGTAGGCTGTGGTTTATCCTCTGTGATCGTCTCCGTCGCTGCCTGTGGAACAGGGGCTGGGTTCGATGCGGATGGCAGGTGCAGGACGGAATTGATCCGCCGAGGACATCCTCATACGTTTCTCGGGGCGGCGGGAGCTGCAAAAGGCGAAGCGAACGACCGTTACCCGCATGGGCCGAGACCCGGGACGGGGCTCGGGGTCGCGTAGCGACCTAGGGCGCGGTCCCGGCCGGAGGCCGGGATTTGCCAGACCTTCCGAAGCAGAGATGGATGATGATTAGGTTGATCGAGCTGAAGGGTGGACCGCATTTGAACCCCACCGCGCCGTTGCACTCGTTTCGATCGATCCTGGCGATCGGGGATGATTGTGGCTTCCGAAAATTCGAGCCGGCGGGTGGTCTGGGCACCTTGGCTCGGAGCTTCATATCCTGGAGGCTATCTCTTGCGCGTCGACGGCGCGCATCGGGCGATCAACGGCGGCGACGTGTCTTGCGAAGCAAGCAGCGATAGCCATTGCGAACGTGTTTCAGGCCGTCTCGGACCAGCCGAATGGTCGTCTCTCGAAGGGCATCGCCCCGCCAGGCGGCAGGGACAATCTTGTGGGCCGGGAACAAGATCTGCGCGATATCGCGATAGCTGCATCCCGTCTGATGGCCATCGACGGCCCTGAGCATCTGCCGAAGCCGCATGCGACGTTGCCGCGTGAGGCGGTTGTCGGGTGGCGGCTGGCCTCGGGCCGTCGCGGCCCAGAACCTGAGAACCGCATGGAGACGATCCGGAGTCATGTCGTCGAGCAGGATGATGGCCGCAAGGGGGCGCTCGTCACCCGTCGGGGGGAGGTCGATGCAGAAGCGATCATCGCCGACGGAGACGATGCGGTGGCGATCCTGCTCGAACAGCGTCTGATCCGAGAGGTAGCCGGCGGTCAGAGCATTGCCAGCGGGGTGCGCCGGGCTTTCGTCGAGCAGGATCGCAGACGGATCAACCGACGGGGACCAAGCAACGATCTGCTCGAGTGCGGTGCGCAACGGGTCGGCCGCGAAAGGAGAGCCCCCATCTTTCCGCGAAGGCTCGACCTGCATCGGTGCCGAGGCGGCCCGTCGAGGAGAGTTCGCGATACTCCTGGCGGTAATCGGGATTCCTGCGCAGGAACTCCCACGCGATTTCGGGTGCTTGAAGACCGTCGATGTAGTCGTAGGCGGATTGAGATCGCCAGTCACTGTGCGGTGGCATTGCCTTGCCTCCTTATCCCTCGCCGTAAGGCGCTGATAAGGAAAGAATTCCGACTCATCCGGGGATTGGGAACAGCAAAGGTTGCACAACCTGTTGCTGAACTCGCATGGCCGCGAAATTCAGCCGATACGGGTGGTGAGCAACTTGAGATGCCCGCTCCGGGCGAGCCAACGGGCGCGTTCCAGGTGGGTCGAATAGACGCTGCGCGCGCGGTCGGGCTCGGCTGCTGCATCGATTTCGAACAGAATATCAACAGCTTCCCGCCAGTCGGCGCCCTCTGCATCCGCGTCCAGAAGGCGCAGGTAAAGCCGGACATGCGCCAGGTCATAAGCGGTCGGCATGTCGCCCGGAGGCGGAGCATCCTGTTGGGGATGTTTTTTCACAGGCTTTTCTGGCAGCTGTTGAAGTTCTTCTACTATGCGGCACTAACGTGTTTGTGAATACTTGGGAACGCTAGCGATCGTCTCGTGGACCCTGCGGCCCTACAGTATCCTCATACATGAGCATGACCCCAAATCCTCGATCCGATTGCATGAGGACGATCCCATTGGTTTCGAGGACCCGCCTGACCTGATCGCGCGTAGTCTCATACACCTCGAAGCCGCTTTCGGACTCGAGGCGTTTGAGTGCGGTCAGTGATATGCGGGCCTTGTCCGCGAGCGTCTCCTGAGTCCATCCGAGCAACGCGCGTGCGGCCCGCGACTGTCGGGCGGTGATCATTGTGTGATCACCTCCCACGCCGGCGGCCGACCGCGCCAGAACTACGACTATTTTAGTCGCTTTCCGGGTTTCGGTCCAGTGTTAAGGCGCTGATATGCTCCTGTAATCCGAGAAGCCGCCAAACTGATTCGGATTTTGAGGCTTACTTCTGGTGGACTGGATGCCGGTCAGAGGTTGGTAGCCGAACGCCGGAATTGAGCTCACCGTGACTTTGACGCACTCACCGAGAGAACACCGACTCTCCAAGCGCATTGAGATGCGCCATGGCCGCGCCGCCGATGAACAGGCCCCCGATCCCACCAAGCACGTTCAAAGCGACGGTGGAGTCGATGGCGTTCTTGGTGATGCCGTAGACGAGTGCATAGCCGGCGACGGTCGCGGGTATTGCAAAGAGGGCAAGGGCGACGAGCCGGAAATACGGGTTCTTCGCGAAGCCGAGGACGGCGAGGACGAAACCGACAGACAGGATCGCCGCGCCAAGGGCGGCAAGAGCCGACATCCAGAAACCGGCGTCGGAGGCAAAGACATATTGGAAGACCGTCAGGCCGACCATGAAGGGCAGGGCGTAGACCGCGAAGTTGAACGCGATGACGCAAGCGGCAATGGTGAGCGAGATTGCGAGCAGAATCAAGAACATCGGAGCCTCCGCGCGAACGATACGGGATCACGACAGGCTGCCTGGAGATACGCACCGCCTGCGACTGAGGTTGCTTCGCCGGTTCTTCGTGTCGGTTTCATAGTGCACTCTTGGCGTGCTGCGTCAAGGATGCCCCGGCGGCTTTCCGCCGGGGCTAGGCGGCGCTCACGCGCCGCCGTCGAACTTCATGACCGGGATGCCGAGCCTGCGCGCCTTGTCGGCCAGATTCTCCTGGATGCCGCTTCCGGGAAAGACCAAGATGCCGACCGGCAGGACGTCAAGCATCTGGTCGTTACGCTTGAAGGGCGCGGCCTTGCCGTGCTTCGCCCAGTCGGGCCGGAAGGCGACCTGCGGCACACCGCGGTGATCTGCCCAGCGGGAGGCGATAAGCTCCGCCCCCTTCGGCGAGCCGCCGTGCAGGAGCACCATCTCCGCGTGCTTGGCACGGACCTGGTCGAGCTTCGCCCAGATCAGCCGGTGGTCGTTGTAGTCGGCGCCGCCGGTCACGGCCACCTTCGGTCCGGTCGGCAGCATCACTTCGGTCTCGGCCCGGCGTTTGGCGGCAAGGTAGTCGCGGCTGTCGATCAGCGCCGCGGTCAAATTGCGGTGGTTGACCATCGAGCCGGTGCGGGGCCGCCAGTTGCTGCCGGTGTGATGCTCGAAAGCCTCGGCGGCGAGGTCGCGGAAGAGTTCCATGCTTGCCCGCCGCTCGATCAGGGTCTGCCCCTCGGCCGTGAGGCGTTCGAGTTCGACCGACTTCACCTCGCTGCCGTCCTGTTCCCGCTGAAGCCGGTGCTGCGACCGCTCGTTGTCGTCGAGATCGCGTTCGACCCGGCTGGTGGCGCGGTGGAAGAGATTGACGGCTCCCCAGAGCAGTTCTTCGAGATCGGGTTCCAGGCGCGTATCGCCGAGCGTCGCGACGAGGGCGTCGAAGATGTCGGTGACGGCAGCGGCGACGGTATTGCCCTCGGGCAGCGGCCGGGGATCGGGTTCGTCCTGGAACGGGCGCCAGCCGTAGAGCTGGAGTTCGGCGAGGGCGTGAGCGGTCTGGGAGGAGGTGTGGGCCGGCTCGGCGCCTGCATAGTCGGTTTCGCGTGTCATCGGTAGCATCCTTCGTCTGGAGACCGCGCCCATCGCGGCCTTCGCAGGCGTCGAAGCGCACGGGCGGGACGGGTTGGCAGCCCTCGCCCGCTCCGCGAGGGCCTTGATGGCCGGGAGCGGACTATTTTTACTTTCGCGATGCAAAGGCGGGGCTCGCCCCGCCGGCGGAAAATAGTCCGCTCCCGGCCATTGCCTGCCCGTCCCGTTTGTGCGCCGATCGCCCTCTCCGAAGGCCGTGGGAGCGGGACTCTCCGACGAAGGATGCGCCTGCCGATGGCGACAGAGCGAAACCGGCAGGCGCCGGGATGGGCCGCGCCTCCGGGTCCGATCCGGTCTCACCTCTCCATGAACCGGCGGGCGTCGCCAGGATGAAGCTGATCCTTTAGGGCCGCGCGGAGGGCGTCGGCGCCGTGGCGTCGCAGATCATCGTTGAAATCGCCCTCACGCGGCGTGAGCGATATCGCCTCGATCCCGAAGCTCGCTGCTCTGGCGAGCAGGCTGTCTCTGGCGCCATCACCAGGCGGGTCGCGATCTCGCAAGACATAGAGCCGGCGCAGGCGCGGCGGGAACAGGATGGCAGCGAGGTGAGCGGCCGAGAGCGCCGCCAGCATCGGCATGTGGGGCAGAACCTGACGGGGCGACAGCACGGTCTCGATGCCCTCGCCGACGGCGAGCACCTCATCGGCAGCGCCGAAGCGGACCCCGTGCCCGAGTAGGTCGCCCATCGCCCGCCGCGGCGTCTCGACAGCAGCCTTGCCGGAACCGTCAGGGGCGAGCCAGGTGCGATGCGCGCCGGTCTGCTGGCCGGCAAGATCCGTGACGGCAGCCACGAGCGCCGGTCTGATCTCGGTGGGCGAATGCTCGTCGGGCCGGTAGTAGCACCGGGGATGGAAGCGCAGCGCGGCGGTTCCAAAGAGGAGGGTGATCGCCCGCCCGCCCAGGTAGATCTCCGCGAGCGTGCCGCTGATCGGCTGGGCCATGGCGAAGAGGCGGCGCGACGCTTCGGGCGAACCGGCCGCAGGGCTGGGCGTGCTGCCGGTCGGCGTCCTGGTCTTTTCCGGCTCGGGATGCGGCAGGGCGAGAAACCGGCGCGCTTCCTCGGCCACGTCCTTGAAGTCGGCGAGACCGAGCGCCTCGCGGATGACGTCGAGCAGATCGCCATGCTCCCCGGTCGATGCGTCGGTCCACTTCCCTGCCGCACCCTTGCCGGCTTCCGGCCCGGTCAGGCGCACGAACATCGAGCGACCGGGCGTGTTCTGCACATCGCCCACAAGCCAATATCGTCCGGCGCGATGGCCGGACGACAGATAGTAGCGGCAGACCGCCTCGGCTTCGCGGCCAAGGCGTATCGCCAGTTCGGCTGCATCGTGCCGTGGCATCAGGCTGCCTCCCGCTCGGAGATGCGCTCGACCGGCCAGCGGTCGAGGACCCGGCCGAGCACCGCGATGCCGGCCGCGTCGACCGGCACGAACATCCGCAGGCGCCACGAGATGATCTCGTGAAAGAGGCCGTAGGCGGTAAGGCGCTGGCGCATGCTGTCGGTAAAGTCCGTGAGTTCGATGCGGTTGGCACCCATGACCCGGACCCGGCGAAGCTGCATGCCTTCGGCGAGATCGAGGATCGTCCGACCCTCCGTGAGCGCCGCGAAGGCTTCCTCCGGCGTGATGGAAGCGATGCCGGTCGTGGTCGCATTGGCCGCCCAGGCCGGCGAGACCTTGCGGCCGATGATGCGCTCGCCGGCATCGGTCTGGAGCCGATAGACGCGGGTGGACTCGTTAGGCAGCCGCTTCCAGATCGGCAGCAGCAAGCCCGTGACCATATGGAGCGTGCTATCGGCGAACTCGGGCACATCGGCGACCTCAGTCTGCCAGGCCGATGCGAAAGCGCTGCGATCCGCCTCGACCCAATGGGTCTCGCCCATCATCCTGACCGGGACATTGAGGGCCTCCATCGGCCGGATCAGCCGCACACGGCGCTCGATCTCGCCGGTGTCGTCCAGCATGATGCTCGTGGTGGGAATCTGCACCGCCGCGCGGCCCGAACGTTCGTTGACCAGCAGCTTCGCGCGCGGGTCAACGAGTTCGGCCAGCGCACCATCCAGCGTTACCGGCTGGTTGCGCCTGCGCTCGGTGATCGTCAGCAGGCAGGTTTCAGCGCCAGTGCGGGGGTGGGTGTAGATCACCTGCCGGCCGGTGACGACGAACGACTCCGCCCGCAGCGTCTCCAGCCCGGCGTCATAGGTGCCGGACGCAATAGCCCCCTCGATCCGCGCGGCCAGCAACTGCTCGAAGGCGCTGGAAAGGATATTCTGAAGCTCGATGGTCAGTGCCAGCTGCCGGTTCAAATACGTGGTGATCGACGGCAAATCGTCCTTGATGCCATTGCTGTCCATCAGCTTCAGCCCGGTCGCGGCCTCGAACCGCTCCAGCGAACATCCTTCGACCTTGCCGCGGACCAGCAGCAGATAGAGCTGGCGCAGCGCGTCACGTGCGTAGTGCGATTCCAGGTTGTCCTCGGGCCGGAAAAGGCCCTGGCCGCCGGTCTGGCGCTGGCCGCGCGTGATCGCGCCCAGCGTATCGAGGCGGCGGGCGATGGTCGAAAGGAATCGCTTTTCCGCCTTCACATTGGTCGAAACCGGCCGGAAGAGGGGCGGTTGCCGTTGGTTCGTCCGATGCGTCCTGCCCAGGCCCTGGATGGCGCTGTCAGCTTTCCAGCCCGCTTCGAGCAGATAATGGACACGCAGCCGGGTATTCTTCGCCGAGAGCTCGGCATGATAGGACCGCCCCGTGCCGCCGGCGTCACTGAACACCAGAACCCGTTTGGCATCGTCCATGAAGGCTTGGGTTTCGGACAGGTTGGCCGAACCCGCGCGGTTCTCCACCACGAGGCGATCGATGGTGACGCCGCGCTTGCGGACGATCCGGCGCGAGCGGCCCGTCACTTCGGCCACCGTGCCGGTCCCGAAATGCTGGATCAGCTGGTCCAGGGCGCCGGGGACCGGCGGCAGGCAGGCAAGGCTGGCGATCATCTCGTCGCGTCGCGCCACGGCCTCCCGGCTTTCGACCGGCTGACCGTCGCGAAAGACCGGCCGCGAGGACAGGTTGCCCTCGGAATCCGTGAACGGCTCGTAGAGCTGGGTCGGGAAGCTGTGCTTGAGGTAGTCCAGGACATACTCGCGAGGCGACAGGTCCAGCTTCAGATCGCCCCATTCCTCGGTGGGGATCTCCGCCAGCCGCCGTTCCATCAGCGCCTCGCCGGTCGAGACGATCTGGACGACGGCCGAATGGCCCGCTTCCAGATCGGCGGTGATCGAACGGAGCAGCGTCGGGGTCTTCATCGACGTCAAGAGGTGCCCGAAGAACCTTTGCTTCGTGCTCTCAAACGCCGAGCGCGCGGCGGATTTCGCCTGCCTGTTCAGCGTGCCCGAGCCCCCATCGCCGCCGGTGATGTTGGCGGCCTTCATCGCCGCGTCCAGGTTGTTGTGGATGACCGAGAACGAGTCGGCATAGCTGTCGTAGATGCGGATCTGCTCCGGCGTCAGCTCATGGTCGAGCGACTCGTATTCGACGCCTTTGAACGACAGCGAGCGGGCGGTGTAGAGGCCGAGCGCCCGAAGGTCGCGCGCCAGCACCTCCATCGCCGCGACGCCCCCGGCTTCAACGGCCTCGATGAACTCGGCCCTGGTCGAGAACGGAAAGTCCTCGCCACCCCACAGGCCCAATCTCTGCGCATAGGCGAGGTTGTGGACGGTGGTGGCACCGGTGGCCGAGACATAAACCACCCGGGCCTGCGGCAGGGCATGCTGGAGGCGCAGCCCGGCCCGACCCTGCTGGCTGGCGGCGACATCGCCGCGTTCTCCCCTGCCCCCGGCGGCATTGGCCATGGCATGCGCCTCGTCGAAGATGATCACCCCATCACTGTCGGAGCCCAACCATTCGACGATCTGCTTGACCCGCGATACCCTTTCGCCGCGATCATCAGACCGTAGCGTAGCAAAGGTTAGAAAAAGGACACCTTCGTTCAGCGTGATCGGCTTGCCTTGGGGGAATCGCGAGAGCGGGGTGACCAGCAACCGCTCCATGCCGAGGGCCGACCAGTCGCGCTGCGCATCTTCCAGGAGCTTGTCGGACTTGCTGATCCAGAGGGCGCGGCGCCGGCCCTGCATCCAGTTGTCGAGGATGATGGCGGCCGCCTCCCGGCCCTTGCCGACGCCGGTGCCGTCGCCGATCATGTAGCCCTGCCGGAAGCGACAGGCGCCCTCGGCACCCTCCGGCGCGGCCGACAGGGTGTCGAAGGTATCGTCCACCGTCCAGGCCCCGGCGAGGTAACCCGCATGGGCCTCGCCGGCATAGATCACGGTCTCCAGCTGCGCTTCGGACAGCTTGTCGACAATGTCCGGGGGCAGCACCGGCCGATAGCTGGGCTTCGGCGGCGCGATGCTCGCCATCGAGGCGGATTGCACGAGTTGGGTCGGATGCGCCTGCGCCCCGGCGATGCGGATGGTCTGAAGCCCGTAATCCTCATAGATAGCATCCGAGAGACGAGCACCCTCGGCCGGTGCCCAATCCACGGTCTCGTAGGCGAGGGGCACACCCTCCGGGTCAGACCTGGGCGCGGCAGGTGCGGCGGCGCGTGCCACCCGGCTGACAGAACCGCGCACCGTGCGGGGCGCGGCGGGCTGCGCCACCGGCACGGCCAGGCCAGGATCGACCGGCAGCCGGGCGGGAAGCTGGTCCGCCAACCAACCCATCAGCGTCGCCACGTCCGGCGCGACACCGGACGCGGCCGGAAAGACAGCGGGATCATCGGCCGGCATCTTGTCGATGACGGTGAGCCGCGTCGGGATGGTGGTGCCGTGCTTGGCATAGACCGAACCGTCGACAGCGGCCGAGAAGACGACGCGGCCGCGTTCCTGCAGCCGGGTCCAGGAGGCGGTCCAGGCCGGATTGTCGGGTGCGAAGCTCGCCCCGGTGATGGTCACGAGCCGCCCGCCGGGCGCGAGGCGTGCCAGCGCCGAGGCGACATGGCGGAAGGCGGCATCGGCGATGCGGCCCTCGACATGGGCCATGACCGAGAACGGCGGGTTCATCAGCACAACCGTCGGGATCAGGCCGGGATCGAGGTGATCGTCGATCTGGGCGGCATCGACGCGGGTGACGGGAAGAGCCGGAAAGAGAGAAGACAAGATGTCGGCGCGGGTCTCGGCGAGTTCGTTGAGCAGGAGCGCGCCGCCGGCGATCTCGGCCAGGATGGCGAGGAGCCCGGTCCCGGCCGAAGGCTCCAGCACCCGGTCGGCGGGCGTGATCGCCGCCGCCGTCGCCGCGACGAAACCGAGCTGGATCGGGGTGCTGAACTGCTGGAAGGTCTGGCTTTCCTCGGACCGGCGCGTGTGCGTGGGCAACAGCCCGGCGATCTTGCCGAGCTGCGGCAGGACAGCCGCCGGAGACCCGGCTTTGCGGAAAAGCGCCTTTCCGTATTTGCGCAGGAAGAGGACGGTGGCTGCCTCGCAGGCGTCGTAGGCGGTTTTCCAGGTCCAGGCGCCGCTGGCATCGGAGGCGCCGAAGGCGGCTTCCATCGCCCGGCGCAGGGTGGCGGCATCGACGCGCTGGCCGCGTTCGAGATGCGGCAGCAACATCCCGGCGGCGGAGAAAACAGAGGCGGCCGTTTCGGCGTCATGGTCGAACGGAAGCGGCGCGGTGGCGGAGGCCACCGCGGAAGCGGGGATCATGTTCATCGGGATACCTCGGATGGATGTAGGGGAATGGGCTCCGCGGATCGCTCTCTTCGCCGCACGGATCCGCGCCCTCCCCGGCCCGCCTCTCGCTCTCGGGTGAGGTATCGCGGGAAGGGGAGCGCGCCCCGACGGGAGGCCGGAGCGCATCACGGCATCAGTCGATGGCCTGGTAGATCGCAGCTGCCTCGGCATGGATGGTGGCGTAGTCGTAGAGACGACCATAGCCTTCCGCGAGTTCGTCGTCGTCGTAGCGGAAGGACAGGTGCGAGAAGGCGAAGAGCGTGGCGATGATCCCGGCAGCATCGGCCGAAACCTCGCCCTCGAAGCCGTTGCCTTCGCAGAAGAGGCGGTAGCGGGGCTTCGAGGTCGGTCCGAGATAGAGCGGCTGGCCGTCGAGCTCGTAGAAGTCCCAGAGCCCGCCGCCATAGTCGCTGGGGCAGAGGGTTTCCATGAAGTGGAAGACGGTGTGTTCGCCGATGATGAGCAGGCGCGGGCCGAAGAGGCGCGGCAGGAAATCCATGCGGCGATTGTCGGGAACGCGGGTTGCGGATTGAGAAGCCAGTTCGGGCAGGGTCATGTTCGGTCTCCGAGAGGGAAAGGGACACCTGCCGGACCACCCTCTCTCAGCCTGTCCGGAGGCACCCTCTACCGGCCCTCCTCTCCCTCGTCCGACGGACTTGAATTGGACCATTATCTGGACCATCTTGCGCAAACATGCGGACGAAGGTCGGAGTGATGTGATGAGGGTTTCTGTCACCGAAGCGAAAGGACAGCTCACCGAACTGGTGAAACGGGCGGAAGCCGGCGACGAGGTGATCCTGACCCGGCGGGGTCACGAGGTCGCTCGCCTCGTGCCCTTTGCCGCGGCGGCGACCCCGAAAGGGCGGCGGGCGCTGATGGAGCGGGTCCGCGCTGCAGCGCGGAGCAAGGCGCTGCCCGGCGCCGATGCCGCCCGTAGCCAGGATTTCCTCTACGGCGAGGACGGGATGCCGACATGATCGTTGTCGACACCTCGGCGCTGATGGCCATCGTGCTGGACGAGCCGCAATCCGAGGCCTGCATGGCGGCAATAGAGGCCGCAGATGGCCTGCTGATCTCGGCCGGGACTGTGGCCGAGACGCTGATCGTGGCCGGGCGCCGCAATGTCGGAGAAGAGGCCGCAGTTCTGATAGACGGCCTGGGGTTCGAGGTCGTCTCCGTCACGGAGGCTTCGGCACGCAGGATTGCTGAAGCCTATGCCCGCTGGGGCAAGGGCGTTCACCCCGCCGGTCTCAATTATGGCGACTGTTTTACCTATGAGGTCGCCGCAGAGCGCGGCTGCCCGTTGCTCTTCGTCGGCGACGACTTCTCTCAGACGGATCTGCGGTCGGTGCTGTCAGATGCTGGCGATCCATGACCCTTGTGGAGTTGCATTGCTTTGGATCAAGGGCCGATGCGTCAGGCGCAGCCCACCGAACGTCAGCCGAAGTTGACCCTCTGGACACGATGCAGCCGCCGCCTTTGGGGAGATTGCGGCCGTTCACCCCAAGCAGTCCCTGCCGTCCGTCTTGTCGCAAGTGGTAAGAACCATCCGACAAAGACATGCGACACGAGAATCCCTGATTTCCCGGGGGCGGCGATCTGTTGCAGGTTTCAGGAATTACGCGACAGCGCTTAGACCGGGATTTCCGTGGTTAGCTTGATCGTCTGCATCGGGATTTCGGTTTTGATGCTGCGCACGCCCTTGATGCGGCCAAGGTGTTCCATCTGAAAGGCCCTGTAGGCGTCGAGATCGGGCGCAACGACACGCAGGATGAAATCGCAGTCGCCCGCCATGAGCTGACATTCAACGATCTGCGGCAGCTTCCTGACTGCCTCGACAAAGGGAGCAACGGTGTCCTCATCTTGGCCGGTGAGCCACACGCGGGCGAACACCGTCAGCCCCATGCTGACCTTCGCCGGATCGAGCAAGGCGACGTAGCGGGCTATCACGCCCGAATCCTCAAGCATCCGCACCCGACGCAGGCAGGGCGACGGCGACAACCCGACCTTTTCGGCCAGCTCGATATTCTGAACACGGCCGTCCCGCTGAAGAACTTGCAGGATAGCCCGGTCGATGCGGTCCAGCTTCGTTGGCATGTGATTCCACCAAAACGCCGGTTCTTGGCATTCAATGTCAATCCTGAACGAACACTAGCAATATACGCAATCAAATTCGATCTGTTTTGAACTAGAACGCCACAAATCGGCGCAAGCGCGCTATAGGTGACCACGGATTTGGGTTTATGAGCAATGCGGACGTAAGAGACGGGGATGTGTTGGCAGCCCGGGCGCCGGCCGAGTTCCGGCGTGGCCTGCGCGACGCTTTTCCCGTCATGCTGGGCTTCGTGCCGTTCGCCCTCGTTCTCGGCTCGCAAGCCGTGCAGAAGGGTTTCAGCGCTGTCGAAGTGCCGTTGATGACCGGGCTGAACTTCGGCGGCGGCTCCGAGTTTGCAGCGCTCGCCCTCTGGACTTCCCCGCCCTATGTCGCGCTGATCGTCGCTGTCACCTTTCTGGTGAACAGCCGGCATCTTCTCATGGGCGCGGCGCTCTCGCCGTTCCTGCGTCACATGCCCCGTCGCAAGGCTTTGGCGTTGCTGTTCCTCATGTGCGATGAGAGCTGGGCGATGGGGCTTGCCGACGCCCGCAAGCGCGGCGCGTTTTCGGTGGGCTACTATCTCGGCGTTGCCCTCTGCCTATATCTCTTCTGGATCATCGGAACCACTGTCGGGGCGCTCGTCGGCCCGGTCCTCGGGGACATTGAACGCTATGGCTTCGACATGGCGTTCCCTGCCGTCTTTCTGGTGATGCTGGCGGGCATGTGGAAAGGGCCAGCGGCGGCCCGCCCGTGGCTTGTCAGCCTGGTCGTCGCCGGGGCGGCCTACGCGCTTGTCGATGGCGCGTGGTATGTGCCGGCCGGGGCTATTTCAGGTGTCGCCGCCGCTTGGGTTCTGGCGAGGCCGTGATGCTCGATCCGATCTACGTCCTGACCATCGTGCTGATGGCCGTCGTCACCTACCTGACGCGCATCGGCGGCTATGTTTTCCTGCGCAACCGCACGTTCAGCCCGCGTATGGCGGCCGTGCTGGAAAGCGCGCCGGGCTGCGTCCTCATCACCGTGATCGCCCCTCATTTCGTGAGCAAGAATCCGGCGGACTTGGCCGCACTCGCGATCACGATGATTGCCGCGACAAGGCTTTCCGTCCTGCCGACCGTGCTGATAGCAATGGCGTCGGCCGGTATCCTTCGGAATTTGATCGCATGACGACACTGACGACGCGCGACCACCACATTCAGACGGAGCGCGGCAAGATCTTTGCCCGGCGCTGGCTCTACGCATCCGATGTTTCGCAGGATCGCGCGCCGATCCTGCTCTTTCACGAATCCCTTGGCTGTATCGACCTGTGGCGCGGATTCCCGGAAAAGCTCGCCCTTACAACAGGCCGCCCGGTTATCGCTTATGATCGCCTCGGCTTCGGCCGCTCGGACCCCTATCCGGGGGAACTGGACGTGCATTTCGTTTCCGAGGAAGCCGAAACAATCGTGCCTTTGCTGCGGGACCAGCTCGAAATCGCCCGCTTTGTGGTCTGCGGCCATAGCGTCGGCGGCGGCATGGCCATCGCAACGGCCGCGCGATTTCCGAACGACTGCACGGCTCTTGTCACGATGGGCGCGCAAGCCTTTGCGGAACGGCACACACTGGACGGGATTCGCCTCGCCAGAGCCGAGTATGCCAAGCCGGAAAACCTCGCCCGCCTGAAGAAGTATCACGGCGACAAAGCCAAATGGGTTGTCGATGCGTGGATTGAAACGTGGCTCGACCCTGCATTTGCTGACTGGAATCTTGATGATGCAATCGCCCGCGTCCGCTGTCCGGTGCTGGCAGTTCATGGCGGGCAGGATGAATATGGCTCGACCGAGCATCCCCGACGCATCGCTGACGGGCGTGGGACCGTCGAGATTCTTCCCGGCGTTGGGCATGTTCCCTATCGGGAAAACGAGCAGGCGGTTCTTGCGCTGATAGGGCAGTTCCTTTCTGGCATCTAGCGCAGGGCGGTGCCCGCTTGTCGCAAAAATCCCGAAACCTGCGACAACCTGCTCTGCCGCCAGTCTACCATAGGTTTGAGATCGCTGGATTCCATTGTCCGCTATGGGGCACTTCGCGACGGCTCTGATGCTGTGACCGCCCCCCGACGGCATCTCTGTGCCAAGGTGGGTCTGGGACGATCCACAAGAGGGGAGCGGTCATGTCGGAGATTAGCAC
>NZ_JBHTFQ010000017.1:0-47328 GCF_042666235.1 Halodurantibacterium daqingense | reverse complement strand
TTCATGGATGCCCTCTCGTTTCTCTTGTGACTTCAGCATCACAAGCTTGGCGCACTTCGACGCCGTTGGGGAGAGAGCGGCATCCACCCCATCTCCAGCGCATAATACCAGCGCCTGCTGATCAGAACCCATGGGCCCAGGTGCGGAGGCCGATCGACCTGATCCTCCAGGGCTGGTCCATGAGCTCGTTCCAGGCATCGCAGCAGTGGGCGACGATGTCGTCGTAGCCGCGGAAGACCCGGTTCGAGAGCCAGTTGTCGCGCAGGAACTGCCAGACGTTCTCGACCGGGTTGAGCTCGGGGGAGCGGGGCGGCAGCGGCAGGAGGGTGATGTTGTCCGGCACGACCAGTCTGCTCGAGAAATGCCACCCGGCCTGATCCAGGATGAGGATGGCATGGGCGCCCGGCGCGACCGCGGCGCTGATCTCGTGGAGATGCGCCTGCATTGCGGGCGTGTCGCAATAGGGCATAACGAGGCCGGCCCCCTTGCCCGCTTCGGGGCAGATCGCGCCGAAGATGTAGGCCCACTGGGTGCGCTGGTCGTGGGGCGCCCGGGGCCGGGTGCCGCGGCGGGCCCAGCGGCGGGTGATCTTGTTTTTCTGCCCGATCCGCGCCTCGTCCTGGAACCAGATCTCTATGGGCGTGCCGGCGGGCAAGCCGCACTGGATCGCCGAGATCGAGTCCGGAAGGCTTTTTTGAACTGGTCCGCTGCCTCCGGATCCTGCGCGTAGTGCCGCGGCCGGGCGGAGAGCTTCGCATAACCCATCGCCCGCAGCTCCCGGCCGAGCGTCTGCCGGCTGACCGACAGGCCGAACCGCTCCCAGAGCCACTGCACGAGGTCGACGAGGCGCCATCGCACCACCCCGTCGAGATAAGGCTTCGGCCCCGCTTCGACCGCGGCGCCGAGCGCCGCGCGATGCTCCGCCTGCAGGAGCGGCGTCTTGCCAGGCGCCTTGCGGTCGACCAGCCCCGACGGGCCTTCCGCGTTGAACCGCAGCA
Organism: Halodurantibacterium daqingense; assembly: GCF_042666235.1. Taxonomy (NCBI): domain Bacteria; kingdom Pseudomonadati; phylum Pseudomonadota; class Alphaproteobacteria; order Rhodobacterales; family Paracoccaceae; genus Halodurantibacterium; species Halodurantibacterium daqingense. The sequence goes on along the minus strand of NZ_JBHTFQ010000017.1, from coordinate 46,330 downwards.
CCCAGTCCCGCACGATCTGCAAGGTGACGCCACCGATCCGCGCCGCCCCCGTCCGCGAGCCCCCGTCGTAGATCGCCGCCAGAGCCAGGAGCCGCCGCGTCTGCCGCGCATCCCGGCTTGCTCTCGCGAGCCGCCGCAAGTCGTCCGCGCCGTAATCCGACCTCAGCTCAATCGCCGCCGCCATGAAGAACCTCCCCCGTTCTCCATGTTGAATCAGCTCGGCCGGCCGCTGGGAATCCCCCTCGTGAGTCAGCCTCAGGAGGCGCTGGTATAAGCTATTGTTTTACTAGGTAAGACGACTTTCGGCCTGGCTCGTCGTGACGCGTCAGGGAGAGCGGGATCCGCCCCATATGGGAGCAGTCTTCTACAGCGGAAGAAGCCTGATCCCGCCCACGATATGATATAAATGATTTGACAGACCGACGCGCGTTGCCTAAGACGAACCTAAGGAGGAGCTGCGCAATGGAACACGCCCACCTTGGAGTGCATGATCTGCTCGCCTCCGTGTGGCCGGTAAAGAGGCAGCTGGTCCGGGCTGATCAGGGTGGAACATGAATGACTATAATCCGCCCCTTCGGGAAATTAAATTCGCTCTCGATTTCTTCGGAGAACTGCCGCGGATCGCTGCGCTGCCGGGCTACGAGGCAGCGACGCCTGACCTGATCGACAGCATACTGGCTGAGGCGGCAAAGATCGCGGCCGGCGTGCTTGCGCCTTTGAATCACACGGGCGACCTGGACGGCGCCAAGCTGACCGAAAGAGGCGTGCGCACCACTCCCGGCTGGTCGGAGGCCTGGTCCACGCTCATCGAGGGCGGCTGGAACGGCCTTTCCTTTCCTGAAGAGCTGGGCGGGATGAACCTGCCGCAGGTGCTGAACCTGGCTGTCCAGGAGATGTGGCATTCGGCCAACATGGCTTTCGCTCTCTGTCCCATGCTGACGCAAGGTGCCGCCAATGCGATCGCCCTCTACGGTTCCGAGGACCAAAGGTCGCGCTTCCTGCCGAAGATGGTCTCGGGCGAATGGACAGGAACCATGAACCTCACGGAGTCGCTCGCCGGCTCCGACCTAGCCGCGGTTCGTACACGCGCCGTGCCCGAGGGCAATCACTTTCGGGTCTCGGGGCAGAAGATCTTTATCACCTACGGTGATCACGACCTGACCGACAACATCATCCACATGGTACTTGCTCGGGTTCCAGGCGCTCCGGCGGGCGTAAAGGGCATTTCGCTCTTCATCGTACCAAAGGTGCTTTCGGACGGAACGGCAAACGACGTCAAATGCGTCTCGCTCGAGCACAAGCTCGGGATCCACGGCAGTCCCACCGCCGTTCTGGCCTTTGGCGAAGCCGGAGGCGCCATCGGCGAGCTCGTCGGCGACAGGGGCCGCGGGCTAGAATACATGTTCGCAATGATGAACCATGCCCGGCTGGACGTCGGGCTACAGGGCCTCGCCATTGCCGAGCGCGCCTATCAACAGGCCCGATCCTACGCACGCGCACGGAAACAGGGCCGCCCCGTTGGCTGGACCGGCGACGGCGTCGGCATCGTTGAGCACCCGGACGTGCGGCGGATGCTGATGGAGATGAAGTCGCGGATCGAGGCGATGCGAGGCCTGCTCTACCAGGTCGCTGCGGCTCACGATGTGGCCCGCGCCCACCCGGACCCGGAGGCCCGCGCCGCGGCGCGGCGCAGAGTCGGCTTGCTCACCCCGATCGCCAAGGGCTGGTGCACCGAGAGCGGCATCGAGATCGCTTCGCTCGGCATGCAGATCCACGGTGGCATGGGCTACATCGAAGAGACTGGCGCCGCCCAGCACTGGCGCGACAGCCGAATAACCACGATCTACGAGGGCACGACCGGAATCCAGGCCAACGACCTGGTCGGCAGAAAAGTGATCCGGGACGGGGGCGCAGTGGCCTCCGACCTGATCGGCTCCATCGCTGGAGAGGGTCGAGCGCTTGCAGGCGGGCCCCTCGCAATGGAAGGCACGGCGCTGGTCCGCGCCGCCGACGCCGCCCTCCAAGCGGTCCGCGTGCTGCTCGAAGGAGGGACGACGGATCCACGCCTGCCTTATGCCGGCGCCGTGCCCTTCCTGCACCTGATGGGGACCTTGGTAGGCGGACATGCCCTCATCCGGGGAGCCGCTGCCGCAAACGCCGAGGCCGACAGTGGCAACGACGATCCCTGGTGGACGGCGCGGATCGGGCTCGCCCGGTTCTATTCCACCCACGTTCTCCCTCAGGTAGCTGCGCGGCTGACAGCCGTCACCGAGGGCGCCGCAGCGGTGTTCGCCTTCGACGAGGCGCTGTTGTGACCAGCTCTTGAAGTAGCTGATCGAACAAGCTGCCGAGACCGGCGCTGCTCACGGTCTCAAGGCTAATGACGCAATCTAGAGAGGCACGATGAAGATTTTGGTAACTGTCAAGCGGGTGATCGACTACAACGTCAAGGTGCGGGTGCGGGGCGACGGCTCGGGCGTCGACCTCGCCAACGTCAAGATGTCGATGAACCCGTTCGACGAGATCGCCGTCGAGGAGGCGATCCGGCTCAGGGAGAAGGGCGCCGCCTCCGAGATCGTAGCGGTCTCGATCGGCGTGAAGCAGGCCCAGGAGACGCTCCGGACCGCGCTCGCCATGGGCGCCGACCGTGCCATTCTGATCCAGGCCGCCGAGGACGTCTCGACCGACATCGAACCGCTCGCGGTCGCCAAGCTGCTCCGCGCCGTCGTCGAGGCCGAGCAGCCCGGCCTCGTGATCGCGGGCAAGCAGGCAATCGACAACGACATGAACGCGACGGGCCAGATGCTCGCCGCCCTGCTCGGCTGGCCGCAGGCGACCTTCGCCTCTGAGGTCGCGGTCGAGGGCGAGGAGGCCGTCGTGACCCGCGAGGTCGACGGCGGGCTCCAGACGATCCGCGTCAGGCTCCCCGCCATCGTGACCACCGACCTGCGCCTCAACGAGCCGCGCTACGCGAGCCTGCCGAACATCATGAAGGCGAAGAAGAAGCCGCTTGAGGAGAAGACCGCCGCCGACTACGGCGTCGACGTCGCGCCGCGGCTGAAGGTGCTGAAGACCGTCGAGCCGCCCACGCGCAAGGCGGGGGTCAAGGTCGCCTCGGTTGACGAGCTCGTCGACCGGCTCAAGAACGAAGCGGGGGTGCTCTGATGACAGTGCTCGTCTACGCCAAGCACGACAACCACGCCCTGAACGACGTCGTGCCGAAGACCGTGACCGCGGCGCGCACGCTCGGCGAGGTGCACCTGCTCGTCGCGGGCGAGAACTGCGCCGGCGTCGCCGAGGCCGCGGCCGCACTCGACGGCGTGACGAAGGTGCTCCACGTCGAGGGGGCGCAATATGCCCACCGCCTCGCCGAGCCGCTCGCCGTGCTCGTGGAGCGCCTCGCCCCGCCCTACGAACACATCGTGTTTCCGGCGACGACCACCGGCAAGAACGTCGCACCCCGCGTTGCGGCGCTCCTCGACGTGATGGTGATCTCGGACGTGGTGGCGATCGAGGCGCCGGACACCTTCGTGCGGCCGATCTACGCCGGCAATGCTCTCCAGACGGTGCAGTCGGCCGACGCGAAGAAGGTGATCACGGTGCGCGGCTCGGCCTTCGCTGCGACAGGCAGCCAGCCGCCCGCTCCCATTGAAGTCGCAGAGGCGGCCGATGACCCTGCGCTCTCGACCTGGGTCGAGGACAAGGTCGCGGCCTCGGACCGGCCCGAGCTCGCCTCGGCGAAGATCGTGGTCTCGGGCGGCCGCGGCATTGGCTCCGAGGAGAACTTCCGCATCGTCGAGAACCTCGCCGACAAGCTCGGCGCCGCGGTGGGCGCCTCGCGCGCGGCCGTCGACTCCGGCTACGCCCCCAACGACTGGCAGGTCGGCCAGACCGGCAAGGTGGTGGCGCCGGATCTCTACATCGCCATCGGCATCTCGGGCGCGATCCAGCATCTCGCGGGCATGAAGGACAGCAAGATCATCGTCGCGATCAACAAGGACGAAGAGGCGCCTATCTTCCAGGTCGCCGACTACGGCCTCGTCGGCGACCTGTTCCAGATCGTGCCCGAGCTCGAGAAGAAGCTGTGACCTAGCCGTCGTACCGCATGCTGGATTAGATCGTTTGGCGCCTCTCTGGATGACGCGAGCGGGAGACTGTTCAGGGTCGCAGTCCAGATGCCCTTGCGGGAGCGAGAGCGGACCTAGCCATAGCAGCCTCACGCTAGCGCGATCGGCATCTCTGTCGTGCGCAGTTGGACCAGTGGTCGACTATGTGGAGCGATCTCTGAGGAGGACCCGGGGAGACCAAACGGTCGGCGAGCTGATGCCGCGTCGCCGGCAGAGTCCTCAACTCACTCGATAGAGTTTGCGGCCTTGTAGGTGATGCGCGTAGGCTCGGCCAAGCGCGCTCCAAAGCGCGCTCGCAGTAGATCGTCCAACTCACCCAGGTGATCAGACATGGCCCGTTGTGCGGCATCGGGATCCCGCTGCCGGCATGCCTCAAGGATGCGCCTGTGAGCCTGGATGATGTGGGACCGATTTCTCCTGCTATACCTAATATTCGCAGTTTCTCCACTCGCCATGATGCTTATGGTCAGCCAAAAAGCTTCAAGAACTGGATTGAGGGATGCTTTCGCGATGGCCGAATGGAACTTTCTGTTCTCGTTGTAGATCGTCTGATCCGAGCAATCAGTTGATTCCATCGCGAGAATTGTCTGCTCCATCTCACTGAAATGCGCTTCAGTCCCATTCGATGCGGCATCACGAACCAACGCGGGTTCGATTGCTATCCGAGCCTTGAGGACCTCAGCGAACGGGACGTTGTTGAGCCGAAGGTAGACGGACATCGCATGAGCAATTACGTCCACCTTAGGTCTTGTCACGATAATTCCCCCGCCAGGTCCGGGGCGCAGGGTCAGGACGCCTTGGGATTCCAGTATACGCAGACCTTCGCGTAGTGTTGGGCGCGAAACGTTCATCTGCGCTAGAAGTTCGGCCTCCGTGCCGAATGAGCTGCCGGGCCTGAGATCGCTGTTAATTATGCGGCTAAGCAGCATCCGCGCTACCTGTTCCGTCTTATTCAATGAAACTGGCGAAAAAATCTCATTCATTCTCCACCTCGATTACTCAGCCAACGTAAGCGGCCTCTCCCGTCAATGCCCTTCTGCAGTGCCACATCGAACCATATGATATAACTGTTTAGAGAGGCAAGTCGATTGTGGCCAGCGACGTCACCACGGCCGCGAGAATCGCACAGGGGGGTTGACGATCCCGCGTAATAATCTATATGATTTATCGGACGAGGATGATCGCTGGGTCGTGGCAGTTTTGAACTGCCCGCGGAGGTAAGGATGCTGGAGCGCGCATTGGAACACGCAGAGCAAGAGGCGGCGCAGGGCTATCCACTTGAGGGGCTGACGGTTCTCGACCTCACGCAAATTTACAACGGGCCCTACGCAACCTTCTTGATGGCGCTGGGTGGAGCCAAGGTGATCAAGGTCGAGCCAAGAGCCGGAGAAAATCTGCGCAGCCGGGGTGATCTGGGCGGGGTTGCCTATCCCTTCGCAATGCTGAACTCGAACAAGAAGCCGGTGACGCTAAACCTGAAGTCTGAGCGCGGCAAGGACTTGCTCCGGCAGATGGCGAGCAAGGCCGACGTGCTGGTAGAAAACTTCTCCCCTGGGGTGATGGAGCGGCTCGGACTTGGGGCAGAGTCGCTGCTCAAGATCAATCCGCGGCTGATCTACGGGTCTAGCTCCGGCTATGGTAGCGACGGTCCCTATCGGAACTACCCCGCTATGGATCTGGTGATGCAGGCGATGTGCGGGGTGATCAACTCCACGGGGTTTCAGGATGGCCCGCCCGTGAAGTCCGGTGCCGCTCTCTGCGACTTTTTCGCGGGCATCCACCTGCACTCAGCCATCATGATGGCGCTTTACCACCGCGAGCGAACTGGTACCGGAAAGATCGTCGAGGTCAGCATGCAGGACGCCACCTACTGTTCCCTGGCGTCGAACTATGGAATGTATCATGCGCTGGGAGATGCCGCGCCCGAACGCACGGGCAATCGGCATGGTGGGCTGGGCGTGGCGCCCTACAACGCCTACCCGGCCAGGGACGGCTACGTCGTCGTCAACGCGCCGGCGGACCACCACTGGCAGTCCATCCTCAGGGTCATCGGGCGCGAGGACCTGAAGGACGATGAGCGGCTGAAGACTAGGGCCGCCCGCGTCATCAACCACGAGCAGGTCGACGAGTTGCTCGAGACCTGGATCCGGACCCGCACCAAGGACGATGCGGCCGCCGCCATGCTGGAGCAGTCGGTTCCCTGCGCGCCCGTGCGCAACCTCGGCGAGGTGATGAACGACCGCAACATGCTCGCCCGCGGCGCGCTGCAGGCGATCGATCACCCCGATCTCGGTCACGTGAACCTTCCGCACACGCCGCTGAACATCAGGGGCGTGCCGCGCATCCCGATCGAGCCGAGCCGGCCGCTCGGGGACGCCAACGAGGAGGTCTTCGTCAAGTGGCTCGGGCATTCTCGGGAGGATCTCGAGCGCCTGGAGGGCGAAGGCGTCATCTAGCGTTATGCGTTCCAACCCTTGCGCAGGACGGGAGCTGAAGCCGTTGCCACCACCGTCGTCAGAGTTTGATTTCGCTCAGGTCATTCGCGCCGGGGACAGCGTCATCTGGCCGCAGGGCACCGGCGAGCCAACCGGGCTCTCGGGCAAGCTGATCGCCGGCGCTGCCGGCCTGCCGCCGTTCACGCTCGTGGTCGGGATGGTGACGACCCAGACCCTGGCTGATGCGGATGGAAAGAACCCGAGCTTTCTCTGCCTGAACGGTGCCGGCGGTGCGCGCAAGGCGGTGGCCCTGAGCGGCGGGCGGGTCGTGCCGGCGCACGTTTCCTCCCTGCCGGGACTGATCCTGTCGCGGCGGATCCCCGTCGACGTGGTGCTGATCCGCGTGCGTCCCACAGCTAACCCCCACGTCCTTTCGCTCGGCGTGATGGCTGATTTCGTCCACGAGATGGTGGAGGCGGCGCGGGTCGTCGTAGCCGAGATCGACGAGCGGATGCCGCTCACGCGCGCCGACGCCCTGATCGAGGCGTCGAGGATCACCCATTTCACTACCGCCGACGGCGTTGAGCCGCTGCTGCCCGATCCCGAGCCCTCGCCGACCGACATCGCGGTCGCCCGCCGGGTCGCCGCGCTGATCCCCGACCGCGCGACCGTGCAGTTCGGGGTCGGCGGCCTGCCGGTCGCGGTCTGTGCGGCGCTCAAGGACCACAAGGACCTCGGGCTGCACAGCGGGGTCATACCCGAATGCGCCCTGGACCTGATCGAGGCCGGCGTCGTCACCAACGCGCACAAGGGGCTCGACCCCGGCGTGACCGTGACCGGAGGCCTGTTCGGAGCCACGCGCCTTAACGCCTTTGCCCACGAGAACGACGCGATCGCGCTCCGCCGGGCGACATACACCCATTCGCCGAGGACGATGGCCGGCCTCGAACGGCTGTACACGATAAATTCCTCGATCGAGATCGACCTCAGCGGGCAGGTCAACTCCGAAATGGCTGGAGGCCGCTACGTCGGAGCAGTCGGCGGGCAGATCGACTATGTGCGCGGGGGTCGGCTCTCCCCCGGTGGGCGCTCGATCATCGCTATGGCCTCGACCACCCCCGATGGACGCCACTCGAAGATCGTCGTCAGCCTCGGCGACAGGCCGGTCACGACCGCACGGTCCGACGTCGATCTGGTGGTAACGGAGTACGGAGTGGCGGACCTCTGGGGGCTCGACCTGCGCGCCCGCGTCGAGGCTCTGATTGCGATCGCGCACCCCGACTTCCGCGAGGATCTCGAGCGCGGGGCCGCCGGCGATGTGGCCAAGACAGATCGAAATACCGGAGTGGTGGGATGATTGACCAACTGATTGTCGAATGGCCGACCAAGAAGGTTTGCGTCCTGCGGCTGAACCGTCCCGGGGTCTACAACGCGCTCAGCCGGGCGCTGACCGACGCGTTGCGCGAGGCGGTCGCGGGCCTTACGGCCACAGAGGCGCGGGTCATGATCCTCGCCGCCAACGGTCCCGGTTTCTGCGCCGGCGCCGACCTCAAGGAGCGCAAAGGCATGAGCGACTCCGAGAAGTATGCGCACAACCGCGCCATCAACGCGCTCGCCAACGAGATCGCCGCGCTGCCGATTCCCACGGTCGTGGCGATCCAGGGAACGGCGCTCGGCGGCGGCATGGAGATTTCCCTGGCTTGCGACCTGCGCTTCGCCGCCGCCGGCATCAAGATCGGCCTTACCGAGGCGCGCATCGGCGCGATCCCGGGGGCGGGCGGCACCCAGCGCCTGCCGCGGCTGATCGGCACCGCCCGGGCCCTCGAGATGATGATCACCGGCGAGCCCATCACGTCGGAACGGGCGGCCGAATGGGGCCTCGTCAACGCCGCGGTCGCGTCGGCGGAGTTGATGGACCACGTGATGACCTTCGCCACCGTCGCGGCCAGCCGTTCGCGCCGCAGCGGCGCGCTGCTCAAGGACGCGGTCTACCGCGGGGTCGAGCGTCCGCTTCAGGACGGTCTCGAGATCGAGCGGGCGGCCATCGCCGAGATTCTCGCATCTGACGACTATAGGGAAGGGCTCGCCGCCTTTGCCGAACGTCGCCAGCCGGTCTTCAGCTAAGGAGGGGACGTTCATGAAGCTTGCGCTCACCGACGAACAACGGGCCATGGTGGATAGCGTCCGCCAGCTCGCCCAGGAGAAATTCAAGGGCCGCGTCCACCGCTGGCAGGACGGCACCTTCCCGCACGAGAACCTCAAGGAGCTCGCCGACATTGGCGTGCTCGGCATGGCGGTGCCCGAGGAGTTCGGCGGCCTCGGGCTGCCGGTCCTCGACTGTGTGCTGGTGCTCGAGGAGGTGGCCAAGGTCTGCTACGTGACCTCGATGGCCGCGATGGCCGCGATGGGCGCCCAGAACCGGATCATCGCCAACTACGCGCCCAAGCACATCCAGGAGAAGTTCCTGCCCGGCGTGGCCACCGGCGAGGTGATCCTCGCGATCTGCATGACCGAGCCGCATGCCGGCACCGACGTTGCCAACTACAAGACCAACACGGTCATCAAGGGCGATACTGTGGTGCTGAACGGCACCAAGACGCTGATCTCGCGGGCCGACGAGGCGCACTGTTTCATCGTCTTCACCCGCGTCGACGGGCGACCCGGCCGCGAGGGGATCGGCTGCGTTCTCGTCGATCCGGCGGTTGCCGGCTTCGAGGTGACCGCCCGCTATCACACGATGGGCGGCGAGAACCTGGCCGAGATCCAGTTCAAGGACATGGAGCTCCCCCGCGAGAACCTGATCATCGAGGGCGACGGGATGAAGAAGCTCCTGACCGCCTTCAACACCCAGCGCTGCATGAACCCCTCCGTTTCGCTCGGCCTCGCCGAGGGCGCCTACGAGGAGGCGGTCAAGTACGTGCGCGAGCGCGAGATCTTCGGCCGCCCGACCGGCACCATGCAGGGCATCCGCTGGAAGCTCGCCGACATGGCGCGCGAGATCGAGGTCAGCCGCTCGATGCTCTACCGCGCGGCGGCCTCGGCCGACCCCTTCCCCGACCCCTACCTCGCGGCGATCGCCAAGATGCAGGTGAACGAGATGGCGATCAGGGTGACGAGCGACGCGCTGCAGGTGCATGGCGGCTACGGCTTCACCGACGAGTACCCAGTGTCGCATTTCTACCGCGGCGCGCGCTACGGCACGCTCGGTGGCGGCGCGACCGAGACGCTCAAGGATCTGGTGGGCCGACGGGTCTACGAGCACTTCCCGGCCGACGGCTTCCTCAGCTTCGGGTTGATGTGATGACGGAACCTGCGATCAGGTCGCTGCTGTTCGTGCCGGGTGACAGCGAGAAGCTGATAGCCAAGGCGCTCGCCTCGCAGGCGGACGCCGTCATCGTCGACCTGGAGGACTCGGTCGCGCCCGAGAACAAGGGGCGCGCCCGCGACGTGACGGCCGAGGTCCTCGGCGGGCGCGAACCCGGGGGCAAGCCGGTCTTCGTCCGAGTGAATGCCTTTGATACCGGGATGACCTGCCACGACCTGGCGGCGGTGGTCGGCGTGTCGCCCTGGGGAGTCGTGCTGCCCAAGTGCGAGAGCATGGCCGAGATCGCCCGGCTGTCGCACCAGCTCGAGGCGCTCGAGGCGCGCGAGGGCGCAGAGACCGGCGCCACCCGGATCATGACTGTCGCGACCGAGACGGCGGCAGCCACCCTGCGCCTCGGCGCGGCGGAGGCGGACCCGACGGGGCGGCTCTGGGGCATGCTCTGGGGAGGCGAGGACCTGTCTGCGACCCTCGGCGCGCAGACCAACCGCGACGACGCCGGCAGCTACACTTTTCCCTACCAGTTCGCGCGATCGCAGTGCCTTTTCGCCGCCAACGCCTTGGGCGTGGTGGCGGTCGACTCGGTCTACGTCGATTTTCGCGACCCCGAAGGGCTGGCGGCCGAGACCCGCCAGGGCCTGCGCGACGGCTTCAGCGCCAAGGCAGCGATCCATCCGGCCCAGGTCGAGATGATCAACGAGGTGATGACCCCGACGCCGGAACAGCTCGACTGGGCAAGGCAGGTCACGACGCTGCTGCAAGACCGGGCCGTGGCGCGGATCGGGAGCAAGATGGTTGACCTCGCGCACAAGCGCATCGCCGAGCGGCTGCTGACCCGAGCTGCCGCGCTCGGACGCTGATCATGGGGGTGGACGTGCAGTCATTCGAGAAGGACGGCTGGCAGCCGCTCGCCGACGATACCTTCATCGGCGGCATGGGCGAGGTGCTGGAGCGGCGTCGCGACGGCCTGGTCGAGATAGCCCTGCCCACAACGGAGCGGCACAAGAACCTCAGCGGCGTCGTCCATGGCGGCGTCGTCATGGCGCTCTTCGATCGGGCGATAGGCGTGAACTGCCGCGACGCCAGCCCGAACGAGCGGATGGCGACCGCTACCATCACCATCAACCTGATGCGGCAGGTCCGCGTCGGCGACTTCATCGAGTTCCGCTGCCGGCTTCGGAAGAAGGGCCGCAAGGCCTACTTCGCGGATGCCGAAGCCTGGGTCGCCGACAAGCTGGTCGCCACGGCGACCGGCGTCTGGATGAAGGTCGCCTGATCGCGCCCCTCGGGCGGCGCACAAAGAACCGAGGTTTGAGAGGAGAACGCCATGGCTGCCAAGGACACGACCGCGGACACCGACACCCGCGCGGATTTCGCCGCGGAGTTCTCCGCTTTCGCGGCCGGGCTGGACATGAAGGATCTCGCTCCGGAGGTGCTCGACGCAGCCAAGGCGAACATCTTCGACACGATGGCCTGCGCGACGGCCGGGATCTCCGCCGTCGGCGTCCGGGATCTTGCCGGCCTCGTCGCCGACTGGGGCGGCAAACCCGAGGCTTCCGTCTGGTGCACAGAGATCCGCGTTCCCGCGCCGATGGCGGCCTGGGTCAACGGCATGATGTCCCATGCTCGTGACTTCGACGACACCCACGACGCGGCCGTCCTCCATGCCGGCGTTTCGGTGATCCCGGCAGCCGTCGCCGCCGCCGAGGCGACCCCCGAAGCGACCGGCGCGGATCTCCTCGCCGGCGTCGTCGTCGGGCTGGAGCTGATCTCGCGCCTCGGCCTCGCCACCACGGTAGGGATCATCGAGAGCGGCTACATGTACACCTCGCTCTTCGGCCATTTCGCCGCCACCGCCACTGCCGCTCGGGTGATGCGGCTGGACGCGGCACAGACGCAGAACGCCCTCGGCATCGCCTACAGCCAGGCGGCGGGCAACCACCAGGTCACCCGCGACGCGGCGCTCACCAAGCGGATCCAGCCGGGGTTCGCCGCCAAGACCGGCCTCATCTCGGTCGCGATGAGCAAGCTCGGTATCCGCGGGGCGCAGAACAGCTTCGAAGGCGTCGACGGCCTGTTCCGGACCTACCTGCACAACCGCTACGACCCGGAACGGCTGAGGCAGGGCCTCGGCCGGACCTTCGACTTCACCGAGCTCAGCTACAAGCCCTATCCCTGCTGCCGGTTCAATCACACCGCCATCGACGCCGCCCTCGCATTGCGCGACGAGCTCGGCGGCGATCTCGCCGACATCCAGGCCATCCGCGTCGGCGTGAACAACCAGGCCTACGAGGCGGTCTGCACTCCGCCGGCAATGCGCCGGGCGCCGAAGACGATCGTGCAGGCACAGTTCTCGATCCCCTACACGGTCGCCTGCGCGCTCGTCACCGGCGGCGTCCGCCTGACCGACCTCTCCGACGATGCCCTGTCGCGCCCAGACGTCCTGGCGATTGCCGGCAGGACGGAGTGCGCGGTCGACGCCGGCATCGAGGCGGAATGGGGCCGGACGGTCACGCCGGCGCAGGTCGACATCGTCACCGCGCGCGGCACCTTCTCGCGGCGAGTCGACGCTCCCAAGGGCAATCACGAGAACCCGATGAGCAGCGCCGATTTCGACGCCAAGATGGCGGGGTGCCTCGAGGCGAGCGGCCTCGACTGGCCCGACGGCACCGTCGCCGCGTTCCGAGCGAAGGTCGAGGGGCTCGAGTCCGCGCCGCGCGCAGCGAGCATCCTGGACGCCTTCAGACGATAAGGACCAACCGCCCTGCAAGGCACCTCTTAATCGCGGGCGGTCCCTTCGGCGGAGCCCGCAATCCACCAGGAGCATCAAATGGACTTCGAGCTAAGCCAGGAACAGAAGGAGATGGTCGCAACCGTACGCGCCGTCACCCAAGAGCGGATCAAGCCGCGCGCGATGAAGTATCTCGACGGCACTTTCCCTTGGGAGAACCTGAAGGATCTCGCCGACATCGGCATCACCGGCATGGCAATTCCGGAAGAGTACGGCGGGCTGGGTCTGAGCGTTCTCGATACCGCCCTGGTGGTCGAGGAGGTTGCCAAGGGTTGCTACACCACCGCGATGTCCTTGATGCCGCAACTCGGCGTACAGACCCGAATCCTGGCGCAATACGCACCCGAGGACATCAAGCGCCGGACCTTCGATGGCGTCATCAGGGGCGAGTATGTCCTCTCGGTCTGCATGACCGAGCCCCACGCCGGCACCGACGTCGCCGCCATCCGGACGAACGCTGAGATCAAGGACGACCGCGTCGTCATCAATGGCACCAAGACGCTGATCTCCAAGGTCGACGAGGCGCAGCTCTTCGTCGTCTTCACCCGGGTCAACAAGGTTCCCGGCCGCGAGGGCATCGGCTGCGTCCTGATTGAGCGTGACACGCCCGGGATGATGCGCACCGGCCGCTTCCACACGATGGGCGGCGAGTACCTCTACGAAGTCAGCTTCGAGAACGTGGAGGTGCCGCTCGAGAACCTCGTGATCAAGGGCGACGGCCTCAAGAAGCTGATGAACGCCTTCAACACCCAGCGGTGCCTCAATCCTTCGATTTCGCTGGGGCTTGCGGAAGGTGCCTTCGAGGAGTCGGTGAACTACTGTCGGGACCGCACGGCGTTCAATCGACCGATCGGCAACTTCCAAGGCATGCGCTGGAAGCTGGCGGAGATGTATCGGGACATCGAAGTTGGCAGGTCGATGCTCTACCGGGCTGCCGCATCGGCGAACCCTTATCCGAATCCGCAGCTCGCGGCGCTTGCAAAGATGTATTGCAACGAGATGGCGATTCGCGTGACTTCCGAAGCGATTCAGGTTCACGGCGGCTACGGATTTACGGATGAGTACCCGGTCTCGCGCTTCTATCGCGGTGCACGGTACGGGACGCTTGGCGGTGGTACCACCGAGACCCTGAAGGAGCTGGTGGGCAAGAAGATCATGGCGGACTTCCCGCATGATGGTTTTCTGGGAACAGGGATGTTCTGACCCTTGACTCGCCCCGACAGTGAGGCTGTCTGAAGCAATGGCGGCCGCGGAAGGTCCATGGAATCCGGGGCTGACGTCGACCATTCCCGACCGCCTGATGCCACGCGCGACGCTTTTCGACCCGCGGAACGGTTCGCTCGGCTGGGAAGATGCGCGCGGTCTTTCGGAGGTAGTTGGTCTTCCGCCGCAGTTGCTGGCGACCTTCAAGCCAAGTCGGCTGGTGCTGCACCACCTTCTGATCCGGGTAACGGGCGGATTGCACGTGCCCGACGGCCCCAGCTATTCCGACCTCGGGATCAACCTGCGCAACATGGTTACCGCGATCGATTCCGGCTACGTTGCCCCGGCCCTCGACGCCATCGCGGCCGCCCATGCGCGGCTATGCCGAGAGGCCGAAGCGATAATCACGGGCGAGCTGCGCGACATTGTGCTGGCCCGCTCCGCTGGTCGCGCGCAGCGCAGTCGGCTTCTGGAGTGGTTGGTCGGAAAATCGTCAGAACGCCCCGGAAGGTCGCGTAACGAGCAAGCGGTCGATTACGCCGGCCGCTGGTCCGGCGAGGACACGGCCGACGATCTGCACTCGCAGTGCCGCCACGCGCTCGCCCGCACTCTGGGCGCAATCCTGTCCCGGCGCGGCGCGCTTCTGGTCGACGAGGACATCATCATCCGGGTGGCGACGAACCTTGTCGCCAATTCGGCCGGCTCCGATCTTGTCGGCCGCCTCGTCGCGCCTCTCTTCGATCAGGGCGCCGCGGCGCTCGGCTATCACCGCCTGCCCCCACAAGACGATCCGGTGGTGCTGAACACCAAGGGAGCCTCGGCGGCGGGCAAGAGCTCGATCCGCCCCCAACAGCGCCGGATCGCTAAAAATCTGGGTCTAGACTGGAGAGACTTCGCAATTATAAGTCCTGACTACTGGCGAAAGAAACTAATAGACTATTTTAGCCTTGGGAAAGATTGCAAGTATGCCGCCATGCTTACGGGGCAGGAGCTCGAGATCATCGACCAGAAGCTCGACAGGTTGCTGGCCGAGAACGCAGCAAGAGGCGATTTTCCGCACCTGCTGGTGGACCGTTTTCGCTTCGATAGCTTTCAGTCGGATCCGCGGCACCAGAGCGCGGGCAAGTTGCTGGCCCGGTTCGGCTCGCGCGTCTACCTGTTCTTCTTAGTGACCCCGCCCCAGGAAACCGTCGTCCGAGCTTGGAGGCGGGGGCTTGAAACTGGTCGCTTCAAGGCTGTCGACGATCTGCTGTTCCACAATATTGAGGCGTACTCAGGCATGCCGGGATTGTTCTTCTATTGGGCACTAAGGAGGCGGAAATCCGTGCACTACGAGTTTCTCGACAACTCGGTCGCCCGCGGGCAGACGCCGCGAACGATTGCGTTCGGCCGAGACGGAAGGCTGGTCATCCAGGACATCCGGACATTCTGCGACATCGAGCGGTTCCGCCACGTCAATGTGGAGGCATCGGATGAGACGCAGGTGATCGCGCGGCAGCCGTCGGACTATGAGGCCATGGCCTTTGTGCGTCGCTGCTGCACAACGCTCGACCGCGTCGACTTCGTGTTGCGGGGCACCGACAGGATCTACGCAACAGCTAAGACTGGGAAGATCGTCGTCGATCCGGGGCTGGTGCCGCCGGAGCTATGTGTGGACGCCCTCGGCGACGTGACCCTAGCCGCCGCGACGCTAGGAGCCCTTGAGGCCGGCGCCCGCGCCGATACGATCGGCGCATGACGCTGACGGGGCGCGCGAAGCGAGTTCTGTTGGCAGCCGTAAGGCTCCTCTTTGCAGGCTCCGCGCTATATCAATAAACGAGTCTGCGCCATGAAATGAGCCGCCGGCGAGCTGCCGGCGACCGTTTCGGTACGGTGGAAGAACAGGTCATTCGGCCTGGATGTTGTGCTGCTCAGCCAGCTCCCGCCACATAGCAACCTCGCTGTGCACGCGATTAGTGAATTCCTCCACGCTCATGGGGCTAGGAGCGGCTCCTTGCTGCTCGAGAAACGCCGCAGCCTCAGGGGATCCCATCACCTCGTTGATGGCACCGTTGATCTCCTCGATGATCTCGTCCGGAGTACCCCCGGGAGCGAAAACGCCCCACCAGATGTCGAAAACTGCATCCTCGTATCCCTCTTCCACGATGGTGGGAACGTCTGGGAGAGCCTGCGAGCGGTTCGCACTGGTGACGACGAGCGGCTTTGCATTGCCGGCCTCGACGGTGGAGAGCACCTGCGGCACGGACCCGACGTAGAGCCCGAGGCGGCCTCCCGCTATATCCAGTAGTGCATCAGTGCCACCTGGATAGTGCACCGGCTCCATCTCGACGTCGGCGACACTACTCAGCAGCGCCGCAGCGAAGTGCGTGGAGCTGCCAACGCCGGTGGTCCCATAGAAGACCGTTTCGTTCCTGGCCTTCTCGAACAGCTCCTCGATCGTGTCCACCTCCATGTGATTGCCCGTCACCACAACGAACTGGCCGAGCGCGCCCATGCCCACCGGCTGCAGATCCTCCACGGGATCGAAGGGCAGGTCGGGCTGGGTCACGGCGTTTGTGGTGTAAGTGCCGGAAACGAAAAGCAGGGTGTGGCCGTCCGGCTCCGACCGGGCAACGTAGGCGGCACCAATTGACGAACCCGCTCCGGGTCTGTTCTCGACGATCACAGGGTTTTCCCAGTGCCTGGAGAGGCCGTCCGCAAGATATCGGCCGATCGTGTCATTAGACCCACCCGGAGTGAACGGGATCACGACGTGGACCGTGTCGGACGGAAAATTTTGCGCTGACACGGCCCCTGGGACCGCCAGTGCTATTGTCGCAAGTGCGAGCTTATAGGTAGCCTTCATTGGGTCTCCTCCCTGAGATTGCGCCGAAGAACATGCCATCCGTAACTTGATGGTCGGCAGCCTCCAGCCAGCACCTGCTCCTGCAGGCAACGAGTACGGTTCGGCGATTTCTCTGATGTGACGTCGACCAGCCTCCTCTTGTCATCCTGGAGGATTCCTGACGAGCGCGCTTGCTCGAGCCTTCGCTCTGAACGCTTGCCAGACGGTCCAGAGAAGCAGAAGCAGGGTCAACCCGAGCAAGGTGCCCGTGATAGGTTGTTGGATTATACGCAGGAAATCACCCTCAGCGAGCACCATTGCACGCTTGAAGTTCTCCTCGACCATCGGCCCGAGGATGAACCCAATCAAGATAGGGGCCAGCTCAAAGCGTAGGAGGCGGAGCACGTATCCCATGAGCCCGAACAGCAGCACCAGGGACACGTCGAACACGCTGGTCCGGATGGTATATACGCCAATGCAGATAAAGCAGAGGACGGCCGGGTAGAGAATGCCGTAGGGGACCTTCAGCAGCCGGACCCACAAGCCGATCAACGGAATGTTCAGGATTAGCAGCAGCACGTTGCCGATCCAGAAGCTCGCCGCAAAGCCCCAAAAGATCTCGGGCTCGTTGTTCATCAATTGCGGTCCGGGCGTTATGCCGTGGATCAGCAGCGCCCCCATCATCACGGCCATGGTGGCGCTGCCGGGAATGCCTAGGGTAAGCGTGGGGATAAAGGCTGCTTGCACCGCTGCATTATTTGCGGACTCAGGCGAGGTGATGCCCTCGATCGCACCCTTGCCGAAACGCGAGGGATCCTTTGCGAGGCGCTTCTCCACCGCATAGCCGATGAAGGTCGCAATGCTTGGGCCGGTGCCCGGCAGGGCGCCGAAGAACAAGCCTATCCCCGCCCCGCGAGCGATCGGCATTCCGGAGCGCAAGGTTTCATCGCGCGTAGGGATCATGGAGCGGAGGGTCACCTTCTGAATGAACCCTCGGCGCGATGCGCCCGTGATCGAAAGCATGATCTCAGACACCCCAAATAGGCCCATTGCGAGGGCAATCATGCTGATGCCGTCCCAAAGCTCCATATATCCTAGGGTGAACCGTGGTACGCCGCTTTGAATGTCCGGCCCGATGCTGCCCAGAAGCACACCCAGCACCACCATCGCCAATCCCTTGGCAGGTGCATCCTGCGTTACCGTAGCGGCCGCCACGAGGCCGAGCAACAAGATCGCGAAGTACTCCCCGGCGCCGAACGCCAGCGCCCATTGCACGATAAGCGGCGCGAAGGCGTAGAGGGCGAGGATGCCGATCGTTCCCCCGAGGAAAGAAGCGATGGTTGTCGAAAAGAGCGCGACACCGGCTCTTCCCTGCTGCGTCATGGGGTAACCGTCGATGCAGGTGACGGCATTAGACGGCGTTCCAGGGAGATTCAGCAGGATCGAGGCGGTGGAGCCGCCGTATTCCGCTCCGTAATAAACCCCTGCAAGCATCACCAGCGCTGTGGTGGGATCGAGGTAGTAGCTGAGAGGCAGGAGCATGGAGACAGCGGCAAGTGAACCTATCCCCGGCAGCACCCCAAAGAAGGTCCCGAGGAGCACTCCAAAGAAGCAGTAGATCAAGTTTGTCGGATCGAGCGCCGTCTCGAAGCCCAGTAGGATGTTCGACCAGATGTCCATCAGAACCTCAAGCGGAAGTCGGGAATCGGCAGGCCGAGAAGCAGGATGAAGAGCACCCAGCAGATCAAGGAGATCGTTGCGGCGGTTATAAGCATGAGGGGCCAGCGGGCCTGCCTGTCGCCTAGCATTGCCGTGATACTGACGACGAAGGTGGCGGCAACGAGCCCAACGCGGGGCAACAGTAACGCGAACGCGGCAATCGCTCCAAGAACGGCAATGACAACCCGAGGATCAACGCGCGGTAGTTCGGAAGAGCGATTGACGCCTGAGATTAGGATCAGGGCGCCAAGCGTCATCTCAATGAGGCCGAGCCAGTACGGAATGAATCCCGGCCCCATCCTTTGCATTGTACCCATCCGGTACTCCTGCGCGCCAAGGAAGAAGTAGGTGCCCACTCCGAGGATGAGTAAGCCCGACAACAGTTCGGTCCGATCTAGCCTCATTACCGTTCCCCGCATTGCTCAAAATGCTGATCGGGCACCTTCCGTCACACCTTAGCCGAGGATTCTCCGACGGTAACTTCCAATATTTCTTGCAGTGTAACGTCAGTCGAAACCCGCCGGATGTCTCGATCAGCGGCGGGTGCATTGGCCATGGTAGCTAGCAGCCGGTCCATCCGCGAGGAAGTTACGAGACCGGCGAAGCCCTGTCAAATGAATTATATGATTTCGCCTGGGGGTCCCGGCAACCGGTTGCTCCGGGTCTGCGTCGGCCAGCGCACGCGCGAGATGGACCCGGTTCGGTGATGAGGCGATAAAGCGCTACGCGCGCCTGTCCCAGGCACCGGCTTCTCCCGCCACTCGCCATGTAGGCAGAGTTACGCGCGCCCAGCGTGCGACTAGGTCAATCCCTGAAATAGCCGCCCTTCTCCACCGCGCGCTATCCGACCTTGCAGCCCCAGAAGGACGTGTGGTCGGCGGCGAAATACCCGTCCGCGACCCGGAAATATCCCTGCAGCTCCACGGTATCGCCCGCGGTGAGCGGCACCATGGTCTGCAGCCAGATCGCGGTGGCGAGCGAGACGTGGGTGGCGGAGATTTCGCCGAGGGAGCCGCGGATTTCCGTCGTGCCGTTCAGGACCAGCCGCCCGCGCATCCGCGCCGTGGCGCTGGCGTTGATCTTGTAGAGCAGCGTTGCGCCGAGGAGGTAGGTGCCGTCCACGGGCGCCACGAAGTGGTTGTTCACGGTGTCGAAGGCCCCCTGGTCGTTGTAGTCGGTGTTGTTAAGGCCGATCGTCGTCCAGGTTCCGATGCCCACGTAGTTGTCGTAGTTCGTGTACGCCTTGAACCGTGGGAGCCGGGGCTGATCGACGATGCCGTTCGCGTTGTCGACGCTGAGCCCGTCGAAGAAGGTGCTGCCGTCGGCGGAGACCGCTAGGCGGAAGCGGTCGGAACCGAACAGCCCCACCAGCGCCTTGGTGACGAAGCCGGTCTGCAGGGTCAGGCCGAGGTCGTCTCCGGCGGCCTCCTTGTTCATGGTATAGAACAGATCGCCGGTGCCGCCCTCGGCGACGGTCTTCGCCGTCCAGAGCGCGGCGTTCAGCTTGGCCGAGAACGGGTTCGACGCATCCGCGGTGGTCCCGAGCCCCAGCAGTGCGAGGTTCTGCAGCGCGTCCGGCGTGGTCCCGACCCAGCCTGCGCCGTCGTAGATCAGCAGCAGGTCCTCGTCCTCGACCCATGCCCGCCAGCCGTTGCGCGGCGGCAGTCGGAGCCAGGCACCATCGGTCCAGAGCGCGACGTTCAGGTCCCAGCCTGCCCAGTCGCCCGTTGCGCCGGAGGCGACGATGTATCGGTCGCCGTCGGCGGGGCTTCCGGGTGGCGCGGTCAGGTCCCGGTCGAGGACGGAGAGCTGCACGAGTCCGTCGAGGATCCTCAGCGCCTCGTTGTGGGTGACGTGCTTCTGGGCCTGCGCCGCCAGGATGTAGGGCAGCAGGAGGTGGGTCGTGGCGTCGGACATCGGATGGCCTTCAGAACGTGAGCGTGACGGTTTTCGGCGCGCCCCGCCCGACGAGGGCGGAGAGCTGGAAGATGCGGATGTCGAGTGTGCCGCCGGGGCCGAGCAGCGCGCCCCAGTCGGCGGTCTGCTGAGCGGCGGTGTAAACTGCGCTGGTCGTGGACGCGCTCAACACGCGCTTCACAGTAGGACCGTCGAGGATCTCCACCTCGTAGGCTTCCAGTTCCTCGGTCAGAGGCACCTCGAGCCCGCCCCAGCTGTCGGCCGCGAGTGCCCGGGACCGGCGCGTCCAGCGGATGGTGAGATCGCCGGGCGAGCGCGGCGCGCGCCATGGCTGCTGGACATGCGCGACGGAGAACGGCCGCAGCCCGACGCCCACCGGCATGAAGGCCTGCGCCACATAGGTCTCGTCGCTGACTGGGCGGCTCGCCGGACCGGTGCGCCAGTTCCACGGAAGCCCGAGATCGGCCTCGGCGATCGGCAGCGATGCGAGGCTGTCATCGAGCACAACGACGCGCGCGCCGGCGGGCGCCGGATTGCCCATGGCGCCCTCAGTGCCGCGCTGTCCGCGCAGGAGCCGGGTCAGCCGATACCGACCGGGCGCCAGCAGCTCCGCCGCGCCCGCCTGCACGATTTCCCAGGTGCCGGGCGCGCTCTCGATGGCCAGCGCGTTCGCCCCGCCGAACAGGGTCAGGTCGGTGACGCTCTCCAGCGTCCCGGTCAGCAGATCGACGACCAGCGCATTGCCGAGATCAAAGCGCGACGTCGGCCCCGCGTAGAGGTCCGAGACCAGCGTCCCGATCCGGGCGCGACTGCCGAAGGTGGTCAGCAACTCGAAGCCATCGGTCGAGGGGCTGCGGAACACGGCCATCTCGCCCGGCCAGGGAAGAGCGTGTGCCGCCACAAACGGTCGATGCGCCGGCTGGTCCTCGGTCAGCTGCGGCAGGTCCAGCGGCACCGCATCCGGCGCGCCGAACACCACGGCCCGCGTCAGCGATGCCGCGCGCGGATCGCCGGGCGGCAGGTCATAGGTCGCCCGGTCCTGGCGGACCGCCTCGATCCCGCGCGCCTCGGCGTCGGCGATGGAGACAAGCCGCAGATCGACCAGCCGCCCGTCATGGGCGAGCTGGATCGCGTCGGCCGGATCGAGGGCGAGGCGCGAGGGCGGCAGACGGAACGCCGCCGTCTCGCGCCCCACCCACGCCTCCATCAACGCGCGGCGGCAGCGCCTCTCGGCTTCCTCGGGCGGCACGGCCATGGGGAAGGACTCGGACGCGATGCGCGTGGTGTCCACGGTGATGCGCCGCGCCTCGACGAGGGCCGCGTCGTAATCTTCGTCGGCACGGGCGACCTGCCATTTCAGCGCCTGCGGAAGTTCCGTCTCCTGGCCGCGCGTCAGTTCCAGCACGTCGCTTTCGCGGGGTGCCACCAGATCGTCGGGCGCGAGGGTGGCGACGGAGGCCCGGCCGCGCATGACGAACCGGATCACGCCCTCGGTCTCCACGGCATCGAAGCCGAAATGGCGCGACAGCGTGGTGATCGAAGCGCGCGGGCTTTCCAGCGCGGTGATGGCGTAGCCTTCGACCGCGCCCCAGAGCCCGGTGACGTCGATGCGATCCTCGGGCAGCCCGGCGCGCAGGCAAAGATGCCGAACCAGCGCGGCCAGCGACACCGCCCCGAGCCGCCCCGTCAGCCAGTGCCCGAGCCGCCAGTTCGCCCCGTCCGTCCAGACGTCGGTCAGCGCCGGAAAGAACGGATACGGCCGCGCGTCCCAGGTCCAGGCGGCGCATTCCGGGACATGAACCATCCGGTCGCCATAGACTGAGGACACCGGATTGTTCGCAGCCTCGCCCCACCAGAGATAGCTCGCCTCGAGATAGGCGCGCTGGATGGCGTCGTCGCGCCAGCCCCGCGAGAAATGCGGCGTGAAGCTCTCCGACGACTTTGGGTCGAAGAACACGTTGGGCTGGTTGGTGCCCCGGTCGATGGCGGGACAACCCAGCTCGGTGAACCAGATCGGCTTGGACTCGGCCGCCCAAGCCGTCGGCGTCCCGCTCTCCACCCCGCCCGGGCGGTCATAGTGCGCGTTCGACCACCAGGCGCGCAGATCCTTGTAGCGGAAGACCCACGGCTTGCCCGCCGCGCCGTCTGTGATCGCGGTCCGCACCTGCGCGGTTCGGTCGGCCGCGCTGGCATAGAACCAGTCGAAGCCTTCGCCGCCCGCGATGTTCCCCTGCAGGTAGGGCCGGTCGTAGATCGCGGGCCAGCCCTCGGCCGCGTCGAGATGCTCGAAGCCGTCCCGCCAGTCCGACAGTGGCATGTAGTTGTCGATCCCAACGAAATCGATCTCCGGATCGGCCCAGAGCGGGTCGAGGTGAAAGAACACGTCGCCGCTTCCATCGACCGGCTGATGCCCGAAATACTCCGACCAGTCGGCAGCATAGCCGATCTTCGTCCCCGACCCGAGGATCGAGCGCACATCGCCGAGCAGGTCTCGGTAGGCCTGCACCGCCGGATAGGTGGATGCGCCCGAGCGGATGGTGGTCAGCCCCGGCATCTCGGTCCCGATCAGGAAGGCGTCCACCCCGCCTGCGGCCGCGCAGAGATGGGCGTAGTGCAGCACCATCCGCCGCAGGCCCCAGTCGCCGGAGGGCCCGGTCCAGGAGACCGACTGACCCGAGACGCTGAAGCTCGCGGGCGTGGCCGCGCCGAACAGCGCCGCGATCTGCGTGGCGGCCGTGGCGGTCTTGTCCACGGTTCCGGCGAAACCTGCGGCAGGCGAACAGGTGATCCGGCCGCGCCAGGGAAAAGCGGGCTGGCCCGTCTCGGCGGCGTTGTCGGAATAGGGGTTCGGTAGCGTGTTGCCGGGCGGCACGTCCATCAGGATGAAAGGATAGAACGTCACGCGCAGCCCGCGCGCCCTCATCTCCTGGATCGCTTGCACCACGGCGAAGTCGGAGGGCGTACCGCCATAGACGGGCCGATCCTGATCGTCGCGGCTGACGAGGAAGGCATTGGCGCGGCTCACGCCGTTGACCGACCAGTTGGCGGGCGTGGTCGACTTGGCCGACACCTCGACGCCGGGCCGCACCTTGCAGGATCCCGCGCGCAGATCGTCGCCGAACCACGCCACGACGAGGCTGACGCTCTCGACGGCAGGCGCCATCGCCTGCAGCCGGTCCAGTGCCACCACCATGTCGGTGGCGTCCGGCAGTGCGTTCAGGTTCTCTACCTGCGTAGCGCCGCCATCTGTCTTGCGGATGGCCTGCGTGGCATAGGTAAACTCGCCCGATGCCGGGATCATCGTGACCGCGCGGGTCAGTCCTTCGGCGGTATCTGCATCGGCGAGCGGCCGGAACACCTCGAACGAGAGCTGCGGCAGGCGGTTGCCATAGCTGGAGAGCGGCAGTTCCTCGAAGACGACATAGGCCGTGCCGCGATAGGCGGGCGTGTTCGCTGCCCCCATCTTCGCCGCGATGAAGGGATCGGCGGTCTGCGCCTCGTCGCCCGGATACCAGCGCCAGGTGACCCCGGAGAGGTCCATCGGCTTGCCGTCGGCCCAGATGCGGCCGATGCCGGTGATCGGCCCCTCGCAGAGCGCGACCGCGAAGCTCCCATAGTAGAGATATTCCGTGGTCCTGACCTTGCCACCTCCGCCCCCCTTGCCGCCGCCCTGCGTGGTGGTCCTGGTCTCCTCGCGGAAATCGGTCGCCCAGATGATGTTGCCGCCCATCCGCATGCGGCCATAGAGGCGCGGGATGACGGCGCCCTCCGTCGAGGAGGTGATGCGCAGCGTGTCGAGACGCGCGCCCTCGATACGCTGGCTGGGCGCGAGTGACGAGATGATCCAGCTGTCGACGACCGAACCGATGCTGGAGCCGATGAAGCCGCCGATCGTCGCGGCGCTGACACCGAGGATCGCGCCGCCGATACTGCCGCCGATAGCGGCGCCGGCGACGCCGAGAACGAGGGTGGCCATGACAGATGCTCAGCGTCGCGGGAACAGGAAGGCGAAGGCGATGCGCCGCCGCCAGACAGAGGTGAGCGGCTCCTCGATCACGCCGAGCCGCTCGTAGGCGTGGAGAAAGGTGGCGGGCCCGGTGAGGATCCCGACATGCTTGGCGATGGCGCGGGGCTTCATGCGGAAGAGGACCAGAGCGCCGGGACCGGCCTCGGCGAGAGGCACCTCGATCATCATGCGCCGCGCGCCTTCGCCCAGCACCTCGCGCGGGCCGGTCTCGCCCCAGTCGCGGCTGTAGGGCGGGATCGGGAACGGCTCCGGACCGACGAGTTCGCGCCAGACGCCGCGGGCGAGGCCGAGGCAGTCGCAGCCGACGCCGCGCAGGCTGGCCTGGTCGTGATAGGGCGTGCCGAGCCAGGATCGCGCCGTCGCGATCACCCTGTCCGGATCGGCCGGGATCACAGCACGCTCCCGTCGTGCCCGCCGTCCTTGGTCGCGTACCGGAGAACGGCATCCTGCCCAGGGATATGCGGAAAGCCTCTGAAGTTGACGGTGTTGGCGAACTTCCTCCCGCAGGTCTCCATGCGCTTGTCGCAGCCCGCGCGGACGATGAAACCGTCACCTCCCGCGATCATTCGTACAGGCGCCTCCAGCAGGGTCAGCACGGCGATGCCGTCCGTGACGTCATGGCCCAGCACCTCGGTGCGCCGTCCTGCGTTCGCGCCGCTCGTAAATTCCAGCGTGCCGAAGGTGAACCAGCCGGACGTGAATGCGCCCAACCCCGAAGCAGTGAAGGCCCGGTCGCGCAGGAGATCGATCACGGCACCCGTCCCCTTGTAGGCGGGGTCCTCCAGATCGACGCCGCAGCGCGCATCGCCGAGCCCGGCATCGCAGGTCGCCTGAAAGGTCCGCCCGACCGTCTGGCCCAGCACATGGGCGAGCGAGCGGACCTCCGCGACGAAGGCGAGCCGCCCGCGCCGGATCTGGCCGATGACGCCCCGGCGCATCAGCACGCGCTGGCCGGTGTCGGCCCAGTTCACCCGCCAGACCTCGACCTCGGCGTTGTCCCAGCGGCCGTCGAGGATGTCGGTCTCGGTGATGCGGTCCGAGGTCAGCACGCCCTCGGCGTCCTGCGCATCGACCGAGAGGTCCGACCCCGAGCGCACCTCGGAGGCGGTCAGCCCGCTCTCCGGCTCGAAATCCGTGCCGTCGAAACTCAGCGTCCGGTCGTGGTCGGTAAAGCCAAAACTCGCGTCATCGGCGCGGGTGATGCGCCAGCACCAGGCGAGCGTCGTCGTGCCCTCGTCGAGATGGGCCTGCAGGGCGGGAGCGAGGGTCTTCATCGGCGCAGTTCCAGAAGCGGAATGGAGGTGATCGAGCCGAGCCGCTCGAGGTCGAGCGTCACGTCGAGCACGTCGGTATCGAAACGAACGGGCACGTCGAACTCGAACCCTGCGGTGATGGAGACGCCAGCGCCCGGCGCGGCGCTGAAGGTGACGACGCCGGTTGTCGTGTCGACGGACCAGCCGGAGGGCTGCTCGACGCCCGACAGTGCGATGCGCACGGTTCCGGTCACTGGTTTGGCAATGGCGCGCGACCAGGATTGCGCGCCCGAGGCGTAGCGCTTGGCCAGCTGGAAGGCGGTCGTCGCGCCGTCGCCGGTGCCGATGACCTGATCGGTGGACGATGGCGAGCCCGAAGGCAGGCAGGACTTGTGGTCGCCCCAGTCCTTGAAGCGGAAGCCATGCAGCCGACCGTTCCGCGCCTCGAAGAACGCGACCACCGCCGCCAGATCGTCGGCTCGGCGGATGCCGTAGGCGACATCGTAGCGGCGGCGGCTGTTCGCCCAGCTGGCGTTGCGCTCCTCGTCGCCCGAAGCGAGCTCGACGATCTGCGTCCGCCGCTCCGGCCCGCCGCGGGCGCCCCGGCTGATATTGTCGGGAAACCGGACCTCGTGAAACGCCATCACATGCCCCTCCGCCCGAGCGAGACCGCACGGGCGATGTCGGCCGCGACCTGCGTGCGGGACTGCCGGAAGCTCTCGGCATCGCGGGCCATGATGGTGACGTTGACGGTGCCGCCCGCGCCGTAGCTCTGCGCCTCGCGCCGCGACAGCACGCGTTCCCCCCGTTGCAGGATCGCCGGAACCTCGTCGTGGCGAAGTCCGGCCACGCCGCCGCCATGCATCCGGGGCGCAGCGGCGAAGGCCATGGCCGGGACCATGCGCGAGGGGCCAGCCGACCCGACCATGCCGCCCGAATGCAGAATGTTGGCGAAGATGCCGCCTGCGCCGCCGAGCGCGCCGGAGAGCGCGTTGGCGATCGGCCCGAGGATGAACCGCCGCGCCGCGAGCCTCGCCAGATCGGCGATCATGGAGGTGACGAGATCGCGGAAGTTCAGCTTGCCGGTCTTCACGAACTCGGCCACCGCGTTCTCGGCGCTGGTGAACGCGCCGACCAGCGCCTGACTGATGTCGGCGCCGATTTCACGCGCCTTGCTCGCGTAGTCGCTGAGGGCCGCCGTGACCGCCTGCCAGCCAGTCAAGGCTTCCTCGGAGCCTGTGGCAGTGTCCGTCCCTGCTTGCCGCCCGGCCGAGCCCGCGCGGCCCGCAGCCGCTTCGGCCTGATCGAGCGCTTCGGTCACGCGCTGCGCGCCAGCCGCAGCCGCATCCAGCGCGCCTTCGGTGTCCTCACTGGCGCCGCGCATCGCGTCCACCAGCTCCGCCATTGCCTCGCGCACGCCGTCGAAGGCCGTGGCCCGCGTCTCGGCCGCGCGCTGGCGGAAGCGCTCGGCCATGATCCCGGCGTTGCTGGCGGCATGATCCAGCATCGACGCGTAGGATTGCGCGCCGAACCAGTCGATCTGGAAATCCGCCCCGATCCGGTCGGCGACGGCGTTGAAGGTCGGGCCGATTATGCCCAGAAACTCGGCCCATTTGCCGGACAGAAACGCCATGAGCCGCGTCCAGATGCTCTCGACGTCGGCCCGCAGCGCGCGGAAGTCGTCGATGAAGGACGACATCGTGGTCTTGATGCCGTCCCAGACGGCGTTGGCCACGTTGCCCATCAGCTCCAGCGCATTGCCGAACCCGCCCGCGCCGGTGACGAGGCGGGAGAACTGGTAGACGAGTTCGCCCGCGCCGACGATCAGCGCGCCTATGCCGGTGCGGATCAGCGCGCCGCGCAGAAGGACGAGCGCGGTGGCGAGCCCGCGCACCGACACGGCCGCGGCGACCAGTCCGGCGACCCAGCGCCCGGCCATCAGGGCTGCGAAGGTGGCGGCATAGGTGGTCAGGCGGCCGATATTGTCGAAGAGCGTGCGGATGGCGATGCCGAGCGGCCCGGTCGTGCGCGCGACTGCCGCCATGGCATTCGCGACCGCTTCCAGCGCCGGGGCAGCGGCGACCGCAAGCTGGTTCGAAAGCCCGCGCCAGATCAGACCTAGGCGCGAAATGGCATCGTTGGTACGCTCGATCTGCCGGGCGTCCTGATCGGATACCACCACCCCGAAATCCCGCACATCCTCTGTCGCCTGCCGCAGCGTCGCCGTGTCGATGCGGGTGAACACCAGAGCCGCCCGGTCGCCGAAGAGCTGCGAGGCGACGGCCGCGCGCTCGGCCTCCGGCACATATTGTCCCAGCGCCTGCTGGATCGCGGCGATGCGTGCGTCGAGCGGCAGGCGCTGCAGGTCCTCGGCCGACAGCCGCAGGCGACGCAGCGCCTCCACCGCCGGGCCGGTCCCGGATGCCGCCTGGCTGAGCCGTCGCGCCAGCTGGACGGTCGCCTGCTCGACCTGACCCATCGACACGCCTGCCAGATCGCCCGCACGCTCGAGCACCTGAATGCTGGCGACGGTGGTGTCGAGGGAGGCTGCGAGCTTGGCCTGCGCATCGACCGTTTGCAGCCCAGAGCGGATCATGGCCACGCCCGCAGCGGTCGCCGCAGCTACGGCGGCAGCAGCTGCGACCCGGACACGCCGCGAGAAGGCGGCGAGCCGAGCGTTCGCCGCTTCCATCTCCCGGCTGAGCCGCCCGAAACCGCGCGACCCAGCTTCGCCCACACCTTCCAGTTCGGCGCGCACCTGCCGTCCACCCACGGCTGCGAGGCGGACGCTGACCCTCTTCTCAGCCATGGGAGTGATCCATCTGTTCGTTGAGCTTGGCCACCATCACCGCCTCGATGACCGGCAACAGTTCGGCCATCGCGAGAGGTGGCACGCCGAGGGCATCACCGAGGGCCAGCGCCGCCGACATGTCCCAGCCGATCACCGCGCCCGGCAACACCCGAAGCTGACCGCCGAGACGGCCGACCAGGTCCCAGACCTGCCAACACTCCGGCGTTTCCGGACGGTTCAGCCGCGCCGGGCAGTCCGGGCAGGCTTGCTCGCGGCCCTTGTAGGGTGGGCAGGTTTGGCAGTATCGGTCGCCCCCGCCGAAGGACCATTCAGCGAGAGCGCGGAGGCGTTTTTTTCCTGTTCCAGCAGCAGGCCCTTCGAGACGTATGTCAGCTGGAAGGCTTCGAAGATCGGCCAGACATCGAGCAGCGCATCGATGGCCTCCGGGCTCGGGTCGATTGAGGTGCCGTCCGCGTCGCCGATGCCCTCCCAGGCGAGCACCGCACGGCGCGCCAGCGCCTTGGCGAAGGCGACCGCACGCTCCTCGTCGGATGCCTCCTCGGGCACGGCCTCCACTACGGGGTCGCTGCGCGTCGCCACCATCAGCGCCGTGGTCAGCGGGCGCAGCTGCACCCGAACACCCGGCACGAGGTCATGCCAGCGCGGGGCATTGGTCAGGTCGAGCGTGAGCATCAATACGTCTCCACGTCATTCACGAGGGTTGCGGTGCACATCCGGCCGACCACGCTGTCGCGCGCCGCCTGCCAGTCGAAGGTGGCCTGAACGCCCTGTGGCCCCGAAATCTCGATGCGCGGGCGCGGCAGGTAGACGGCGTGCACGGTGAATGTGAAGCTCTCGCCAGAGGGCAGAACGTAGGCGAATTCCATCTCGCAGGCCTCGCCGTTGATGGCCTGCGTCACCAGCGTCTGGTCGGCGAAGCGCACCTCGATCCGGCCGGTCAGCGCCGCGATGGACGGGTCGGCGCCGTCGATGCGCCCGTCCGAGCGGATGGTCTCGATGCGGTCGAGGTTGTTGGCGTAGGTGATCTCGGCCGAGACCACGTTGCCGAGCGCCGTCCCGTTCCGGGTGATCGCTCCGTTGAAATGGCCGAAGCGCTTCAGCTCCAGCGCAGCGGGTGTCCCGGCGCTGGTGGTCGCGCCCACCGCCTCGCCCTGCGCCACCAACCGCGCCGTGGCGGTCAGCAGCCCTGATCGCTGCATCTGCCAGGTGATCTGGTCGAGCACGCAGCCGGAATACATCGCGTAGCGCGGGACCTCCGGCATGCCGGTCTCGATCGACATGCTGGGCAGCGTCCAGGATCCCGACTGGAACTCGTGGCTGTACGGGGCCTCTGCGCCCGTGGTCGTGGGTGTCCCGAACGCCGCCTTCAGCCAGAACCCGAAGGCCTCGGCGTCGAGCGGCACCACGACATCGCCATCGACGGTCACCGCATCCTTGATCGGCGCCAGAGGATCGCGGCCGTACCCCAGCAGCTCCGAGTTTAGCAGCGGTTGCTCCGCGCCGAGCGACGTGCTGGCGAAGGGCATGCGGGTGAAGCCGCTGGCGGGCGGCGTTCCATAGGTCGTCTCGAACGCAAGCGCCATCAGCGCCCGCGCCCCCTGGGCTCGTGCCATGGTGTTCTCCTCGGGTTGTCGGGATCAGCCGAGATGGGGTGGTTGCCGCCCCCTCTCGACGGCATCGCAATGTGCCAGATTGGTGGTGTTTACAGCCACGAAGCAGAAAGGACGGCAACCGTGACAAGAAATACAATGATCGGAGTCGATCTGGCAAAGAACAGTTTCCAGATTCACGCGGCGACAATGAATGGCGAGGTGAAGTTCCGCCGGAAGCTCACTCGCCCGCAATTCCTCTCCTTCATGGCCGCGCAGCCGCCGGCCGTCGTGGTGATGGAGGCCTGTGGTGGTGCCCATCACTGGGCGCGGGAACTTGCCCCGCTCGGCCACGACGTCCGCCTGATCGCCCCGGTATATGTCAAACCGTTCGTAAAGCGGCAGAAGAACGACGCGGCCGACGCCGAAGCCATCGTCGAAGCGGCACAACGTCCGGAGATGCGGTTCGTCGAGCCCAAGAGCGCCGAGAAACAGGCCCGCGCGCTCCTGTTCCGGACACGGGAGCAACTTGTCCATCAGCGCACAGAACTGGTGAACGCCCTGCGGTCCTACCTCTACGAATACGGCCACGTCTTGCCGATCGGTATAGCCAGCCTCCGGCGCATCGAGGCGATCATCGCGGACCCGGACAGTGATCTGCCGGATCTCGTCCGTGATATCTGCGGCGACCTACTCCAGCAGATCGTTGAGAAGACCTCACGCATCGACGCGCTCATGAAGCGCATCAAATCCACGGCTGAGGATACGGAAACTGCGCGGCGGCTGCAGACGATGCCCGGCGTCGGCCCCGTCACTGCTTTGGCCGTCGAAGCCTTTGCTCCGCCCTTGGAGAGCTTCAGGTGCGGGCGGGACTTCGCTGCGTGGCTTGGCCTGGTGCCCCGGCAGAACTCGACTGGCGGTAAGCAGCGCCTCGGACGAGTCACGAAGGCCGGCCAGGCCGATATCCGGCGCCTCCTGATCGTCGGGGCAATGTCACGCTTGACTTGGCTTGGCCGGAAATCGATCCGGGAGGGATCGTGGCTGGCGCGGATGCTACAGCGAAAGCCGAAGATGCTTGTGGCCATCGCGTTGGCGAACAAGATGGCTCGCGCAATCTGGGCCATGCTAACCCGTGGCGAGGACTACAGGGATCCGGTGTCGACCGCTGTCGCCTGAGAATTTCAGGCGGCACGCGGATCGGAACCGGTACGAAGGAGGTGCGAGAAGGCGACGACCAGCATGGGCAACATGATCGATGAGATCTGGATGGGGAAAACCAGCGATCCGCTCGGGGCCGACAGAGTTCTTAGCCGAGATTTGGACCCTGTCCGCAGATCACCATACCGGCCCGCGGCAGAAGGAAAGGCCGCAATGAAGAGGCCTGACAGAAGACCGCGCTCGATCACCTGTTCGTCTGTTCAACTTCCTCCTTGCATCTCGGGCGGCAACCACAGAAGCGGGTCGGCCGTGGAATAGTGCAGGACGACCGGGATCACGGCGCCCTTCAAGCTCGCCGCGCCCTCGACGGGCAGATCGACCGGGCGCGGGGCTTCGGCCTCGACCCAGTCGCAAAGCCCGCCCAGCGTCCGGTCGGCGGCGAGCGCCGTACCGATGCTGGCGGTCAGCGTGTCGAAGGCGGCGTCACGTGCAGCGCCCTGAACGACAGCCTCGATCTCGGCGCGGTGCTGGTAGTGATAGCGTAGCGGCGAGAGCGTGACCTCCGGGTCGCCTGGCTCGCCGTCGCGCAGGATCAGCAGGCCTTCGGCCGGGACGCGCTCGGGCAGCACCTCGCCGCGCAGGGCGGTGGCGGGCAGCGTCAAGAGCCGCGCGTGCAGCGCGGCGAGGATGGTTTCGCGAGGGGTGGGCATGACGGTTCGTTGGCCATTGCGCGACACAGTTGTCGAAGCTCTCACCCACTGGTCATTGCGTGGCAGATGACAGCACTGGGGGATTTGCCTTTTCGGCTTCCTACCAGAACGGAATGCAGCGCGACCTCAGCACCTATTCCTTTCGCCAGTCTCGGAGCCAAAGCTCCATAGGCGTGTATCGGATTCCATGCTCTGTCGTCGCGTTACCGGTCCGACGGAATCCCATCTTCTCGTAGGCTGACTCTGCGTAAGGTGACGAGTGGACGGTAACTCTTGACAATCCGGGGTTGACAGATTGAGCCTTCTTGATGGCACGAGCCAGCAACTCCTAGCCAATTCCTTGACCGCGCAGCGTGACGAACAGCAACGCTATTCGGTCCGGCGGCACGAATTCGAGTATGCCTACTAGCTTCCCCGACTGTTTGGCGACAATCACGAAGCCACCGGAACGGACCCGATCCGCCATCGCGGTTGCGTTTGCAAATTTGAAGAACTCCTCAACTCCCTCCGGCTCGTAATCCGGGGCTACAAGTTGATTGAAGACAAGTTCCACGACTTCACAAACAGCTTGTTCCTCGCCTGAGCGCATCTCTTCGAAGGTTATTGTCTCCATGGAGTTATTATCCTCTCTGCCGTCTCCACTCGAAACACATACTGGGACATATCGGAAGCTGCAAAGGGCCGATCTCGGACTGTCGCATTGACCTACCAAATCCCGATACGGTGCCGCCGCCCGTCGCCGGCGCTTTGGCACCCAGTTCGCCACGAAGAGCCCGGACACGCTGTCGAGCCCCCGTTTGGCGTCCCGGTCGAGGTCTGGCCGTTTCGACGTTCGACCTGCGGGACCAACAGCTTGCTTGGAATGGTAACCGGTTGCAGTTGGTGTCAGCGCCGAAAACCTTGCGTGCCGCGCAGCGAGGGCGGTTTCGCGAGAGGTGGGCACCTGTTCAGGAATGAGCGTTCTTCGGCTTTTCGTTCAGGGTGCGCCGGATTGCGTTGGAAAGCGCCTCCACGGCTGGACCGCGCGACTGCGGTGCCTTGTCGAGAACCAGGTAGGAAGGCCGCGGCGGTGCAATGTCCTTCAGTGCGATCAGGTCCGTGTCCCGGTCACCCTCGCTCAAGAGCGCGACAGCCATGCCGGACGCCACGGCGGCGCGCACGCCCGATGCGTTCTCGCTTGTGAACACCGTGCGATACGCACGACCTGCAGCCGAAAGATCGCTGAGCGCCACATCACGCCACCAGCAGGATCTGTCGAAGACGGCGACAGGCAGTGGGTCACGAGCAGCCACGTCATGTTTGCGTGACGCCATCCAGACGAGACGATCCGTGCGCATACGCTCCTGACCGGGGCCGATCTCCGGCATCTCGTAGACGGCCAGATCGAGCTGGCCCCGCTTAAGTGCGATGCCGAAGCCATCCCCGAGCGCACAGTGCACGTCCAGCTCCATCCGTGGATGGTCGCGACAGAAGGCGGCGAGGACGTCGGCGAGAGCCTCTCTCGCCACGTCTTCCGAGATCCCGATGCGAAGCCGACCGGCGAGTTCATCAGTGCGAAAGCCCGCCAATGCCGCGTCGAGCATGCCCGTTACCTGCCGCGCAACGGGAATGAGCCGCTCTCCGGCCGGCGTCGGCACGACGCCTCGACCATGTCTAGAGACGAGGGGCTCGCCGACCACGACCTCGAGCTGCTTGAGCTGGAGGCTCGTCGCCGATTGGGAGCGATGGATACGTTCCGCCCCGCGCGTGACGCTGCCGGCCTCCACTATGGCCAGAAAGGTTCTCAGAAGATCGCTGTCGAGATGGGGCATATGCTTTTCCGATGGCTGAATTCAAAACTACCCGTTTCTCAAATTCCTTGCCAGTTCCCATTCTGCTCGCAGTACCCGACTGGAGGAGCGCGCATGACCTTGATCGATGCCTATCGCATCACGCCGCTCTGGCTGCGGCTCGTATACCTCGCCCTCGTCGCGGTCATTGTTGCCGTCCTTGTGGCTGTGCCGGGTCATGCCCTGGCTGCAGCCCGTTTCGTTGTCTTTGGGCTCATCGATGTCACTCCGATCGTAATTCCCGGAATACTGCTCGCCGCATGGGTTACCGCGAGCGGGGCGAGTGATCGCGTGGCGGAAGTCATGCGAGGCCGCACGGTGCTTACAGTCGTCTTCGCGGCAGCAGTCGGCGCAGTTACGCCTGTTTGTGGTGTGACCGTTCTTCCGCTGATGGCAGGGCTGCTCGCCGCGGGTGTGCCACTGGCGCCCGTAATGGCGTTCTGGTTGTCCTCGCCTGTCACCGATCCGGCGATGCTGTCCCTCACTGCTGCGACCCTCGGTTGGGCGTTTGCCGTCGGAAAGACAATCGCGGCGGTAGGGCTGGGTCTCCTCGGCGGCTTCACCACGGCAATCCTGGACGGCTCGAGCTGGACGACGAGCCCGCTGCGCCAGAACCGTATCACTGGGTCGCTCGGGCGGGCCTGCGGGATGGAAAACGTCAACTTCCGAGCGGCGATCTGGGTGGAACCTGCCCGCCGCGCCCGTTTCGGGCGCGAAGCATGGTCGGTCACCCGGCTCATGCTGGTCGTGCTGATCCCTGCTTTCGCGGCAGAGTATGCGCTCAACGCTGCGCTCGCGCCCGACGCGCTGACGGCCTATGTCGGAGCTGAAAGCGTATTTGCCGTGCCGCTCGCCGTGCTCGTCGGTGCGCCAGCCTATATCGACGGCTACGCCGCCCTGCCGCTCACCCGCGCGCTCATGGATGCCGGCATGGCGCCAGGCGCCGCCATGGCCTTTCTTGTCTCCGGCGGCGTGGTCAGCATCTGGGGCGCCATGGCCATCGCGCCGGTGCTGCGTTTGCGGCCATTTGTCCTCTACCTGGCTTTGGCCGTCGTTGGTTCGATGCTGTCGGGATGGGCGTTCGGTGCTTGGATGGGTGCGTCCTGATCGACAGATCAAGTCATTCTCCCGCCCACCCAGTTCGCCACAATCAGCCCCGGCACACCGTCCAGCGCACGGTCTGCATCCCGCGCGAGGTCCAGCCGCTTCGGCAGCTTCACTTGCGGCACCAGCAGGAAGATCGGCACGGTGACCTTGCCGCGCCCGGTCTTCGAGCGCGACACTACCGCCTGGCCCTTCGTGTTCAGCCGACCCTCCGCCACCAGCAGGCTCGGCCCGCTGCGGCGATAGACGAAGCGGAGCCGCAGCCCCCGGCGGCGCTCCCATTCGCCGGGGGTGATCTTGCCGCCGCGCAGGCCGCGGCCGGCGGCTGCCGTCGGGATCGCGAGCCAGAACCCGTCCTTGGAGCGGATCAGCGGACCGGTGTCATGCGCGCCCACGATGACCGGCGCCTTGGACCAGACGAGCGCAGCGGCGTTCAGGCTCTCGCCAGCCTTCGGATAGGTCTGGCTCCGGATCGAGTTCGCGAGCCGCCGGCCGAGCCCCGCGCCGGTGATCTGGCCGCGCCATGCGGCCTTCAATCCCGTCCCGGCCTCGCGCATGGCGGCGGTGACGGCCTTCTCACCGGCCTTCACCTCGGCGGCCATGGCGGCGACGAGGTCCGGGGTGATGTCGAGCTTCAGCTTCATCGGTGTCAGGCCGGGCGCAGGTCCACGGTCCAGACCAGCCGCTCGCGATCGCGGACGGGCTCGCCCTGGATGAGGAAGGGCTCGCCGTCGATCTCGATGCGGTCGCCGGGCCGCGGGGTCGGCACCTCGGCGAGGCGCAGATCCAGCCGGGTGGTCTCCGACCAGATGCGCGCGTCGCCGAAGTTGGTGACGTCGTCGGGCCGGCGCAGGATCGCGCGGACCGGCGCGGGTGCGCCGCCTTCGGCGGTGTAGACGACGTCCCGCGCGAGATGCGCATCGGCGAAGAGCGCATCGAGGGCGGCTTTGAGGCCGGTCATCAGGTCCGCCGCGCCGAGCGCAGCACCTGCGGTCGGGTGCAGATCGGCAGCGGGTTGCTCTCGATCTCGAGCCGCACCCATTCGTCGCGATCCCGGTCGGGGATCGTCCGGGCATAGAGCGGCTGGCCCAGCGTGTTGACCGTCTCGAAGGTGTCGGCGGGGGCGTAGTAGATCTCGAACAGCCCCTCGATGCCTTCGGGATAGAAGAACGCCTTGTCGGTCGGGACCGTGAAGCCGACACCGCCCCGGTAGCGGCGGAAGGTGATCCCGCCGAAGCTGACCTCATCCGCCACGCGACCGCGCAGATCGGCCGCGGCGGCAGTGTTGAGGTAGGTCTCCCGTACCTCCTTGTGGGCCACGAGATCGGCGAAGAAGGCCGAGCCGCATTCGGCACGCACCTGCACGGCGCCGGCCGAGAGCCCGCCCATGGAGTCCTCGACGCTCTCGATCAGCGCCTGGCAGCGCTTCCGCAACGCCCCGGAGGCCGGGCTCGCATTGTCGAGGTCGAAGTCGATCTCGGCCGCCGGCGTGATGCCGAACTCGGTGAAGTAGTTCACCACCGTCGCGTGGTCCTTCGGGTCCTTCACCAGCCCCTGGATGCCGTTCAGGAGGTGGTATTCGAAGGTGGTCTCGGCGTCCTGGCGGAGCTTACGCAGCCGGTACGCGACTTCGGTCTGCACTTGCTGGGTCGCGCTCTCCGAGCCGAAGTCGCGGACGGACTGGATCTCGGAGGCCCAGAGCACGTCCTGCTTCTTGAACTGGCGGCAGACGAAGGCGCGCATCTCGCGGCGGTCGGGCACCTGCTGCTCGTAGGCCGAACCGCGCTCGGAGAACGGGATCAGCGACAGGGTCCCGTCGCGACTCTCGATCACCACGGTACGGGAGCGCACGCCACGCGGGCTGAAGAGGGCCGAGCCCGAGAGCAGCGCGGGCTTGAAGGGGATGTTCTCGAGCGCGCGGGTGAGTTCGACGATGGTGAAGGCATCGCCTTCGAAGATGTCCATGGTGGCCATGAGGATGCCTCCTGTCGGGATTGGGTCAGCGGACGAGGATGCCGGCGGCGAGGAGCGCGGCGTGCGCAGCCGCGATCTCGCCCTCGCTGGGCGTGCCTGCGAAGACGAGGTCGTGGCGATTGACGATGGCGGGACCGCGGACGACCGCGACGGCGGGCGCGTCGCCGGTGCTCGCATCCGCCTTGCCCCAGAGCACCGCGACGGCGGTCTCGGTGCCGTCGACGGCGGCCGGGTCGTGGGCGGCGTACTTGCCCGACGCGGTGATCTTGCCCAGCACGGTGCCGGGCTCGAGCGTGCCGGCGGCGACGGTGATCGTCTCGCGGGTGTAGTCGCGGAAGGCTTCCCAGACGAGGAAGCCGCCGGGGTGCGTGCCTTCGACGAGCGTGGTCATGGTGTCATCCTTTCAGCTTGAAGGTGCGGGCGACGATCTCGCCCCAGGGGCGCGCGGCCGAGGACCGGCCGGGCTGCGGGTGATGGGGCGCGATCTCGGCCTCGGCTTCGGCCTTCGCGGCCAGGAGTGCCGCGCGCACCGCGTCGAGGCTCGCGTCCTCTTCGAGGAAGCGGCCGGCCATCTGCGGCTGACCCGCGAGGCGGCAGAGATCGACCACGGCCCGGGCGTGGCCGAAGGCCTCTGCCCGGATCGCGGCGGGGTCCGGCGGCGCACCGCTGGGCGGCGGCGTCTCGGCCGGCGGCTGAGCGGTGTCGGCGGCGGCGGCCTGCTCGTCTTCGGCGTCCTCGACCTGATCCGTTTCGTCGGTGACCTCAGTGCCGGCACCGTCGGTCTCGTTGTCGGGCTCCGGCTCGACCCCGACCGCTTCGACCAGGACAGGCGGCGCGTTGCGGAAGCGCCCGATGTCGAAGCGTGCGGCGATGCGGACGGGCTCGATCA
Organism: Halodurantibacterium daqingense; assembly: GCF_042666235.1. Lineage (NCBI taxonomy): Bacteria > Pseudomonadati > Pseudomonadota > Alphaproteobacteria > Rhodobacterales > Paracoccaceae > Halodurantibacterium > Halodurantibacterium daqingense. The sequence continues at coordinate 8,647 of NZ_JBHTFQ010000017.1, read as the reverse complement.
GCCGGTCGGCGAAGCCCTGCGCCACGGCGTCCGACGCGTCGAACCATGTCTCGGCGGCCATGAGCGCGGAGACCTCCTCCGGCGTCCGGCCGGATTTCGCGGCGTAGCCGGAGACGAGGCTGCCCTTCACCTTGTCGAGCGCCTCGGCCATGGACCGCATGTCCTCGGCCGTGCCCATCACGAGACCGGACGGATCGTGGATCATCAGGAAGGCGTTCTCGGGCATGACGATCTCGTCGCCCGCCATGGCAATGTAGGAGGCAGCCGAGGCGGCGATGCCGTCGATCCAGACCGTGACCGTGCCCTCGTGGCGCTTGATCGCGTTGTGGATCGCGACCGCCTCGAAGACCGAGCCGCCCGGGCTGTTCAGCCGCAGATCGACGGGCGTGCCCTCGGGCAGCGCGCCGAGTTCGGCCAGAAAGCCCTTCGCAGAGACCCCGTAGGCGCCGATCTCGTCATAGATCGCCACTTCCGCACCCGTCCCCTGGGCGCGGATCGCATACCAGCTTGCCATGTCGTCACTCCTGTTCGGTGGCCGGATCGGTCGCCACGGCGCCGTCGTCCGTGTCGTTGCCAGCGCCCTCGCCGGCGTCGGGCCGCGTCGCCGGCGTCGCCCGCGCGCCTTGCGTCTCGCCCGGGCTGGTGCGGTAGCGCAGGCCGAGACCTGTCGCGCGCGCGGCGTCGGCGGCGTTCTCGCGGTCCACTTCCTCGACGTCGTAACCGGTCGCCTCGACCACCTTGCGCCGCGAGGTGATGCCGGCCTCCATCGCCAGCACCTGCGCCTGGATGTCCTTCAGCGGATCGACCCAGTCCCAGCGCGGCGGGATCCATTGCACCGGCCGCACCGCCGCATGATCGGCATCGAGCGCGCCCGACAGTACCGCCGTCTCCAGCCAGCGCCGCCAGACCGCCCGGCAGAGCTGGTGCACGATCACGCCGTGCTGCAGTTGGCCGATGCGGCGGCGGAACTCGACGAGTTCGGCGCGCAGGGACGAGTAGTTCGCCTGCCGCACATCGCCGGTGACGAGGTGATACGGCAGCCCCAGCGAGGCTGAGACCGCCAGCAGCGTGCGGTACTGGAACGCCTCGTAGCCGCCGCCGACATCGGCAGGAGACGAGAACTTCACGTCCTCGCCCGGCAGCAGCACCTGCATCGTGCCGGGCTCGAGGCTCGCGATGGCGGCGCCGTCGAGATCCGCCTCGGCCTCTCCCATCATGGGCTCTTCTGGCGCGGTCTTGGTGATGAAGCCCGCGAACATCGCCGCGGTCTTTTTCCTGTCGAGCTCGGCGTCGTCGTACTGGTCGAGCAGGAACAGCCGCACCATCGCCGGTGCGATGTGCGGCAGGCCCCGGATCTGGCCCGCGTCGATGGGGCGGTAGATGTGCAGCACGTCGGCCGCCGGCAAGCGCACCGTCTCCGGGATGACCGCCCCCTGGTCGGTGCTGTCACCGGGGTGGCGTCGGCGGAAGTGATAGGCCACGCGCCGTCCGATCCCGTCGAACTCGATCCCGCAGCGGATGCGGTTGCCGTTTCCCGCGGTCTCCGTCTTCTCGAAGGGCAGCATTTCCGACTGGAGAAGCTGCAGCTGGAGCGGGACCAGCAGACCGTCCTCGGTCCGGCGCGGGCGCAGCCGGACGAAGCACTCGCCCGCGACGAACATCTCCCGCGCGACCATGGCCTGCAGGCCGTAGAAGTCGGTCAGCCCGTCCGCATCCGCCTCGTCGGTCCAGGCGAGCCAGAGCCGCTGCACCCGGTCGCGCAGGCCGGCGTCTCCGATGAGCGACGAGGGCTTGATGCCATCGCCGACAAGGTTGGCCGCGAAGGCTTCGCAGGCGTTGGCGGCATAGCCGTTCGTCACGACCAGTTCGCGGGACCGCGCGAGCAGCCGCGGACCGCCGGAGGCGACCAGCGTGTTGATGTTCTCTAAGGGCGGGTTCCAGCCACGGAGCCGGCGTTTCGCCATGGCGCCTTCGAGACGGGCGCGCACGGCAGCGGGGCCGCCGGTCGAGCGGCGGCGGAAACGGTCGAAGAGGCGCATGGGTTCAGAGAGCCTTCGCCGTCGTTACGCGCACTTGCCGGACAATCCGACGCCCCTCGGCCGCGGCGATCTCGCGGTCCAGTGCCTCGATGGCCCGATCGATCTCGGCGACGCTGCGATAGTCCACGGTCTTGCCGTCATAGCTGACCCGCGCGACGCCCGAGGATCGCTGCGCGGTCAGCGCGTCGCGGCGGTCGCGGAGTTCAGCGGCCGTGGCCATGGATCACCTCATGTAGCTTGAGCGCACCGTGCGCCGGCGCGGCATCGTTCGTGTCGGGACGGACGGCGGCGTTGCCGCGCCGTCCGTTGGCCCGTCCTGCTTCGCCACCCCGAGCTGGGCCTCCAGATCGGCCCATCGCGCCTCGGGCCAGCGATCGGCGCCCGCGATCCACGCCGCCGCGCGGGCATAGACCCGTGTGTCCAGCGCCTCGTTGCGCTCGCGGAGCTTCTGCCATTCGAGCCGCGCGAAGCCGCGTTTCGTGCGGACCGTCACCAGCTGCTCGGCAGTCAGCTGCTTCAGCCATTCGCCGTCCGCCCAGTCCGGCAGGTGGATCGTGCCGGGCGGGCACAGCGCGCCCGCCGCCTGTTCTTCCTTCGTCGGCCGGTCCTGCCGCAGGAAGCGATAGGTCTCGGCCTTGAAGGTCGAGGTGGCCACGGTCCAGAGCCGGGCCCCGCGCCGGAGCCGCTTGCCGGCGACGGTGGCATCGACATAGGTCGGCCCAGTCACCGGGCTCGTGCGGGTGAACCCTTCGACGCCCTTCACCGGCGCCACCTGCGCGAACCCCACCTGGCGCGACCACGCGTAGACCGCGCTCGTCTCGTAGCCCGTGTCGATCGCGAGCCGGGCGAGCGTCATCCGCTGACCCGAAGCATGCGTCCATGTCCGCCCGAGCAAATCGGTCAGCCGCTGCCAGCAGGCCGGATCGCCGGGGCCGCCCTCGAGTAAGAGGTGATCGACAAGCCAGCTTTCCAGACCCCGACCCCAGGCCCAGAGGTCGACCTCGATCCGGTCCTTCTGCACGTCGGCGCCCGCGGTCAGGAACAGCCCTCGCTCGGGCACCGTGCCCGGGGGCCATGCCTCGCGCCGGTCCGCCAGCCGCTGCCAGTCGGGCGCCTCACCGGTTTCCATCCACGTCTCGCCAAGGATGGTGTTTCGGAACGCCCGCATCGCCTCGTCGCTGCCCCGTGCCGCCTCATGCGCCCGCGCAATCCGCTGCCAGCTGAGCCAGCCCACCGGCGAGTAGAGCGCCGAGAGGTGGTAGCCGACCGTCGTGGGATCGGTAGCCGTTGCCGTCGCGCGCCACTCGCCGCGCTCGAGCATCCGCGTCTTGTGGTGCTCGGCGATGGACCGCTCGCAGCCCTCACAGTGGTATTCCGCCGTCTCCGGCCGGCCCTTCTCCCAGCGCAGCCGCTCGAACTTGAGCCATTGCATCTCCCCGCACTGCGGGCAGGGCACGTGGAACCGACGCTGGTCGCTGGCCTCGTATTCCCGTTCGATCCGGCTCAGCCCCCGGATGGTGGGCGTCGAGACCAGCAGCACCTTGCGCCGGTGGGCGAAGGTCAGCGACCGGGCCTCGGCCAGCGTCACCGGATCGCCTTCCTCGTCGGCAGACGCGGGATACGCGTCGACCTCGTCGAGGAAGATGTAACGCGCCGGGGTGGACCGCAGCCCCACCGCCGAGTTCGCCCCGGTCATGATCAGGATGCCGCCCGCGAACTCCTTCGAAAGCATCGTGTTGCCCGCGTCGCGGGACCGGGCCGGTTTGACCCGCTCCCGCAGCTCGGGGCTCTCGTCGATCAGCGGGTCGATGCGCTGGCGCGAGTTCCGCTTGGCCAGTTCCACCGTCGGCTGGACCGCGAGCATCGGCCCCGGCGCCTGGTGGATGACGAAGCCGATCCAGTTGTTGCCCGCCTCGGTGTTGTGCGTCGGGATCCAGCCCTTCCCGCACAGAAAAAGGTGGCTCGGCGAGTCCACTTCGATGCAGCGCACCGGCACGCTCGGCACAGGCCGGATCGCGACGATACGCCGGCGACGGCTTTTCCACGGCCGCCCGGACTCGATCGAGCGCATCCGGGCCCGCTTGCGCGAGAGCCGGAACATCGGCTCCTCGGCATAGGCCGTCCACGACACGCGCCAGTACTCGGCGGACGTCGTCGCGCGGCCGTCCCGCCCGAAGACCTTCCGGCGCGACCGCCCATGATAGATCGCGGGCTTGTAGCCGAGCCCGCGGAGCAGATCGACCATCGCATCGACGAGCCCCCGGTCGGCGTTCGAGAACTCGCAGCGCTTGCCGTCAGGTGTGATCGTGCCGTCGGAGTCCATCAGCCCGCGCACGAGTTCGAGCCGCTGCCATCGGCTCGCCCGCATGTAGGCGAGCGGCACGTGCTTGTTGTCGAGCACGTCCAGCTGCCTCAGCCGCGTCACGAAGCGCGACCGGAAGCAGTCCGCGAGCGAGGCGCCGTCCTCTCGGCGCATCCGGAACGTCGGGTCGATCACCACATTGGCAAGCCTGCCCTTGCGCCAGTGCGGCAGCCGGAACTCGGCCTCGACGCCGCAGGCGCGGAGGTGACCGACGATCTCGGCGTCCTCCTCGTGCAGCGAGATGTGGTTCATGATCGACGAGCCGTCTCCGAGCCAGAGCCCGAGGACGTAGGGGTGCAGGATCAGGTCCTGGTCCGGCATGTCGACCGGATCGCAGCAGTCGATGGCATAGCGCCTCCGCCTGGCCCCTGCGCCGATGATCGCCCGCCCGGCCATCTCCGCCGTGGTGAGCGTGCGCGCGGCGGGCCGGTCGTTCGTGAAGTCCCAGACCGGCCAGCGATGCTCGCCGTCCGCGACGATATGTTCCCCGTCGTCGAATGCCACCTCGAAGCAGGGCCGATCGTCGAACACCGGCGACAGGCCGGTGACTCGGCAGATGCGCCCGCGCTCGTCGTAGAGCAGATCGCCCTCGGCGATCTCGCCCATGGTCGTCCAGCCGAAGGGCGTCGGCACCGGGGTGTCGAGCGCGAGCGGCGCGCCGACCTGCGCGGCTTTCATGAACACGACCCGCTGGGCCGGGTCGCCCGGGCTCAGCCGGTCCATGATCTCCCGCATGTAGGGCGTGCGCGCAGAGCGATAGCGGCCGGGTTCCGCCGAGGCCCGCGAACCCAGCCGCCGATGCCGGTCCGCCCATTGCGAAACCGTCAGGTCCGGATCGGGACGGATGCCGCTGCGCCATGCCCGAAGAAGTCCCTCCGCTCCGTCGAAGTCGACCGCACTCTCATCCGAGCCTCGGCCGGACATCGGCGAGGCTGTCGAGCTGGGCGCGGACATGGGTTTCGAGCAGTCTCTGGATCAGCGCGGTCGTCACCGCCGGTTCTGAGGCGCCGCTCTTGGCGGTATCCTGGTGTTCGAGCGCGGTATTGAGTTCCGACGCCATCTGCGCGGCTACGCGCGCAGGCCAGGTCACCCATGCGTCGCGTTCCTCGCGCGCGAGGCGGAACACGAGCATCTCGGCACGATTGCGATCGACGAGCTCGCCCTTCTGTTTCTGGAGCCGCAGCTTGCGCTCCTGAGCTTTCATCACCTCGTTGGCGGTTTTCGCCTTCATGAACGTTGCGCCGTCGCCGACATCCGGGACGGTGACGCCGTTCTCGCGAAGCGTCTCGCCGACGGCTGCGATGGCCGCCGCCGGGACCGGCTTCATGCCGGCTGGGCGGCTCGCCGACTTCGGTCTGCTCTTCGACGGGTCCGTCGTCTCGGCCCGCCGCTTGTCGGAGGCTGCGGCGTCGATGCTGCCGTCTTCGTGCAGGACGAGCCGGCCGGCGGTCTTCGCCTTCTGGATCGCGCCCCGCGACAGCCCGACATGCGCGGCGTACTGGCGCTCGCTCATGCCCCGCATCGACGGCTCCGATTATCATTCGAAATCATGTGCTTATAGAGTTGATAAGCGCGGCGGACAGAGGGAACGTCACTTCAACGAAGCGATGCAACTCACCAAGGAGCCACCACGATGACCACCCGCCTGAACCCGATCACCACCCCGCGCCACGAACTCCGCGCCGAGAAGGCGCGCCGAAACAAGGAAGCCGCGCTCGCCGCTTTTATCGGCAAGAAGGCCGAGATCGACGAGATGCTCGCGCGCCTGCAGGCGCTCAGCGACGACCATTTCAACTGCGCCCCCGACGAGGCGGGCTGGGCCATGGTCGGCACTCTCGAACACTACGCCAGCCTCCTGAAGCGCATCACCGACAGCGCTTTCGGCGAAGGCGAACACGCCCGCTGATCTCCGGCCCAGCCGGAACTCCTGCCGCGCGCCCTGCGCGGCTCGGGGTCGTAGAAGGCGCCGCACGACGCGGGCCCGAATACGGAGACGACCCCATGACCAAGCTTTCCGACACCCAAGCCATCATTCTCAGCGCCGCCGCACAGCGCGAGAACCGCATCGCCCTGCCGCTGCCTGAAAGCCTGCGCGGCGGCGCCGCCGCCAAGGTGGTCGGCGCGATGCTCGCCAAGGGCTTCCTCGAAGAGGTCGACGCCGACACGCGCAAGGGCGAGCCCTTCTGGCGCGAGACGGGCGACGGCCACGGCGTCACGCTGGTCGCCACCGACGCAGGCCTCTCCGCCATCGGGATCGAGCCCGAGGACGCGAACACCGCGCCTGCGGGCGCGACCGACGCGCCGACCAAGGAGCCCGCGCCGGACACCCCCACCGAACCGAAGGCCGCGCCCAAGACGCGCACACCGCGCGAGGGAACGAAGCAGGCCACGCTGATTGCAATGCTGCGCGCGCCGGACGGCGCGACCATCGAGGAGATCGTCGCGGCCTTGGACTGGAGACCGCACACGGTGCGCGGCGCGATGGCCGGGGCGCTGAAGAAGAAACTCGGGCTCGAAGTGACCTCGGAGAAGGTCGAGGGGCGCGGGCGGGTCTATAGCTTGCTGGGCAACTGACGCAGCGCCGAACGCCGGTCTCTATGCCGCCGTCCCGCGTGGGGCGGCGGCTTCTTTGTGTAGCGTCGCCTCCGGCCAGCGTGAAACGACGGGCTTCACGCACGATAGTCATATCTCTCGCGTGATAATCATACTTCACGCACGATATTGCATTTTCATGCGCCGCCCCTATCTTTCGTGTGAAGCGGGATGAAAGGCAGACACCTATGGCATTTCGAGCAGACGAGGCGGCACAGGACGGCTTCGAGCGGGCGCGACGGATCTTGGTCCTGACGCCCGGGGTCGAAGCCGACCAGCGAGAGAAGGCGGACGGCGCGCTGCAGGACCTGATCGACGCGCATGGTCCGGTTGTGCGCGGGTATCCAACGTGGCATCCCTTGGTGCCTCAGGAAAATCCCCAGATGCCGGTGACGGACCCCAGCGACCGTTGCGGTTATCAAGGTCTGGACCACACGATCTATTTCGCACACGCGTTCGTTTCGTGCCCCTACGGAGATGGCTCAAAGATCATCGAGTCTGTCGAAGCGATGGAGCCCCATCCCTGCGCCACGATTACCGCCGAGCGGCTGGACGTTCCCTTTTACAATTCGGGTACTAAGCCGATCCTCGTTCGCTGCGACTGGCACGAAGCTTTTCCCGAGCGCCACATGGTGCCCAAGAAGCTCGCCGTGCCGCTGATGATTCAGCAAGAGATGCGCATGTGGCACCGCGCTGAAGTCGGCGAGCGGTGGGATACGATGCGTCCCTACCTGCTCGGTGATCCCCATGGGTCGCGCTCATCGCTGTTCGTCAATCAGGAGACGGCGATGGCGATGAAGCGCGTCTACATGGCTATGGTGGAGTCCGGCATGTTCGGGCCGCTGCGAATGGACTGACGCGTCGTTCATCATCGCAGTCCGCGCGGTCGATGTTCGGGGCTATCGCACCCGTATTGCCTCGAACAGCCGCCGCAGGACGTAAGACCGCGCAATGCTGACCACCGTGAACACCGCGCCCATTTTCAGGTTCTGCGCCAGCGTCGTGTGCAGCCCGAAGATTGGGAAGACGAGGATCTGCGTAACGACAGCGAAGCCGTAGCCTATCGCGACATTGACAACGGCCTCGACCAGCGACATGGCCCGGCTCTGCTTCATCGCCCACCCTCAACCATCGGCCCGCAGTTCAACTGCGAGACTTCGGAGCGCATGCGCCGCGACCCGCGGGACCACTCCGTTGCCACAAAGCCGAAGCCAATCCACCCGTTGGCCAGCCAATCAGCGCCTCGGCAAGGCCGAAAAATCAGGCTAAGCGGCCGTGACAGTGCTTGAATTTTTTCCCGGATCCGCATGGACACGGGTCGTTTCGGCTTGGTCCGATTGGCTCAAGACGCATACCTTTGTTTTCGATCCGAGCCGGGGCATTGATGTTACCTTGGTCCTGAACCGCAAACGACCCGTATTTCGTTACGTGTGAAGTCTTAGCGCCGACACGACTGCGCTTTCCAAGGGCGATCGATCGCGTGCCAATGGCAAGTGGTTCTTCAGAACCCAATGAAGCTTCAATCTCGGGAAGCAAGGTGAGAGCTTCTCGACGAGCTGAACCGCGCCGGGTTTGCCGGAGGCTCCAACTCTTGAGTAGGATGGAGCATCATGAGCAAGACCACGAACAAGTATTCCCCTGAGGTGCGCGAGCG
>NZ_JBHTFQ010000016.1:0-48855 GCF_042666235.1 Halodurantibacterium daqingense | reverse complement strand
CTTCTCAGCCCTAGGAACGGCCGAGATCGTTCGCGTGGCCTGATGCTGACGGGGAAAGGGGCCATCATGCCTCAGGCGTCAGTTACGCAACAACGCCCTTCATAGGCGAGGATGAAAAGGGGTGCTCGCCGATCAAGGTCGGCGTGGCCAAGGACATTGGACGCCGGCGAAACGACCTGCAGACCGGCAATCCGCTCGAACTCAAGCTCCTTGGCTGGATCACGTCGGCCGACGATTTCGCGACCGAGCGCGACCTGCATCGTCGCCTCGCATCCCGGCGCGGCCGCGGCGAGTGGTTTCACATCGAGCCGGCCGACGTCCTGCCTTTTCTCATGGAAGTCGGACAGCGCGGCTTCGTCGCGAAGAACGCCGATGCCTTTGAGATCACCGGCTACGATCGCGACGCCGTTCCCGAATATCTCGGCGTGTGGGAATGGGCCGACCTCGAAATCGACGAATGTTGTCCCTTCTGCGGGTGCCTTTGCGGCATGCATTTTCAGGAGGCCTCGCAGATGTACTACTGCATCCAGTGCGACACGCTCACCGACTTCTCGGAACTATCCCCGGATGACCGTGACGGGCCAGAGTATTGACTGGCCTCAAGACAAACAACGAATGGGGACATAACATGAGCATGCAATGCACATCGCGTTCCCTCTTCGAGCTGCGGGCCTATGGCGATCCCTCCTGCCGTGGGGGATCCGACAGACGATCCGCGAAGAGCCGACCGCCTTGCTCCGGCGAGCCTAGCCTGCCCGACCGCGCGGGGACAGCAGCATACTGAGGCCCACCCGGCCCGTCGCCCCGGCGGCAAGGCATAGAATCAGCCAGGCAAGGGTCCAGCCGATCTGGCCTGCGGTTTCCAACAGGTGCCTGACCCCGGCGGCACCCACGGTCACCATCGCGCCGAGGACCGCGAGCGCGGCAAGTATATGAATCTTTGTTAGCATTTCCGGTTTCCTCCTGGATGGCCGAAGCCGGTCCGCTCGCCGTCTCGCCGAAATCGTGATCATCCCCAAAGCCGGAGCCCGATTGACTCACCGAAAGGATGAGAACAAATAACGAACATAACCGCGAATTTCGCCTAAGGAAAGAGCCGGAGCCCGTTCCCGCGTGTCCAGTCCTGCCACCAGCCCTGCTATCGCCGCCCTCCGAGCACGCATCGCGCAGCTCGAGGGCGACGGCTTGCTGTCGCGCGAGGTTCTGCCCTTCGGCCTTCCCGCGCTCGACAGCCGGCTGCCGGGCGGCGGGCTTGCGCTCGGCTGCCTGCATGAGGTGGCGGGCGGCGGGCATGGTGCGGTGGATGGCGCGGCGGCCGCGAGTTTCGCTGCAGGTATCGCCGCGCGGACCGAGGGCAAGGTGCTTTGGTGCGTCACCCAGCAGGACCTCTTCGCTCCAGGTCTCGAACAGGCCGGCCTTGCACCCGACCGGGTGATCCATGTCGAGGCCGGTGACGACAAGACGGTCCTGGCCTGCGTGGAGGAAGGGTTGCGCCACGGCGGGCTCGGCGCGGTGGTGGCCGATGTCACGCGGATGTCGATGACCGCCTCGCGGCGGCTGCATCTGGCCGCGAAGGGGACGAAGACCATCGGGATCGCGCTCAGGCGCTGGCGGCGGCAGGCCGAGGCCAGCGATTTCGGGCAGCCGACGGCGGCCATGACGCGCTGGCGGGTCTCGGTCCTGCCTTCAGCGCCGTTGCCGGTTCCCGGCGTCGGGCGGGCGCGCTGGCTGATCGAACTGATCCGGGCGCGGGCGGGGGAAAGTCTCGATATCGAACTGGAGGCATGCGATGGCTCGGGTCATCTCGGTCTTCCTGCCGACCTGGCCGACGGATCGGCTGCGGCGGAAGGCTGGCGACGCAGCGCCGCCGGTTGAGGCGCCGCTGATCATCGCGGGACGGGATCGCAACCGGCGCGTGGTCACCGCGGCCGATGCCGCCGCGCGGGCACTCGGGCTGCGGGTCGGCATGCCCCTGACCAAGGCCCAGGCGCTGGTGCCGGGACTGGTGATCGAGACCGCCGATCCCAAGGCCGACGCGGAAAGCCTGGAACGCCTGGCGCTATGGGTGTTGCAGCGGTTCAGTCCGATCGTCGCCGCCGATCTGCCGGACGGGATCGTGATCGACTCCACAGGCGCCGACCATCTGCATGGCGGCGAGGCCGCGATGCTCGAAGCGCTGGTCGGCCGCCTCACCCTCTCGGGTGTGGCCGCCCGCGCCGCCATCGCCGACACCTGGGGCGCGGCCCATGCGCTGGCGCGCTACGGCGCCGATCCCATGCTGATCGCAGCGCCGGGCGCGGCCGAGGCTCTTCTCTCGCCGCTGCCTCTGGAGGCGTTGCGATTGCCGCCGGCGATCCCGGCGGGGCTGCGCGATCTGGGCTTTGCCCGGATTGGCGACCTGATCGGCCAGCCGCGCGCGCCGCTGACCCGCCGCTTCGGGCCGGAGTTGTGCCGGCGGCTGGACCATGCGCTTGGCGATGCAACCGAGCCGATCGAGCCGTTGCGCCCGGAGGGGCTGATCGAGGTCCGCCGCAGTTTCGCAGAACCCATTGGCGCGGCCGAGACCATCGCGCGCTATGTCGGCAAGTTGGTCGATGCCCTCTGCACGATCCTGGAGGAGCGAGGGCTCGGCGCGCGCCGCCTCGATCTGCTCTGCCACCGCGTCGACAACCGGATCGAGACCGTCCGCATCGGTCTGGCGACGCCGGTGCGGGATCGCAAGCGGCTGGCCCGTCTGCTCTGCGACAAGATCGAGACCATCGCGCCGGGTTTCGGGATCGAGATCATGTCGCTCGCCGCCGCGCTGGCGGAACCGCTCGCCGCCCGGCAGGCGGCCAGCAGCCTGATCGAGGCGCCGGCGCCGGACCTCTCCGGCCTGATCGACACGCTGGCCAACCGGGTCGGCACAAAGGCGATCTACCGCCTCGCACCCGTGGCGAGCGATGTCCCCGAGCGCTCGGTCTGTCGTGTGCCGGCGCTGGCAGAGGATACCGGCGCGGGTTGGCCCGATCACTGGCCGCGCCCGTCGCGCCTCCTGCCACGGCCCGAACCCATCGAGACCATGGCGCTCCTGCCCGACCATCCGCCGAACTGGATTTCCTGGCGCGGGGTCCGCAGGCGGGTCCGGCGGGCCGATGGTCCCGAGCGGATCTTCGGCGAATGGTGGAAGCGCGATGCCGAGCTTGCAGCGGTGCGTGACTATTTCCGCATCGAGGATGACGCGGGCGAGCGCTTCTGGATCTTCCGTGCTGGCGATGGCGAGGATGCGGCCACCGGCTCGCATCGCTGGTTCCTGCACGGGGTCTTCGGATGAGCACGCCCCGCTACGCCGAATTGCAGGTGACCTCGCAATTCTCCTTCCTGCGCGGCGCCTCCTCGGCCGAGGAGCTCTTCGAGACTGCGGCGGCGATGGGGATCGAGGCGCTGGCGGTGGTTGACCGCAACACGCTGGCCGGGATCGTGCGCGCCCATGAGGCGGCAAAGGCGACCGGCGTCCGGCTGATCGTCGGCTGCCGCCTCGATCTCGCCTGCGGCATGTCGGTGCTGGTCTATCCGACCGACCGCGACGCCTACGCGCGCCTCTGCCGGCTGCTGTCCCTCGGCAAGAGCCGGGCCGGGAAGGGCAAATGCCACCTCGAATGGGCCGACCTCGCGGCCTATGGCGAGGGGCTGATCGCCGTTCTCGTCCCGGACCTGGCCGACGATCTGTGCGGGATGCGGCTGCGCCGGCTGCTCGATACCTTCGGCGACCGCGCCTATCTGGCCCTGACCCTGCGGCGCAGGCCCAACGATCAGATGCGGCTTTGGGAACTGTCCATGCTCGCGCAGCGGATCGGCGTGCCGACGGTGGTGACCAATGACGTGCTGTTCCACGAGCCGGGTCGGCGCATGCTGCAGGACGTGGTGACCGCGATCCGGCACACCACCACCATCGATGCCCTCGGGCTGCGGCGCGAGCGCCACGCTGATCGCTATCTGAAGCCACCCGCCGAGATGCACCGGCTGTTCGCACGCTGGCCGGAAGCGCTGGTCCGGACGGTGGAGATCGCCGGGCGCTGCAGCTTCAACCTCGACCAGCTCGCCTATCAATATCCCGAGGAACGCGATGATCCGAAGCTGTCCCCGCAGGAGACACTGGAGCGCCTGACCTGGGAAGGCGCGGCGAGCCGCTATCCCGAAGGCATCCCCGACGAGGTGACGGCAGCCCTGCGCCATGAGCTGACATTGATCGGCAAGCTCGACTACGCACCCTATTTCCTTACCGTGAACAGCATCGTCCGCTTTGCCCGGTCGCGCGGTATTCTGTGTCAGGGGCGCGGGTCCGCAGCCAATTCTGCCGTCTGTTTTGTTCTTGGCATCACTGCGATCGACCCTGGCCGCAACGATCTCCTCTTCGAACGCTTCGTGTCCGAAGAAAGGCGCGAACCGCCCGATATTGATGTGGATTTCGAGCATGAGCGACGCGAGGATGTGATCCAGTGGGTCTATGAGAACTATGGCCGCGACCGCGCGGCGCTGACCGCCACCGTGATCCGCTATCGCTCGAAAGGGGCGCTTCGGGATGTCGGCAAGGCGATGGGTCTGCCGGAGGATCTGATCCAGACGCTCTCCGGCCAACTCTGGGGCTGGTCCGAAACCGGCGTCTCGGACCAGCAGCTCCGCGACCTCAACCTGAACCCCGAGGATCGCCGGCTGCGGTTGACGCTGGAGCTGGCGGCGCAGCTGCGCGGGGCGCCGCGCCACCTCAGCCAGCACCCTGGAGGCTTCGTGCTAACCCAGGACCGGCTGGACGATCTGGTGCCGATCGAGCCGGCGGCGATGGAGGATCGCCAGATCATCGAATGGGACAAGGACGATATCGACGCGCTCCGCTTCATGAAGGTGGATGTCCTGGCGCTTGGCATGCTGACCTGCATGCGCCGGGGCCTCGATCTCATCTCCGAGCACAAGGCGATCGACCTCGACCTGGCCACCATCCCCGCTGAAGACCCGCGCACCTATGCGATGATCCGCAAGGCGGATACCTTGGGGACATTCCAGATCGAGAGCCGGGCACAGATGTCGATGCTGCCGCGGCTGCGGCCCCGGACCTATTACGACCTGGTGGTGCAGGTCGCCATCGTCCGGCCAGGGCCGATACAGGGCGATATGGCCCATCCCTATCTGCGCCGGCGCGCGGGTCTGGAAGACGTCGACTATCCGACACCCGAGCTGGAGAAGGTGCTGGGCAAGACCCTCGGCGTGCCATTGTTCCAGGAGCAGGCCATGCGGGTCGCCATCGAATGCGCGGGCTTCACCCCCGGCGAGGCCGACATGCTGCGCAAGTCGATGGCCACCTTCAAGCACACGGGCGGCGTCTCGAAATTCCGCGAGAAGCTGATCACCGGCATGGTCGCCAAGGGCTATGAACAGGACTTCGCCGAGCGCACCTTCCGGCAGCTGGAGGGCTTCGGCTCCTATGGCTTCCCCGAAAGCCATGCCGCCTCATTCGCGCTGATCGCCTATGCCTCGGCCTGGCTGAAATGCTGGCATCCCGACGCTTTCTCCGCAGCGTTGCTCAACAGCCAGCCGATGGGCTTCTACGCGCCCTCCCAGATCGTGCGCGATGCGCGCGATCATGGCGTCGAGATCCGGCCGGTCTGCGTCAATGCCTCCCGCTGGGATTGCACGCTGGAGCCGACCGGGGACGAGAGCCGCTTCGCCGTCCGCCTTGGCCTGCGTATGGTCAAGGGTCTCGCCAATGCCAACGCCGCCGCCATCACCGTTGCGCGGGCGGATGAACCCTTCGCCTCGATCGAGGATCTCTGGCGACGGGCGGTGGTGCCCGTCGCCGCCCTGACGCAGATCGCTGAGGCGGACGGTTTCCGCCCGGCCTTCGGCCTGGCGCGGCGCGAGGCCATCTGGTCGATCAAGGGTCTGCGCGACGAGGAACTCCCGCTGTTCTCCGCCGCTGCCCGGCGCGAGGGGGAGATGGTCGCGGAAGTCGTCGAGCCTGCTATCGCGCTGCGGCCGATGGCCGCCGGGCGCGAGGTGGTCGAGGACTACGCCCATACCGGCCTGTCGCTGCGCCGTTATCCGGTGTCCTTCCTGCGCACCGATCTCGCCCAGCGCCGGATCGTTACCTGCGCCGAGGCGATGGGGTCACGCGACCGGCGCTGGCTGGAGGCGGCGGGGATGGTGCTGGTCCGCCAGCGGCCCGGTTCGGCCAAGGGCGTGATGTTCATCACGCTCGAAGACGAGACCGGGATCGCCAACCTGGTCGTCTGGCAGAAGGTGTTCGCGCAGTATCGCCGGGTCATCCTGTCGGCAGGGATGATCGCCGTGAAAGGCCGTATCCAGCGCGAAGGCGAAGTGGTGCATCTGGTGGCGCACCACATCGCCGATCTCTCCCGCGACCTGGCCAGCGTCGGCGAGCGCGAGTCCGCATTCCCACTGCCGCATGGCCGTGGCGACGAGTTCCGGCACGGAACGCCCACGCCTGATCCACGCGGTCATCCGTCAAAGAGCCCGCGTACGCGGACCATTCTCCCGGCCGATCTGCCTGTCGACTCGATCCGGGTGAAGACGCGGGATTTCCGGTAGCGCCTGGCGGGGACCAGTTGCCAGGTCCTGCAAGCGAACCATCCCTTTTCTTTCTATTCCTGCGATCCTGTACTCCGACCCTATCTCCCTTGTTGTCAGGCCGGGTTTTCTGTCTCTTCTACTTGTCCCCGATTCAGGGCCGCCATCGAGCGCCCGCAGGAGAACGGGGACAGCATGTCGGCCACTCACCATAAACCCGAAGCGATTCAGCGCGGCGCACGCATGCTCCGCACCGCGCTCGGGCCGGCCATCGCCAGGTTTCTGGAGGATCCGGCAGTCGTTGAGGTGATGCTCAACCCCGATGGAAGGCTCTGGATCGACCGGCTCTCCGAAGGCCTGTGCGATACGGGCGAACGGCTGGAACCGGCGGACGGCGAGCGGATCGTGCGCCTCGTCGCGCACCATGTCGGGGCCGAGGTTCACGCGCGCAGCCCACGCATCTCGGCGGAGCTACCGGAAACGGGCGAACGGTTCGAGGGATTGCTCCCGCCGGTGGTCACGGGTCCGGCCTTCGCCATCCGCAAGCCTGCCGTGGCGGTATTCACCCTCGACGACTATGTCGCGGCCGGCATCATGTCGGCCGCCCAGGCAGAGGTTCTGCGCATCGCCGTCTCAACCCGCGCCAACATTCTCGTCGCAGGCGGCACCAGCACGGGCAAGACCACGCTGACCAACGCGCTTCTCTCGGAGGTCGCCGGCACGTCCGACCGCGTGGTCATCATCGAAGATACCCGGGAACTGCAATGCGCCGCCCCCAATCTGGTGGCGATGCGCACCAAGGATGGCGTCGCATCCCTGTCAGACCTGGTGCGGTCCTCGCTGCGCCTGCGCCCCGACCGCATACCCATCGGTGAGGTCCGCGGATCCGAAGCGCTCGACCTGCTCAAAGCCTGGGGAACCGGGCACCCCGGCGGCATCGGCACTATCCATGCCGGTTCCGGCATCGGCGCCCTGCGCCGGCTCGAGCAGCTCATCCAGGAAGCCGTCATCACCGTTCCGCGCGCCCTGATCGCGGAAACCATCGATCTTGTGGCCGTTCTTGCGGGCCGCGGCGCATCCCGCCGGCTGGTCGAACTGGCCCGGGTGGATGGCCTTGGTCCGGGCGGCGACTACCGCGTTTCCCAAGCCACCTCCCACACGACAGGAGAACCCGAATGATCCGCTATGCCCAGCGTATCCGCCACCACATCGCAACCGCCGCTACCTTCACCTATGTCAGCCTGCTCATGACCCCCGCCGCGAATGCTGCAGGTTCGTCCATGCCCTGGGAAGCGCCACTGACGAGCATCCTGCAATCGATCGAAGGCCCTGTGGCGCGCATCGTCGCCGTGATCATCATCATCGTGACGGGCTTGACGCTAGCGTTCGGGGATACAGGCGGCGGGTTCAGAAGGTTGATCCAGATCGTTTTCGGCATCTCGATCGCCTTCGCAGCGAGTTCCTTCTTCCTCAGCTTCTTCTCGTTCGCCGGCGGGGCGTTGATCTGATGTCGGCAAGCTTCGAGCAACTTGCCGAGGTGCCGGGATTCACCGTCGCGGTCCATCGGGCGCTGACCGAGCAGATTCTGCTCGGCGGCGCACCGCGGTCCATCGCGATCCTGAACGGAACGCTGGCCGGGGCCATCGGCCTCGGCCTTCAGCTCTGGCTTCCCGGCCTGATCATCTGGGCTCTGGGGCATTTTGCCGCCGTATGGGCCGCGAAGCGCGACCCGCAGTTCGTCGAGGTCGGACGGCGCCATCTCCGCATCCCCAGCCACCTTTCGGTCTGAAGGAGGCTATGGTGCTCAATCTCACCGAGTATCGCCGTACCGCCGCCCGGCTCGCGGACTTTCTGCCCTGGGCAGCGCTGGTCGCCGAAGGGGTTGTACTCAATAAGGATGGCTCCCTCCAGCGCACGGCCCGATTCCGCGGGCCGGATCTCGATTCTGCCGTCGCGGCCGAGCTGGTCGCCATCGCCGCGCGGATCAACAGTGCTTTCCGTCGTCTCGGATCAGGATGGGCCATCTTCGTTGAGGCCCAGCGCCGCGAGGCGTCCACCTATCCGGAAGACATATTCCCGGATGCGGCTTCCGCTCTCCTCGACGCCGAGCGCAAGGCGGCTTTCGAGGAACAGGGCACGCATTTCGTGTCCGAATACTTCCTGACCATCCTCTATCTGCCCCCGGCGGAAGAGGCCGCGATCGCAGAGACTTGGCTCTACGAAGGCCGCGATCGCACCGGCGTCAACGCGCAGGACATCCTGCAAGGCTTCGTCGACCGTGCCGATCGGGTTCTGGCATTGCTGGACGGGTTCATGCCCGAATGCACGTGGCTCGGCGCTCCCGAGACGCTGACCTACCTTCACTCCACGATCTCGACCAACCAACAGCAGGTCCGTGTTCCCGAGACACCGATGTATCTCGATGCGTTGCTTGCCGATCAGCCGCTCATCGGCGGGCTGGCGCCGCGCCTCGGCGATCAACACCTCCGCGTGCTGACGATCACCGGATTTCCGACGGCGACGACCCCTGGACTCCTCGACGACCTGAACCGCCTTGCCTTCCCGTACCGCTGGTCGACCCGAGCGATCCTCATCGACAAGACCGATGCGACGAAACTGCTGACAAAGATCCGCCGGCAGTGGTTCGCCAAGCGCAAATCGATCGCGGCGATCCTGAAAGAGGTGATGACAAACGAGCAGTCGGCATTGATCGATTCCGATGCCGCCAACAAGGCCCTCGATGCCGACGCGGCATTGCAGGAACTCGGCGCCGACATGGCCGGCCTCGCCTATGTCACGGCAACCATCGTGGTCTGGGACGCCGATCCCCGCATCGCTGACGAGAAGGTCCGGCTGGCCGAGAAAGTCGTCCAGGGGAGGGATTTCACGGCGATGATCGAGACGGTCAACGCCGTCGACGCCTGGCTCGGCTCGGTCCCCGGTCATGCCTATGCAAATGTGCGCCAGCCGCCGATCTCCACCCTCAACCTCGCCCATATGATCCCGCTGTCCGCCGTCTGGGCGGGCGAACCCCGCGACGAGCACCTCGACGCACCCCCCTTGCTTTATGGCAAAACCGAGGGAAGCACTCCGTTCCGGCTCTCGCTTCATGTCGGTGACGTAGGCCACACCCTCGTCATCGGCCCGACGGGCGCAGGCAAGTCTGTGCTGCTGGCCCTTATGGTCTTGCAGTTCAGGCGGTATCGGGGCTCACACGTCTTCGCCTTCGACTATGGCGGTTCGATCCGCGCGCCGACTCTCGCCATGGGCGGCGACTGGCATGACCTCGGAGGGCGGCTCACCGAAGGCGATGGCGCCCCGGTATCGCTCCAACCGCTCGCACGCATCGACCATGCGCCGGATCGCGCCTGGGCGGCGGACTGGATCACCGCCATCCTGGCGCGCGAAGGGGTATCCGTCTCCCCGGACGTGAAGGAACATATCTGGACGGCGCTGACCTCGCTCGCCTCCGCGCCGGTCGAGGAACGCACCCTCACGGGATTGAGCGTGCTGCTCCAGTCCAACGACCTCAAGCTCGCCCTTCAACCCTTCTGCGTCGGCGGCCCCCATGGGCGGCTGCTCGATGCCGAGACGGAAAGCCTCGGCGATGCATCTGTGGTCGCCTTCGAAACCGAGGGACTGCTTGAAACCAGCGCGGCCCCGGCCGTCCTCGCCTATCTGTTCCACCGCATCACGGACCGCCTGGACGGCAGTCCGACGATGATCGTGATCGACGAGGGCTGGCTCGCACTCGGCGATCCGGCCTTCTCGAGGCAACTGGGAGAATGGCTGGTCACGCTGCGCAAGAAAAACGCCTGCGTCGTGTTCGCTACCCAGTCGCTGGCCCAGCTGGAAAAGAGTGCCATTGCGCCGGCGATCATCGAGAGCTGCCCGACGAGGCTCTTGCTCCCCAACGAGCGGGCCATCGAACCGCAGATCACCGCGATTTACCGGCGGTTCGGCCTGAATGACAGGCAGATCGAGCTGCTGGCGAGAGCGATGCCGAAACGCGACTATTACTGCCAGAGCCGCCGAGGAAACCGGCTGTTCGAATTGGGTTTGAGTGAAGTCGGCCTCGCACTTTGCGCGGCATCCGCCAAGTCCGATCAGAGCCGCATCACCGGCCTTCTCGCCGAACACGGTCGCGAGGCGTTCCTCGCCGCATGGCTCCGCTCGCGCGGTGTCGACTGGGCGGCCGAGCTCATCCCGGATCTCGCCAATCTCGCGCCCGCACCGTCCGAACACGCGCAGGACATCGAGCCTGCTCCCGACGACCCCGAGCCCCCCAGCGAAGAGGAGATCTTCCCATGACCCGTCACCATCGCAGCCTGACCCGCCTGGCGAGCGCCTCGGCGTTTGCTCTCGCCCTCGCGGCGCCTCTTGCCTTGGCGCCGATGCTGGCATCACCCGCCCACGCATTCTTCGGATTCGGCCGCATCGTCTACGATCCGACCAATCACAGCGAAAACCTGCTGACCGCCGCGCGCACGCTCGAGCAGATCAACAACCAGATCGCCAGCCTGCAAAACGAAGCCCAAATGCTCATCAACCAGGCGCGCAACCTCGCGAGCCTGCCGCATTCCTCGCTCCAGCAACTCCAGCAGAACGTGCGGCGCACGCAGCAACTGATCGACCAGGCGCAGAACATCGCCTTCGAGGTCCAGCAAGTCGACCAGATCTTCCAACAGGAATACAGCGCCCTCACCCTCTCGGTGCCCGAACAGCAGCTCGTCGCCGACGCCCGCACCCGCTGGACCAACACCATGGGCGGGCTTCAGGACGCCATGCGCATGCAGGCCGGCGTGGTCGGGAACATCGAGGCCCAGCGCAACGAAATGGCCGCGCTGGTAGGTCAGAGCCAGAACGCCGTCGGCGCGCTCCAAGCTACGCAAGCCGGCAATCAGTTGCTGGCCCTGCAATCGCAGCAGCTGGCCGACCTGACCGCACTCCTCGCCGCCACCGGACGCGCCGAGGCTCTTGTCGAAGCCGAACGCGCCGCCGCGGCGGAGCAAGGGCGCATCCAGAGGCTCCGATTCCTCACACCGGGCACCGGCTACCAACCCGGCAACGTCCGAATGTTCAACAACTGACGGACGGGGGAACCGATGGAGAGCAAGGTACTGGTCCGGATCGGCGCGATCATCTTCGTCGCCTTCGCGATTACCGCGGCCGTCGTCGAGATGGTGCGTGAAGACGCGCCCGTTCCACCGGCCGCGGCGCCTTCTCTCCTGCCCCCGCCTGATCCGCTGAGGGCGGATCTGCGCCGCTGCCAGCAGATGGGTGAAGCGGCGGCAAACGACCCGGGCTGCCTCGCAGCCTGGGCCGAAACCCGCGACCGCTTCCTCGGTCGCAACCGCTCGTCTGCCCGAACTCAGCCGGCATCGGAGTGACGGGAGATGGGCGGCTCCGGCGTAATCGACAACTTTCTCGGGATATTCACCTCCTATATCGATTCCGGCTTCGGCCTTCTCGGCGGAGAGGTCGCGTTCATTGCCACCACTTTGATCGTGATCGATGTCACCTTGGCCGCACTGTTTTGGGCATGGGGAGCCGAAGACGACATCATCGCGAAGCTGGTGCGAAAAACCTTGTTTGTCGGGGCCTTTGCCTATTTGATCAACAATTGGAACTCGCTCGCCCAGATCGTTTTCAACAGCTTCGCCGGGTTGGGACTCCTCGGATCCGGAACCGGCTTTTCGGCCAGCGATCTCTTGCGTCCGGGCCGTGTCGCACAGACCGGCCTTGATGCCGGACGCCCGCTTCTCGAGTCCATCTCCGACCTGATGGGCTGGGTTAGCTTTTTCGAGAACTTCATCCAGATCGCCTGCCTTCTCTTCGCCTGGGCGCTGGTGACCCTGGCATTCTTCATTTTGGCCGTGCAGCTGTTCGTGACGCTGCTGGAGTTCAAGTTGACGACTTTGGCCGGATTCGTCCTCGTGCCGTTCGGCCTGTTCAACAAGACCTCGTTTATGGCGGAAAGGGTGTTGGGAAACGTCGTCTCCAGCGGAATCAAAATTCTGGTTCTCGCCGTCATCGTGGGCATCGGTTCCACCCTGTTCTCACAGTTCACTGCCGGTTTCGGTGGTGCGACCCCCACGGTCGACGATGCCATGGCCGTGGTCCTCGCGGCCCTGTCATTGCTCGGTTTGGGGATATTCGGCCCCGGGATCGCGAACGGTCTCGTTTCCGGCGGACCGCAGCTCGGCGCGGGGGCCGCTGTCGGAACCGGCCTCGCCATTGGCGGCGCCGCGATGGCGGCAGGGGGCGGCGCCATGCTCGCGGCGCGCACCGGCGGCGCCGTGCTCTCGGGTGGCGCTGCCGCTGTCCGCGGCGGCGCTTCTGCCGCCGGTGCCGCCTCGACGGCTTATTCCCTGGGCTCGGTCGGTCAGTCCGGCGCCGGCGGCATAGCCGCTGGCATAGGGGGGGTTGCGCGAGCCGCCGGCTCGACAGCGCTTTCCCCACTGCGCCGGGCCGCCGGCCGCGCCGCCGACAGTGTCCGCTCCAGCTTCTCCGATGGCGCGAAGGGCAGCTTTGCTGCGACGGGTGGCACCAGTTCCATGGGGACGATCGGCGGTGCCGCCGATGCTGCCCCGGCCGCCGCAGGCGGACCCCCAGCCTGGGCCCAGAAAATGCGCCGCAGCCAAGCGCTGAGCCGCGGCATTTCCGTCGCCACACATGCCATCCGCGCCGGAGACAGCCATGGCGGCGGGGCCTCCATCAATCTGTCCGACAGGTAAACGCCCATGAACCTCTTCAGACGCCCTTCAACCCACTACGGCAAGGCACCCGAGCCCCAAACGCCTTTTCAGAAGGCCGCGCAGGCCTGGGACGAACGCATCGGATCGGCCCGTGTCCAGGCGCGGAACTGGCGCCTGATGGCGTTCAGTTGCCTGATCCTCTCGGCAGGGTTCGCAGGCGCCCTGATCTGGCAGTCGGCGCGCGGAACAGTCGTCCCATGGGTCGTACAGGTCGACAATCTCGGGCAAGCGCAGGCGGTGGCACCGGCAAGGGCCGACTATCGCCCGAGCGACCCTCAAATCGCCTGGCACCTCGGACGGTTCATCGAGCAGGTGCGATCGATCTCAGCCGACCCGATCGTCGTGCGCGAGAACTGGCTGAGGGCCTATGAGTTCACGACGGACCGCGGCGCGGCGGCACTCAACGACTTCGCACGTACCAACGATCCCTTCGCCCGCGTCGGCCGCCAGCAGGTGGCCGTGGAGGTGTCGAGCGTCATCAGGGCCTCCCCGGACAGCTTCCGCATCGCCTGGACAGAGCGACACTATGAAAGCGGTCAGCTTTCCACCACCGAGCGGTGGACCGCGATCCTGACGGTCGTATTGCAGACGCCCCGGACAGCCGAACGGCTTCGGAACAACCCCCTTGGAATCTACGTCAATGCGATCAACTGGTCGCGGGAGATGTCGCAATGATCCGACGGATACGAACACCCGCGGTTGCAACCCTGCTCCTCTCGGCATCTCTCCTCGCCGGCTGCGCCACGAACCGCCCGCCGCAGTTCAGCTACGACGGCGAGATCCCGCCTCTGCCTGCGGTCCCGCCGGCCCCTCAGAGCGACCAACCACGCCCCTTGCATATCCCTCCGGGATGGACGCCCGCACGCGGCGGCGCGGCGGCGGGCACACCTGAAGCCCGTGTGACCAATGCCAATGCCGCCGCCAGGGTTGAACCGCGTCGCGAGGGCTATTTCAACGCCGTCCAGGTCTATCCGTGGTCCGAAGGCGCGCTCTACCAAGTCTATACCTCGCCTGGACAGATCACCAATATCGCGCTGGAGCCTGGGGAGAGCCTCGCCGGAGCGGGGCCGATCGCCGCAGGCGACACCGCAAGGTGGGTTATCGGCGATACCGAGAGCGGCTCCGGTGCGAACCGCCGCGTCCATGTCCTCGTCAAGCCCACCCGCGACGACATCTCGACCAACCTCATGATCACCACCGATCGCAGGGTCTACATGCTCGAACTGCGGGCGACCGAGGCCCCCTATATGCCAGCCGTGGCCTGGGCCTATCCGGCACCCCCGGCCGGTCAGCGCCAGCCTGCGGTCACGACCCCGATCATCCCGCCTCAATCGGCTCGCAACTACCGCTACGGGCTCACCGGCGACGCTCCGCCCTGGCGACCCGTCTCGATCTTCGACGATGGCCGCCGCACCTACGTGGTTTTTCCGCGCGGGATCGCCCAGGGCGAGATGCCGCCCCTGTTCGTTCTCGGCAATGACGGCGAGCCGCAGGTCGTCAACAGCCGCATCTACCAGAACATCCTGATTGTGGATCGCATCTTCGGCGCAGCCGAGCTGCGGCTCGGCAGTGGGGATCGGCAGCAGGTCGTCAGGATCGTCCGCGTCGAACCCGGGCGAACAACCGAGGCACCGAGAGCTGCCGCGACCGGAGTATCCCCGTCATGACCAACCCAGCGCCAACAGCCGAGGCAGCGGCGCCCATGCGCCTGCGCCCCAACCCTCCGGTGGTAACACGTCTGTCCCGCAAGGTCCTGACGGGCGTCGGCATAGCAGCCTCGCTGGCCGTCGCCGGCGCGCTGATCTACGCATTGCAGCCCCGCGGCAGCGGCCCGGGCGGCGAAGAGCTCTTCTCCGTCGAAAACCGTCCAACTGCCGACGGTCTGGCGGGCTTGCCCAGCGATTACACTGGCCCGGTCCTGGGGCCACCACTTCCTGGCGACCTTGGCCGACCGATCCTAGACGCCCAGACCCGTGGCCAGCCTGCCGCGCCGCCGGTCATAGTCGCCCCAACACCCGATCCGGACGAACAGCGCCGCCTGGCCGAAGAGGAAGCTGCCCGCCTGAGTCAGGTGTTCTTCCAAACCGCACCCGCGAGCAATATGGCCGCAAGCGCCCCACCCCCGAACTTTCCCGGGCCGGGTGCCATGCCGATCGGCGGGCAGACGACGCAGGACCGCCAGCTTGCCTTCCTGAACGCCTCACCCGACCGGCAGCCGGTCTCCACGGAACGGATACTGGAACCCGCCTCGCCGTTCCTACTTCAGGCCGGCGCGGTAATCCCAGCCGCGCTGATCACGGGGATCCGCTCGGACCTCCCCGGACAAATCACCGCCCAGGTTACCGAGAACGTCTATGACAGCCCCTCGGGCCGCTACCTGCTCGTACCTCAGGGCACGCGCATCGTCGGCGAGTACAGCAGTGATGTCGGCTTCGGACAGCGGCGCGTCCTTCTCGTCTGGAACCGCCTGATTTTCCCGAACGGACGCTCGATCACCCTGGAACGACTGCCCGGGACAGATGCCCAAGGCTTCGCGGGCCTGGAAGACGGCGTCGACTACCACTGGGGCAACGTCGCCCGTGCTGCCGGACTGGCGACGCTCCTCGCATTCGTGACCGAGCTTGCCACCGATGACGAAGATCGCCTGGTGCAAGCGCTTCGCGAGGGCGCTCTCGATACGATCGACGATGTCGGTCAGCAGATCGTGCAGCGCCAGCTACAGGTCCCGCCCACTCTGACGATCCGGCAGGGCTTCTCTCTCCGTGTTGTCGTAACCCGCGATCTGGTACTCCAACCTTTCGGAGGATGATCATGGCGAAGCTGAAACTAGGTGCGCTTGTCGAGGACAAGCCGGTAAAGGTCAGCATCGAGTTGCCCGGGGCACTTCACCGGGATCTCGCGGCCTACGCCGAAATCCTTGCACGCGAGACTGGACAGCCGATTTGTGACCCAGCCCGCCTGATCGTCCCCATGCTGGAGCGGTTCATCTCGACCGACCGCGAGTTCACAAAGGCGCGGCGTAGTCTTGCAGGAAAAACGTGATCTTCTGCTCTGTCAAAACTGAGCTCCGCACTCATGCCTAGCCGCAGATCAGGTATGCACAGGGAGCAAAATCCGCCATTTCTCGTACAACCGAATGCAAATGACGATCTAACCGGCAATACCGCGTGACGGCATACTAGCTACCCAATTCGCCGCCGTCTCGACAAAGCTCTGCCGTGCTGGATTCTGATTTAAGACGGACCATACCAAACTAAACTTCACCTTCTCCGAAAGACCTAGCAATCGCAGAAAAACTACATCGGGTCTGTGCGTCTGCGCCGTGGACTCGAGTGCGAGGGACACACCGCAATTCCGCCCGACAAGGTTCAAAAGATTATCTCTGCCAATATACTGCATCGACCGCCGCAGGACCGGCCGACCTTCAGCAAGCCGTCGCAAGAATAGATCGTCGAGTTCCCCGCCCGCTCCGCCTACAGGTAGGAGGAACTCCTCGCCCATGACGTCTTCCCAGGACACGCAGCGCTCAGTCGCAAGCGGGTGCCCGCTGGATACTGCTATGTACACATCCTCCTCATACAAAGGCAGCGACTCACACCCAGCCAGCTTACCTACGTTCGGCAGGAAGGCCGCGTCCATCCGCCGGCAGCGCAAGCTTGCGATCGCACCATCGCTCGCGGTTTCCTCAAAAGTGAGTTCGATCTTGGGGTTGGCTTCGTGGAACTCCGCAATGACCTCGACCAACGGCCCCGAGACCAATGATGTCATAAGGCCGATTCGGAGACACCCGGCCTCTCCCCTGACTGCCTGACGAACCTCTCTGATCGCTTCCTGAAGACGTTCCGCGCTGTGCGCAGCCGTATGAACGAACCGCTCACCTGCCGCAGTCAACCGCGCGCCGTTATGGCTTCTCTCAAATAAAGTGACACCCACCCTGCGCTCGAAGATGCTCACCCGCCGACTAACCGTCGATTGACTCAAGTTCTCGCTCTCTGCAGCAGCGCGAAAACTCCCATACTGCGCAACCAAGAGAACGTAGCGGAGATATCTAAAATCCAGTGAAATATCCGGCATGACCGCCTCCAGTGCCGAGAAAAACAACAAGTCGCAAGCCTCCATTTGCTCCCTTCAAAGTGCAAATGGATACCACTCGCCGGCTCCGAGAGTAGGCAGCAACGCAGGCAGTTCCGACAATCTCCGGCTCGACCGACCCGGTACAACCCGGACCGCTCAGCGGCCTGTCGGGCCGAAGTAGCTTTCATCGACCTCGACGGCGCCGCAGAGCCGGTCCTTGAGAACGCTCTGATGGGGATGGATTGCCTCGCGGAACAGCCGCCAGTAACGGTTGGCCGGACGAGCCAATCGTGTAGAAACCGGTCCCCGCCGCCTGCATCGCGCGGCTCGTACGGTCCATGGCGCGAGACAGGCAGCGTAGAACAGATCGACGGCCATCGCTTCCGGATTGCTGCGTTGCCCCAGAGCCTCCTCGATGAAGGCCTGAACCGAGGGTGATCGGAAATCGAGGAAGTCCGTCTCTACAAGGTTTTCAGGCGAGTGCTGTGGGTCGCCATAGGGTGTGAAGATCATGGTGCTTCATTTCTCCTGGTCTGCCCTTGCCGAGACGGATCCGGTCGCTTTGCGCGATAGCGCACTAGCCGAGCTTCTGCGTGAGATCGGGAAGTGTCTGGAACAGGTCGGCCACCAGACCGTAGTCGGCGACCTGGAAGATTGGGGCGTCCTCGTCCTTGTTGATCGCGACGATGACCTTCGAGTCCTTCATCCCCGCCAGGTGCTGGATCGCGCCCGAGATGCCCACCGCGATGTAAAGCTGCGGCGCAACCACCTTGCCGGTCTGCCCCACCTGCCAGTCGTTCGGCGCGAAGCCCGAGTCGACCGCCGCCCGCGAAGCGCCGACCGCCGCGCCCAGCTTGTCCGCCAGCGCTTCGATCAGCTTGAAGTTCTCCTCCGACCCAAGCCCGCGCCCGCCCGAGACCACGATCCTGGCCGAGGTCAACTCAGGCCGGTCCGAGGCCGCCACCCTGTCCTCGACCCAGGACGACAGATCAGAGGCCTTCGCCCCCACCGCCTCCACCGGGGCCGCGCCGCCCGAGCCCACCGCGGAGAAGGCCGCGGTGCGGATGGTGAACACCTTCACCTTGTCGCCCGATTTCACGGTCTGGATGGCGTTGCCCGCATAGATCGGGCGTTGATACGTCTCGGCATCGACCACCGCGGTCACATCGGTCAGCACCATCACGTCCAGAAGTGCCGCCACCCGCGGCAGCACGTTCTTGGAGAAGGCGGTGGCCGCCGCGGCGATGTGGCTGTAGCCGCCCGCGAGGCTGACGATCAGATCCGCCACCGGCTCGGCCAGGCCATGGCCGGGGTCCTCGGCATGCAGCACCTTGGCCGTACCCTCTAGCTTGGTGGCCTCGTCCGCCGCGGCCGCGGGACCCACCACCAGCACATGGACCTCGCCCAGGGACGCCACCCCGGCCAGCGCCTTGGCCACCGCATCCGTCGCCAGCGCCCCGCCGTTCACATCGGCAAGCAAAAGAACCGCCATCAGATCACCCCCGCTTGGTCTTTCAGTTTCGCGACCAACTCGTCCACCGAACCAACCTTCACCCCGGCCTTCCGCCCCGCGGGCTCCGAGGTCTTCACCACCGTCAGCCGGGGCGCGATATCGACGCCGTAAGCGGCGGGCGTCTTCTCATCGAGGGGCTTCTTCTTGGCCTTCATGATGTTGGGCAGCGAGGCATAGCGCGGTTCGTTCAGCCGCAGATCGACCGAAACCACCGCCGGCAGCTTCGCCTTGATCGTCTGCAGCCCGCCGTCCACCTCGCGGGTGACCACGGCATGATCACCCTCGACCACCACTTCCGAGGCGAAGGTGGCCTGGCTCCAACCCAGCAGCGCCGCCAGCATCTGGCCGGTGGCGTTGAGGTCGTTGTCGATTGCCTGCTTGCCGGCCAGGATCAGGCCCGGTTGCTCTTCCTTCGCGACCGCCGCCAGCAGCTTGGCCACGGCAAGGGGTTCGATATCAGTGTGCACGTCATCGGCCGCGATGATCAGGATCGCCCGGTCGGCGCCCATCGCCAGCGCGGTGCGCAGGGTCTCCTGCGCCTGTTTCACGCCGATGGAGACCGCGACGATCTCGCTCGCGACGCCCTTCTCCTTCAGACGGATCGCCTCTTCCACCGCGATCTCGTCGAACGGGTTCATCGACATCTTGACATTGGCCAGATCGACACCGCTCCCGTCCGGCCGAACCCTCGGCTTGACGTTGTAGTCGATGACCCGTTTCACGGGCACGAGCACCTTCATGGAAAAATCACTCCTGTTTCGTGGATTTTGCTCGCGGAGCTGGTTCGGCTTCGCGAGGAAAGAGTTTGCGGAGGGTTCCGACAATTCCCGAGCGGAACATGAGGACGCAGAGGATGAAGGTCGCACCCTGAATCGCCATCGTCCAAGAGCCGACCTCCGCAAGGAAGGTCTGCATCGCGACGATGAGGAAGGCGCCGACAACCGGGCCCAGCATGGTGCCCATGCCACCCAGAAGCGTCATCAGTACGACCTCGCCCGACATCGTCCAGTGAACATCGGTCAGCGACGCAAGCTCGAAAACAAGTGCCTTGGTCGAGCCTGCCAGGCCGGTCATGGCCGCCGAGATGACGAAGGCCAGGAGTTTGTGCCGGTTCGCATCGTATCCGAGCGATACGGCGCGGTTCTCGTTGTCCCGGATCGCGCGAAGAACCTGACCAAAGGGCGATTCCACCGTGCGATGAATAATGGCGAAGCCGATCAGGAAAATCGCCACTACGAATGCATACATATTCAACGTGTTACTGAGGTCGATCAGCCCGAACAGACGGCCCCGGGGGATATTCTGCATGCCGTTCTCGCCCCCCGTGAAGCGCGCCTGCACCGCCAGGAAGTAGACCATCTGGGCCAGCGCCAGCGTCACCATGGCGAAGTAGATCCCGTGGCGGCGGATGGCGAGTCCGCCGATGATGAGGCCCAGAACCGCCGCACAGGCGGTGCCGAAGAGGATGCTCAGTTCAGGTGAGAGACCGAGATCCCTTGCCGCGTAGCCGCAGAGATAGGCCGAGGCCCCGAAGAAGGCCGCATGCCCGAAAGACAGCAGACCTCCATAGCCGATCAGCAGATTGAAGGCGCAGGCGAAGAGCGCGAAACACAGCGCCTTCATCAGGAACACCGGGTAGATGAAGAAGGGTGCGATGGCGAGCAGCGCGAGCGCGAGCACAATGAGCGCGAGCCGGACCGCCCGCGTGCGGTTGAAGTTGGAAGTCACGGTATCGGTTCCGGTCTTGTTCATGCCGTCCTCCCGAACAGGCCGCCCGGCTTGACGAGAAGGACGATGGCCATGACGATGAAGATGATGGTGTTGGACGCCTCGGGGTAGAAAACCTTGGTCAGCCCCTCGACCAGCCCGAGACCGAAGCCCGAGATGATTGCCCCGAGGATGGAACCCATCCCGCCGATCACGACGACGGCGAAGACAACGATGATCATCCCCGATCCCATGACCGGGCTAACCTGGTAGATCGGTGCCGCCATGACACCGGCCAGCGCGGCGAGGCCGGTCCCGAAGGCGAAAGTGAGGGTGATCATGAGCGGGACGTTGATCCCGAAGGACTGAACGATCTGCGGATTCTCGGTCGCGGCGCGGAGATAGGATCCCAGTCTGGTCTTCTCGATCAGATACCAGGTTGCGGCGCATACGACGAGCGAGGCGACGAGCACCCAGCCGCGGTAGGTCGGCAGGATCATGAAACCCAGATTCTGAGCTCCCTGCAATTGGGTCGGAATGGGATAGGCCATGCCCGAGACGCCGAAGCGATTCCGGAACAGCCCCTCGATAAAGATCGCGACCCCGAAGGTCAGCAACAGGCCGTAGATGTGATCGAGGTTGTAGATCCGCCGGATGATGCTGCGTTCGAGCAGCGCGGCAAAGAGACCGACCATCACCGGCGCCAGGAACAATGCCCACCAGTAGCCGATGCCGAAGAAGCTCATCAGCGCCCATGCGGCGAAGGCCCCCAGCATGTAGAACGTGCCGTGAGCGAAGTTGATGATGTTGAGCAGCCCGAAAATGATGGCGAGGCCAAGGCTCAGCAGCGCATAGAATGCGCCGTTGATCAGGCCGATCAGAACCTGGCCGAGCAGCACCTGGACTGGAATGCCGAAAACAATATCCATCTTGCCCTCCTAGACGCCAAGATACGAATGAAGCCGGTCGGTAGCGGCAGGGTTGGACAGATCTTCCCTTGTCACCATGTCGACGACCCGGCCGTGTTCGACGACGTAGTGACGGTCGGCGATCCGGCTTGCGAAGGGAAAGTTCTGCTCGACGAGCAGGATCGTGTAGCCCCGGGACTTGAGCAGTTCGACAGCGATGCCGATCTGCTCGATGATGACCGGCGCCAACCCCTCGGTGATCTCGTCCAGCAGCAGGAAATCCGCGCCGGTGCGCAGAATTCGCGCCATGGCCAGCATCTGTTGCTCGCCGCCGGAGAGTTTCGTGCCCTGGCTCTTCGCGCGTTCCTTCAGATTTGGAAACAGCTGATGGATATCCTCGGCGGTCATCCCGCCAGGACGGATCACCGGCGGCAGAAGAAGGTTCTCCGTCACGTCGAGGCTGGAGAAGATGGCGCGCTCTTCAGGCACATAGCCGATCCCGAGCCGCGCAATCCTATGCGTCGCCATGCGGGAAAGGTCCGCGCCGTCGAAGCGGATGTCGCCGCGGCGCCGGATCAGCCCCATGATTGCGCGGAGCGTCGAGGTCTTGCCTGCGCCGTTGCGCCCGAGCAGCGTGACGAGCTCGCCGCGGTTCACCTGAAGGTTGATGCCGTGCAGGACGTGGCTGTCGCCATAGAAGGCGTTCAGCTCCTCCACCCGCAGGCGTGTCTCATGATAGACGTCAGGCATGGGCGCCTCCGATGTAGGCTTCGCGCACGGCGGGATTCTGCGAGACCTCGGCATAGCCGCCCTCCGCCAGGATGCTGCCGCGCGTCAGGACCGTGATCCGGTCGGAGAGATTCGAGACGACATCGAGATTGTGCTCGACCATGAGGACGGTTCGGCCCTGCGACACGCGACGGATCAGATCGGCGATGCGGGCAATGTCTTCATGGCCGAGCCCGGCCATCGGCTCATCGAGCAGCAAAAGCTCAGGCTCCAGCGCAAGCGTCGTCGCGAATTCGAGCGCGCGCCTGCGGCCGTAGGAGAGGTCCCCGGCGAGGACGTCACGATAGGTCTCGAGCCCGACCCACTCGATCAGTTCGTCGGCGCGCGCGTGCAGCGAATAGAGCGAACGCTTCGGGCGCCAGAAATGCAGCGAGGTCCCGAGCTTCTGCTGCAATGCAACACGGACATTCTCGATCACGGTGAGGTTGGCGAAGACGGACGATATCTGAAAGGACCGCACCATCCCAAGCCGTGCCATCGCAGCCGGACCCACGGTGGTGACGTCGCGGCCGTTATAGGAGATGGTGCCGCCCGATGGTGTCAG
Organism: Halodurantibacterium daqingense; assembly: GCF_042666235.1. NCBI lineage: Bacteria > Pseudomonadati > Pseudomonadota > Alphaproteobacteria > Rhodobacterales > Paracoccaceae > Halodurantibacterium > Halodurantibacterium daqingense. Next base: position 26,001 of record NZ_JBHTFQ010000016.1, on the reverse strand, counting down.
GAACTTGGTCAACAGGTTGAAGACCGTAGTTTTTCCCGCCCCGTTCGGGCCGATCAGCGCGTGGATTGTGTGGCGTCGGACACGCAGGTCGACGTCCCGAACAGCCATGAAACCGCCGAACTCCCTGGTGAGGCCCCGCGTTTCCAGAATGTAGTCGGCCGGCGCGCCCGGCCCTTGGCCGGTATCCGCTCCTCCCATTTTTTCCCTCCCTGCTCTATTGCTCAGATGCGTTCGATGACCGTTGCGATCCCCTGTCCAACGCCGATGCACATCGTGCAGAGCGCGTAGCGACCGCCGGTTTCCTCCAGTTCGTGCAGCGCGGTGGTGATCAGGCGCGCTCCCGACATCCCAAGCGGATGACCAAGCGCGATGGCCCCTCCGTTGGGGTTCACATGCGCAGCGTCGTCCGGGAGACCGAGGTCGCGCAGAACGGCGAGGGCCTGTGATGCGAAAGCCTCGTTCAGTTCGATGACGTCCATCTGCGAAAGCTCCAGGCCGGTCATGGCAAGCACTTTCCGCGTCGCCGGAGCAGGACCCATTCCCATGATGCGCGGCGGCACCCCCGCCGTCGCCATGCCGAGAATGCGTGCGCGGGGTGCGAGTCCCTGGCGCGCGGCCTCCTCCTCCGAGGCCAGAATCAGCGCGCAGGCGCCGTCGTTCACACCGGAGGCATTGCCGGCGGTGACGCTGCCATCCGGACGGACGACGCCGCGCAACTTCGCAAGCTGTTCCAAGGTCGTTTCGGGGCGAGGATGCTCGTCGCTGTCGACGAGGCGCGGGTCGCCCTTCTTCTGGGGTATGGTGACAGGCGTGATCTCGCGGGTGAAGCGGCCCGAGGCGAGCGCCGCCCCGGCGCGTTGCTGGCTGCGCAGCGCGAAGGCATCCTGATCTTCGCGCGAGACGCCGAAGTCGACTGCGACGTTCTCGGCCGTCTCGGGCATAGAATCGACCCCGTGCAGGGCCTTCATCGCCGCGTTGATGAAGCGCCAGCCGATGGTGGTGTCTTCGATCTTTGCCGCGCGCGAAAAGGCGGTGTCGGCCTTGCCCATGACAAAGGGCGCACGCGACATGCTTTCCACACCGCCCGCGATCATCAGCCGCGCTTCGCCCGCCCGGATCGCACGGGCCGCCGTACCGATCGCATCCATCCCCGATCCGCAGAGCCGGTTCACAGTTGAGCCGGGAATTCCAACGGGCAGGCCCGCGAGCAGCGCGGCCATTCGAGCGACGTTGCGGTTGTCCTCCCCTGCCTGGTTGGCACAGCCGAGGATCACATCGTCGATTGCCGCCCAGTCGACCGAGGCATTCGCCGCCATGAGTGCGGCGATAGGGATCGCCGAGAGATCGTCGGCGCGGACGGACGAGAGCGCCCCCCCATAGCGACCGACGGGCGTGCGAATTGCATCGCAGATATAGGCTTCACCCATGAATTGTCAGGCCCTCGATGGCCTCCTCCCCGTCGGCCCGAAAGCCGGTCGATGGTCGTTGCGGAAAGCTCGACGCGAGAAACGCCGCCGCGCGCGCGGCAAGGCGCTGATGTGTCGAAACGTCTTTGCCGCCAGGACCTGCGCGAACGACAGGTGCCGTGATGTGCATGGGCAACAAGGTCATTGCTCACGCTCCGCAAGAACCGTGCGCCCGATCAGCATGCGCAATACTTCGTTCGTCCCTTCACCGATCTGCAGGACCTTCGCGTCGCGGAAGAGCTGTTCGACGGGATAGTCGGTGCTGTATCCGTTCCCGCCGTAGATCTGCACGGACTCCGAAGCCGACTGCATCGCCAGATCCGAGGCGAAGACCTTCAGGATCGCGGATTCCTTCCGGTGGTTCTGGCCGTTGCCAGCCATGGTCGCGACCTGATGCAGCAGAAGCCGGGCGGCCTGAAGACCGATCGCCATATCGGCCAGCTTGAACTGCACGCCCTGGAAGGTTCCGATCCGCGCGCCAAATGCCTGGCGCTCGCGGGCGTGCTTCCTGGAATGATCGTAGGCGGCCTCGGCGGTGCCGATCGCGACGGCCGAGATACAGATCCTGGCGACGTCGAGCCCCTTCATGGCGACCAGAAATCCTTCCCCCTCCTTGCCGAGGAGGTTGCTGGCGGGGATCCGACAATCCTTCAGCGAGAGTTCGCAGGACATCGAGCCGCCCCGCAACCCCATCTTCTTTTCCCGGCGCACGATGGTCAGGCCGGGCGTATCGGCCTCGACCAGAAACGCCGACATGCCCTTGTCGCCCTTTTCGGGATCGGTCTTCGCCATGACGATCAGGATGCCGGCGACTTCGGAATTGGTGCACCATGTCTTGGTGCCGTTCAGGACGAAATCGTCGCCGTCGCGGGTCGCGGTGGTCAGGATCGCAGCAGCATCCGAACCGCCGGTCGGCTCGGTCAGCGCGAAGGCGCAAAGCGCATCCTTGGCGGTTTTCGGCAGGTATTTGTGCTTTTGCTCTTCCGTTCCGAAGTGAAGGATTGTGTCGGCAGAAAGCCAATGCGCATCCAGCGTGAAGCCGACGCTGGCGTTCGCCTTGGAAATCTCGACCAGCGCGAAGGCCGCCGACACCATGTCCGCACCAACGCCGCCATAGGCCGAAGGCAGCGAAAGGCCGTAGAGGCCGGCATCGCTGATCTTCCTGAACAGATCGACCGGGAACTCGTCGGTCTGGTCCATCATTCGGCTGAGTGGCGCGATCTCCCGTTCCGCGAAGGAACGCGCGGTCTCTTGCCAGTGTTTCTGTTCGGGTGTCAGGTTCATGTCATTCCCCCCCTTTCGCCGACGCCGGGTGTCAGCTCGAGATTGCGTGTTCAGAAAGCTCGACCCGAAAACACCGGCGCGCGTTTCTCGAAGAATGCCTGCAGCCCCTCGGCGAAATCGTTCGATTGAGCCGCTTTCGCCTGAAGCTCGCGCTCCAGATCGAGCTGGGTAGCAAGGTCGTTGGTCGCCGATGCTGCGAGCGCCTCTTTCAGCAGGCCGAAGGTCTGCGTCGGCTGCGTGGCGAGATGTTCGGCAAGCGCTTGCGCCTCGGGCAGCAGTTCCGCATCCGGGACGGCGCGCCAGATCATGCCCCAGCTCTCCGCCTGTTCCGCGCTGACTGGCTGGGCAAGCAGCGCCAGGGCCCGGGTGCGCGCGTCCCCGATCAGTCGCGGGAGGAACCAGGTGCCGCCGCAATCGGGGATCAGCGCGATCTTGGCGAAGGCCTGAATGAACTTGGCCGAATGCGCGGCCAGCACGATGTCCCCGGCCAGCGCGACATTGGCTCCACCGCCCGCAGCCACCCCGTTCACCGCGCAGATCACCGGCTTCGGCATCGAGCGCAGGAGCAGGACGAGCGGGTTGTAGAGACGTTCCATGATCCCGGCGAGATCGAGGCTCTGGCCGTCGGGGCCGGGCCGGCAGTCTTCGAGATCCTGGCCGGCGCAGAAGGCCCGCCCCGTGCCGGTCAGCACGATGGCCCGGCAGGCAGGATCCTCCGCCAATCGGCCGAGAACCTCGGCAAGGCGCTCGAGAAGCGGCTCGTTGAGCGAGTTCAGCCGTTCCGGGCGGTTGAGCGTCACCTGACTCCAGCCGTCATGTTCGGCAAGCAGTACGAGGTCTTCCATTACAATCTCCATCCCTTCGCATCTTTGTTTCGGCCCTTGGCCAGTTCGTCCGTTCCGTCAGCCCGTTTCCGCCGGCAACAATCGCCGACCAGCCGCGACGCAGCGGCGCAACTGCTGCGAGGCGCGGTAGCGATCATCGCCATAGGCGGCCTGCATCGCTTCCAGAGCCCTGAGGATCCGCGCAGCGCCCTCGGCATCCGCCCAGGCGAGCGGCCCCCTGGGATAGTTGACGCCGAGGGTCATCGCGCGGTCGATGTCGGCGGCCGAGGCGACCCTCTGGAGCACGGCCTCGGCCCCCTCGTTCGCCAGCATGGCCAGCGTGCGGAGCACGACGAGGCCCGGCACATCATCCACGACGGAAACCGCCTTGCCGATCGACTGGAGCAGGCCCGCCGCGGCGGAGAGCGCACCCGCCGGAGCCTGGTCCGCCTTTGCGACCGCAATCCGCGCGGCGCTTGCGTAGTCGAGCGCGAGGTCGAAGAGGACCAGATCCACCGCTTCCCCTTCCGCCACCCGGGACGTGGCCGTGCGTCCGTCCCCCGGCGCGAGCGTCGCACCGTCGATGCGAATGCGTCCCTCTCCTGGTTCCCGCCGAAGGGGAATGCCAGCGGATTGCAGCGCGGCGGCAAGCGGCTCGGCCGGTCCGAGATCGCCTTCGACTACGACGCGGTCCGGGCGCGGTCCCGGCGGGGCGTCGGCGGGAGCGGGCTTCTCCGCATCGGTCCCGTAGTCGTAGAAACCCCGGCCAGACTTCCGACCGAGCCAGCCGGCCGCGACCAGCTCCTGTTGCGTGAGCGACGGGCGAAAGCGGGGGTCGCCGAAGTAGGCGTCGAAGACCGAACGGGTGACCGCGTAGTTCACGTCATGGCCGATCAGGTCCATCAACTCGAAGGGCCCCATCCGGAAGCCACCAGCCTCACGCAGGATCGCGTCGATCGTGGCGGCATCGGCCGCACCCTCCTCCAGGAGGCGCAGGCCTTCGGCATAAAACGGTCGGGCGACGCGATTGACGATGAAGCCCGGGGTCGAGGTGGTGCGCACGGCTGCTTTGCCCCAAGCCAGCGCCGTGTCGAAGAGCGTGTCGAGCGCGCCGCGGTCGGAGGCGAGGCCAGAGACGATTTCGACCAGCTTCATGACGGGCGCCGGGTTGAAGAAATGCAGTCCCGCGACCCGCCCGGGATGGTCGAGCCCGGTCGCAATGGCGGTGACCGAGAGCGAGGACGTGTTGGTGGCGAGGATGGTCTCGGACCCGACGATCCCTTCCAGCGCGGCGAATACCTTCCGCTTCACGTCGAGATTTTCGATGATCGCCTCGATGACAAGGCTCGCGCCCTGCAGGTCATCGAGCGCTTCGGCGACGACAAGTCGTCCGGCGATTGCCTCGCGCGCGCCGGCGTCGAGCCTGCCGCGCTCCACCAGTCGGTCCAATCCGGCCAGGATGCCCGCCCGGCCGCGCTCGGCCGCGCCCTCCTTGGCGTCGAAGAGCCGCACGGGATGGCCCGCCTGCGCCGCGACCTGGGCGATGCCGGCGCCCATGGCCCCCGCGCCGATCACTGCGACGATGTTGTCCTTGGAAAGTGCTGTCATCGCGCCCCTCCGATGCTTACAAGCGCCCGCCCGCCGGTTCGCCCGGCCGCTACGAACTCCAGGGCGTCGGGCAGAGCCTCGAAAGCGAATTCCCGCGCGACCCGGGGGGCCAACAGGCCCCGGCGCGCGAGGTCGAAGAGTTCCGCCTGGACGGCCTGCATCGCTGCGGGCGCGCGGCGGCGGAACTGGCCGACCTCCAGTCCCAGCACCGCGATGTTCTTGAGCAGCAGGTAGTTCGCCCTGACGGTGGGAATCTCCCCTGCGGCGAAGCCGACGACCACCAGTCGGCCCCGCCATTCCATGGCGCGCAGCGCAGCGCCGAAGAAATCGCCGCCAATCGGATCGATGACGAGATCGGCGCCCCGTCCGCCTGTTGCAGCGAATACCTGGTCACGAACTGCGTCGCGCAGCTCGGCCCCCGCGAGATCGACAACCGCGTCGGCGCCGGCGGCGAGGACCGCATCGCGGTCGCGCTCAGAGCGGATCGCGCCGAGGACCTTCCCCGCTCCGAGCGCTTTCGCGATCTGAACTGCGGCGAGACCCACCGCACCGCCCGCGCCGCCGACCAAAACAGTCTCGCCCGGCTCGAACCGGCCCCGTTCGACGAGTGCGAAATGCGCAGTCAGATAGGCTCCAGACAGCAGGACGGCCCGGTCTAGCGGGATGTCCTCTGGCACCGGATAGAACTCACCCACTTTGGCGATTGCCTGCTCGGCGAACGCACCGCCCGGCACATAGGCCGCGACGCGGTCACCGATTGCGCATCCCTCCACGTTCGTCCCCACCGCTCGGACGATACCTGCGAACTCCATACCCGGCGTGAACGGTGCCGGCGGGATGGCCTGATACCGGCCGGACACGACCAGCGTGTCGACGAACCCCACGGCAGCGACTTCGACATCCACAACAACCTCGCCCTCCGCTGGGGTCAGATCGCCTATCGCGTCGAGCTTCAGGTTGTTGGGGGAGCCGACCTCCCACACTCGATAACTGCGCATCGGGACTCCTTCAGGAATTTGCCGACAGCGGCGTGTCGTCGCTGAGGCGCGGCGACGCGGCGTTGATCCGGTCTGAAAGAAAGGGCCGGACGATCGGTACGGGCAGGGCGGGGATTGTCCTCCCTCCAGCCGTCAAGGTTCTGTCGAAGACCCTTCGCGCACCCATGTGCGCGTCGGCGACCGCCTCTTCCAGCGTGAGGACGAGCGAGCAGCAGACCTCCCGGCCGGCGAAGGCATCTTCCCATTCCGCACCTGTGCGGCTACGGATCAGCCCGGCGATCGCTGCAACCGTCTCCTCCAAGGGGGCGCCAGGATCTGCAAATTCGTCGGGAAGGCCGATGATCGCGACGAACTCGGCCCAGAACTTGTCCTCGATCGGGGCCGCCGCGAGGAAGCGGTCGTCCGCCGTCCGGTAGATCTGGTAGCGGGGGGAATCGCCGATCACCAGATCGCCGCCCTGACCCGGCCAGCCGGTGCCGGAAAGACCTCGTGCAAGTCCCCAGGGCAAGTAGCCGACAAGGTTTTCCGTCATCGCGATATCGATATGCGCTCCCTCACCGGTAAGGTCGCGCTGCCGCAGCGCCAGCAGAATGTTGATCACCGCAGGCAGGGCGCCGCCCGCTATGTCGCCAGCCAGAAGGGCCGAGGGAACCGGCACACCGTCCCGTCCCGTGGTCAGCCCGAGCAGACCCGCTTCCGCCACGAAGTTCAGGTCGTGGCCGGGCTTCGTGGCCTTCGGGCCGGACTGGCCCCAGCCGGTGATCGAACAATAGATGAGCCGCGGATTGCACCGACGCAGGGCGGCATAGCCAAGACCAAGGCGATCCATGACGCCGGGCCGGAACTGCTCGATCAGCACGTCGGCCTTCTCGATCAGCGGCAGCAGCGTCGCGATTGCTTCCGGGGATTTCAGGTCGAGCGTGAGCGAACGCTTGCCGCGGTTGAGCATCGCGAAGAGCAGGCTTTCCCCATTCGCCACGGGCGCATAGCCGCGCATGGCGTCGCCGCCGTCCGGCCGCTCGATCTTGACGACCTCCGCCCCGGCTTCAGCCAGCATGAGGCTGGCGAGCGGTCCGGGAAGGAGCGTCGAGAAATCGAGGACGGAAATGTTCTTCAGCGGTGCCATGTAGTCCCCCGGTCCCCGGCAAGCTTAGCTGTCTGTGAACTGTGCAGGCCGCTTGTCGATGAAGGCGGCGATCCCTTCGGCAGCGTCCCTGGACTGGAAGGCGAGCGTCGAGATCTCGGCCTCCATTTTCAGCCCCTCGTTCAGAGGAACCGACTGCGCGCGCTTGACGGCCTCGCGGATGTAGGAAAGCGAGACGAGGCTGAACCCCGAAAACTCGCGCGCAAAGGCGAGGGCCTCGGCGAGGCGGTTTTCGTGATCGACGATCCGATTGACGAGCCCGATCGACAGCGCCTCCTCGGCGCGCACGGAGCGCCCGGTCATGATCATCTCCAGCGCACGGGCTTCCCCCACGACGCGGGGAAGGCGCTGCGTTCCACCATACCCGGGCATCAGGCCCAGCTTCACTTCAGGCAGGCCGACCGACGCCTTCGGGGTCGCCAGCCGGAAGGTCGCGGCCAGTGCCAGTTCCAGCCCGCCGCCAAAGGCATATCCGTTGACCAGCGCTACTGAGGGAACGCGCAGAGCATCGAGCTTGGCAAAGCAAGCCTGTCCGCGCTCAGCCTTGCGCTTCTTCTCGATCAGGCTGATGCCGACCATCTCCTTCACATCGGCGCCGGCGCAGAAAGCCTTGTCCCCCGCCCCGGTGATGATCAGCGCGCGCACATCCATGCTCGCCGCCTGGTCGATCGCATCGGAGATCTCGCCGATCGTCTGGGCGTTGAGGGCGTTGAGCGCTTCCGGGCGATTGAGCGTCAGGACCGCGAATTCTTCCTGCCGGATCAGTTCGACTGCCATGTCTTCCTTGCCTTTCCCTCAGCCGGTTGCCTTGAGCAGCTCGCGGGCGATCACCAGCTGCTGGATCTGCGTGGTGCCTTCGAAGATCCTGAACAGGCGCACGTCGCGGTAGAACCGCTCGACCGGATATTCGGCCATGTAGCCCGCGCCGCCGAAGATCTGGACGGCCCGGTCGGCGACCCGGCTGACCATCTCGGTCGCGAACATCTTGGCGCAGGCCGCCTGTCGCGTGGTGTTCTCGCCACGGTCGCGGCGCGCGGCGGCATCGAGGATCATGCAGCGCGCGGCATAGGTATCGGCCTCGCTGTCGGCCAGCATGGCCTGGATGAGTTGGAACTCGGCAATCGGCTGGCCGAACTGCTTGCGGTCCTTCGCATAGAGGACGGACTCGCGGATCAGCCGGTCGGCGATGCCGACGCAGAGCGCGGCAATGTGCAAGCGCCCTTTGTCGAGTACCTTCATTGCGGTGCGGAAGCCGTTGCCCTCTTGATTGCCCAGCAATGCCGAGGCCGGCACGAGGCAGTCCTCGAAGACGACGTCGCAGGTCAGCGCGCCGCGCTGGCCCATCTTCTTGTCGGGCGGGCCGAGCTTGATGCCGGGGGTGCCCGCCTCGACGAGGAAGCAGGAGATCGCATCGGCCTTCCGCTCGGGCGCGGTGCGTGCCATGACCGAGAAAAGACCGGCACTCGGCGCATTGGTGATGTAGCGCTTGGTTCCATTGAGGATGTAGTGGTCACCGTCCTTGCGTGCCGTCGTGCGCAATGCCATCGCATCGGACCCGGCGTCGGGCTCGGTCAATGCGAAGGAACCGACCAGATCGCCGGAGGCGAGCGCAGGAAGGTATTTCTCCTTCTGCTCCTGAGTGCCGGCGATGACGATCGACTGCGAGCCGATGCCGATATTCGTCCCGGCGACCGAGCGGAAGGCCGGCGAGGCGCGCCCAAGTTCGAAGACGACGCGGACCTCTTCCTCCATCGACAGGCCGAGGCCGCCAAACTCCTCGGCGATGGAGAGTCCGAAAAGGCCCAGTTCCTTCATCCCGGCAACGACGTCCGCAGGGATCGCATTGGCTTCGACGACCTCTTCTTCCCGCGGGATCAGGCGTTCGTTCACGAAGCGCCCGACGGTATCGAGCAAAAGACTGAATGTTTCGGGATCAAGAGCCACGATCCACCACCTTTCCGACTTTGGGTATTGTCAGCGCGCGATGAGGTCGCGGGCGACGACTTGACGCTGGATCTGGTTGGTACCCTCCCAGATCTGCGTGATCTTTGCCTCGCGCATCAGGCGCTCGACGCGGTGCTCCTTGACATAGCCATGGCCGCCGAAGACCTGGACGGCATCCGTCGTCAGCCGCATCGCGAGATCGGAAGCCTTCGTCTTCAGCATCGACGCCTCGACGCTCATGTCGCGGACACCGGCATCAACCAGCCGCCCGACATGGTCGAGCAGCAAGCGCACCGACAGGAGTTCGGTGGCATGATCGGCAATCATGAAGGAGATCGCCTGATGCTCGATGATGCGCTTGCCGCCCTGCTGCCGTTCGTTGGCATAGGCGAGCATGTCGTTCAGCGCGGCCGAAGCGATCCCCAGGGCCTGCGAGGCGACGCTGGGGCGTGACTTGTTCAGTACGGACAGCATGATCTTCATGCCGTCTCCGGGCTCGCCGATCAGGTTGGCGCGCGGCACGCGACAGTCGCTGAACGCGATCTCGGCCGTCGGCGAGGCATTTGTGCCCATCTTCCTTTCCAGCCGGACGATATCGAAGCCGGGCGTACCCTTCTCGAGCAGCAGCGCCGAAACGGCTTTGGCGGAATCGCCCAGATCGGTCCACTTGCCGAACAGCAGGATGTAGTCTGCAACGCTGCCCGAGGTGATGAAGATCTTGCCGCCGTCGATGACGATTTCGTCGCCATCGGGGCGGAACCTCGTGCGCATGTTGCTCGCATCCGATCCGGCATGCGGCTCGGTAATGGCGAGGGCGCCGATCGCGCCTTCGGCGAAGCGCGGCAGGAACGTCTGTTTTTGATGCTCGGTTCCGAATTCGATGATCGGTTTCACCGTTGCCCCGGTGGTGCCGAAGGTGATCCCGGTCGCGGCGCAGGCTTCGGAGATGATCCGCACGATCTCGAGGAAGCACCGATAGCTGACAGGCGATCCGCCGTACTCCTCGGGCACGAAGATCCCGTTCAGGCCGAGATCCCGGAAGGCCTCGAAGCTCGGCCAGGGAAATTCCTTGGTCTCGTCGTACTCGCCCGCCCTGGGGGCGACGATGTCCGCCGCGATCCGCCTCACCTGTTCGATGATCAATTCTTCTTCTTCGGTCCAGTCGCGGGACTGTTCAAAACGCATATAGGATTGCATGGCTGATCTCGTTGGCGGAACAAGGACAAGGTGCGGCCGCTGGAGGTCACCTTCCTGCGGCCGCATGATGGCTTACTGGACCAGCGGGCACTCGCTCTCTTCGAGAGGGCGGAAAGCCTCCTCGGCCGGGATCGTTGCGAGAAGCGTGTAGAGATCCCAGGGGCTCGTGGATTCGGACGGGGCCTTCACCTCGAACAGATACATATCGTGGAGCTTCCGACCGTCGATCCGGATCGAGCCGGTGCCGAAGGCCTGGTCCTCGGTGGGGGTGGCCACCATGATCTGAACGATCCCCGCGCCGTCCTCAGGCGAGCCAGCCTCCGCCACCGCCCGCAGATAGTGGAGGGTCGCCGAGTAGGCACCGGCGTGGATCTGGCTCGGCATTCGCCCGTTCATGCGCGCGGCGAAACGCTCGGCGAAGGCCCGCGTGTCGTCGTTCAGGTCCCAGTAGTAGGCTTCGGTCACCACGAGGCCCTGTGCCACGTCGATCCCCAGGCTGAAGACATCGGTGATGAAGACGAGGAGGCCGGCCAGCCGGATTCCGCTGGAGGTCAGCCCGAATTCCGAGGCTTGCTTGACGGCGTTGATCGTGTCGGCCCCCGCGTTGGCGAGGCCGACGACATTGGCGCCCGAGGCCTGGGCTTGCAGCAGGAAGGAAGAAAAGTCGGGCGTATTGATGGGATGGCGAACCTGGCCGAGGACGGTGCCACCCGCGGCCTCGACGAAGTGCGAGGTATCGCGTTCCATTGCGTGGCCGAAGGCATAGTCGGCGGTGAGAAAGAACCACCGATCGCCTCCCGCTTCCGCGAGTGCCGTTCCGGTCCCGCGGCTCAGGGCATAGGTGTCATAGGTCCACTGGATCGTGTTGGGCGAACAGGCGCTGCCGGTGATGTCGGACGAGGCCGGTCCAGACGCAAGGAACACCCTGTTCGCGTCGCGCGTGATGTTGCTCGCGGCGAGGGCGACGGCGGAACTCGCCACATCCACCACAGCATGGACCCCGCGCGCGTCGTACCATTCACGCAGAATCGCCGAGCCGACGTCAGGCCGGTTCTGATGGTCGGCCGAAAGAACCTCGATCGTGAAACCGGGGTTCTGCTCGAGGAACTCCTCGACTGCCATTTCGGTCGCGATCACCGACCCCCGTCCGGAGAGATCGGCGTAGGGTCCACTCAGGTCGGTGAGGACACCGAGCCGAATCGTCGTTTCCGCCCATGCGGGTGCGTGAGAAAGCACGACCGCACAGGCGAGCAAAGCGCCTTTCAGTTTCATGGGGGTCTCCTCCATCCCATTTTCAGCGGCTTGCTCGGGGACTGCTCCTCAAGTCCAGGGTTCAAGCCGGGTTGTTTGGCTGCGCTCGGCAACCGTGCACATCGACTACCAGCGAATCCGAATAACTGTCAATATGTTGATTCAGTCTCCGACAGCTATGACCCCATGGAGCGGCCGTGTCGGGCGACAACATCCCTGTCTCTGCTTGGAAACTTGGAAATTTGGCGATGCAGGTCTTGTGTGATCGTGCCGGGAGGTGGAGGCCCACTAACCGGAAGTCCGTCTAACAAGTAATGATATTGACACAGATTGCAGGAATGGCTACCGGATAGCCTTAGAGGAGGAGCTGTCGAAGGTGCCCGTCGACAGCCAATAGGGAGGAGGTAGCTATGCAGGACGAGCGCTTCGCGCTGCTGCGACCCGTGCGTGTGGGATCGGTCACATTGCCCAATAGGGTGGTCATGGGGTCCATGCACACCGGGCTGGAATGCCATCCGGAGCGGTTCGACGAGCTCGGCCGGTTCTATGCCGAACGCGCGAAGGGCGGTGTCGGCCTGATCGTGACCGGGGGATTCGCCCCGAACTTTGCCGGCCGGATGAAGGACGAACCCGGTACGCTGGAAAGGCCCGACCAGGTCGAGGATCACCGCAAGATTACCGATGCCGTTCACGCCGCCGGTGGGCGCATACTCCTGCAGATCCTCCATGCGGGCCGCTACGGCTATCATCCGGCGATCGTGGCGCCCTCGGCAATCAAGTCGCCCATCAACCGCGACATGCCGCGCGAGCTGGACGCCGAGGAGGTCACCCAGACGATCGCGGACTACGCCAATACCGCGATGCTCGCTATCGCGGCGGGCTACGACGGCGTCGAGGTGATGGGCTCGGAAGGCTATCTGATCAGCCAGTTCCTCGCCACGCGCACCAATGCGCGGACCGATGAATGGGGTGGCGCACTCGAAAACCGCGCCCGCTTCCCGCTCTCTGTCGTGCGCGCGGTGCGCGAGGCCATCGGCCCGGAACGCATACTCTCCTACCGCATATCGGCCCTGGAACTGATCGACGGCGGCCTGAACGACGAGGAGACCCAATGGCTGGCGGGTGAGGTCGAAAAGGCCGGAGCCGACTGTCTCTCCACCGGAATCGGCTGGCACGAATCTACTGTCCCGACCATTGCCGGGACGGTGCCGCATGCCGCTTTTGCCGAGGCGACCCGCCGTATTCGATCAGTCGTCTCGATCCCCGTGACCGCGAGCAACCGGATCAACCTTCCCGAGGATGCCGAGCGTCTTGTGGCCGAAGGCACCGCGGATCTGATCTCGATGGCGCGGCCTTTCCTTGCCGATGCGGCCTTCGTGAACAAGTTGCACGACGGTAAGGGAGATCTGATCAATATCTGCATCGCCTGCAACCAGGCCTGTCTGGACCACTACTTCACCGGACAGGTCATCAGCTGCCTGGTGAACCCGCGTGCGGCCCGCGAAGGGGAGTTCTCCGACGAGCCCGCGCCCGAGGCCAAGCGCGTAGCGGTGGTTGGCGGCGGGGTGGCGGGGATCGCCGCAGCGCTTGAGGCCGGACGCCGCGGTCATCATGTGACGCTCTATGAGGCAGGCAGGGAGATCGGTGGCCAGTTCACCCTTGCCGCTCAGGTCCCTGGCAAAGAGGACTATGGCCGGGCGATCGAGAGCTTCCGGCGTCAGCTTTCAGATGCAGGCATCCATGTCCAGACGGGCAGCCGCGTGGAGAGCGCCGCCCTCGGGCGCGAGAACTACGATGAGGTCATCGTTTCCACCGGTGTCGCCCCGCGGCATCTGGACATTCCGGGTGCCGACGATCCCAGGGTGGTCGGCTATACCAGCATCCTCGACGGTTCGGTCAAAGCAGGCAAGCGGGTTGTCATCATCGGTGCGGGCGGGATCGGACATGACGTCGCCCTGACCCTTGCGCTCGGTGAGGATCACCGCAGCCAGACGGTTGCGGAGTTCGAGCGTCGCTGGGGCGTTGGGGGACAGACGGTTCTGCCCAAACCGCGCCGTTCGGTGACGATACTGAAGCGTTCTCCCGGAGCTTTTGGCAAGACGCTCGGCAAGAGCACAGGCTGGATCCTGCGCAAGGAACTCAAGGATCTGGGCGTCCGCCAGATCGGCGAGGTGAACTACCTGAAGATCGACGCCGAAGGGCTTCACATCGAGGTCGGAGGGCAGGTCGAGGTGCTGCCGGCGGACACGATCGTCGTCTGCGCTGGCCAGACATCGGTGCGCGCGCTCGCAGATGATCTCGAGGCGCGTGGCCAGTCGGTCCACGTCATTGGCGGCGCGAAGCTCGCGGGAGAACTCGACGCAAAGCGCGCGATCTTCGAAGGCGCTGTCACCGGCAATCGCATCTGACCGTCTCGATGGCCCCATCCTTCGCCGGCGGGTCGTCGTGAGCAGACCCGGGGCTAAACAAACAGCGCGAATATCAGACTTGGAGGAGGAAAAATGTCACTCGATCTGGATGCAAGCTACCTTCAGAAGCGGCCCGCAAACTTCCGGCCGCTGACCCCGCTCAACTTCCTGCTGCGCGCCGCCGATGTGTTTCCAGATCGCGTGGCCGTCATCCATGGCGAGCAACGCTTCACCTGGCGCGAACATGCTCAACGCTGCAAGCAGCTTGCGTCCGCTTTGATGCATTCCGGGGTGCGCAGCGGCGAGACGGTTGCGATCCTCGCGCCCAACACGCCTGCCGTTCTGGAGGCGCATTTCGGCGTGCCGATGGCAGGTGCCATTCTGAACACCCTCAACATCCGTCTCGATGCGGCAGCCATCGCCTTCATTCTGGACCACTGCGAGGCGCGGGTTTTCCTCGTCGACAAGCAGCTGAGCGAGGTCGCGAAGGCAGCCCTCGAAATCGCGCAGGTGAAGCCGCTGGTCGTCGACATCGAGGACCCGCTGGCCGAGGGCGGCGAGAGGATCGGCACACTGACCTACGAGGAACTGCTCCGCAAGGGCCACGCGGAAGAGCCGACCTATTGGCCCGAGGACGAGTTCGAGGTGATCTCGCTCAACTACACGTCGGGAACGACCGGCAATCCGAAGGGTGTGCTCTATCACCACCGCGGCGTGTATCTGACCTGCCTCAGCCAGTTGCTGCATCACCGGATGGACAGCAACTCGATCTACCTGTGGACCTTGCCGATGTTCCACTGCAACGGCTGGTGCTTTTCCTGGGCGGTCGCGGCGGTCGGCGGCACGCATGTCTGCCAGCGCAAGGTCATCGCCGAGGACATTTTCAACGCGATCGAAGAGCATGGCGTCACCCATCTCTGCGGCGCACCGACCGTTCTGGGAATGCTGATCGACGGTGCCGCGCGGACCGGGCTGAAGCTCACGCGGCCGGTCGCGGTGATGACGGCCGGGGCGGCCCCGCCGGCAGCGATCCTGCGCGACACCGAAGCGCTCGGCTTCACTGTCCGCCACGTCTATGGCGCCACCGAGTTGCACAGCGTCACCACGCTCTGCGACTGGCATCGCGAATGGGACGACCTGCCGCCCGAGGAGCGCTCGCATATGATGGCGCGCCAGGGCGTCCGCACGGTGGTGACGGATGCGATGATCGTCGCCGATCCGGTCACACTGGATCCGGTGCCGCACAACGGGGCGGTAATGGGCGAGATCCTCTATCGCAGCAACACCGGCATGAAGGGCTACCTCAAGAATCCGCAAGCCACCGAGGAGGCTTTCGCGGGCGGCTGGTATCGGACGGGCGACCTCGCCGTCGTGCATGAGGACGGCTATGTCGAGATCAAGGACCGCTCGAAGGACATCATCATCTCGGGCGGCGAGAACATCTCCTCCATCGAGGTCGAGGATGTGCTCTTCCAGCACCCTTCGGTGTCTTATGCCGCGGTCGTGGCGATGAAGGACGACCGCTGGGGCGAGACGCCCTGTGCCTTCATCGAACTGAAGCCTGGCCCCGCCAACCAGGTCACCCAGGAAGAGGTGATCGAGTTCTGCCGCGCCCACCTTGCAAAGTTCAAGGTGCCGCGCCGCATCATCTTTGGGCCGATCGAGCGGACGGCGACAGGGAAGGTGCAGAAGTTCCGCCTGCGCAAGCTCGTCGAGCAGGTTGCGTGAAGAAAGTTGAGGCGCCGCTGGCGCAAAATGGAGACGACCAATGAGAGGACTTGAAGGACGCACAGCGATCGTGACTGGCGCCGCAGGCGGGATCGGGCAGGCAATCTGCGAACGTCTCGTGGACGAGGGCGTGAATCTCGTCGCGGCCGACGTGAATGCTGCCGCGCTTGAAAAGCTGGCTGAACATCTCCGTGCCAAAGGCGGCGATGTGCTGCCCCTCGCCTTCGACATCACCGATTTCGAGGCAGTGGGCAGCGCCGTCGAGCAGGCTCAAGCGCGGTTCGGCCAGATCGACATTCTCGTCAACAACGCGGGCTGGGACATCGCGAAGCCTTTCCTCGACACCGATCCCGACCTCTGGGAGAAGATCGTCTCGATCAACCTGTTCGGGCCGCTCAACCTCCACAAGGCGGTGCTACCCGTCATGATCGCCTCTGGCGGGGGCAAAATCATCAACATCGCCTCCGATGCCGGACGCGTCGGCTCGTCGGGAGAGTCGGTGTATTCCGCGTGCAAGGGCGGCCTGATCGCCTTCTCCAAGACGATCGCACGGGAAAATGCTCGCGACAACGTGCGGGTAAATGTCGTCTGCCCGGGCCCGACCGACACCGCGCTGCTGCGCTCCTTCATCGGTGAAGGCGAGTATGGCCAGAAGATCTACGACAAGCTCCAGAAGGCGATCCCGCTGAAACGCCTTGGCCAGCCCGCGGATATTCCGGGGATGGTCGCCTTCTTCGCCAGCAGCGACGCAGACTTCATCACCGGCCAGGTGATCAGCGTTTCTGGCGGTCTTACGATGCACGGTTGAGGAAAATCCCCATGGAATATCAGGACATCATCTACGAAACCCGGGGCGCCGCGGCCTGGATCACCATCAACCGCCCGGAGAAATACAATGCCTTCCGGGGCCAGACCTGCGAGGAGCTGATCCACGCCATCGGCAAGGCGAGCTGGGACAAATCTGTCGCGGCGATCGTGCTGACCGGAGCCGGACCCAAGGCATTTTGCACCGGCGGCGACCAATCCGCCCATGATGGCGCCTATGACGGGCGCGGGACCATCGGCCTGCCGGTCGAAGAGCTCCAGACCGTCATCCGGGATGCGCCCAAGCCTGTCATCGCTCGGGTCAACGGCTTTGCCATCGGAGGGGGCAACGTCCTCGTGACCTGCTGCGATCTCGCAATCGCGTCCTCGAACGCGCAGTTCGGCCAGGTCGGCCCGAAGGTCGGCTCCGTCGATCCCGGCTTTGGTACGGCCCTGCTGGCGCGGGTCGTCGGCGAGAAGAAGGCACGCGAGATCTGGTTCCTCTGCCGCCGCTATCCCGCGGATGAGGCGCTCAGGATGGGCCTGATCAACGCGGTTGTACCGCCCGAGGAACTCGACGAGGAGGTGGAGCGTTGGTGTGCCGAAATCGCCGCGCTCAGCCCCACGGCGATCTCCATCGCGAAGAAGTCGTTCAATCTGGACTCGGAATCGATCCGCGGCATCTCGGCCATCGGCATGCAGGCGTTGAGCCTGTTCTACCAGACGGAAGAGTCGAAGGAGGGTGTCAAGGCCTTCCTCGAGAAACGCCCCGCGAGGTTCCGCGGCTAGCCATGCCACACTGACCGAGCCGCTAGCGGCCCGCTGCTGACGGAAGGCCATGCATGCGTAGGAACCAGCTTCTGGGCCAGCGGACCACGCCAGCCTGGCCTCTCTTCGCTCGCGGGGCGACCGCCACGCCCAGTTCCGTGGCGTGGCGGTCGCATCCCCGCAGCGGTGGAAGAAGCCAATGTCGAAGCGCGCCGTAGCCACTGGCTCGGTGGCCGAGATTTCGTTTGCTCCTCAAGGCAGGATGTGGCCGTTTGTGGAGTTGGTGTCCGGGGTTGCACGGGGACGTCCGTACCCGCATTCCTAGAAGGGTTCTTCAAGATCATCCATTCTGGAGGTAAAAGAGAGGGCTGAGGCGTTGTGATCACGACCATGATTGCCGCGGAGTATGCGTGGCAGGGTCAGGGCAGGAAGGGTACATGAGCTCAACGATGAAAGACGATCAGGAAGCGAGCAGACCTGCTGACCGCCTGCCCAATGGGTCAGCCGCTGGCGCAGCAAGTCCCGAAAGCGTTCGCTTGCGGGAGCAGAGACGTCGCACGCCCGGGTCCAACGGCCCGGAGACGAGGACGGACCAGCAAAAGGGCGCGTCGATTTCTCGACGGGGTCCTGGATACGATCAGCTCAACAACCGCATCTTCTTCCGCCTCTTTCAGCTGGGGAACGAGCTGCAAAGACAGGCCGTACAACAATTGGGAATTACGACCGTGCAGTGGTCCGTTCTCGGAGCGCTTTCACAGGAAAAGTATGCCTCCGGGATTCCTCTGAGCCAGCTTGGCGACTATCTTGTCGTCAGCCGCCAAAACCTGGACGGCGTTCTGAAGCGGCTCGAACGCGATGGCCTCGTCCGCCGCGTCACAGGCGACGGAGACAAACGGTCGAGAATCGTTCAGCTTACTGAACACGGCCGTGCCACATGGTCGGAGGTTCTTCAGCGGATCTACCAGTTTTACGATCAGGCCGCATCACGTTTCACCTTCGACGAACGGGTTGCGCTGGTTCACTATCTCAATGAACTTCGCAAGGATCTTGCGAATGTCGACCTTAGTCGCGTTGAGACGAAAGACTCCTCCGATCGGGAATAGATGCGCCCGGCGGCCTGCAATCCGGCTCATGGCCACAGGGCGGGCGCCGCTCCGATCCGATACCGGAGCCATGCAAAGAACGGAGAAGCGGCCGCCTGTGACTCCTCGCCCTTGGACGCACTGTGATGCTGTTCTGGTCGGTACGCTTCAGATCGGCAATTCGGTGGACCATTTGACAAGCTGCATCGGGATATCTGTCTTGAAGTTCAGGATTCCCGGCAACCCCGAAAGCCGCTCCATCTGGAAGCGTCGATAGTCGTCCATGTCGCGGCTCACCACCCGCAGGATGTAGTCGCAGTCCCCCGCCATCAGGTGGCATTCGACGATTTCCGGCGTTCGCCGGACCGCCGCGATAAAACTGCTGACCGAATCCGCGTCCTGCCCTTTGAGCCAGACCCGGACGAACACCGAAAGCCCAAGCCCCAGTTGTGCAGCGTCGAGCAGCGCAACGTAGCGGCGGATGACCCCTTCTTCCTCCAACAGCCGAATCCGCCGCAGGCAGGGTGTGGGTGAAAGGCCGACCGCTTCGGCGATCTCCGCGTTGGTCCTGCGCCCATCCTGCTGGAGGACGCGCAGGATGCGCAGGTCGATCTCATCCAGGGTTCTGGGCATGGCGTTCGGCTATGTGGAGCAATCGACTATCATTAGTCGACATCGTAGCATGGTCAGCCACATATTCTAGCACATAGGGCATTATTTGGTGATTTTATCCATTGGATTGGCGCTATCTTCTGCGCCGTCGAGTTCGGAAGGACCGCAGACGGTATCGCATGGTTTCTCCCCACTCCGGGTGTGAAAGCTGAGGCGCTGAGGCGGGGACACCTTTCCGTCACCATCTTCGCCGTCCACGGAACCCTGCCATCATGACCGACCAGTCCGCCGCCGCTCTAGCTCCGCGATTCGCACACTGGCTTGCCGAGACCAACGATCTGACCAGTCGCAACATCGAAGCTGCCCGCATTCCTGGCCTTGTCAACCTTTCGGGTGGCTTGCCCGATCCCTCGCTCCTGCCGTCCGCAGCGTTGGCGGAAATCGCCACACGGGTGATCCGCGAACGGCCGGAGGATGCCTTGGGCTACGGCCCGACGGCGGGTCTGCCGGCGCTGCGCGAGGCTATCGCCCGCCGCTACCGGGAACGCGGTGTCCCGGCCTCGGCTGAGAACGTGCTGGTCACGGCCAGCGGCACACAGACGCTCGATCTCGTCGGCAAGGTCCTGGTCACGCCCGGCGACACGGTGGTTTGCGAGTTCCCGAGCTACGCCGGAGCGTTCGATGCGTGGCGGCCGCGCGGGCCGCGCTATCGCCATCTCGGGCTGCGCGCGGGCAACGACCTCGCAGTCTCAATGGCAGGCGCAGCCTTCACCTACATGATCCCGAACTTCTCCAATCCAACCGGGCATCTGGTGAGCGAAGCGGAACGGCGGCGGTTGATCGCGACGGCGCGAGCCTCCGGAACGCCGCTCGTCGAGGACGATCCATACGGCTCGCTCTTCTATGACGGAGCGCCGGTGCCGACCCTGCTGCAACTTTCCTCCGAGGGCCGCGAGAACCTCGACGACTGTCCGGTGATCTATCTGGCCAGCCTGTCCAAGCAACTCGCCCCGGGTCTGAGGATCGGCTGGATCATCGCCGCGCCAGACACGATCCGGGCGCTGACCACTGCCAAACAGGCGAGCGACCTCTGCTCGAACGGGCTGGCCCAGTGCATGGCCGCAGCGGCTATCGAGGAAGGGCTGATCGAGGAATGCCATCCGCGCATCGTCGGTCTCTACCGCGCGCGCCGCGACGCGCTCTGCGCCGCCATGGCGCGGCATATCGGCGGTTGGTTCACGTGGGAGGCGCCAGTGGGCGGCATGTTCGTCTGGGCTACGGCGCGCGATCCGGGGATCGACCTCGACAGGCTGGTCGATCTCGGCATGGCCGAGGGCGTGCTCGTCGGCGGCAGTCAGCCGTTCGATCCGCTCGGCATCACGCCCCCGGCGATCCGGCTCTCCTTCACCTTCAACGACGAGGAAAAGCTCGAACGCGGGATCGAGCGGCTGGCGAAAGCGCTGCGGCGGAATGATAGCTGATAGAAACGTGGACAGGGTGATGACGGAAAGAGCGGAAGATATCGGCTTCATCGGGCTCGGCGTCATGGGCCAGCCGATGGCGCTCAATCTGGCGAAGGCGGGAACGCGGCTGGTGGTCTGGAACCGCTCGCCCCAGGCTTGCGAGCCCTTGCGCGAGGCCGGCGCCAGGGTGGCGGCGGATGCCGATGAGGTCTTCGCCCGCGCCCGTGTCGTCATCTGCATGCTGGTCAACGAGGCGGCGCTGGATGCCGTCCTGCGGCGCGGCACGCCGCACTTCGCCGATCTGGTCAAAGGCCATGTAGTCGTCTCAATGGGCTCAAACCCGCCGGACTACTCCCGCAAGCTTGCAAGGGAGATCGAGGCCACCGGCGGCCATTATGTGGAGGCGCCTGTCTCGGGATCACGCAAACCGGCCGAAACCGGTCAACTAGTCGTACTTCTTGGCGGCAAACCGGAAACGGTGGCCGAGATCCGCCCGCTGCTTTCGCCCGTCTGCCGGGAAAGCGTGCTCTGCGGCCCGGTCGGCGATGCGCTGCTGATGAAGCTCGCGGTCAACCACTATCTGAACACCATGCTAGCGGGCATGGCGGAAGCGATCCACTTCGCCGACCGGCTCGGGCTCGACCTCGACACGTTCAAGGCGGCGATCGACTCCGGTCCGATGAGCTGCGACTTCACCCGAATGAAACTGCCGAAGTTCATCGCGCGGGACTTCTCCGTCCAGGCCGCGACCGAGGATGCCCTCAACAGCACACGGCTCATCGCCGACGCGGCGCGAGCGTTCGGGATCGCCACGCCACTGCTCGACCTGGCCAGCGCGCTCTATGGCGAGAGCGTCGCGCTCGGCAACGGCCGGGAGGATATGATCTCGGCGGTCAAAGCCATCGAGGCCCGGACCGAAGCCCTCGGCGCCGCTGGCGGTTCCCCACAATCAGCCGGATAAGGTGGCAGGAATGCTTGCCGCCCTTCTGATTGTCCTGCCCGTCTTCGCGCTGATCCTCGCAGGCTGGCTCGCGGGGCGAACCGCCGTGTTCGGCCCGCACGCCACGGCCGAGATCAACCGCTTCGTTGTCTGGCTCGCCCTGCCGGCGCTCTTGTTCCACGTCGTTGCCACGGCCGACTGGAACGACCTTAGGCAGCCGGGCTTCATCGCATCCTTCACCATCAGCGCCGCGCTCAGCATGGCGCTTGCACTGATCATCAGCGTCCGCCGCACCGGCAATCTGGTAGACGGGGCCATCGATGGGCTGAACGCCGGCTATGCGAACATAGGCTTCGTCGGTTTCCCGATCGTGCTGGTCGCGCTCGGCCCCGAAGCGCTGGTCCCCGCCACGATTGGCTCGATCATCACCATGTGCGTGATCTTCGCCGCCGCGATCGTGCTCATCGAGATCGGGCGACAGGACGAGGCCCGGCCGCTGCGGCTGGCGATCAAAGTCGCGGTCACGTTGATCCGCAACCCGGTCCTCGTTGCCCCGGCTGTCGCGACGGTGTTTCCACTCACCGGCCTTGTCCTGCCCGCTCCGGCAGAGACCTTTCTGAGACTGCTCGGAGGAGCGGCCGCGCCCTGTGCTCTGGTAGCACTCGGCCTGTTCGTCGCGTCGAACCGGCCCGGAGGCGATGCCCGCTACGGAGCGACTGTGTTCCTGATCGTCTGCAAGCTCCTGCTGCACCCGCTGCTGGCATGGATCCTGGCGCGTTTCGTCTTCGATCTCTCGACATTCGCCACCCAGGCCGTGGTCCTGCTGGCCGCGCTCCCGGCGGGAACGGGTTCGTTCATGCTTGCCGAACTTTACCGCCGTGACGCTGCGGTGTCTTCGCGCACCATCATCGGTTCGACACTGCTGTCCGTCTTGACCATTACCTTACTCGTCAGCGCGATGCCATATCTGTAGTATCAGCCGTGCACGAGAGGAAACCAACGGCGCGCAGCTGTGTTCGCTCGCAACCGGGCGGTGCCACGATCCAGAATCTGTCCTCGTAAAGCGGCGTCCAGACGAGATCCTGCGGATGGGGCCGCATGGGTTCGGATGTGATCGCCGCATCCAAATCGCCTGCTGCAACCTTTGTAGCTAGGTCCTGAGACATGCCGCTCGCAACATGCACGCGAACACGCGGATGCTCGCGGTTTAGCACCGCGAGCGCGGCCGGCAGTACGCCTTTGAGCGCTGACTGGATCGCCCCGAGCTTCAACTGGCCAGCAAGCGATTGTTCGTCGCTGAGTGCCGGCTCGATCTGATCGTAGAGCGCAAGGATCTCCTCGGCCTTGACCAGTACGATCCTGCCGGCCTCGGTCAGAACCGACCGCCGCCGCCGCGAGTGGTCGAACAACCGGACGCCAAACTCATCCTCGAACCCCTTCACCTGCAAGCTGATCGCCGACTGCCTCAGCCCGACGGCTTCGCCGGCGCGGGCGAACGACCCATGCCGGGCTCCGCTCGTCGCTGACTGAAAATTCAGTGGCAGGTCATGAGGCCTCTCTCGACGTCTGTCTTATTGCCGAGGCTTCGAGCCAGACTGTCCTATTTCTACGCCTGGGTATCCGCCACTACTCCGATCGCCCAAGCACCCTTCCCCCAAATGACAATCCCTGCTTCCCTTTTCTCCTGGAACCGCAGTTTGGATCCGAGGCGATGGATGCAAGACAAGAAAAGCTGGTGATCGAAGTCCTGCCGCCGACCGGACGAGAGGCATCATTCGAAGCCGCCGACCAAGCCGTGCGCGCCCTGGCCCGCATCATCGGTCGGCAGATCGCCCGGGAAGAATTCCAGCGGGCTGTCGCGCGGGAGCAGAAGGCCCAGACCAGCTCGCACGCCACACGCTCAGCGGACAAGAGTCCATGACGCTTGCCTTCAGTCGGACTATACGTATAATGCAGGCATCCCGAGGAATAGGATGCCCGCCATGCCGACAGTCGGTTCCCTCGAATTCCAGCGCAAGTTCGGCGAGTTCCAGCATCAGGCGCAGCGCGAGCCGGTGGAAATCACCCGGCACGGTCGCCGCGAGTTCGTGCTGATGTCCGCCGATCACTATGACTGGCTCCGCGCCGCCGCGCAGCGGACGCATCGCACGGTGGATGCCGCCGATGTGGTGATCGACGCGGTGGAGCGTGCCGAGATGGACCCGGAACACGCGCCTCTCGACGATCTCCTGAAACAGGGCCGGCGACGTGGCAGCACCTGAACCGAAGCCCGGCCTCGTCATCCGCTACGATTATCTCTGGACGCATGAGGCTGCCGGCGGCCAGACTCAGGGAAAGGACCGGCCGACCTGCCTGGTCGCTGCAACCGATGCGCTGGTTCGGCCCCGCTATGTGGTGTTGCTGCCGATCACCCACACGCCGCCCTCCGGCGAAACGGTCGGCATCAAGATCCCTTTGAGCGTGAAGCAGGCCATCGGACTCGACGACGCGCCGAGTTGGGTGATCGTCTCGGAGCACAATGTCGATGAATGGCCCAATGGCGGGCTGTCGCCGGTTCCCGGCAAGCGCGGAGAGTTCAGCTACGGTTTCATCCCGCCTGGGTTGTTCTCGACGATCAAGGCTGCCTTCCTCGAACTGGCGAGAGCAAAGAAAAGCGGCGCCGTGCGCCGCTGACCCTTGAGTTGCGAAAGGACCCGGGAATGACCCGCGTTGCCCTCTATGCCCGCTATTCCTCCGACAACCAGCGCGATGCCTCGATCGAGGACCAGTTCCGCATCTGCCGCGAGCAGGCGAAACGCGAGGGCTGGAAGGTCGTCGGCGCCTACAAGGATGCGAGCATCTCCGGCTCCAGCATGATCTTGCGACCCGGCATCCAGACGTTGCTTCAGGACGCACAGGCGGGCCAGTTCGACCTCGTGCTCTCGGAGGCTCTGGACCGGATCAGCCGCGACCAGGCCGATACGGCTACCCTGTTCAAGCATCTCCAGTTCGCCGGCGTGCCGATGTTCACGCTGGCCGAAGGTGAGATCACCGAGCTGCATGTCGGCCTGAAAGGCACGATGAATGCCCTGATGCTGAAGGACCTCGCCGCCAAGACCCGCCGCGGCTTGCGCGGGAGGGTCGAGGAGGGCAAATCAGGCGGTGGCATCTCGTTCGGCTACAACGTCATCAAGCAGATGGATGCCCGCGGCGAGTTGATCCGCGGCGACCGTGAGATCAACGAAGCCGAAGCCGATATCGTCCGCCGCATCTTCCGGGAATTCGCGGCCGGGATCGGTCCCCGCACCATCGCCCGGACCCTGAACGCGGAAGGCATTCAAGGCCCCGGTGGCAAACCGTGGGGCGACACGACAATTCGGGGCCACGTCAAGCGCGGCACAGGGCTGATCAACAACGAGCTCTACATCGGCCGCCTGGTCTGGAACCGGATGCGCTACATCAAGGATCCCCGCACCGGCAAACGGGTTTCGCGAATGAACCCGGTCTCCGAATGGATCACCACCGAGGTGCCGGAACTGCGAATTCTCGACGACGAACTCTGGCAGGCGGTCAAGGCGCGGCAGGCTGACATCGCCGAGAAATACGTCAACGTGACCGAAGCGATCCGCGCGCACCACCAGAACAACAGGCTGAACACCACCCGCCGACCGCGGTCACTGTTGTCCGGACTGGTCTTTTGCGGTTGCTGTCAGGGTCCCTATTCGCTGCGCGGCGCCGGGCGGTTCGCCTGCTCGAACCATATCAGCAAAGGCAATTGCACCAACAAGGCCACAATCCGCCAGGAGGAACTCGAACAACGGGTGCTGGCCGGGATCAAGGATCGGCTGATGGCGCCCGAGATCGCCGCCGATGCGATGAAGGCCTATGCCGAGGAGACCAACCGGCTGAACCGCGAGCGTCGCGCCAATGGCGACGCCTGGCGGAGCGAACTCGCCAAGGTCGAGAAGGACATCCGGGGCATCATCGACGCGATCAAGGCCGGCATGCTCCATCCGAGCATGAAAGCCGAGATGGACGGGCTGGAGGAACGTAAGGCGCAACTGACTGCCCGTCTCGCCGAGGTTCCGCAGGACATTCCGGATGTCCTGCCGATCGCCTCGACGATCTACGCAAAGCGGGTCACCCGCCTTACCGAGGCCCTGGACAATCCCGGCGAACAGGTCGAGGCGGCCGAGGCACTCCGTGGCCTGATCGAGAAGATCATCCTGACTCCCGGTTCCACGCGCGGCGAGATCTACGCGACGCTCTATGGCGATCTGCGGACGATCCTGCATTGGTTGGCGCGTCAGGAAAGTGCGGGAAGCCCAAAAGCAAAAACTCCCGCAGTAGAAACTACGGGAGTGTTGGCATCAGTGGTTGCGGGGGTAGGATTTGAACCTACGACCTTCAGGTTATGAGCCTGACGAGCTACCGGGCTGCTCCACCCCGCGGTGGTTGTTTTTTGCACGTATTGAGGGATACTTTGTGTTTCTTTCTAGGT
>NZ_JBHTFQ010000015.1:0-49612 GCF_042666235.1 Halodurantibacterium daqingense | reverse complement strand
AGCCGAAGCCGAGGCAAACTTCTACGCCGCTCTGGAAACTGAAGCCATGGCCGCGTAACTAAAATCAACCAGCCTCCGGCAAACCCGGCGCGGTTCAAGCCTCATCCTCCCGACCGGTGTGTAGAAGACATCCACAGATCCAATGCCGCAGCTGTAGTCGCGCATAGCTCGTTGGAGAGAATTCGGAATCGCTCGACGCTTCCATTATGCGCTCCAACTCTTCGAAATGAAGAAGTGCGGACTTATAAAATCCTGAAATAAACAGTTCTGCACTATAGTTTTTCACCAAGTGAATTAGGAAGTTTTCGCCTTCTCCAAAATGTTGTTTAGCGATAAACACCGCTCGAGCAAGTAAACGGTGCGCAGCATGATTTTCGCCAGTTTGAGAAAAGAACTTTGCACGGTTGCTCAGTCTTGTAGCCAGCCTAGACGCACCCTCTTTGTCTAGACCGGCCGGGGCCAGTTCGAAACTTTTCCATTCTGGTGCCTCCGGATCATATGCTCCTTGCTCACGCGCATCTGCCGCTGCGCTTTCCTTTAAAAGATCGTGGAGGTATTGCGTGTCATCGCCACTTCGCAATGCCGTTGCAAGGTTGGCAAAATACTGTGCGCGCGGACCCGAGTCAGGGTCGAAAGCGGCTTCGGCATCATAGTAAATGGCCAGTTCAAAAGCTGCCGAGCGCAGATCTTCGCGGATTGCGTCGAAACCAAGCGCCATCGTCTTTAGCTGGCGTGAACGACCATCAACGTCATCGATCCCTGAGTCAAATTGCTGGCTCTCTCTCCATGCTATTGGAGATTCTTTGGAATGCCTTTCCTCAAGGCTCTCAGCGCGATTTCGGAAAGCAGCTCCATCAGCCTTTTCAACATCAAGCTTCTGCTTTAGCGCTGATAATTCCGCATCAAGAGCGTCAATGCGCGCTCTCGCCCGAGCCAGATCTCGAAGTGGAACCCGTTTTGCAAGCTTAGCAGTCAGCCCATTGAGAACACCCAAAACGCCAAGCAATGCTGCCACTGCTCCGAGTTGCTCAAGAAAACTTGCGCCTGAAAACTCTAGCCAGATTGCCTTTAACAATTCCATGGGGAAGGTCTGCCCGTAAAGAGTGCCTTCATTCCATTATACAGGCCAGTCCTACTCGAAGCCAGTTTTGTTGCCCAGCCGCTCGGCCTTCACCTCGGTGAAGGTGTGGCCATCGCCGTCGAGGATCGCATCCTTGCCGGTTTCGGCCTGCCAGCGTTCGACGGCGACATCGACATAGGCCGCGCTGATCTCCATCGCGAAGACGCGACGGCCGTTGGCCTCGCCCGCCATGATCTGCGAGCCCGAGCCGGAGAACGGCTCGTAGCAGAGCCCGCCGCGCGCCACGTGCTGGCGCATCGGGATCCCGAAGGCGTCGAGCGGTTTCGGCGTCGGGTGGTCGGGCCGGTCGTCCTTGGCGAAACTCGGCAGCGCCCATGTCGATGGCAGGGTCTGCTCGGCGACCTTCGGGGGGCGGTTCGGGCGGCGCCAGCCCATGAAGCAGGGCTCGTGCTTCCAGAGGTAGTGGGACCGGGTCAGGACGCCGCGGTCCTTCACCCAGATAATCTGCTGGTGCACGAAGGCGCCCGCCTTCTCCCAGCAGGCTTCGAGCATCGCCTGGCGGCGCGAGGCGTGCCAGCAGTACCAGGCGGCATCCTCGGCGATGGCTTCCGCCACGGCTGCAGCGATGAACCCGTCATAGAGTTCCGCGCCCTGCGAACTGTCGTCCCAGGTCGTGCCGTAGGACGCCGACCAGTCCTTGTTGCGGGTCGGATGGTTCGAGCCGTCGTAGTCGACGAGATACGGCGGATCGGTCGCGAACAGGATCGCCCGCTCGCCGTTCATCAGGCGGCGCACATCGGCAGCGCTGGTGCTGTCACCGCAGAGCAGCCGGTGATCGCCGAGGATCCACAGATCGCCCGTCTGCGATGCAGGGTTGCGCGGCGGTTCGGGGATGGTCACCGGCGGCACGGAGCCTCCGGCGCCACCTTCTTCACCTTCGTCTTCCGCGACGTAGGCCAGCAGCTTGTCCAACTCGCCGTCGGAGAAGCCGACCAGCGACAGGTCGAAGTCGTCCGCCAGCAGCTCCTGCAGCTCGGCTGACAGCAGCGCCTCGTCCCAGGCGCCGAGCTCCGTTAACTTGTTGTCCGCGATGCGGTAGGCCCGCCGCTGCGCCTCGGTCAGATGCCCCAGCACGATCACCGGCGCCTCGGTCAGCCCCAGCTGCGTCGCGGCCAGCACGCGCCCGTGCCCCGCGATCAGCTCGCCGTCCTCGGCCACGAGGCAGGGCACGGTCCAGCCGAACTCGGCCATGCTGGCGGCGATCTTGGCAACCTGGTCCGGCCCGTGCGCCTTCGCGTTCTTCGCGTAGGGCTGCAGGCGCGACAGCGGCCACGTCTCGATCGCGTCCGGTGCGAAGCTCAACGTCATGATGGGCACGGTTCCTCGGTCGGGTGGATACCGGTGGCTTCCGGACTCCGGATGCCGGGCCGGACTCCACACGGGGTCCAGCGGCCACCAGCGGTGTCCAGGCGGAAGGCCAGCGTTCATTGGTGTTTGCGCGGGGCGCGCGTGGCTCCGGCTTCCGGGTGGCTTCCCAAAAAACCAGCCCTGTCGCTGGCGATGTCCCGCGCTTCGCCCGCCAGCATACGAACATCGCCAGGAAGGAACCAAGAACTCAATGGGTTAGCCCATCGGACCCCGGCTGGACCCTTCGCTGGACCCCGGAAGCCAGCGGCGCGGCGTCTGCCTGCGCGCTCCTCTCCCGAGCATATTGGTTTTCTAACGGCCTCGACGAAATGTGTAAGGCCCTGCGATGTACACCCGAAAATTTCCTCAGAGGACGATTTTTCTTGACAGCCGATTGGCGTTTTCGATGACGAACTGCTGTGACCGCCGGGGCGACGGCACGCGACCGTTCAGCCGCCAGGTGATCACCGCCAGACCGTATTGCCAGCGCTTGGTCGCGGCCGTGCGCGACAGGCCGAACTGCCAGCAGATCGGCTTCCACGCCATGCCGTCGGCGCGAGCCCAGACCAGGCGCCCATCCTCGGGCTCGAGCCAGCGCAGCCAGAGCATCGCCTCCTCGGCCTGCGTGATCTGACGCGGGCTGGGCCTCGGGCGACGCATCTGCGGTTCCTGACCGACCTTGTCGGCGAAGCTGTGGAAATACTCCGGCCATGCGTTGAAGAAGCCCTGCGGCATCACGCCCGGCATCTGCCGCATCACGCCGGCCGCAAGTTCCAGCCGATCCTGCACCTGCGCTGTGGTCCACTCACCCATGACGCGCCTCCCTTTGCCGCTTGCCGTAGAGCCGCTCGCCGAGTTGGCGCACCAGCTCGCGCTCCGGCCAGGTCAGGCGGTCGTCGTCGACGGCGACAGCCAGCAGGCCCAGTTCCTTCCAGCCGTCGCGCTTGACCTCGTCGGGGTTGCGGCGGTGACCGCCATAGCCCTTTGGCGTGAACCGCATGCCGCTCATTGCACACCTCCCCGGGTCTCCAGCGCCCAGAGCAGGATCGCAATGGCGTCGGCCTCGTTGTCGTCGGCGGGCGAGAAACCCCGCGCACGGGCCGCCGCCATCATGGCGTCCTTGTTCGCGTTGCCCTTGCCGGTGGCGTGGCGTTTGATGGTGCCGACGGGAACGCCCTCGTAGGGCACGCCGCGCAGCTCCGACCATGCAGTCAGCGTGGCCATGAGCCCGCCATAGACGTGGGCGGCGTCGGTGCCGACATGACGGCGAACCTCCTCGAACCAGATCGCGGCGATCGGCCCGGACAGCCGGTCGATCTCGGTAAGCCAGTTGGTGAACCGCAGATACCGCATGCCGCCACCATCAAACCGGCCGGGGCGGAAGGACGCCGTGCCGGAGGTGATCAGCCCATCGATGCCGTGCAGCGCCCATCCCGTCGTGGTGCCGAGGTCGAGCGCCAGCATCACCCGGTTGGCGCGGACGACGGGCCGCAGATCGGGGATTGCCTCACGGGCGGAGGTGGCGAGAGTCAGGTCAGCCATGGGTGGTCTCCTCTTCTGCTTGGCTGCTCGGGTGGAAGACGACGGTGGCCTGGTGCCTGGGCAGGTCGGGGCCGCCGTCGTCGGATCGGAGTCTGCAAAGAGCGTCGGAGCCCGCGCGCGGATACCCTCGACGTATGGGAGGCGAGGCCAAACCTGCCGGTTGGCCTCCCCATACGTAGTATGGGGGCTTGCCCACTCGTCTCATGCTTTGGCCGCAAGTCTCTGTTCCCGTTGATTTTTCAAGGCTCAAGGGATGAGGCGGTTCGATGAGGAAGACCTTTCTCATCCTCATCACCAACCCATTGATTTCATTGAACCATGAGGAAGGGATGAGAATGAGGAAGGCCGCGCTCATGATGAGGAAGTCAGTCATGGGCCTCCTCCGGATAGACCCAGACGGAGGGGTTTTCGACCTCACGCGCGCGGCCGGAATGGGGGCATTTGTAGTGGGTCGGCAGCACCGCGACGCCTTCGGCAAGGACCTCTCCGGTGTCCGTGTCGATCACGGGATCGCGGCCGAAGCGCATGTCCCTGATCACGAGATATCCGAAATGCGATTGCGTCCCGGCGTACCCGTGCTCCGTGAAGCTTCGGCGGAACTTGATCAGGCCCTTGGTGGCGAGCACCGACAGCCGCTCACGGATGCTGTAGCGCCCGCCGAGATCGTGCTGGTTCTCGAACGCCTCCGCGAACTGCGTGGTGGTGTAGAGCCGACCCTCGGCCGCCTCGTCGAAGATCATCCCCAGGACGATCTGGTTTTTCCGATCCCGCTCGGCATCGTGCCTGGCGCCGATGTCCTGGCGCACGAGGCGCTCGTTTATCGGGTTGATCTCGACCCATTGGCCGCGCACCTTGTCGATCAGCTTCGAGGGCAGCGCGGGGCCGTTGCGCAGCTCGATCTCCAGCTTGCGCTCTGACGCGTCCTCGTCGGGGCGGTGCAGGATGAGGCCGGAGGTGTAGAAGCCCCGCAGGGCGCTGGCGCCCGAAAGCGCGAGAAACGGATCCTCCTTCACCTGGTGCTTGCTGAGCTTCTTGGTGTGGTGGATCAGGATTACCCCGCAGTCCGGGTCGATGTGGTCGCGTAGAACCTCGACCCGTTCCTTGAGGAAGAACATCATGGCGGTGTTGTCGTTCTCGCCGCCGCCATCCGGCCCGCCATCGAAGAGGTTCCGGATCGGGTCGACGCAGAGGATGTCAGGCGGCGCATCCGGGAATGCCGTCCGGATCGCACGGGCAACCCGCACGCTGCCCTCGTTGTCGAGCAGCATTTTCAGCTTGGGTGTGGCGACGAAGGTGTCGCGCGCGGCGGCCAGCACGTCGGGCGGCAGGGCGATCTGCTTCAGCCGCTCGCGCAGATAGTGATACTGGATCTCGGCCTGCAGGTAGAAGATCCGCAGCGGCCGTGGCGGCGTGAAGCCGAGGAACGGCACACCGGCAGCCATGTGGACAAGCCAGGAGATCAGCAGGTCGCTCTTGCCGACCTTGGGCGCTCCGCCCAGCACCAGCAGTCCGCCCGGCGTCAGCACCCGGGGCGCGATGATGTCCTCGGGCATCGGGCTCTGATCGTCCAGCAGCGCGCCCAACGTGAAGGCGGGCATCTCGACCGGTCCCGGTGCGCCGGAGTCCAGCCGGATCAGCGGCGGGCCATATTTCTCGACATGCCGTTCCCAGAGCCGCTCGGATTCCCGCTTCAGCCGCTCGACCGGCCACTGGGGTCGCAGCATCGCGGCGTTGTAGCCGCAGATGCCGATCCAGCCCTCGTCCTTTGTCATCCGGCCCTCGTGGACCATGCGGATGAAATGACCGATCGCGGCGGACGCACCTTCGAAGCGGGACCAGTCATCCTGCGCCCCCTCCCGAACCGGCGTGACCAGCACTTCGTCCATGGCGGGCTTGTCGGGATGGGTGAACGCAGGCTGCAGGGACACGCCCGGCGCGGGCGGCATGTCGGTCACGGCTTCGATGAATTCGGCCAGATCGCGTTCGCGGTCGGCGCTCAGTTCGACGATCCGCACCTGCGTCTTGAGGTTGTTCTTGTAATAGACCGAGCCCGCCACTCGGATCGGCTGATGGGCGGAGCGGAAATGCATGTCGCCGCCGACCTTTGCGGCGATGTCGCCGCGCAGACGGCAGACGCGCGCTATATCGTCACCCTCGGCGGGTTCAGTCAGCGCCCACCAGACGTGGCACTTGCGCTGCCCTTCGGCCGTCACGCCGCCGCTTTCCACCACCATGCTGGCTGCGCCGAGGTGGCGCTCGAGGTGCGCGCGCTTGGCGGCGATGTCACCGGTGTCGAGATCGACGACCACCGTCTGCATCTGCAGGATATCGGTGGCCTTGGCCTGGCCGGGCGCGGCGACGGTGCCGGGGATCACATAGACTGCCGCGCCCTCGCGCGAGGCCCATGTCGCGAAGGTCGCCATCTTTTCGGGGGCGGACTGATTCGCTTCCAGCCAGATGTTGTGCGGGCGGCCATCGATGCCCTGACCCTTGTCGATGAAGCTGCGGACAGGGATCAGACCGTCGCAATACCCGAAGACGACCTGCATGAATTGCGCAATCTGCGCAGGGTCGGGCTCGTCGCCGAAGACGTCGATCTGCGGCGCGGCATCGTTGAAGTCGCGCCATGGGTTGAAATGGACGATGTTTGCCTTGGGCTCATCGGGCGTGGTGTCGTCGCGCATGGCTAGCTCCTGGTCGGGATCGGATGGCTCGGTGGGCTCGTCGGTCA
The DNA here is from genome assembly GCF_042666235.1 of Halodurantibacterium daqingense. NCBI lineage: Bacteria > Pseudomonadati > Pseudomonadota > Alphaproteobacteria > Rhodobacterales > Paracoccaceae > Halodurantibacterium > Halodurantibacterium daqingense. Next base: position 42,851 of record NZ_JBHTFQ010000015.1, on the reverse strand, counting down.
TGTAGCCAGGCTCCAGCACCGCTCGGCATGGGCGCAGAACCGGCATTCGAAGAAGTCGCGGCTGGCGGCGATGCGGGGCAGCAGCTCGCCGGCGTCGGTGGCCTGCAGGATCCGCACCGCGCGGTCGGACATGCGCTGCGCCAGATCGGCATCGAAGGGCACCAGCTCGTGATGCAGTTCGGCCGTGTCCTTGTTGATCGCCGTGAACAGTGCCGGGGCTGAGGAAATGCCCGGCACCGAAGGCTCCATGTACGCCTGGTAGATCGCGATCTGGGCGGCATAGACGGGCTTTGAGACGGCGACCCCGTCCTTGACGCAGGCCCGCCAGTTCTTCGCGTTCATCGTCTTGCATTCCCAGAGCGCCGGGGTGCGGAGGCCGAGCGCGGCCGGTGCCGCCGCGATGACCCCGTCGACATGGCCACGGATGCGGCCGCCCGCGACGGAGAAGCCGAACTGTTCGCCATCGGGGCGGTTGCCCTTGCGGGTGTAGAGGTCCAGCCCGGCCGCCCGCAGCCAGCGGATCGCTAGATCCTCGAGCTGGTGACCGATCTCGAAGATCCGCAGAGTCTGCCCGCCGAAGTCCGCGTCCTCGTCCTTGGGCGCGCCTGCGAACTCGAACTGCAACGCGCGTTCGCAGGCATGTCCCAGACGGGACGCGCCGAGATAGGTCCGGGGCGGCGTGGCCTCCCGCTCGGCGATCAGCGCGGCGTCGACCAGCGCGTTGATCCGCTCGGCCATGGAGGGGCGCGGGTTGAAATCCAGCATCAGAACGGCACCTCGCTCCTGGCGGCGATGCGCGACATCTCGGCGCCGTAACCTTCCAGAACCTCCTCGATCAGCGCGGTGACCTCTGTCGCATCGAGATCCCGCAGCCGCTTGTCCCAGCCGATCAGGTCCATCGTCTGGCCCAGCCGCTTCATCACCAGTGCAATGGCGAGGCGTTCTTCATCGGTCGTTCCCTGCATGGTCAGTCCTTTCCGGTGGCGGGCCGCGAAGAACGCCTGGCAGTGCATCGAGCAGAACCAGCGGTGTTCGCGGGGGCGGGGTTTGTTGGGGTTGAAGAAACCGAAGCCGCGCGCGGGGCGCAGACAGACGGCGCAAGGCTTGAGGCGCGGGTGCCAGAGCCGAATACGCTCCGGGCAATCCGCAGGCGCTGCGGGCGGGGATGGGACTTGCGCGACATGGTTCACGCCGCCCTCCGCTCGGGCTCGGCCGCCGTGACGAGGCGCCGGATGTCGCGCTTGTTGAACTGGAACGAGATCAGCGCGGAGGCGCGATATCTGGTCAGGCCGTAGTCGCGCCGGAACTCGGGCGGCAGGCAGTTCAGCTGCTTTTCCGTCGCGTCCTGCTTCAGCCAGCCCTTCGACTTGAAGGCGCTCTCGTCGGTCTCATGCTCGTTCAGCCAGTCGTCGGCCTGCGCGAGACAGACGATGCGCTCGCCCACGCTCAGGAGCCGCGTCGCCTTGCCCTTGGCGCCCCCGACCGCGTGCCAGCGGCCCTCGAGGAAGAACACGCCACCCCAGGCGTGAAAGCCGTTGGCCATCAGCGCGGCGTCGTCGCCGAACAGGTCCACCCACGCGAAACTCGATCGCTCGAGAAGATCGAGCTCGGTCATGACGAAGCTGTCGATTGGCTCCGCGCCTTCGCGCGGCAGCTCGCACCCGCAGATCGGGCATTCGGTGACGGCGATCGGGATCTCGGCCTTGCATTCGGGGCAGAGCTTCGTGGGGGCTTCCCCCGGCGTCGGAACGCGCCCGTCGAGATCGACATCCTGTTCCAGCGTGCCGTGCGTGAGGCTCGACATCCCGAAATCCAGCACGATGCAGTCGGTCTTCACGATGCCGGGATGTTCCTCGGGGTCGACGGTGCGCAGGCCGCGCCCGACCATCTGGATCATCGTGGACTTGTAGGAACTCGGCCGAAGCAGCACGACGCAGGAGGTGGGCGGATGGTCCCAGCCCTCGGTCAGCACCGCCACGTTGACCACGACGCGGATGTCGCCCGCCGCGTAATCGGCGAGGATCGCCTTGCGGGTCTCGGCCGCCAGATCGCCGTGGATCAGCGCGGCGGAAACGTCCGCCGCCCTGAAGGCGTCGGTGACGTGTTCGGCATGCGCGACGGTGGAGCAGAACACCACAGTCTGCCGGTCGCCCGCCTTTTCCTTCCAGTGGCGGATCACCTCGTCGGTGACGGGGGCGCGGTCCATGATGCCCGCCACCTCCGCCATGTCGAAATCCGACATGGTCTTGCGGACCGCGCGCAACTCGTCCTGCACGCCCACGTCGATCACGAAGGTGCGGGGCGGCACCAGGTGGCCCGAGGCGATCAGCTCGCCCAGCCGCACCTGATCGGCGACATTGTCGAAGACCTCGCGCAGGCCCTTCTTGTCGCCCCGGTTCGGCGTCGCCGTGACCCCGAAGATCCGGGCGTCGGGATTGGCCTCGCGCACCCGGTCGATGATGCGGCGGTAGCTGTCGGCGACGGCATGGTGCGCCTCGTCGACAACCAGCAGGTCGAGGCGCGGCATGTCGGCGAGGTTCGAGGCGCGCGCCAGCGTCGGCACCATGGCGAAGGCGACCTGGCCGCTCCAGGACTTCTCCGTGGCGTCGATGACCGAGGTGGCGACGCCCGGCACCACGCGCTGGAACTTGGCGCGGTTCTGCGCCGTCAGCTCGTCGCGATGCGCAAGAACGCAGGCCTTGGCGCCGTCACCGATCATCTCGCCGGTGACCGCCGAGAGCATGATGGTCTTGCCCGCACCGGTGGGCGCCACGCCCAGCGTGTTGCCGCGGGAAGCGAGCGCAGCCACGCTGCGCTCGACGAAGGTCTTCTGGCGGGGGCGCAGGCGCATGGCCGGTCTCCCGCTTACTGCGCCCAGCTCGGCCGACCGGCGAACCCGGGGGCGGACGAGGGCTGGCTGGGCTGATGTGCCGCTGCCGCAGGGGTGGTCTGCTGTGGTGCATGTCCGGCTGCACCCTGTCCGCCGAACTGCAGCGCCGCAGTCCCCATGACCTGCGCGTAATCGCGATGATCCGGCGTGACCGCGCTGCGGATCTCGTTCTTGTCGTCGCCGCTGGCGTCGGTGCCGATGTCGATGCGGGCGATGAACTCGATCCCGTCGAGATCGGCGAAGCCGTTGATCCGCCGCGCCGCCTGCGCCTCGGCCGACATGTCCTTGTCGGAAATCCCGCGGGCCGAGTTCAGCATGCCGCGCACGAGGCTGCGGCCCATGTTCGCCCAGTCCGGCCCCTTGGGGCTGTAGAGCCCGATCAGGGTGAAGATCTTGCGCCGGGCGTACTGCCCCTCGGTCACCGTGAACTCGCCGTTGAGATAGACCGCGCCGGTCGAGCCGCGGGTGGCATAGCCGCCGGTCCAGCCCTGCGACGCGTCGTCGAACCCGCCCGGGCGGATGGTCAGGCGCACCTTGGCCAGCGTGCCCTTGGGGATCAGGTTGGTGTTGCTCTGCGCGTCGTTGAAATCGTTCCAGGAACCCATGGGGAACCTCCTTTGCTGATCAGGATTGCGGTTGGGATTGGGCGTCAGCCGCCGGATCGGCGGGCGGCGGGGTGTAGGTCAGGCGCTTGGGCGCTGGCGCGACGGGGGCGCGGATCTTCGTCATCAGGCGGCCGAGGTGAGGCTCCTCGACCTGATCCAGCCGGCCCGAGCGGTCCTTGGCCGGAAAGCCCCAGGGGTTGATCGTCTGGCAGACGAAGGCGCGATACGGATCGCCCTCGGCCTTCAGCTCCGCCATGGTGATCACCTCGTCGACGATCCCTGGCAGTTCGAGCCCGGTCTTCGAGCCGTCGATCTGCGGCTGGAACACCTTGCGATTGAAGTCGTCGAGCTTCTCGTCGAGGATCCCGACAAACCAGACGTTCTTGGCCCGTGTGTGCTGGAGATGCGTAAGCCAGCCGATCATCTCGCGGCCGTGCAGCCCGTAAGTCCCGCGCACATCCGGCTTGCCGGTCTTCTCCGACAGCGCCTCGGGCTGCCCCTTGCACCAACCGAAGCACAGCCGCCCCGCTACGGTGATCGAGTCCACGAAGATCGTGTCGTAGCGGTCGAGCGCGGCCGGATCGCCGAAGCGGTCGCAGACCGCCTTGTAGTGCGCGGGGCTGTAGGGCTGCTCGTCGCGGAGCGCCGGATTCGGCCCGCCGATGAACACCGCGAAATCCCGGCATTCCGTCCAGGTCCGCGGCCGGATGCTGTCGCCCTCCCAACCCTCGATGGCGAGGTCGCCCGCCTCGAGATCCATGAACAGCGTCGTCGATGCGTTCAGCGTCCAGAGGAGCGAGGTCTTCCCGATGCCGGACTTGCCGAAGATGCAACCCTTGATCCCACGCGGCTCGGCCAGCCGCTGGTCGGCGCTGATGATCGGGAGGCTCATTGATCGCCCCCCTGCGGGACGATCTCGATCTTCAGTGTGCCGGGCCGGACGGTGCGCGCGGGTTCGAAACCGGCACGGATGGCGTCGGGCCAGGCTGCGTATTTGCGCTCGGGCACCTTGAAGGCGATGTCCACGTACTGCGCGGGATCGTCCCCGGCGGCGCGGATGCGCTCGACCATGGCGGCGAGGCGATCCTGATCCCAATCGACCCGTTTCGGCAGATCGGCGACCACGGTGAAATCACCGTCGTCGAAGCGGATCGTGCCGGTGTCCTTGCCCGCCGCCTGCCGTTCCTCGGCGGCGCGGGTGGCGTAGCGGACGGTCAGCGCGCCATCGAGGCGGGCCTTCGCGGCCTTGTCGCGCTTGATGCGCTCGTCGACGTCGCGCTGCAGGATGGCCAGCAGTTCGACGGGCAGCTGGGCGATGTCCTGCAAGCCGAGGCCCGGCAGGTCGTCGACGGTGGGGGTGTTCGCGGGGAATGGCATGTAAGGGTCTCCATGATCGGCAAAAAGGAATTGGAAGGCGGTCATCACGCGGCCTCCCGCTCGGCGAGCAGAAGCGCGGACAGCGAGACGGCTGCGGCCTTCGGTTTGGGGCGGGCGACGGCGATGTAGGCGAACTGGTCGGGGCCCGTGCGCTCCTGCACCAGGTGCACGAGGCCCTGTTCGGCGGCCCAGAAGGCGCGCGACCCGAGTCGGGCCAATTCCGCGCGCTGTTGATCCGGGAGCCCGGCGAACATCGGGAAGATGTCGAGGACCAGAAAGCCGCGATGGTATTCCAGCCGGTCGCCCGGCACGGCCTGCGCCACCCAGGCGCAGAACTCGATCTCGGTGAGCGGTCGGCGGGCGCGGACCGTGATGAAGGGGGTGGTGCCCATGAACATGATCTCCTCCTTTCGCCTCTACTCAAGCCGCCGCGAGATCGTCCCAGGCGGGACCGAGACCGTGGGCAGTGAGGACGTGACGGAGATCGGCGAGGCGGCGGTAGAGCGCGGACCGGCTGCCGAAACCCTCGGCCGCCAGCGCGGTCACGGGGCGATGCGCCAGCGCCGCGCAGAACCGGCGATCCTCGGCCGGGAGCCGCGCGAGGGCGGCCTGCAGGGCGTGGTGAAGTTCGGTTACAGCGGCGACGCAACAGGTCTGGCCGTGCCAGGCGGCAAGCCCGTCGTCCTCGGCCAGCGTGTCGCCGGCCGGCTCGCGGGCTCCGGCCAGCGGAACCTCGAGCGAGAGCAGCGACCCACCCTGCGCGCGACGCTGGCGGTGGTGGCGCATCGCGATCCGCGAGGACTGGTTGCGCAGCACGATGTTGGCGAAAGCGCCGATGGTGCCACGCGAGGGATCGTAGGCGGGCAAGCGGCGCAGCAGATCGACCAGGAGATCCTGGCCCAGATCCTCGCGCTCGCAGAGCGGCAGGCACAGCTTGCGCCGCAGCCGTTGCGCCGCCGCATCGGCTTCGCGGATGATGGTTTCAATGTCGTCGGGGGAAAGTTCGATCTGCATCGCTGTGCGCCTCGGTCATCGTTTCTGATGAGCCCAAGGTGCCGGATGCGGTCGGCGCGCAGGTGGGAACGGGGTGGGAATAAGGTGGGGGTTTGGTGGGGCTTGCGGACCTGAGCGTCAATTTCTCGTGCAGGTCTCCGTAAAAGCCCACAGCCGTCAGCCGAAGGGCAGCACGCTTGGAGCGCATGTGCCTTCGGGGCCTACCTGTCGACAGTGCCATGCAGGTGATGCAACATCGGCTTGCGCTGAACTGGAAATCGAACGCATGAACTTGAAGCCTCCGCCGGTCGACAAGGGACAACTCGGCCTCGACGAATTCCGCAGGAATGCGAAACTATACGAGCTCTCGATCACAAACCGGATGAGCCGAGAGTTCTATCGAGCGGATCTATCGAAGTGGAAAAAGCTCTACGCGAGCTTGGCTGCAAAACGAGAGCCGGGAAGCAACGCTGCGATTCACTTCGCATCGCTGTCATCTCTTTGCGGCGATCTGTTGGATCAATATGGGCCCGAGCCACCTCCAAAGAAGCGAGCACCAAAGACGACTACGTCGATCCGGCTGGTGTATCCCGATTTTCCGGATGAAGTAACTCACAGGCTCCATTTTCTGGAAGGGCCTGGGGCGCGACGCCAGCGCGCCAATGACCTCGCGTCGCACGCAGCCTTCGTTTTTCGACAAACCTCCGGCACCGGTCGCGTTCTCGTCTCGGTTGGAACCCGGCAAGATGATACCAGACTGTTCGAGCGGCTGGTCGAGGCAATTGGAGCGGGTCTGTTTGGTGATCCGGCGAAGTCCGGTTTTGATGCGGAGCGCAAAAACCCCCAGTGCGCCAGCAATGCGGTAACCCCGCTGGAAAGGGTCTGGCAGGACAACAACCAGGCGCGCGGATATAGCTGGCAGGCGCGTGCTTTGGGCGATCAGTTCCGTGGCATCGACGGCAAGGGGCTTCCACAAGACCTTCCGGACGTGAAGGACGCGCCCCCATGGGATCCGGACCCCAAGTGGCAACAAATTCTGAACTTGACGGAAGCGAACCGACTCTCCGACGCCATGGATCTGGTGGAGGCCATCCCAGGGCGTGATCGTGAGGCGCTTTTGGACGAGGTCATATATCTGAAATTCCTGACAGATCGCGAAATCCGAGCTGATGACTTGAGGCTGATCGCTCGCAAGTATGCAGCGACGTCGCTCATCGCGGGTCGCCTGCATGACGAGTTCGAGGCATTTGTGGCCTACTTGGATCAGGAGTTACAGGACGATCCGCCTGTGCTTTCCAAACTGCTTCGATTTGACCCTGACTTTGGCCAAGGGATGATCCCGGTGCCGCCTCCCGCGTCAGACTGGCCAGCATACCGTGCATATCAGGCTCAGTTCATCAACTCGACGGCGCCTCGCGGCCGCATCTTCTCAGTAAACATCGACGTTGGCTTCGCCAATGTTGAGAGCCTGCTCGCCGGGCATATGGCGCTGGCAGAGGACGCGTTTCGCCGAGACCGATCTATACCGGGGATCGGTGCGAGCGGGTGGATTTCCGAACTCGCACTTCTTGACCTTTTCCGTGCGATTTGGCCCAACGCCAAGCACCAATGGCGCCCTTGGTTTCTTGGCCGTCAGTCGATCGACATATACATTCCCGAGATAAACTTGGCAGTAGAGTATCAGGGCCAGCAGCATTACCAGCCGGTCGCACTGTTTGGCGGCGAGGAAGGCTTCAAGAACGCACAGATTCGGGATGAGCGAAAGCGACTGCTACTGGAGGCGAACCGCATCCGCCACCTTGAGTGGCGATATGATGCGCCGATATCGAGAAAAGCGCTGATGCTAAAGCTGGCTGAGATTGGGATATCTTTGCCACTCAAAGAGTGAAGCGGGCTGGCATCTCAGTCGTCAACCACGATATCCGAAGCGGGGACGCCAAGCCGATAACCACGGTTGCGCACCGTCATGATCAGGGTCTTGCTCTCGGCATCGGTGAACCCGGCAGCCTTGAACGCGTCGCGCAGCTCGCGGATCAGATCCTTGGCCTCGCGCGCCGTCGTGCCTTCGACATGGGATAAGGAGGCGATCTGATCGCGCGACAGCGCCTTTTCCAGCAGGCGCTCGAACACGGGGAAAACCTGACGCGACAGGATGACGGAGCGACCATCCCATTGAACCTCGGCCGTTGCCCTTCGCACGCGAAGCACGGGCGCCAGCGGGACCGGCGCCAGAGCCGCGACGTCGACTGTGCCGCCGAGGCCATTTGTGGCGGGCGTCAGCACCTCAAGGGTTTCGATGAGATGAAAGCCCGCATCCTGATGTCGCCGGGCAGTCTCCGCTGGCAACGCCGGTGCGAGGATCGTGATGGCTGAGCCCTGCGCCGCCTGGCGCAACGACGCGATGATGCCGTCGCTGGTCAGGGCTGCAGGCTCCAGCGCCAGAAACACCGCCCGACCCGATGGCGTGTCGCCCAGCCGCCAGACCTTCTCCGCGGCGAGCTTCGGGGCTGTGCCGAACCCTGCCGCGGTGCCGATCACGGATGCCAGCGCCCCGTCGCCGATGCGGAACACGCGCAAATCGTCCTCGGTGAGATCGACGTCGTGTCGGCGGTCGAGCGGGCACTCAGCACGATACCCTTCGCCCGCTTTCCGGATCGGCCGACAGGGGAGCCCGCATTCACACGCATCGCAGACGTCCCAATCGGCGAGCGGCGCCTGTTCGACGAGGACACGTTTCGCCAGCAGCCGGTCGAAGACCGGACCAAAGAACGGCGCGGCAAGCTCGCCGGGCAGGATTGCGTCGTCGCCAGCCTCACTCAGCCGCGTCAACAACCTCAGAATCGTCTCGGTCATTCATCAGCCCGTTCCGTTCGATCAGCTTCATTACCCGCGCCTCATGCTGGGTGCGGCGAAACTGCACGACGCCCGGGGGCCGCAGCTTGACCGTGACCTGCGGCTGGCGCCTGCCGTCGCCCTTGAACAGGATCCGGAATACGAGTTCGCCCAGCCGCCAGGCGCCGCCGAACGAGACCGGAGTGCTGCCGAAATGCTGGAGCGCGTCACCGCCGAGGTCCCGCGACCGCAGTGTGCGCACCACGCGGGGATACCCCTTCTTGCCGGGCGCCATCAGGTCCGCCGCCGCCTCGATGATCAGCACCTTGTCGATCAGCGGATCGTAGGCAGTATCGAAGGCGAAGCCCGGTCCGGCCAGTTCGACCGGGCGCAGGGTATAGAGGTCCTGCGCATCGTCGCCGTCGAAGAAGCCGGGCCTGTCGAGGATGATCGAGGCGAAGAGTTCCGCGATCTCGGGCTGATGCGCCTTCCGGATGCGGGCCAGTCGCAGCATGCCGGTGTTCTCGGAGTATCGAAGCACGGCGTGGGAAATCTGGCGCACGCTGATGACCCGTTCGACCTGGCCCTCGACGACCGGCATGGTCGAGACCATGGAGCCGTGGCTGACCACGAGGTTGATCTCGTCATCGTCGTCGTAGTCGCCCACCCGGCAGTAGTCCCCGAGAAACGCGTCACGGAAGAGCGCGGCGACGGCCGTCCGGAACGCTTCGACCTTCTCCTCTGTCAGATCGATCGCGACGCCACGTTCCCGCCCGGCATATTCATGCAGGCGGTCGGCGGTGAGCATCGCCATGTGATCGGCGGCCGCGTCGAACAGATCGGGATGCTCCAGAAATACCCGGACGGCGATGTGCTTGGGATCATGCGCCTTGTTCGGCGCGTCTTCGTCGCCGGTCTTCATATCCGGGAACAGATCGACGCCCTGTCGGGCGGCCTGCGCCTGGATGATCTCGAGGCCGCGGGCATCGCCCAATTCCGCGATGCGGTGCAGATCGCCGCGCAGCCCCTCGGGATAGCTGTCCTCGGCGCCAGTCAGCAGTTTCTCCAGCGCCTCGCGGGCGGCATCCTCCTCCTGGTCCAGAAGGTCGACGGAAAAGCCTTTGTACTTGCCCTCGTGCCGCGCCAGCAGCGGCTTCATCAGGGCGAGATCGATGGACTTGATGAACCGGGGGTTCACGAACTTCTTCAAATTGCCGGCCACGACGAATCCCCTTTCCTGCAAAACCAGTGTTCTTGATACGTTCTTTCGCGTGATTCATCAACCTGCGCGGGATCGGCTGGGACGGTTTCCGACATCGACGAGTAGAGGCCAGAGGAGACGACTGCTCCGAGGCCCGCATGAAACGCCCCAATCCGCTCCCGCCCGACAAGATGACGCCCGCAGAACGCCGCGCCGAGTTGTGCGGCCTGCTGGCGCTCGGGCTGGTTCGGTTGCAGATGCGGGAGACGGGCGAAGTATCTGACAATACTGGAGAAAGTTGCCTACACTATCCGCCCGACCAATGCCGTCATGCAACTCCAACTCACCGGAGAAATGCATGAACAAGCCCGATCCCATCCCCGCGCGCCTGGCCGCGCTAAAGACCGCGACGACGCCGGACCTGAAGGCGCAGTGGCGCGACCTGTTCGACGGCGAACCGCCACCGTTCAACCGCCGCTACCTGGAGAGCCGGCTGGCATACCGAATCCAGGAACTCGCCTATGGCGGGCTGAAGCCCGAGACAATCCGGCGGCTGGAACGGCTTGGCGAGGAACTGGACGGCGGCGACCGATCCAAGCGCGGCATCCGCGCAGATCGCGACCGCCCGATCACCGGCACACGCCTCCTGCGCGAATGGCAGGGCGTCGAGCAGATCGTCACCGTCACCGCCGATGGCTTCGAATGGCAGGGGCGACCCTACAAATCGCTGTCCGCCATCGCCCGCGCGATCACCGGCACGCGCTGGAACGGCTGGGTCTTCTTCGGGCTCAAGAACCACAGGGGGCGGAAGTGACGAAGCCGCCGGATAAATCGAAGGTCGTCCCCAAGCTGCGGTGTGCCGTCTACACCCGGAAATCCTCCGAGGAAGGGCTGGAGCAGGAGTTCAACTCGCTCCACGCTCAGCGGGAGGCATGCGAAGCCTACATCGCCAGCCAGCGCTCCGAGGGCTGGGTGCTGGTCCGCGATCAGTATGACGACGGCGGCATCTCAGGCGGAACGCTGGAACGGCCCGGCCTGAAGCGGCTGCTGGAGGACATCGAGGATGGGCTGGTCGATGTTGTGGTGGTCTACAAGATCGACCGCCTCAGCCGCTCGCTGGCGGATTTCGCCAAGCTGGTCGAGGTGTTCGACAGGAACGGCGTGACCTTCGTCTCGGTCACGCAATCCTTCAACACGACCACGTCCATGGGCCGGTTGACGCTCAACATCCTGCTCTCGTTTGCCCAGTTCGAGCGCGAGGTGACGGCCGAGCGCATTCGCGACAAGGTCGCCGCCAGCCGCAAGAAGGGCATGTGGATGGGCGGAGTGCCGCCCTACGGCTACCGCGTCGAGAACCGCAAGCTGCTGGTAGACGAGGAAACCGCCGTGCATGTGCGCTGGATCTTCGACCGCTTCCTCGAGATCGGGTCCTGCACGGAACTGGCGCGGGAGGTTGGCACGCGCGGCATCCGGACGCCGCGCGGCAACCGGATCGACAAGAAATACATCTACCGGATGCTCAGCAACCGCGTCTACATCGGCGAGGCGGTCCACAAGGGCGACAGCTACCCCGGCGAGCACGACGCGATCATCGACCGCGAGACGTGGGACAAGGTTCACACCATCCTGCAGGAGAGCCCTCGGAAACGCGCTGCCCGCACCCGCGCCGACACGCCCGCGCTGCTGAAGGGGCTGCTGTTCGGGCCGGACGGCGCGGCCTTCTCGCCGACCCACACCCGCAAGGGCGGGCGGCTTTACCGCTACTACGTCAGTCAGACTGTACTGAAGCATGGTGCTGGTGCGTGTCCAGTCGGCCGCGTGCCAGCGGGCGAGATTGAAGCCGCCGTGATCGACCAGCTCCGCGCCGTGTTCCGCCAACCGGAGATCGTTGCGGGGACGTGGAAAGCGGCGCGCGTCCATACTGACGACATTACCGAAGCCGACGCGCGTGCGGCCCTGCAGCAGCTCGATCCGCTTTGGGACGAGCTTTTCCCCGCCGAGCAGGCGCGCATCGTGGCGCTGCTGGTCGAGCGTGTGGACATCGACACTGAGGAGCTCAACGTCCGCCTGCGCGTCGACGGACTCAGCGGTCTGGCCCGCGAGATGCTGGCCGGGAACATCGGAGAAGCTGCATGACCCGCAGTGCGCTGATCCCCGACACGGTGACGCTCCACGTCCCGTTCCGCATCGTCAAGCGCGGCGGGCGGAAGGAGATGCAGATGCCCGAAGGCGCCACGCACTCGCAGCGGACCGACAACACGCTGGTCAAGGCGCTGGCGCGCGCATTCCGGTGGAAGCGGATGCTCGAGTCGGGTGAGTTCGCCACCATCGCCGAACTGGCCGAGCGCGAGGGGATCGCGGCGTCCTACATGACGCGCGTTCTGCGCCTGACACTGCTTGCGCCGGACATCGTCGAGACGGTCCTGCACGGGCGCCATCCTCCGGAACTGACTATTGCAAGGCTACTGGAGCCGTTTGGGCTCCATTGGCACGAGCAGGCTGGCGAATTGTTGAACCTCCGTCGGGATGAGCGGCGAGCCAAGGAGATTTCGAATGCCACAGGAAGCTTGAGAACGTAGAGTGAACATCGTACTATTTGGTTGGCCGCATTCGGAGAGTCTGTCAGGGTGCGGATCAACCGGCACGGAAGAACCGGCAAGGAGGGATTGAGTGGACAACATTGAGAAACGAAAGGCGCGAGGCGCGTTCTTCACGCCGCCGGAGATCGCGCGCTATCTTTGCGATTGGGCTGTCCGCGAACCCACCGACACCGTGTTCGAGCCTTCGTGCGGCGAAGCCAGTTTCCTCATGGCAGCGGGAGAGCGACTGCGGGCCCTCGGGGCTGCCCCTCTGTTCTGGAGCGAGCAATTGCAGGGCGTGGAGATATTCGACACCTCCGCCCGCAATGCCGAGGCTCTTCTGCAGGGCGCTGGCTTCGACGCCCGCGTGTCTGTGGGAGACTTTTTCGAGCATGATCCGCCGACTACCTATGACGCCATCGTGGGCAACCCGCCCTTCGTCCGCTATCAGAACTTCACCGGCGCAGCCCGGTCCCGAAGCCTGGAAGCCGCCCTTGCTCAGGGTGTCCGGTTGTCGGGGCTCGCCAGTTCATGGGCGGCATTCGTAGTAAAGGCGGCGCTTCACGTCGCTCCCGGGGGACGGCTCGCACTCGTGCTGCCTGCCGAACTGCTGAGCGTCAACTATGCGCAGGAGGTCCGGCGTTTCCTGCTGCGCCGCTTCGGGCGCGTCCGCCTCATCATGTTTGAGGATCGAGTGTTCCCCGGCGTCCTTGAAGAGGTGGTCTTGCTGCTCGCAGACGGGACGGGCGGGGCGTCCTGCCTTGAAGTCCACCAGACAAAGGACGTTCGCTCGCTGGCGTCCGTCGACGTGGCCGAATGGATCCAGCACACGCCCAGCGGGGACAAGTGGACGAATGCCCTTGTCGCTGAAGAAGCCTTCGCCACTTACCAAGGCTTGATCGATGAGCGCTTCGAGCTGATGCGCGAATGGGGTCGCCCCTACTTGGGTGCCGTGACCGGCAACAACAAATACTTCTCGCTGTCACGCGCCGACGCCGTCGCCCATGGACTGACCGATGCGGACCTTGTCCGCATATCGCCGCCAGGCGCGCGACACCTGCGAGGGCTCACCTTCACTGATGCAGTTTGGAAGCAACTGGCGAACGAGGGCTCTCGCTGCTTGCTCCTGTACCCGGGCGACAACCCGTCTGCAGCGGCGCTGCGCTATATCGAGGCCGGGGCGGATGCGGGTGTGTCTGGAGCCTACAAGTGCCGGGTTCGCAGCCCTTGGTGGCGGGTTCCCCTTGTCGAGGCACCAGACCTGTTCCTGACCTACATGAACCACGATAGGCCGCGCCTCGTGACGAACGCGGCGGGGGCGCACATCCTAAACTCTGTCTATGGAGTTCGCCTTGCGAACGGCAGGCGCGAGGTCGGACGCGACCTTCTGCCCATCGCCAGCCTGAACAGCATCACGCTGCTTGGTACGGAAGTAGTCGGGCGCGCCTACGGGGGCGGGCTCTTGAAGATGGAGCCGAGAGAGGCGGACAACCTGCCGCTGCCATCACTGGCGCGCATCCGGGCTTCCGAACAGCAACTCCGAAATGCCAGGCCGCAACTTGCAAGCGCGCTGCGCCGGGGGGACGTAGCTTCGGCGGTTGAAACGGTGGACCGCATCATCTTGGCGGATGTACCTGAAGATGATCTAAAGGCACTGAGGCTGGCTCGCGAGATGCTGTTCCAGCGCCGACGCGCACGGGGGAAGGGTGTCGAGAGTTGATGGGCTCATAGAAGCAGCATTGAAGTCCGCCGGAAACAAACCGGCGGACACCGCCAACGCACCCGTGAAGAAGGCATACAGCGAGAAGATATCGAACGTCGTCGCCCTCGCCATTGCCGAAGAGCTGAGGTCACGGGGCTTGAAGGGTGCCCGTCCGGCGCCGCCAGGGGAGCTGGACACGTCCGGAGCTGAGCGGCGGATGGCAGGGGGGATCGGCGCTAAGAAGGTCGACGTGACATGGGCGACGGAAGAGGCGGGTCTGATCCTCGGCATCTCGATCAAGACCATTAACTTCCGCGACAGCCGCACCAAAAACTTCCAGAAGAACCTGACCAACCGGCGTGGCGACATGCTGTTCGAGGCGGTCACCCTACACCGCCGCTTTCCCTATGCAGTATTGGGCGGGCTCTTCTTCCTTGACCAAGGCGCCGCCACCGACGGCACCGATCGGCGCCGATCCACATTCTTGAATGCTCACACGAGGCTCCGCCTGTTCACTGGGCGGGATGACCCCGGGGGGCGGGATGAGCAGTATGAGCGGCTATACATCGTTCTGCTGGACGCTTCCTCCGGCCATGCCAACTTCACTGCCTACCTCGTCGGAGAGCCCGACAAACCTGTGCCAATTTCCGATGCGCTGGACGATCTGTTGCAGGTGACGGCCATCCGCAATCCGGACTTCTATGACTATGCGAACGGCGAGCTTGGCCCCCTCAGTGGCTAGTGGACTGAGCGAGCGCTTTCGACACGGAGTGCCCGCAAGCAGAGACTGGAGCAGGCTGTGAGCAGTTCACTGGTAGTGTCCCACGGGATGGTGTAGGAGGCCGCGCGCGGAGCCAATTGGCGTAGCGCAGCGCGCGGCCGGGGCTGGCGGCCACCGCGCTTCTTCGTAGCCTGGGGTTGTTCAACGACCGATGACAACGAAGGAGAGCACGATGACCGATACCATAATCGACGTTCCAGGCGTGATCGCCAGGAGCGACGACGCGGATTTTCTGCGTGAGCTGATCCAGGATGCCGCACAGCGGCTGATGAACATCGAGGTGGCTGCCGTGTGTGGCGCCGGGCATGGCGAGCGCAGCCCGGACCGCGAGAACCAGCGCAACGGCTACCGGCCACGCCAGTGGGACACTCGCGCTGGCACGATAGGGTTGAACATCCCGAAGCTGCGCAAGGGCAGCTACTTCCCGACCTTCCTGGAGCCGCGCCGCACGGCCGAGAAGGCGCTGATGGCGGTCATCCAGGAGGCCTACATCCACGGGGTCTCGACCCGCGCCGTGGACGATCTGGTGCGCGCGATGGGGCTGACGGGGACCTCGAAGAGCCAAGTTTCGCGGCTGTGCGAGGAGATCGACGAGCGGGTGCAGGTGTTCCTGAACCGGCCTCTCGAAGGGGACTGGCCCTTTCTGTGGCTCGACGCCACCTACGTGAAGCTGCGCGAGGGCGGGCGGATCGTCTCGATGGCGGTGATAGTGGCCGTGGCAGTGAACAGTGACGGCCGCCGCGAGATCCTCGGGATCACGGTCATGCCATCGGAAGCCGAGACCTTCTGGGCCGACTTCCTGCGGTCTCTCACGCGCCGTGGCCTGCGCGGCGTGCAGATGGTCATCAGCGATGCCCACGAGGGCCTGAAAGCCGCTGCGCGCAAGGTCTTGGGCGCCGGATGGCAGCGTTGCCGCGTGCATTTCCAGCGCAACCTGCTGGCCCGCGTGGGCAAGACAAACAAGCCGGTGGTCAGCGCCGTGGTGAAGACCGTCTTCGCCGAGAAGAACCGCGACCAGGCCCATGTTCGCTGGCGCGAGGTCGCAGACAACCTTCGTGACCGGTTCAGGGACGTCGCTGAGCTCATGGACGAGGCCGAGCACGATGTCCTCGCCTACATGGCCTTCGACGAAAGCCTGCGATCGAAGCTGCACAGCACCAACCCCCTGGAGCGCGTGAACAAGGAGATCAAGCGGCGCACCAACGTCGTCGGGATCTTCCCGAACCGTGAGGCCGTCATCCGGCTCGTAGGGGCGCTGATGCTGGAGCAGAATGACGAGTGGGCCGTCTCCCGCCGCTACATGCCGGTGGAAAAGCTGACGAGCGTATGCGACGGTGCCGACGCGGCGACGATGATCGCCGCACAGTGAACGAGCGACACCAGCTATGAAGAAGCAGGTGGACGCCAGTCCCTACACCACGTCACGGGACACTACCAGTTCACTTCCGATCCCAGTCGCATTTGGTCCGATTGACACTGGGATCTAACTCAATTGTTTAGCGCGACAAAAATGCTGAAAAATCATGGGCTTGGAGGAAATTCACCAAAACAGCGCAGTCATCAGGTCCGGAGAATATCGGCCCGGAGAGACCACTTCGGGGCCTCCTGGCAGCAGGGCCAGTGCTCAGCCCCTCCGGCATAACCCTCGAAAACAACGGAAAAATCCGGCCGCAGCCGGATCGGGAGAACGCTTTCGTGGGGGCAAGTGGCGGAGACGAAGGGATTCGAACCCTCGAGACGGTTTCCCGTCTGCACCCTTAGCAGGGGTGTGCCTTCGACCACTCGGCCACGTCTCCGCCGACTCGTATATGCAGTAAGGACAAGGAGAACAAGTGCTTTTGAGGTGGACGGCGAGCTGTTGTGGCTTACCCAGCTCGCGGTTTGACGAACGGAAACACTCCGGCGACTGCGAATTGCGTCTCTACCACCCGAAGATTGATGGCTCGATCACGTGGCCCAGCAGGACATAGCCCATATCGCTGCAGGCCCAGATCTGTCCGGCCTCGAACAGCGGCTCGCGTCCGGCCACGAAGGTGACGAACCGCTCGGGTTCGAAGTCCCCTGCGTCCGTCGTCAGTCGGGTCCACTCCGCCTGGAACCTTGGCAGATGCACATGGTCCGGCAGCCCGGAGGTGTGGTGCAGGAGGTGATCGATGGTGATCGTGCCTGCATCGGGTAGCGCGTCGAACCACGGTCGATCCCCGAGATGGACGGAGAGCAGATCGCCGCGCGCGAGCCACCCCTCGCTTTCCAGAGCCAGCACCATGGCGGCGACCAAGCTCTTGCCGATGTTCGCGGCGAGCATTGGCGTCTGGCGCCATGGCGCGCCCGGCCTCCACATCGGCCAGGCCGGTGGCCGCCGTCATCACCGTGCCGTCCGGCAGAGCGATTGCCGCTGCGGCGCGCGGAAAGCCGTGGCGCTCACGGAGCTCGCCCAGCTTGTCCCATCGTCTCGGAGAAACCTGCACGGATCGCGCGTTGCCTCTCCTTCAAGGCGCTGTACGTCAGGCTGTTCGTCATCAAATTCCTCCGTTGGAAATACTCGTTCACGGCATCGCGCCGAAATCGGACCGGCGGTATACGTCCACCATCGCCCGGAGCGCTTCCGGGGCAATCACCTCGACCTTGTCCCCCACTGGTAGAGGTGCCAGGTCATCTCCAGCCAGCCTGCTGCCTCGAAACGCACGACAAGGCTGCCGTCGTCTTGCGGCTCAAGCACTTGCCGAGGATGAAAACGAAAGCCAGCGGCGCGTTCGGCTGCCTCGGGCGTGAAGCGCTCTTCGCGGACGCCAACATATCCCGGTACGCCGTCTACATCGCCGAGGGCGGCAGCCCCAGGCTCGTCGGCTTCGGCGAGCACGGCTCTCCGATCTTCGCATGCAGGGTCTTCACGTCGATCCTCGGCTCCGGATCAGCCTTCGGGCCCTCGTCGAACACCCCCGGTCGCGCCTTCCAGAAGCGATCGCGCACTGCTTGATCTGGTTCGTATGGACGTCCATCTCCTGCGCCAGCTCGATCAAGGTCTTCTCGCTCTTGACCGCGACTACCGCCACTTTCGCCTTGAATGCCGGACTGTGGTTCCGGTGCGGTCGTCTTGCAATGGTCTTCTCCGCGCTTGCAGCATCATGCCGCTGGTGCGCGGAAAATCCACTTATCCCGGCTGTTCAGATTCCTGCAGCCAGGTCTTGCTATGAACGAGGAAACGATCGGGGCGCAGGTCAGCTCCTTGCCTCAAGGTAAGCTGCGAAAGCGTCTACAAAGCAAGGGGCTACTTACATGTGGGCGGAGCACGCGGTCAGTTCATGAAAGCGCCCGGCGCGCCCGTCCCGGCTCCGGGCTTCGGTTGCATATGTGACTTTCCGATAGGTCCTTGGCGGAAATTCGCCCAAGACAGAAGTGAGGCATAGACAAGCGGGAGCGCCCCTGTGGAGCGGAGCTTGTTGAATGCGGCATCATCGAGCTTGTTCATCGCGGCCTCGTCGATCACACGCAGGCCCGTCACCTGACGATCCTCTTCGCCCTCAATCGTGATGCGGATAGAACGCTCGATCAGCAAGCCGGCAGCTTCAATCGCCGCGACTAGGCGCTGTGTAATCCCCGCGCGCGACTGCAACGTATTCAGCAGTTGCATTTTCTGCTGCGCGATTGCGCTCGGCGAACCGTCGTCCTCGAATACCGGATCCCCCTCAAGGCGGCTGATCAATGGGGAATCGACATCGATCAGCACCGCGAACCGTACCGCCTCGTCACTTGACGCGGCGCCCCCTTCCTCACCGGCGGGAATGCGTGTGACGGCGAGGGGATAGTGCCGGATATGCGCCGGGATATAAGCCGCCCGCCACCCCCCGGTCGGCCCGATATATGCGTTCGAATCGCGTTGCACGCCCAACAGCGCCACGGGCAGCGCGCTACCTTTGGGGAAGATGATCGGATATTCACGTGCGACATCCGCAATTTCGTCAATCACGATAGGGGTAATCAACTCTGAACGGGCGAAAGAATAATCCTGCCTCTGCAGAAAGCGAAGATCCGAATGGTCAGAGAACTTCAGTGGGGCAAGGCTTTTGAACATCAGTCTTCTCCTGTCATGTCGCCACTAACTGCATCGATCATCTATCATCGATCCTTCTGGTATCAGCCAGATATTTAGCGCTCTGTTAAGCCATCTTCCTGAGAGCGTTTGGCGCGCAAACGAGAGGGGCGAGCATCTTCTGAATATGTGACCAATACCTGGCACCTGTATCTACCAAGTCGTTGAGGGCGGCCATTTATGACGGATCTTGCACAACGCTTTCACGACGGTGACCAGTTTTCTAGGACGACCTGATCAAGATCCTCTGGCACGATGGCGTCGGCATGTCGCTGTATCTGAAGCAGCTGGAGGCCGGGAAGTTCATCTGGCCGGTGAGCCAGAACGGGGCGGCCGTTCCGGTTTCGGCGGCGCAGCTCGGCTATCTTCTGGAGGGCATCGACTGGCGCAATCCGCGCTGGACACAGCGGCCAGCCTCGGCGGGTTGATCGATAGAGTTCCCTTGTTTTATTGGACTATTTTGAAGTTCCGTGGTAGGTCTTCGGCATGTCGGAGACCGCATCTGAGATCGCTGTTTTGCGCGCCCCACTCGCCGCGGCGGAGGCCCGTGCGTCTGCCGCAGAGGAAGAACTGAAGCAGACCCGCGCCGTTGTCTCGGCCTCCGAAGACATGATCCGGCACCTCCGGCTCCAGGTCGCCAGACTCCGCCGGGAGCAATATGGCCATAGCGCCGTACGCCATGCCCGGCTGATCGAACAACTCGAGATGCAGCTCGAGGACATCGAGACCGACATTGCCGATGACCGGGCCAAGGCCGAGGTGACGGCCCCGAAGGCGGTGGTCGCGGCCTTCGAACGCCGCCGCCCCGCCCGCAAGCCGTTCCCAGAGCATCTGCCCCCCGAGCGCGTCGTGGTCGAGGCGCCGACTTCCTGCACCTGCTGTGGATCAGCGCGCATCGTGACGATGGGCGAGGACATTCCCGAGACGCTGGAGGTGATCGCGCGGCAGTGGAAGGTGATCCAGACCGTCCGCGAGAAGTTCACCTGCCGCGATTGCGAGAAGATCAGTCAGCCGCCGGCGCCGTTCCATCCGACGCCCCGGGGTTGGGCAGGACCGAACCTGCTGGCGATGATCCTGTTCGAGAAGTTCGGTCAGCATCAGCCCTGAACCGGCAGGCAGAGCGCTACGCGAAGGAAGGGGTTGAGATCAGCCTTTCCACCCTGGCCGACCAGGTCGGGGCCTGCGCCGTCGCCTTGCAGCCTGTCCACGATCTGATCCGCACCCATGTCCTCGGCGCTGAAGGTTTTGCACGCGGATGACACGACCATGCCGCTGCTGGCCAAAGGCGGCACGCAAACCGCCCGGCTCTGGACCTATCTGCGGGATGACCGGCCGTTCGCGGGCGGCGCACCCCCGGCGACGCTCTATCACTTCTCGACAGACCGCAGGAAGGAACATCCTACCCGGCATCTGACGGGCTGGACCGGCATCCTGCAAGCTGACGCCTATGGCGGTTACAACGACCTCTACAGCGCCCAGCATAAGCCGGCCCCGGTGCTCAGCGCGCTTTGCTGGTCGCATGCCCGGCGCAAGTTCTTCGAACTGGCCGACATCAAGGCAACAGCCCGAAAGAGCAAGAAAGTCGCCGGGGAGATCTCGCCCATCGCGCTGGAAGCTGTCGAATGCTTCGGCGCCATCTTCGACATCGAGCGCGGGATCACTGGCCCGACCGCCGGGGCCCGCCATGACGCCCGTCAGCGGCTGGTGCGCCCAATGGTCCAGGATCTGCACGACTGGCTGCGATCCGAGGGCGCCCGGATGTCGAAGCACAACCCCGTCGCCAAGGCGATTCAACGACATGTTCGAGGATGACGGCCGTTGGGAAGCCTTTACCCGCTTCCTTGATGACGGCCGCCTCTGCCTTACGAACAACGCAGCAGAACGCGCGCTGCGCGGCGTCGCCCTCGGGCGGAAAGCCTGGCTCTTCGCCGGATCGCCCCGCGGTGGCGATCGCGCTGCTTTCATGTGTTCCCTGATCGTCACGGCCAGGATGAACGACGTCGACCCTCACCCGACCTTGGCCTACGCCGGATGGTTACGATCCAGCCGCCCCCATCGCTCTGGCTCTGAACCTGTCACCGCCACCATGTTTGACGCCTAACCGGCAGTGCATGCCCCTGCCCGTCTAGCTTGCTTTTGCTCGACGGTCGGTTCACCAAGGGGAGGGGTACCCCTCCCCTTGTTTCTTCAAGGTCCCTGAAGACCATCCGGCCCACGTCGGGCCATCACCTCAAAATCCCGAGGTCGACGCCTGGAGGACCTCCTGCTCGATTTCTGCCTCGACCAGCTGCCGCAGGGTCGACTGCCCGGTGGCGATCTGTGATCGCGCCGTCTGCCCCTCCGAGGCGCTGAGCCGTATCTGCTCTGCGACCAGCGGCATCGCCCGCTCGATCCCCGCCAGCCGCGAAAGCGCCGCCTGAAGCTCGGCCTCAAGCGTCGACTGCGCATCGCGCAACTCTTCCTGAAGCGCCTCGGCCCGGGACTCGCTTGCCTCCAGAAGTCTCTGGCGGCGCCCGCCGTCACTGAAACTGTATTCGACGCCGATGCCCAGAATCAGATCCGTGGAATCGTTCTGGCTCATCGGCGCGCGGGCGCTGGCTTGCAGCCGGGCACGCGGGCGAAAGGCGGATTGTGCCTCAGCCACGGCATTGCGTGCGGCGATCACGGCTGCGGCCCGCGCCTCAAGGGTTGGCGCCTGTTGCGCGCGCTGCGCCTGCGCGCGGGCCACGGCGAGGGGTATCAGTTCCTCCGGCCGCTCAAGCGTGCCGGGATCTCGCCCAAAGAACCGGTTGAACCTGACCCGGGCCTCGGCCCGATCTGTCTGCAACCGGCTCTCTTCCAGCGTGATATCGATGATCTGGCGGCGTGCACTGTCCAGCGCGGCGCGATCAAGCATGCCGGTGCTGGCCATCCGCTCGATCTGGGTCACGAGAGTGTCCATCTCTGAACTGCGCGCGCGAAGCAGATCAAGCCGCTGATCATATTGCCAGACATCGATCCAGGCGCGCGCGGCTTCAAGGGCAAGCTCATTGCCCCGCGCCGCACGTTCGGCACGGGCGCCCAAGGCTTCCGCCGTGCTTCGGTTCACGGCGGCGACACTTTCGCCGCCATCATAAACCAGCTGCGAGAGGTTGACCCCCCCTGCAACACCGACATCGGTTGACCCGTCCGACCCAGTTTCGCGGATCCCCCCAACCGTGCCGCTCGCGGCTAGCTGGGGACGGCGCGCACTTTGCGCCACGCCGATGCGGCTCATCGCTTCGCGCTCCAGCGCCAGGGCGGCGCGGTAGCCCTCATGCCCCGTGACCGCTCGGGCAACCGCTGCGCCAAACGCGCCTTCCAGGCTCACGGCGCCGCCCTCCACGGGCACGGGGAGGGGTGCGAGTTCCATCCGCAACCGCTCCGACATGTCCTCCATGTCAAGCGGCTGTTCGCTGCACGAGGCCAGTGCGACAAGCGCTGTCGAAAGCAGGAGGATCTTGGAATAGGTCACGCTGATAGGGCCTTGTATGGTGTCGATACGGGGCGCACGGGACGTCTGGCAAGCCGCGCGGCGGTTCGTCATGGACAGGGATCGCGACACTCATTCTCCGGCACCCGGTCAAGGCAGAGGGAGCAAAGGCCCCCTGCCCCCGGCACCCGGGCCGGCAGGCATCGGGGCCGCGCCACACCGGACACCGAGATCCCGGGAGCCTGTGAGCTGTCCCTCCACGCTCGCCCGGTAACCCGCTGCGTCTTGCGATCGCACTCAGGCCCTCGCCGGAAAACGCAGATCCGGGCAGGACGAGAGCAGGCGCCGCAGTTGCGAAAAGTCCCGTTCTCCGGGCGGAGACGGGCAGTGCCCCTGACAGGTCTTTGTGGCTGTGATGCCGGACCCGCTCCCGCGGCACGGATCGTGCCGGCTGCCGAAGGCCCGCAGCTGCCGTGGCAGTTCCAGTGCCGCTGATCCTGACCCTGACCGCGCCCGAGTTTCTGGCCGATTCACTCATGCGGTTTCCGCCAGTTCCGCATACCATCACAACCTCATGTCTCTGCGTCCGAAGCAGACCCCACGCGCCTTCATGTCCCTTTCGGATCTTCGATATCTGCCGCTGGCCGATTGCTCAAATGAGCAAAAGAACCAAGGCGATACTTTCGAATACCGGGCCCGGCGCGCGAGGATCGGTCGCCCGCGCACGAGGTGCTTTCGAAAAGCCGCACCCTGCGCCGCAGCGGTGTGACAGGCCGTGCGACAAATCTCCTGATGGCCCTCACTCGCGCAGCTTGGGCCTTCAACTGGACTATGCGCGCAGGCCATGCCTGATTTCGTGGTGCTGCCTCAATGGAGCCGCACGGAATGACCCCGAACGCCCCGTCATCATCGTCACGCTCACCGGCCAGGACGACAATGTCTTTGCCGTGCTCAGCCGATACAGCGAAGCCGCTCGCGATGCCGGGCTCTCGGACGACGAGATCGCCGCCTTCATGGAATAGGCCATGGCCGGCGATTACGACCACTTGCTACAAACCTCGCTGCACTGGTTCGAGATCAGGTGATGCGCGGTGGTCATCACTGGTCAATCCCTGGTTCAGCGAACTGGGCGAAGATGACCTCGCCGACCTGCTGAGCTCGTGACACGTTGATGCCTTCCGCCGACCAGGCCTGCGATGGCTCGGGCGCACCGAACTCCGAACCATGCTCCAGCTGTGGCTGTCGCCCAAGCTGATGGTGGAAACGGAAGGGTGGCGAGACCTGCTCGCCAAAGCACTTTCGGATGTCCAGACGAGCCGAGCCGTTCGCTATGTCGCCCTTCGACGCAAGCTCGCGCTCGGAGATCTGAGGGACGACGGGGGACAATTGATGGACCAGTCCCTCCGGTTCGTGAATGGCGTTCAGGCACTGCGGAGACGTGTCTCTGCGCTTGATATCGGGTTGGTTGGCGCTCTCGGAGTTGCCGCTGATCCATTGCCGCACTGGCAAGATCCCAAGCACAGAACGCTCGTCATTGCCCCGGACAACCTGTTGTCGCAATGGCAGGATGGGCCAGCGCAGTCGGGCGAGCGCGACCTCGATGAAGGCGGGGCCGAAGACGCCGAGGAGATAGGCGGCCGAGCCCGCGGCCCCGCCCGCCGCCACCGTCTCGGGCGGCAATTCGAGCTAGCGGGCGAGGATGGCCATAGAGAGACTGCCCATGCCGGCCGCGATGATCCCGCCCAGGAGGATGCGCCGGACCGCGTCCCAGAGACGCATCCTCGTGGTCAGCGCGTTGGTCACCCTGCCGAGCGCACCTCAGGCGGCGAGGAGCACTGCCGCTGATGCAACGACATCGCGCAGCACGGTGATAAAAAGGCTGCCGCTGTCGTTCATCTGCGGATCCTCATGTCAGGAGTTGGGAGATTGCGCGGGAGCCTGGTCGGTCTGTCACTGCGCCCGCGTCATGGATCGGGGACAGCCGCAAGAGGCCTGCCAAAAGACCGCACCGCGATCGAACCTATCCCTGCGCTCTTGCTGTTCCGCGCATCGCTTGCCGGCAGCCCCGACCCCGGTAACCCGGTAACATGGTCTTCGCCGTGATCGGTCGACGCTTTATCCTGCAGCTGGCATGAGAGGATTGTTGCCGCGTGTCGGCATGAAAGTGATGGGCCGACATACGGGAAAAACCGTCGGTCGCCTAGCGGATAGCCTTCAGCCATTTCCTGATACGCGAGCGGGCATTCGCGTAGGGCGACGAGGTGTTGAACTGGATCATCCGACCCTTCGTCCACTTGCCATACCAAGGGCTGCCATACAGTTCTTCGTTTGATCTCACTGAAATGGTATCGACCAGTTTGAGGTTGGCCGCCGTGAGACGGGCCAGGAGCTCCTGCCAGGCAAGATTCCGATAATCCTCGTAAAACTTCTGGGCCAGCAGGCCGAGTTGATTCCAATTGAATCCCACCTCGGGAAACTCCACGACTTCGCCTCGATCATCCCGATCCAGCCAGCGTAAAACAAGTTCGTTCCAGCCGAGCAAATAGGCGACCAGATCGGCGGGGCTCATCATTGTCCCGGCGGCATGGCCCTCCAGAGAGGCCGTGCGTGCAAGCTCCGGCGGCACGCGCTCAAGATCGCATATCAGCTCGCCGAACGTCTTTGAGATTGCGTCCAGAAGTTCAGTTTTCGACGCTGGCACGGCCATAGTGTTCCTCACGCATTTTGATCCGAGGATAGGCCATATGCGCATCGTCGCCAATGACCGCCAAGAGCCCCGGGCGGCATCAGCCCGCCTTCTCCGACCTCCACAACCGACAACCCCCTCCGACCCCTCGACACCGCGCGGGCTATGTCGGCGGCAACTTGCGTGCCCGACTGCCGGAAGCACTCGGCATCGCGGGTCATGATGGTGACGTTGACAGAGGGCGCGCTGCCGCGCCCGGCATATCCCGCGTCCGCCCCAGCGCGAGATCGACTGCCGCCCACCAGTCGAAGGTGGCCCGGATGCCCTGCGGCCCCGGCACCTCGATGCGCGGGCGCGGCAGGTAGACGGCGTGGATGGCGAAGGTCAGGCTCTCGCCCGATGGCAGTGACCAGCCGAGTTCGATCTCGCAGGCGTCCCCGGCGATGCCTGGTTCGCCAGCACCTGATCGACGAAGCGCACTTCGATCGAGCAGTGAGCACGGCCATGCCGGGGTCGGCACCGCCGATCCGCCCGTCGGCGCGGATGGTCTCGATCCGGTCGAGATTGTTGGCATAGGCCACCTCGGCGGTGACCAGGTTGCCGAGCGCCGTGGCGTTGCGGGTGCACGTGATCATTTGCGGAACGGGCGGTCGAGCTCCGCCGCCGGGAAATACGCGCTCGCCTTCTTCAGGGTTTCGTCGGCCCGGGCAGTTCACGGACCTCGCGCTCAAGTTCCTTGATCCGGTCCTTCTCCGCGCGCGTCAGACCGCCGCGCCGACCGGCATCACGTTCGGCCTGCTGGCACCAGACACGCAGACTGTCAGGCGAACAGCCAAGCTTGGGCGCGATCGCCTTGCGGGCAGCCCTGTCACTGGCATGGTCGCCGCGGTTCTCCCGGGAAAGCCGAACGCCGCCTTCGCGCAACTCGGCCGGACAGGCGGGGGTGGATCCCTCCCTTGTCACAGGGCTTATCCTTTGAGTGTTTTACGCCCCGGGAAACCGGGGGCGGTTCACATCGTCGAGACCAAGGTCCAGCTGGTCCCCTCCAAGCGTCGGGCTCGACAGTTCGACGATGCGATCATCCTCGGCAATGCTGTCGTCGAAGTCGACTGAGACTTCGGTGGAGGTGCTGGCGTCAGCTTCCAGCACGTTCTCGACCTCTCCGATTTTCCGACCGTCGGCGCTGCAGACGGGCCTCCAGCGAGCGTGGTCAGACAGCTACAAAGCCACCATCGACCATCAACTCTGCGCCACCAACGAAGCTGCTCTCGTCCGATGCCAGGAACATGACTGCCTTTGCCACCTCGTCGGCCTCGGCCAGCCTCCCGAACGGGATGGCCCCCTTCATCCACTCCTCGGCGCCACTGTTGTTCTGCAAGTAGGTCCTCATGGCCGGGGTCAAGACCATGCCCGGGGAAACCACATTCACTCGAATGCCTCTGTCTTTCAGGTCAGTTGTCCATGTCCGGGCGAACGACCGGATAGCGGCCTTCGTGGCGCTGTAAACCGACAGGTTGGCAAAGCCCTTGCTTCCAGCTCCCGACCCCGCCAAGACGATAGAGCCCCCGGCCGACATCAATGGCAGGGCCTTCTGCACGGTGTAGACGGTGCCCTTGACGTTGATGTCGAACAAACGGTCGAAATGGTCGTCCTCGATCTCGTCCACCGGGGCAGACTCGGACACACCGGCATTGGCATAGACCACGTCCACGCGACCGTGATCGCCCCTGATCCTGGAATACAAGCGGTCGAGATGGGCACGATTACTGACATCCCCTTGGATGCCGACCGCGCCATTACCGATTTCTGCGACTGCGGCGTCGAGGCGCATTTCGTTGCGGCCGGTAATGTAGACCAGCGCACCTGCGCTCGCGAAGGCCTTTGCTGTCGCCAGACCTATGCCATCTGTGCCGCCCGTGATCACAACGACCTTGTCATCAAACCGATTCGCCATCATTTCTCCTTTAAGTGAAGTGTTGCTCCACTTACCATATGGAGTTATCCTCCACTTAGCAAGATCGGGAAGGAGAAAGCGTTGAATGACAACACCTCATTGAGAGCCGACGCTCTGAGAAACCGGGAACGCATCATCGCAGCGGCGGAGGAAGTGTTTCTGGAGCGAGGGGCCAACGTCAATCTTGACGAGGTGGCGAGACGTGCTGGGGTCGGGGTCGCGACGCTTTATCGACGGTTTTCGACCCGCGAAGAACTTCTTGCAGCCACCTATAGCGCCCGCTTCGTGACTTTTGCGGAGACCAGCCGGTCCCGTGATGCCGATCTCGATCCACTGAGTGCGCTGCGTCTGTATCTGGAAGAGCTGGTGCAATACAGCAATGTCTATCGCGGCCTTGCGGCCTCGCTCGGAACGGTGTTGCAGGTCGGGACGCCGGGCTGCCTCGCAACCAGCGAAGAGGGTAATCGTCTGTTGCGTCGCGCGCAAAAGGCGGGGGTGGTTCGGCATGATATCAGCTTTAACGACATCGTTTGTGTAGCAACAGCAGTGTCGCTTGCGACCGAAAAACACGCCGCTCCTAATCCGCACATCACTCGCTTGGTTGATGTGTTTATCGAAGGGATTGCGAATTCCTCTCGGTAACAAGCCGCTTCACTCAGGCGCGGGGATGATCAAGGGGTAGGAAGCCGGCATGGCGACGGCGGAGGTCTGTCGCCGGCATGTGCCCGATCGGCACGCAGATTCGGATCATCTGAGCTCTTGCAGGATAATCCTGCCTGCCTTGGCCTGATACTGCGGCTGCACTGCCGCAGCGCAACAAGGAATGTGTCCGCTCTTCTCATTGATCTTTTACGTTCAAGGCTGGTCTATGAAGAAGACTGTGCGTGAACTGCACGTGTCGCGCAACACCGTGCGCAAGATCCTGCGGACGGACGAGGTGGATTTCGGCTATGAACGGACCCGCCGCCGGCCGCAGCCGCGGATCGGCCCGTGGCAAGGCCAGCTCGAGCAGTTCCTGGCGACCAATGCGGGCAAGCCGTCGCGGGAGCGACTGACGCTGATCCGCATCTTCGAGAAGCTACGCGGTCTCCGCTACGATGCCGTGCGCCGGTTTGCCAAGTCATGGTCGCAGAACCGCCGCGCGGTCACCGCTGAGGCCTATGTCCCGCTCTACTATGCGCCCGGCGAAGCCTATCAGTTCGACTGGAGCCATGAGGTCGCGGTGATCTCGGGCGTCACGGTGACGGTCATTTCAGGATGGCCTTGCTGGTGAACTCGGTGCCATTGTCCGAGACGATGCAGGCCGGTTTTCCGTAGATCCTGATCAAGGCGTCCAGTTCACGCGCCACCCTGGTCCCAGAGATGCTGGTGTCGGCGATCAGCGCCAAGTTCTCGCGGCAGCAATCATCGTTCACGGCCCAGATAGATTTCATAGGACGTGTCGATCCGGCGTTTTTTATCCAGGGCCAGCGTCAGATGAGTGAGGGTGCCATCGGCCCGCTCAATGGTCTTCGACTGGGTCGAGAGCTTTGCCATGCTGCCTGCAAACGGCCGAAAATCGTTAACCATCGTCTGGTCGATCAGCACGTTTCGATCCGCCAGAAACAGGATGCGCTTCTTCTGACCCGCCTTCCAAAGTCGCCAGATAATCTGAAAGGCCGTGTAGGTTTTGCCTGTCCCTGTCGCCATCACCAACAGGACTCGATCTTGTCCTTTGGCAATGGCTTCGATCGCCGCATTCACAGCGTTGACCTGATAATAGCGTGGCGACTTCCCGCTACCGTCGTCAAAGTAATCCTGCAATGTAACCGTGGCGGCTTTGTCGGATAGCCCTTTCCAAGCCCGGTAGCGCCCCCAAAGGTCAGCAGGTGAAGGGAATTCATCCAGCGCGAGCGCCGTTTCGGGCGCAGGGCTCAGCCCCGTGCAGTCATGAAATACGAAGCCGTCACCGTTCGATGAGAACACAAACGGAATCCCCAAAGCCTCAGCATACTCAAGCCCTTGTTGCATACCCGCGGCAACTGGCAGGGAGTTTTCCTTGGCTTCAATGATCGCAATCGGAATATTCGGCTTCACCGACAGAATGTAATCGGCGCGCTTTCCCTTTCCGCGGCTCACCAGTTTACCCCGAACAATAATGCGCCCCTTGGTAAAGCTGACCTCTTCTCGGATTTGCGTGATTTCATCCCAGCCAGCTTTGCGCAGGGCGGGCGTAATAAACTTGGTGCAAATGTCACGCTCACTGAGCGATCGCTTCTCCATGCGGTCCTGTCCTCGCAGCGCGACGCACCGTTACAGCGGTAAATTGGATAAGTGCCTTGATACGCTAGCATAGGCGGATTTCAGACCGCGCCGCAACGCTCAAAGGCGTCGCCCGTCGCGTTACGGTGGTATGTTTGCCGTGCTATGACGGTGGCGCTCCTTACTCCCCCACCACCCGCAACCGCGGCTTCAGCATCTCGCCCACCGCATTGACCCCCGCCCGCAACGGCGCGTCGATCAGATGGGCATAGCGCTGGGTCGTGCCGATTTGGGTGTGCCCGAGGAGGCGGCCGATCATTTCCAGCGATGCACCGCCGGAGACCAGCAGAGAGGCGAAGGTGTGGCGCAGGTCGTGGATGCGGACGTCTGGGATCTGCGCGACCTTCTGCATCTTGGGCCAGAAGCGCTTGGGATCGCCCACCGGTTGGTCGGGCACATCCCCCGGGAAGAGGAAGGGGCAGTCCTTCGGCACGATTTCCCGGCGCAGGCGGATCAGGGCTACGGCCTCGTGCGAGATCGGCACCCTGTGGATGCGGCGCTGCTTGGTGTAGGCGGCCTGCTTGGTCCAGATGGCCAGATCGAGGTTGAACTGGTCGAAGGTGGCCGTGCGCACCTCGCCTAGCCGGGCGCCGGTCAGCATGCAGAGGCGAATGATGCTGGCGGCGCGCTGATCTTCATCGACCGCCAGGGCGTTGGCCAGGCGTTCGATCTCCTCGAAGGACAGGAACCGGTCGCGGGCGACCTCTGGGCGGCGGCGGAACCCGAAGGTCGGGTTGTCGGGGCGCATCTTCCACAGCATGGCCAGATTGAACATCTTGCGCAGCATTTCGCCCGCGCGGTTGGCCCGCACCGGTGTGGGCTTGGGCGGGGCCAGTTTCTCGCGCCGCTTCTGGGTAGGTTTCTTCTTCGATGGCCGGGCACGACCCGCGGCGATCTTGGTCAGCAAGCGATCGACGTCGGTGGGCGTGATGTCGGCCACCTTCCGGTTCTTCCATTCCGGCAAAACCAGCTTTTCCAGCATGGGGCGACGGAAGCCGGAAACAACTGGATCGGTTTCTGCATCCATCGCGCCCCTGGGCCAATCCTGGCGGTGCAGCCGACAACCGATCTCGCCAAGCGCCTCAGCCAGCAGCGGATCGAACCGCTGATCGAGGAAAGCCCCGATCTGCGGGCTTTGGTGTTGCCCGCCCGATCGCGCGACGCCGGGAATACGGTGCTGGCGAAGCGTTTCCCCGGCGGCCAGCTCGTGCTGACCGGCGCAAACTCGGCCGTGGGCTTGCGATCCATGCCCGCGCGCTGGCTGTTTCTGG
Source organism: Halodurantibacterium daqingense (assembly GCF_042666235.1). Taxonomy (NCBI): domain Bacteria; kingdom Pseudomonadati; phylum Pseudomonadota; class Alphaproteobacteria; order Rhodobacterales; family Paracoccaceae; genus Halodurantibacterium; species Halodurantibacterium daqingense. The sequence continues at coordinate 12,138 of NZ_JBHTFQ010000015.1, read as the reverse complement.
ACGAGGTCGACGCCTATCCGGGCGACCTTGAGGGCGAGGGCGATCCGGTGGCGCTGGCAGAGGCCCGCACCGACAGCTTCGGCCACCGCAAGAAAATCTTCCTGGCCTCGACGCCCACGATCAAGGGCCTCAGCCGGATCGAGCGGGAGTTCGAATTGACCGACCAGCGCCGCTATCACGTCCCCTGCCCGCATTGCGGCGGGCTGCAATGGCTGAAGTTCGAACGGCTGCGCTGGGAAAAGTGGCGGCCAGAGACGGCCGCCTATCTCTGCGAGCATTGCGAGGCGCCGATCGCGGAACGGCACAAGACGTGGATGATGGACGAGGCGAACGGGGCCGATTGGCTGCCGACCGCGGCCCCCGATGTTCAAGCCTCGGCAGAAACTGCGGGCGTGATCGGGTTCCACATCTCGGGGCTCTACTCCCCTCTCGGGTGGTTGTCCTGGGAAGAAATCGCCCGGCGCTGAGATCAGGCGCAGGGCAACGATTCCGCCCTGAAAACCGTGAAAAACACCGTCCTCGGCGAAACCTAGGCGGAACGGGGCGAGGCGCCGGATTGGCAGCGGCTTTATGAACGCCGCGAGGATTGGCAATTGGGCCGGGCCCCTGCCGGTGTGCTGATCCTGACCGCCGGGATCGACGTCCAGCGCGACCGGATCGAGATCGACGTCTGGGGCTGGGGGCGAAACCTGCGCTCGTGGCTTGTCGATCCAAACGCGGCAATTCTTTGGAAGAATGATTGCAGCGCACTGTGCTGATGAAGGGGAGAAGAAATGAAGTTCATCTGTCTAAATGATGGTGCTGTTGCTGAGATGATCTCAGGGCGAGAGTTTCAGAGCGTCGATTTTGACGCTGGGCAGAAACTCATTCAAGCCATGCGGGAAGGGACCGAACTGATCCGTCGAACGGGAAAAGTCGTCTTGTCGCTCAGCAAGGAGGGAATATTCTTCGCAACAGCTGGGTCGTGGAAATCAAAGCGATATCTAGTCATTGACTGCGAAGCGTCCGGCTTGTTCGGATCAATCAACGAAAGTGATGGACTCACGAGCTTTCAAAAGCTTCTCCGTTTCTGCGCTAAGATCTGGAGCAACAGCATCGCTATGTGCGAAGGCACTGAACCAAGCGATCAGCCCAACGGAACTCGTGGATCGCGACGCTCAGGACTCTAGGGTCCAGACTCATTGAATTTCACAGCCAGAACAAGACGGTTGCGGCGAGCATGATCGCGGAGAAGAAGGTTTCCGGGCAGCGGTCGTATCGGGTGGCGACGCGCCGCCAATCCCTTCAGACGGCCGAACATGATCTCGATGCGGTTGCGCCGTTTGTAGCGCCGCTTGTCGTATTTGACGGCCTTCCTGCGGGACTTTCGACCGGGGATGCAGACCTTTATCCCCCTGTCTTTCAACGCTTCTCTGAACCAATCAGCGTCGTAGCCCCTGTCAGCCAGCAGCCAACCCGCCTTCGGCAGACTGCCCAGAAGAGCCGCTGCGCCTGTGTAGTCGCTGACCTGGCCGGCCGACATGAAGAACCCGATCGGCCGCCCCGTGGCATCGGCAACGGCGTGCAGTTTGGTGTTCATGCCGCCTTTTGTCCGCCCGATCTGGCGTGCGCGCCCCCCTTTTTCACGCACAGGCTCGACGCCGTGCGGTGTGCCTTGAGATAGGTCGCATCGATCATGATCGTCTTGTGATCGGCGCTCTCAGCGGCCAGGCCGACCATGATCCGGGCGAAGACCCCGTTGTCACTCCAGCGCTTCCAACGGTTGTAGAGGGTCTTGGCGGGCCCGTATTCCTTCGGCGCATCACACCACCGCAACCCATTGCGGTTGATGAAGATTATGCCGCTGAGAACGCGGCGATCATCGACGCGGGGCTTGCCATGACTCTTGGGAAAGAACGGCTTCAGGCGTTCCATCTGGGCATCGCTCAGCCAGTAAAGATTGCTCATCGATCAGGTCTCCTTGCGGAGCCTGAATCATGCCAAACGCCTGAAATCAATGGGTCTGGAGCCTAAGCTCCTCCAGGAACTCTACATTCAGCAAGCAATTGAGTCAGTCCGACTGACCGACCTCAAATCATATGCGCCGCACATGACCGTCGATTTTCGTAAGTTTATTGAGGAGCAAGAAACAGCTGATCTAGCTCCGATTTTTCAGCATGAGATCAGCGTCCAGATCAAGGGCGCGCAGGGGAGTCGTTTGACGTTTACAAGAAGTGCCCACCCCTCAAGTACGGGTTGCCGGTTGGGAACGACGCAGATCGCGGCTATTCGTTTGAGGTATTTAGAAACTATTGTAGTCAGCTCGTGTCCACCAATCAGTTTGACACAGATGATGTGGTTCTAACTGCTATTGGGCAGCTTGATACGCCCATTTGGCGACGGAGAAGGACACGCGACGGATATGACTTTATCGCGATCGACGAAGCCCATCTGTTCAATATCAATGAACTTCATGTTTATTACTTCTTCACCCGACAAATTGGCGAGTTTCCGATTTCTTTCGCCATCGATAGGCCACAGGCGGCTGGAGATCGAGGATGGGAGAGCGACTCTTCGCTGTCTGACACCCTAACACCTGATGGAAAGTCTGAGAGCACTGTTTACTCCACAGCGTTTCGAAGTGCTCCTGACATTCTATACTTCGCAGGATCGATCTTGGCATCCGGCGCGACGATGTTCACAAACTTCGACAATCGGCTGCTAGAAACACAAAGCGGGTTCACGGTCGACGAAAAACGACGAGCGCAGCCCGTTTACTTCCGTCTATACTCTAATGATGAGGAGATGATTAGCGCTGCCTTTGATCGGGCAGCTGAACTTGCTATGCTCACTTCCTCACGACCTTGGGAAATTTTGATAACCACTCTCTCAAGGGACCTTGCCGAGGCACTGAAGACTTTCGCTGCCGAACGCAATAAGCCAGTGACGTACTTGGATAAGCGCGGAGATTTTTTGCGGGTTTCGCAGGCTAAGAAGTCAGGACACTTTGTTGTTGGCCATGCCGACTATGTTGGCGGTCTTGAGTTCAACGTGGTGATTATTGTCGGAGTTGATAAGGGTCGTGTTCCGAACGAGGGAGTTTCTGAGGATGCCGGCTCTCGGAGCTTCGCGAAGTATGTAGCTCACAATCGGCTATATGTGGCTGTATCGCGAGCGAAGTTCGCGCTTGAGTTTTCAGGAAAAGGGCGAGAGGGTCGAGCGATCTTCTTGATAACGCTTCCTCGAGAGGGATTATCAAGATTGAGTAGTTGTTCAGGTCAGTTGGCGACTACACCGTCGCGATCAAGGCCGAAGCGCGGCTGGGTCACTCGGTCCCAGGACGTGGCAGTGCTGCTGTAGAGCTGGGCAATGCTCGGGTCCGACCAGAGGTCAAGTTGCTCAAATGGACACCTTTTCCTGCCAAGCGCGCTCCGTTGCGGCTTTCGCGCGGTCTGGGTCCTGCCGGGCTACTATCCCACTGGAATCGCACACAGTTTTGGCCCATTTGTTGACCTATTGTCGACCCGCCGTTGGGAACGCAAAAAGCTGCCCCCAAGAGCGGCTGGTAACGCCTGATCTGTATCGATAATTTTGGTTGCGGGGGCTCGCAACCACCGATACCAACACTCACTAGAAGTCGCTGTATAATAAACATAAAATCACCATTCAGGCTAAAGTCAATACCCTTCTTTTCCACCTCATCGCGAATGCCCACCCATAGAGGTAGAGTGCGGCCGGGTTTGCCGTGACGGGTTGGTGGCTGGAGAGAGGGTCTCCGGCGCCCGTCGCGGAGACCCGCGATGTCGAGACATGACCGCACCCCACGCGCCGGCTCAGACCGGACGAACCTCTACGACGAAATCACCGGCAAGATCATCGCCGAACTTGAGGTCGGGCGCTTTCCCTGGGTTCAGCCCTGGGGCAAGTCCACGGCAGCGGCGCCCCTCGGTTTGCCGCAGAACGCCAGCACCGGCCGAGCCTATAGCGGGATCAACATCCTGATTCTCTGGGGGGCCGTGGTCCAGCATGGTTTCCCCGGTCAGGGCTGGCTCACCTTCCGCCAGGCGCTGTCGCTCGGCGGCAATGTCCGCAAGGGTGAGCGCGGCACCACCGTAGTCTATGCTGACCGCTTCACGCCCGAGGACGAGAAGCGGCGCGCGAGAGAGACCGGCGAGGAGCCCGGGAAGATTGCCTTCCTGAAGCGCTTCACCGTGTTCAACACCGCGCAATGCGAGGGCCTGCCCGAGGACACTGCCGTCGCCGCTCCACCCCCACCACCTGGCCTGATCGAGCCGAGGGTCGAGGCGCTGATCAAGGCCACCGGCGTGGACTTCCGCATCGGCGGGGATCGCGCATACTACGTCCCGGCGCTCGACCATGTGGTCGTTCCACCACCGCAAGCCTATCCGGAGCCTATCAACTGGCACAGGACGGCCCTCCACGAAATGGGTCATGCCGTTGGCCATGTGTCCAGGTTGAACCGCGATCTTACCGGCAGCTTCGGCACGAAGAAATATGCCTTCGAGGAACTGGTCGCCGAGATGACCGCAGCCTTCTGCTGCGCCTCGCTTGGTATCGTGCCGACTGTTCGTCATGCCGATTACATTGCTTCCTGGCTGAAGGTGCTGCGCGAGGACAACCGGGCCATCGTCCGTGCTGCCTCGCAGGCCAGCAAGGCTGCTGACTGGATCCTGTCCTTCCTGCCGGACGCGGGCGGCGCCTGCGATGCCGATGACGCGCCGGAGGCTGCGTGATGGGCGCGCTCGCCTTCCCCGGCTCCGCGCCGGACCCTGCCCAGGCGGCCGGGGTTCGGCTGCGTGTCCTCAGCCTCGGCGCCGGCGTCCAGTCCACGACCCTCGCGCTGATGGCCGCGCATGGCGAGATCGGCCCGATGCCCGATTGCGCGATCTTCGCAGACACCGGCTGGGAGCCGAAAGCGGTCTACGAGCATCTCGCCTGGCTGAGATCGCCCAATGTCCTGCCTTTCCCGGTGCATGTCGTCTCGGCCGGGGACATTCGCGCCGATCTACTCTCCGGCGCGCGCGGCGAGCGATGGGCCTCGATCCCAGCCTTCACGCGCACCGTCGCCCCTGCTGGGACCGAGTTGCCCGTCTACGACGAGGACGAGACCGGCGAACCCGTAGTCGTCGGGTTTCGCGCCCTGGCGCGGGGACACAGCGGGATCGGCATGATCCGCCGCCAATGCACCAAGGACTACAAGATCGTGCCGATCCGGCGAAAGGTGCGCGAACTGCTCGGCATTGCCGGTCGGCGCTCGCCGAGATCGCCGGTCGCCGAGCAATGGATCGGCATATCGCTCGACGAGGCGCTCCGCATGAAGCCCTCGTTCGAGGCCTGGCAGGTCAACCGCTGGCCCCTGATCGAGCGGGCCATGACCCGCCGCGACTGCCTGCGTTGGCTGGAGCGCCACGGCTATCCCCTGCCACCCAAGAGCGCCTGCATCGGCTGCCCATTCCATTCCGACGATCGTTGGCGGCAGATGCGCGATCACGATCCCGAGGCATGGGCCGACGCCGTGGCGGTCGATACCGCGATCCGCACCGGCTTCCGGGGCATCCGAGGCGAGGTCTATCTCCACCGTTCCGCCGTACCGCTCGACCAGGCCGATCTCTCCACGGCGGCGGACCGTGGCCAGCTCGACCTCTGGCCGAATGAATGTGAGGGTATCTGCGGCGTGTGATCCCCCTGAAATCCGCAGAGGCGCAATGCCGCTTCTCCGGGTTTCAGGGTTTCCGGTTCTGCGGTTCTGCGGTTCTGCGGCGCTGCCCTCCCAGAGTGAAAGGTCGGCGTCGCGGCTCATGACGGGTGGGAGGTCGAGAGAGATTCACGGCCGCCCGTCGCGGAGAAACCCGATGACCAGCATACCGGCACCACGCCCCCTTAAAATGTACCTCGTCTGCTACGGCTCGGAAAACGAGTTCTGGGTCTGCGATGCGGAGGATCGCGATCACGCCGTCGAGCAGTTCGAGAACGCCGACGTGGAGGGCGAGATCAACGACGTGTTCGAGTGCGTCTCCGCTACGAACCGCTATTTCGTCCGGCAGCGCCAGGCGATGTGGGTCTGCTTCGTCCAAGAGGTCGAAGCCGAAAGCCGCGAGGCAGCCCTCGACATCTTCCATGATGATTTCATGCCGCAACATTCCTTTGTCGAAGACCGGGTTGCGCATGGCGGCGAGGGCCCCGTGGCTGTCTTTGACCGCCGGGACTTCCCCACGGCGGCGGAAGTTGCCGATGTCGACTGACCGGAGCGGCTCGGCGGTTTTACGACTTTCCGGTTCTCCGGCTTTACAGCGCTGCCCTCCCAGAGTGCGAGGGCGGCGCTTCGCTTCGTGACGGGTCGGAGGTCGAGAGAGAGGCTCCCGACCGCCCGTCGCGGAGCTACCACGATGGCCACTGCTGCCCAGAAGATCACCCTGTCGCCCTCGCGCGACATCCCTTTCAACAAGCTGGTTCTCAGCCAATCGAATGTCAGGCGCATCCAGGCCGGCATTTCGGTCGAGGAACTGGCCGAGGACATCGCCCGCCGCGGGCTGTTGCAAAGCCTCAACGTCCGTCCGGTCCTCGATGCCGAAGGCGCCGAGACCGGCATGTTCGAGGTTCCCGCCGGCGGCCGGCGCTATCAGGCCCTCGCGCTCCTGGTGAAGCAGAAGCGCCTCGCCAAGACCGCGCCGGTGCCCTGCGTGGTCCGCGATCCGGCGTCCTCGATCCTCGCCGAGGACGACAGCCTGGCGGAGAACACCCAGCGGGTGCCGCTGCATGCGCTCGACCAGTTCCGCGCCTTCCTGGACATGCGCACCAAGGGCATGACCGAGGAAGAGATCGCCTCGGCCTTCTTCACGACGGCGCAGGTAGTGAAGCAGCGCCTGCGCCTGGCCTCGGTCTCGCCCATTCTCCTCGACATCTACGCCGAGGATGGCATGAGACTCGAAGAGTTGATGGCCTTCACCGTCAACCCCGATCATGCCCGCCAGGAACAGGTCTGGGAGGCGATCCAGCAATCCTCCTTCAGTCGCCAGCCCTGGCAGATCCGGCGACTGCTCACCGAAACCACCGTTCGGGCGGATGACAAGCGGGCACTGTTCGTCGGCGTTGATGTCTATCAGCAGGCTGGCGGCATCATCTTGCGGGATTTGTTCGACGATGACGAAGGCGGCTGGCTGCAAGACCCGGCGCTCCTCGACCGGCTGGTGTCCGAGAAGCTCAAGGCCTTGACTGACGAGGTCGCCGCCGAGGGCTGGAAGTGGATCGCCGCCGATACCGATCTGCCCTATGGCTATGACCGCAGCCTTCGTGCCCTCGACGTCACCTATGTCGATCTGACCGACGAGGAACGCGCCGCGCGCGAGGTGCTGCGCGAGGAATACGACCGGATCGAAGCCGAAAATGAAGGCGTGGACGAACTGCCCGACGAGATCGACCAGCGCCTCGCCGAGATCGAGGAGGCGCTCGACACCTTCGAGCAGCGCGCCGTCATCTACGATCCCGCCGAGATCGGTCGCGCCGGCGTCTTCATCGGCATCGATGCCGACGGCAAGGCCATCGTCGATCGCGGATATGTCCGGCCTGAGGACGAGGCGCCGATCGAAGCCGGTGACGAAGAGGGCGATGCCGAAGCTCGACCCGACACCGGGATGACCGGCGCGGCCATCACCATCGGCGGCCAGCCCGCTGAGCCGGAGGACGACGATGAGGGCGATACCATCAAGCCCTTGCCCGAGCGGCTCGTCATCGAGTTGACGGCGTTTCGGACCCTGGCCCTTCGCGATGCAGTGGCCTCCGATCCGCATGTGGCGATCACCGCGCTTCTGCATACGCTGGTGCGCGACTGCTTCGGCATCCGGACGCACGGGACGGCACTGCAGGCCTCGGTGCGGGAAGTCTTCCTGGGGGCGCAGTCCCCGGACCTGGCCGATAGCCCGGTGGCGAAATCCATCGACGCGCGCCACGCGGCCTGGAAGGCCGACATGCCGCTCGACGACGACGGCGCGCTCTGGGACTGGCTCGACAACCTCGACCAGGCCAGCCGTCTGGCGCTGCTTGCCCACTGCGCGAGCTTCGGGGTGAACGCACTCTACGAGCGACCCAACCCCTATTCGGGCAGCGGTGTCTCGCAGCATGGGCTCGACCGCCGCATGGCCGAGGCTGACCGGATGGCCCTGGCTACCGGCCTCGATCTTGTCGAGGCGGGCTGGAAGCCCACGGCCCAGAACTACTTCAGCCGGGTCACCAAGGCTCGCATTGTCCAGGCGGTGCGCGAAGGGGCGGGTGATCGCGACGCCGATCTCATGGCGCATCTGCCGAAGGGCGAAATGGTGAAGGAGGCCGAGCGGCTTCTGGCCGATACCGGCTGGCTGCCCGAGCCGCTGCGGCGCCCCATGGACGTGGCTGCAGCGGAGCCGAGCGGGCAGGAGGACGACACCGTGGCGCTGCCCGACTTCCTCGCCGGTGACGAGGAAGGCGCCACCCCCGATGCCGCCGACGATCCGGCGGCTCGCGTCGCCGCCGAGTGACCCATCCCGGGCGGGACGGGCACGGTCGTCCCGCCATCTATCCCTTCCGCTTCACGGCCCGGCCACCAAGCCGGGCCGTTTTTCGTTTCAGGAGGACGCCATGGCCATTCCCGATCCCGTCCGCGCGAACTTCGACACCCTGCTGCGCGCCGCTGGTGACGGCAACCTGGCGCTCATCGAATGCCTCGACTCCGGGAAGCGCGAGGTTCGCTATGTCCTGTGCGCGGTCGACCGCGCCGGCGGCGACTACGTTTTCACCCCCTTCGGCCATCTCGCCGACGGCAATCCGTATGAGGCCTATCTGCCGCCCGACCCGGACGACCCTACGGGCTTAATCGAGAGCGCGGGGGACGGGGGTGCATCATGAAGACCGTCTCGCCGTGGAACAGCGAGAGGAAGAGGGCGGCCGGAAACGGGCGGTCCGGGTGAGGCAGAGAGCGCCGCGCGCCCGGACGTCCAACCCCGGCGCTCGGGAGATACATCATGCCCAACCATGTCACCAACCGGCTCACCGTCACCGGCCCCGCCACCTCGATCAAGGCCTTCCGCCAGGCATTTCTTCCCGCGTCCAGCGAGACCGACGAGGACGGCGTCGAGCAAAGCTTCATCCATTTCGACTTCAACCGCCTCACCCCGATGCCGGAGATCCTGCGTCGGACCGAAAACGGCAGCTCCGTCGCCACTGGACTGCTGGTTCTGGGCCGGCCCGAGATCATGAAAGACGGCTTCGGGGGCGGTTCGCTGGAGGCCGAGGTCGCGCGCTATCTTACCTATGCCTGGGTGGGAAAAGCGGGCGTAACCGACTACGACAGCCTCAATGAACCGCACCGGGTTTGCCGGAGGCTCCAACTCCTGAGTAGGGTGAAGCCCCATGAGCAAGACGACGAACAAGTTTTCCCATGAAGTGCGCGAGCGTGCCGTGCGGCTGGTTCTCGACAATGAGGGTCAGCATGAATCGCGCTGGCAGGCGGTCGTGTCGATTTCCGCAAAGATCGGTTGCGCACCCCAGACCCTGAACGAGTGGGTCAAGCGGTCCGAGGTCGATACCGGCCGGCGCGCCGGCATCCCGACGGAGATGGCGGATCGGCTCAAGGCCTTGGAGCGCGAGAACCGGGAGCTGCGCCAAGCCAACGAGATCCTGCGCAAGGCGTCAGCGTATTTTGCGATGGCGGAGCTCGACCGCCGGTCGAAGTGATGGTGTCGTTCATCGACGCACATCGGGGAACACATGGGGTCGAGCCGATCTGCAGCGTGCTGCCGATTGCCCCATCTACCTATTACGCTCACCTGGTGAGGCGGGCCGACCCGGCGCGGCTGTCGGATCGGGCACGCCGGGACGCGGCCCTGCGCCCCGAGATCCTGCGCGTGTTCGAAAAGAACTGGCGGGTCTACGGCGTCCGGAAGGTCTGGCGACAACTGCGCCGCGAGGGCTTCGATATCGCCCGTTGCACAGTGGCACGGCTGATGAGGAGCATGGGCATTCAAGGCATTATCAGGGGCAAGCCGCACAAGACGACGATCCCGGACAGATCGGCACCGTGCCCGCTGGACAAGGTGAACCGGCAGTTCCGTGTGCCCGGGCCGAACATGCTCTGGGTCAGCGACTTCACCTACGTCGCGACCTGGAAAGGCTTCGTCTATGTGGCTTTCGTCATTGATGCCTTTGCACGTCGGATCGTCGGCTGGCGGGTCAGCACATCGGCGCACGCGGGCTTCGTCCTTGATGCCCTGGAGCAGGCCGTCCATGAACGCCGGCCCGCCAAAGGCATGGGGCTCGTCCATCACAGCGACAGGGGCAGCCAATACCTGTCCATCCGCTATACCGAGCGCCTCGCCGAGGCGGGCATCGAGCCATCCGTGGGCAGCGTGGGAGACAGCTACGACAACGCCCTGGCCGAGACGATCAACGGGCTCTTCAAGGCCGAGGTGATCCACCGACGTGGACCCTGGCGCAGCTTCGAGGCCGTCGAATATGCCACACTCGAATGGGTCGAATGGTTCAACAACCGCCGCCTCCTCGAGCCAATCGGGAATATCCCGCCGGCCGAAGCGGAGGCCAACTTCTACGCTGCTCTGGAAGCCGAACCCATGGCGGCGTAACTAAACGAAATCAGCCTCCGGCAAACCCGGTGCGGTTCACAAAGCCTTCCTCGCCGAACGCGATCCGTCCTGCATCGCAAAGGCCGAGGTCGCGATCCGCGCCCATGAGGAATGCGGTCACGCCTCTTGGTATTCCTGGTCGATCGACAGCTGGGGCACCAAGTGGAACGCCTACTCATTCGAACTCATCGAGGAGGTTGAGGGTCTGCTCGAGTTCCGGTTCGACACTGCGTGGTCGCCGCCGGAGCCGATCTTCGCGGCACTGGCCGAGCGTCCGGAATGCGCAGATCTGGTGATCGAAATCCGCGGCTTCGATGAAGGCTGGCTCTTCGCCTACAGGGCGCGCATTTCCGGTGGCTGCTACGATTCCGAGGATGTCGAGCCGACTCCGGAATTCTACGCGGAGGTCTATGGCGAAGCCTGTCCGACCGCGGCCGACGAGGAGGAAGACGAAGCAACCGGCCCGGCATGACCTGGTAGCGGCGCCTCACGGCCGCGAGAGCGAGAGGTGGGCGAGGAGGGTTGAACCGGGATGGCCGAGAGAGAGCGCCGCCCGGTTCGTTCCCTTCCGCTCTCAGGAGACAGTCCCATGACCGAGAACGATCCGAATGCCGGTGCGCCCGTCGCGCCGGCCAGTTTCGACTTTGCCGACCATATGGCCCAGCAGACCGAGTATGAGCGCCGCAAAGCCGAACTGCTTCCCGCCAACAAGGATGCGCTTTTCGATGCGCTTGCGACCGCGGGCGTCACGTCGGTGATCGTCACCTTTGACGGCAGTGGCGATTCCGGCCAGATCGAGGACATCCAGGCCTATGCCGGAGATGAGGGCGCCGACTTGCCGGAGGTCGAGATCATCATCGCCTCGCCGGCCTGGGGCGATCCCGGCTTTGCCGCCGCTACCATGACCGTCGAGCAGGCCATCGAGCAACTCGCCTACGATTTCCTGTCGTCGACCCACGGCGGTTGGGAAATCAACGACGGCGCCTATGGCGAGTTTGTATTCGACGTAGCGAAGCGGACGATCTCGCTCGACTTCAACGAGCGCTACACCGCCAGCGCATACTATGGTCACGAGTTCTGAGGAGGCGATCATGGCACATCCCTATCATCACGCACTGTCGTCGGTTCGAAAATGGGGCGGATCGGTCCACGATTTTATAGCTGTGCACGACTGGTTCGACGCCTCGAAGCTCATCCTGGCGGATTTCAGACATCGCGCGCTACGTCATCATGCGGAGGGAATCTTCGCAGCCGAGGCGGTTTTCGGAAGCACTCTGACCCTCGCTTCCGGCCGGATCATCCCCACCCGCTGGGTGGGTGAGCAGCACGTGCGGGAAGACTTGGGGCATATTCCGTCCTTCGCCGACTGGGCCCGGTCGATCCAGGCGGCGCCGTGGATGGGGCGGACCCAATGCATCGAGGCCGAAGTCGGGCTCTGATGCTGTGACCGCCCCCCGACGGCATCTCTGTGCCAAGGTGGGTCTGGGACGATCCACAAGAGGGGAGCGGTCATGTCGGAGATTAGCAC
>NZ_JBHTFQ010000014.1:0-61741 GCF_042666235.1 Halodurantibacterium daqingense | reverse complement strand
CTTCCCCGCCATCACCGACCTCAAGATGTCCACTATCGATAGTGGACACTATCACCCACTCCATCACGCAGGCAGGGCAGGCAGACCGGACGGATACTTCGCATCAAGGAGAAGGCATCATTTCGATGGCGCATTGAGTTTCATCGCCCCAACCGCTTCGCCCTCTCAGCCATCCTGACCACCTGCGCGCTCGCGGTCGCCGCAGCGCTTCGTACGGCAGCAGGCGCCTGCACAGCCCCGCGCCCGATCGCCTCGCCCGTGGTCAGTGCTCCGATCCGCGCCCTGCCCTGCACACCTGAAGTATTCACCAGCCCTCGCAGTACCCCTGCAGTCCCGCCGACGATCGCCGGTGCTGCGGCCACCATCAGGTTCCCCGAGATCCCCCGCACGATCAGGGGCGTTGCTGCGACGAAGCCCTTGGCCAGAAACACCATGACGAAGAACGGCACCAGCGAGCCGATGTTGGTCGCTGAGTTCGGGTCGCCGAGCTGGGCCAGGAGCGAATTCGCCATGCCGACAACGGTCGAGAACATGGCGGCGATGACGATGGGGTAGAAGGCGTAGCTGATCGTCGTCGAGACCCATCTGTGGAAGAAATCCTTGGTCGCGTCGAAGAGCGACAGCGCAATCATGATCGGTGCGAGGCCTAGCATCAGGGTCAGCATCATCTTGGCGAAGATGAGCACGATGCCGGTCATGAAGCCGAGGAGGCTCAGGAGCACGAGGCCGATGCCGCCGAGGATCGCGCCGGTCATCCAGTTCAGGTTGTTGCCAATCGCGTTCAGGTACTGGCTGAACTCTGTGATCAGCCGGTCGAACTCGCCTGCGAAGTAGGTGGCTCCTGCCCCGCCGCCGCCGACCGAGGAGATCAGGGCCCCGGCGATGTAGTCGAGCCCACCGATAACGGCATTGGCCACCGCGTTGAAGTTGGCCCAGTTGAAGGCGAAGAGCCCTATCAGCATCAGCTTGATCAGGTACCAAAAGAAGCTGGCCCCATCCATGCTGCGGAACTGGAAGGCCATGTTAATGCAGACGCCGATCAGTGAAAGCGTGACCATCAGCAGGACGATCGTGCCGGTATTGCTGGCCACAGCCCCGAACTGGGACTCGGCCGCATCGGCAAGGAAGCCGTCGGCAGTTCCGACCATCCAGCTGACGATGCTCATTACCAGTTGCCTTGCGCTTCGCAGATATCCTGGACGTCGCGGGCGATCTGGTTCTGTTCGGTGCGGAGGGCCAATTGGGCCTGAGTGTGCTCCGCCTGCGTGCTTGTTGCGAACCGTTCCTCGTACTCGGCGGAGGCAGCATCCCATGACGGGAAGCGCACATCACAGCCGCAGTCGCCAGTTTCCTTGATCGCCTCCCAGGACCGCAACTCATAGAGCCGCATCAACGTCAGCGCCTTGTAGGACTCGCGCGGGTGGACCTCGTCAATCCAGGCCGGCCGTGCGGGCCGGTCGTTGCAGATCCGGTACTGCTGGGGCGCGATGGTCACGGTGAGATCGTTCGTGACCTGAGGCGAGGTCTGCGCCGCGAGGGGCGCGGCCAGCAGGGTGACAACTGCGGCGAGGATGGTATGGCGCATGGGTATTTTCTTTCGGGTCATTCGGCGGCGACCGCGGGGCGCTTTGTGCCCCCGGTTCCGGCGGTGTTCTGATCTGGATGCCTTGCCTGCCCCGGCAGGAAGAACTCGGTGATGCCGCGGGCGCCGTCATGGCGCCCAGCCTGGATGATCACGTCGATGGAGCCCTCGATGTAATCGACCATGTCGGCATAGGTCATCGGCACGTCGGTCTTGAGCGCCGCGATGGCGAGGCGACGGACGGCGAGTTGCGGTGTTTCGGCATGCAGCGTGGTGAGCGAGCCGCCATGCCCGGTGTTGATCGCTTCGAGGAAGGTCATGGCCTCGCGGCCCCGGACCTCGCCCAGTACGATCCGGTCCGGCCGCATGCGTAGGGTCGAGGCCAGAAGCACATCGGCGCTTCGGGCATCGGTGTCCCGGTCGGCGATCAGAGTCACGGCATTCGGCTGTTCGGGGCGCAGCTCGGCTGCCTCTTCGATGGTGATGATCCGCTCCTCGGGCGGGATCAAGGAGAGGATCTTGCGCGCCGCCACCGTCTTGCCGGTCGAGGTGCCGCCCGAGACGATCATGTTGAGCTTGTTCTCGACGCAGAAGCGCAGGGCGGCATTGATGTCGCCAGAGGCCACTACATCGCGCAGCGCGGCGTTCCGTTCACGGCGCAGACCTTCGAGGCTGCGCTCCTTGCCATAGAGGAAGCCAAGTTTGATGGCCTCCAGAGGGAGGGAGGAAAAGAACCGCAGCGAGATGGAGGACCCGCCCTCGACGGCGGGCGGCTGGATCACCTGCGCGCGGATCGGGCGGTCGCGATAGAGGATCGAGACCGAGACGATGGGTTTCTTGGTGCTGAGCGTCGTCGAGGCAGCCGAGGCGATCTGGTTGCCGAGGTCCTTGATCTCGGTCTGGGTCAGCGGTGTGCCAAGGCCGCGCATGAAATGATCGCCCTGGAACTCGCCCCAGACCTGTCCATCGGGGTTGATACAGATCTCGATCGTGTCGTCGCGCTGCACGGGCGCGCCAAGCCGGTCGAGCGAGGCTTCGAGATAGCTTGCTGCCATGTCAGAAAAGCTCCAGATCGCGGTCGACCATGACCGTGATCCGGGTGCCCTGGTCGACATGGATCACGGGCCGTATCGCGAGATAATCCTGCATCACGCTTTGGGTGCTGTCGCGCAGGTCCGTGCCGACGTCGCTCGCGATGTCGGCCGCAGCCTCATCCTCGATCTGTCCCGCCGCCGCCGCGGGCAAGGCCCCGATCAGCGAGATCAGCGCGGCCGAGCCGAAGCGTTGCGCGAAGCGGGTGTCGACAAAGCCGGTGGTGCCGGTGCGCCCGAGCTCGTCTCCGCCAAAGGCGCTGATTTCCACGGTCTGGTTGTCGGGCAGGATGATACGGTCCCAGGCCACCATGACCCGCGACTGCGCGAGCGCCACATCGGAGCGGTAACGCCCCACAAGTCGCGCGCCGCGCGGGATCAGGACGCGCGTGCCGTCGTAGGAATGGACGTCCTCGGAGACGACGGCCCGGATGGCGCCGGGCAGCGTGCTGTCCAGCGCCGTTTCGGTCACGGCCTGGATCATCGTGCCTTGCACGACGGTGTTGCCCGGGTTCACGATCACTTCGGCGCGCGTCACCGGAGCGGGCCTTGCGCCTGCGCGCACGAAGGCCTCATCTTCATTCAGGCGTGCGGCCTCAATCCCGTTCTCCCGGTCGTTCCCTGCCCCCATCCCGGAAAACGCGATCAAGGGCGAGGCGATGCGTTCGGCCCGCGCCTCGGCTTCCGCGATGCGGCGGCGTTCGAGTTCGGCAAGCCGCAACTCCTCCTCGTTCGGGCCGAGGTCAGTCGGCTCAGGCGGGGTCAGCCGCGCGACCTCGAGGTCCATGCGCAGCTGGTCGAGCTCGCGATCGCGTTCGGTCAATTGCCGCTCGAGCGCGCGCTGCGCCTCAGTGGAGGCCTCCTGCAGCGCCGCGATCTGCGCCGTGAGATCGGCGATGGCGTGTTCTGCGCCGCTGTCAGACGCCTCGACGGGCCGTGCCCGCAGGTCTTCAAGTTCCGCCCGCAGCGTTGCGAGGCTGTCCATCAGCGCGAGTTCCGACGCGGTGGGGCCGGTCTCGGCCGTTAGCGGCGGCGCAGGCTCTGTAACGGGCATGGGGGCCAGGTCCCCAAAGCCCGATCCAGCTGTCTGGAACTCTTCCGGGGCTGCGGTCGGCAGAGGCGCTTCCGGCGATGGCTGCAGGGCGGCCCAGGCCAGACCACCCACAGCCACGATCCCGGCCACGCCGAGGATGGCTGTCAGCGGGGAGGGCCGTGCGGCGCCGCGCTTCTTGTCGCCTGTCGCTTCAAGGGCCGCAAGACGCGCAGCGAGGTCTTCGGTGTCCTGGCTCATGACGTGGGCCCGCCCATATCCTGAACACAGACCTCGTCTTCACCGAGGCGAAGCACCCATTGGCGGTTCACACCCGAGACACGGATGACGCCGTCCTCGAGCGCGGTGCTGTTGACTGCCCGCTCGCCGCCATTGGCATAGCGGAAGATTGCCGGGACCGGCGCGTTCCGCGCGAAGCGGAAATAGGTGAAGGTGCCGTCATCCCAGATGGCGGTCGGTGTGAACTCCTCGCTAGCGCTGACGGCGTAGTTGGCATTCGGCGCATCGGCCGCGACAGCCCGGGTCGGCTGTGCGCGGCTCTCGGGATAGCGGAACTGCACGACGTAATGCGGGGTCTCGCGCGCCTCGACCACATGGAAATAGTAGGAGCGGCGGTTCGTATAGACCGTGATGTTGGTGGCCACACCCGAGGCGGCCGGCTTGATCGCGAAGGCGCGTCCGCCCGGCACGCCGTCGAACTGGAAGCCCACCGTGTCGCCCGCGATGATCGAGCGGATCGTCTCGCCCTCGCCGAATTCGACGGTGGTGACGCGGGTCAGGGTGGTGACGATGCGGTAGACCTGCCCCTCGGTCCAGGTGGCGATCCGGACGCGGTTGTCATGGGGGCCGGAGCGCGGCGTGGTTTCAGCGAAGGCCGCAGGTGCGGAGAGCACGAGGGTGCCGGCGAGAAGCAGGGCGTGAACGGAAGCAAGGACGGGAACTAAGTTCATTCGGAACGGTCCGATCGGATGGCATATTGGGTGACAGTGAAGCCGAAGGGGTTCTGCCAGACATCGTCGATCGAGCGGGTCCGTTCGGGTTGGAATGCGAACATCAGCGTGACGGTGAAGGATCCGTCCTGCGCCCCTTGCGGGCTGGTCAGGCGCTTTCTGAGGCGCACCTGCGCGCGGTTCTCGCCGATCAGCGTGATCGAGGCGATCTCGACGGCCATTTCGGCCGCAGGGCCGTAGCGGGTGGGCGGATAGTTCTCCTGCCCCGAGGTCCACATGTCGCGCATGCTGGTCTCGGCCGCACCGGTCGATTGCGCCAGCACCCGGCGCACCCGCAAATCGTTGTCGAGCTGGTTGTACGCCTCACGGTCGAGGATGTAGCGGTAGATCTGCGCCTCGATGATCGCAGGTCGCTCGGCAAGCCGCACGGTCTCGACCGTGGCATTGGGCAGAGCGAGACCCGTCGCGGGATCATAGGGCACAACGACTGGCGGGGGTGTCTCGACCATCAAGGCAACGGCCGCGGCTGCAAGGCAGCCGAAGACCCCGAAGCCCGCCCCGCCAAAGCCGATCATTCGCCAGAGCTGCTCGCGGCGTAGCGCGCCGTGGATCAGTTCCTCTTCGACCAGTTCGCGCGTGCTCATACCTGCCGTCATGTCCGGTGCCTTGCTCATGGAGCGAGGCTCGGCAGGGTGAAGTCCATGTAGCGGCGCTCTTCGGCGACGGTGGCGGCATCCACCACGCCTGCATTGCCTGCGCCGAGGGTCTGGATGGCTTCAAGTTCCCACATCCGCGTCATGGCGATGGCCAGTTCCGCCGTGACACGGGTATTGTGGTCCATCGACGCCTTCAGGTCCTCCATGTCGGGAATCATCGCGACAAGCTGTTCGACACGTTCGAGGGATTGCGCCGCCTCGGCATGGCTGTTCTGGGCCGCCGCCGACATCACCGCGCCGGTTGTGGCGCGGGTCGCGACACCTTCGGCCCCCGGATTGCCGCTGGTGGCGATCTCGCGCAGCGAGTCCTCGTCAAACCCGGCGCCGGCGAGGGCCTGTTCCATCTGTGTGCGCAGAGGACCCGCATTGGGGCCGATCAGGCTTGACCAGTCGCCCGCCTGGATGCCCCGGATCAGGCCGGGGATGTCTTCGAAATTAGCTTGCAGGAGGCCGTCGAGATCGCCGCCCATGGCCAACCCAAGGATACTGCGCGGCCCGGTCAGCGAGGCATACATCTCCTCGAGCTGGTCGAACTGCTGCTGCAGGAGGTCGAGCTGTGCCAGCGCATTGTCCAGAAGATCGGTCTGGATCCCGAAATCCTGCAGCATCTGCTGAAGCTGGCGGATTTCCTGGGCGATGTTCTGGGTATCGACCGTGGGCACGCCCTGTGCGGTGACGGGCACCGCGAGGGCGGTGGTCAGCGCGAGGGTCGCGGCGGTGGTGGTGAGGGAAATGCGCAAGCGCCGGATCATCGCAATGTCTCCAGGGTGAAATCCATGAACTGCCGCTCGGCGGCTTGGGCCGCGGCCATGGCGAGTTGTTCCTCGCTGAGCGGCTGGGTATGGGCGGCCTTGATCCGGGTCCGGATCGCGACCAGTCGCGCAAGCTCGGCACGCGCATAGGTGTTGAGCGCGATGGCCTCGTGCAGGTCTTCCGTCTCGCCGATGCGGGTGATGATGTCCTGAACGCGCAAAGCGGCCGCACGGACTGAGACCAACGAATAATCCCCATAGACCCCTGCGCCATGGGCCGAGAGGCTGAAGCTCGCATTCGCCAGAAGGACCGGGTCAATGGTGCCGAGCGCATCGATGCCGCCCACGGCGGCGAGATAGCTGTTGTACTGCTGCGGGATCACCACGACGTAGTGCTGCGTCTCCGCGAAGGGCGGGACACCGCCATAGTTCTGCACGTTGCCCGGGCCCGCGTTATAGGCCGCAAGCGCGTGGATGATATTGCCATCGAACATGTTCAGCATCTGCGCGAGGTACCGCGCGCCGCCGGTGACCTGCAGCCAGGGGTCGTCGTAATAGGCCGGGTAGATCCCGAGATCGCCCGCCGTGCCGGGCATGATCTGGGTGAGCCCGAAGGCCCCCACGGGAGAGCGCGCCCCAATCTGGAAGCGGCTTTCCTGCCAGATCAGCGCCTGCAGAAGGCAGCGCCACTGGACGAGCGACAGGCCCGCACGGCTCACGCCGGGCAGGCCATGGGTGTGGCGCGCGGCGCGGATGATCAGTTCCTCGATCCCTTCCCGGGCATCGCCGAACATCCGGGCTGCGGCCGGATTGTTGTCCTCGGGCGCGTAGAGGCTGGCGGCTGCGCTTTCGACATCGTCAACCGCGCCCTGCCCCGCCTCGAGCCCGGCCACGGTGCCAGCCACATCGCCCGAGCCGAGGGACATGGCATCCATGAGCCCTTCGAGCGAGGCGAGTTGCTGGCGCTCGATCTCTGCCAGTTCCTCTTCGCGGGTCAGCCGGCCTTGCTGCAGTGCGAGATCCTGATCGGTCTGTTCGAGGATCGCCTGTCGTTCGGCAAACAGGCGCAGATCGAAGGTCGGCACGCCTTGGGCGACGGCCGGTCCCACCGAGGCACCCGTCAGCGCAAGGCTGACCATCGAGAGGGGAAGCCAGCTCCGCATGGGCTTAGCCGCCCGCTCCAAGCATCACGAAATCGCAGGCCGTGTCGCGGCGCGTGACTGCGGCACCCATCGTCGAGATCGTGGTGGTTGCGGTTGCACCTCGTGCGGGCGCATCGCGGAAGTTGAAGCAGTTGGCCTGCGCAGGGTTATGCTGCGCGCAAGCCGTCAGGGTCAGGCCGAGGCCAAGCAGCACGGCGCTGCGGATGATGGTACGGGTCATGTCACTCTCCAGAAATCAGGGCGGTCTCGGTAGTCGGGGCCGACAAGGGCCTCGCCTTTCTCCATGCCGCCAAGGATGGTCACGAGGGGGCCGAGGGCGCTGAGATCGGCGTCGATCACGACGGAACCCCGGTCGTCGCGGACAAGGGCGAGCCGCGAGGCCGAGCCGACGCCCAGAAGCACGTCGAGCTCTTTCTCGCTGAGGCCCAACATGGCGTAATCGGCAGCCGAGGCGCGGATGTTAGGCAGGAGCACCTGGGTTGGAACGGCTTCCACGATGGTCTTGCCGGTCCGCGTACGCTCGAGCTGGCTGGCATACTGGGTCATCATCACGACGACCGCGTTCTGCTTGCGCGCGGTCACCAGCCAGTTCGAAAGCCGCTCCGCGAAGTAGGCGTTGTCGAGCGCCTTCCACGCCTCGTCGATCACGATGATCGTGGGCTTGCGGTCCTCGATCACCCGCTCGACCCGGCGGAAGAGGTACGACAGGACCGCCATGCGTTCCCGCTCGCTCTCGGAATCGAGGATGCCGGTCAAATCGAAGCCCGCGACGTCCCCGTCGATGCTGAAACTGTCCTCGGCATTTGCCCCGAAGATCCAACCATAGCGTCCGTCGGCGGTCCATTCCTGCATCCGCTCGAAAAGATCGCCCTCGTCATCGGTCGAGACGAGGAGCGAGGCGAAGTCCGACCAGTTACGAAGACCTGCGTTCCCGGCGCTGGCGTTCTGGCGCACGACCTCCTGCAGGCGGTTGGTCTGCACCGGGGTCAGCGGCCGGTCGCGGCGCTCAAGAAGGCTTGCGAGCCAATCGGCCAGCCAAGCCTGCCCGCGGGCGTCGATCTCAGTCTGCAGGGGATTGAGCCCCGTGGGCCGTCCGGCACGTACCGTCGAATAGCTGCCGCCAAGCGCGCGGACGGCCATTTCCATGCCGGCGCGATAGTCGAAGACAAAGAGTCGCGCGCCTGCGCGCCGGGCCATGGTCATCAGGAACGCCGCCAGCACGGATTTGCCCGAACCGGGGCGGCCGAGGATCAGCGTGTGGCCGCCCGTGGGTTCGCGATCCGGCGTGCCCTGTTCGTGGAAGTTGAAGCGGAAGCCACTGCGCTCGGGCGTCGGGAAAAGCGTGATCGGCACGCCCCAAGGGACTTCGCGCCCGGTCTTGCCGAGCGGGGTGCGATGGAAGGTGGCGAGATCGGCGAAGTTGTGGTTCGTGATCGCGGCCTTGCGGCTGCGCGCCCCGGTGTTCCCGGGGTGCTGCGCCATAAAATGCGCCCGCGCCCCGAAGGCTTCCGAGATCAGGTTGATGCCGGAAGTGGCGGAGATGTTGCGGATTTCGGCTGCGATATCGTCAAGCGCCGTCTGGGTGCGCGCATAGACCGCCACCGTCATGTGATGCTCGCCGAAGATAAGGCGTTTCGATTCCAGATCGTCCTGGGCGAGTTCCAGTTCCTGCGCGAGGCTGACGGCCCCGTCATTGGCGGCCTGCATCAGGCGCAGCTGCCGCTTGATCCGGCCTGCCATGATGTTGGCGTTGATCGGCACGAAAGAGTGGGTGACCACCATGTCGACGGGCAGGTTCAGCTCGTCGAGCATCAGGCTGTCGGTCTTGGCGGGATAGTTCTTCACCGCGAAGATCACGCCGAGCTTGTCGCCGACGGCACCGTCGGAAAGGGCGATGGTCGTGCCGCGGAAGGTGACGCGGGTATTGGCCACATCCTCGGCGATCACGCCCAAGCGTGACCGCGGGAAGAGCGGATGCTCCTCGCCCGTGTTGAGGGAGCCGAGAAACCCCAGAAGCTCGCCAGTGCTGGCCGCAAGCAGGCGGGGCTTCAACTCGTCGAAGGACGACTGGAGAAACCCCACCACCTCATCGAGCTTGCGCAAACGGCGGGTCGTGTCCGCTGCATGTCGCGCACGCGACGCCCCCAGACCGAAGGGCAAGCGGCTCCCCGCCTCCGGGCGCTTCAGCACCGTGAGCGTCAGCGTCTTGTCGCGCAGGCCCGCTTGACCCAGATGCGCGCGCCAACGCTGATCGACGGTGGCCGCGAAGCCTTCGCCCGCGATGGGCGGCAGGGTCACGTCGACCGCTTTAGACACCTTATGCAGGTAGAAGGAGAACTCGGTTCCGACCTGCGCGACGATGCCTGCCAGGAGCCCGCCGATCCGGTCGAGATGCGCGTCCTCGCTCGTGGTGCTGTTCACCCCTTCCAGCCGGATACACTGCATCAGCTCGTTGCCCCGCGTCCGGATCGTCCGGTCGGTGACAAGGCTCACATAGGGCAGCATCGACGAGAGCCGTTTCTCGCCCTTGACCCATGCGGGCAGTGCCGTCAGCGGATCGAGAGCGCCCTCCACATCATCGGCCAATCCATCACGGGGCATAGCTGTCGCCCCCGTGAAGCTTTCGGTTCGCCGTGGGCGGGGTTTCCTGCAAGGTGATCACCAGGACATCGAGGAAGTTCGGATCCCAGTCCGCGGCTTTCCAAAGCGCCGGCCAGGCCAGCCCCGCGAACACAGCCACCACCCAGCTCTGCACCCAGAGGAACAGGAGCGTCGAGCCGAAGAGCCAGACCATGGCGTACATGATCGGCAGGCCCATCAGCTTGGGCGGCCTGAGAAGGCCGATGAAGACGCGGGACTGGTCGGACATGGGTACTTCTCAGGTCGTCCAGATGGCGGCGACGATGGTGGGCGCCGCGGCAATGCCCGCGATCGCAACCACGACCCAGAGCGCCTGGCGGAAATCGAGGATGCCGAAGAGCCAGGAGAGGAACACGCCGATCAGCGCGAGCGTGCCGATCACGATGCCCAAGGGACCGGTGATCGCATCGACGATGCCCTGAAGCAGGGTCTGTACGGGCGAGAGGTCGATGCTTTGGGCCAGAGCGGGGCCGGCCAGTACGATGAGGGCCATCGCGCCGAGCGCGACAATAGAAGATTTGGACGTCACGAAAGGTCTCCTCTCAGCCGCTGGAACACGGCTGTCACACGGGCCACATGGCCTTGGGTTTCACGAAAGGGGGGAATGCCGCCATGGCGGGTGACCGCATGGGGGCCGGCATTGTAGGCCGCGAGCGCCAGCGCGGGATCGCCGAACTGCTCGAG
The DNA here is from genome assembly GCF_042666235.1 of Halodurantibacterium daqingense. NCBI lineage: Bacteria > Pseudomonadati > Pseudomonadota > Alphaproteobacteria > Rhodobacterales > Paracoccaceae > Halodurantibacterium > Halodurantibacterium daqingense. Next base: position 51,112 of record NZ_JBHTFQ010000014.1, on the reverse strand, counting down.
CATCATCAGAAGGTAACGGGCAGAGCCGTCGAGGTTCTGCGCGATGTCATGGGGGTCGACACCGAGATCGCGCGCGGTGTCGGGCATCAACTGGCCGAGCCCGATGGCCCCGACCGGACTGCGCGCGCCGGGATTGTACGCGCTCTCGACCTCGATATTGGCGCGGTAGAACAGCGCCCAATCGGTGACCGACAGGCCTGCCTGACGCAAAGCGTCATGGCTACCGTAGCGCAGCGCCGTGGTCTCGATGGCTTGGAGGATTTCGGGGGCGGCGCGGACGGCGCGCGGGGTAACCGCTGCGGCAGCCGTCACATCGTTCAGGGGATCATCATCCCCACGGGACTGCGGTGCAGCGAAGAGAAAGAGACGATCTGGAAGGGGTCCAGTCTGGGCGTCGTCGTCACCGGTGAACGAGCGCAGGCTGCTCGTGGTCTCGGCGGTGTCGATCAGTCGGCCATCAGAACTGACCTGGAAGACGAAACCGTCGGCAAGGGCCAAGGGCGCGGAACAAACGCCTGTACCCAATGCAACGACGAGCGCAAACGCGCGGTCAGTTGTCCTTGACCAGAACCGGGCCGGTCCGTGGCTCGGACGTGCGTCCGGGGGCGGCGTGACGCTCGCGAGCGCCTTCGACGAGCGGGATGCTGGCGGTCGTGCAGCCCATTTCGGCAAGGAAGCTGACAAGGCCGACGATGGTCTTGAAATCGCGCAGCTTGAGGACGCTGCGGCTGGTGACGAGCATCTTGTCGTCGCGCCCGTCCGGGGCAACGGCCCGGATGACCCAGGCGCCGTACCAACTGTTATGGCGCTTCTCGGCCCCTTCCTTGCACACCACCTCGATGAGGTAGCCTTCGGCAAGGAGGCCGCGCAGTCCGTCTTCTGTAACCACATTCGGGGCTTCTTCTATCATGGCCTTCCCTTGGGTCCTTCTTCTGCCTGGGTGCAGTCTCAGGCCCACGGGGTCGCAACACCGTGGGCGATACAAGACAACATGAATGATAGCAAGACAATTAAAACGACTTGACGAAGATCGTCTTGCTCCGATAACGGTGATAGCTGACAAACTTGTGATCTTAAAGGCAGCAAAGGAGTTTTGCCCTGCACATGACCTGTGCGCGCAACATCCCCCTAGTGCTGTTGATCACCGCGGTCGTGGTGGCAGGTCCGGTCCATGCCTGCACCCCGCCGGAGCGGCCGTTCCTGCCTGCGTCACGCGAAGACATGCGCACCTATGCGGATCTGATCCGGGGGGACTTTGAGGCCTACATCGCCGATGTGCAGGAGTACTTCCGGTGCCTGGACGAGGAACGGGCGCGGGCCTTTATCGAAGCGAGGGAAGTGAGCGAGGAGTACGGGCGGTTTCTCGACGCAGTGGAGTAGTGGTCCCCGCTCGGTCCTGAGACCCTGAAACGGCGAACCAGCTCATGCCCTGCCTGTTTCAAGCGAGCTTTCAGTCCTCACTCTTCCCGGTCAGGAAAGAGCCCCGGCATCCATCGACCTGCATATTTGGCGGGAAACGCCAGCTTTAGGGGGGCACGTGTCGATACTGAGGAGAGCGCGCCAGCCTCGAGAAGCGCGGAGGTCACGCGTCGCGCCGTGCGGTCGCTCGTACCCAGGATGGACTCGACCTCTCCCCGTTCGATCTGTCCCTGATAAAGAACAGCTTTCAGAACAGTATCGGATTTCACAGGCAGGGATCCGGCACGCATCTCCTCTTCCGCCCAGATCAAAATGCGGTCCCTCAGCCGGTCGGGCCGCATGAGCCCTGCCATGAACTCCACTTGGTCGATGCAGATGCGCAGAAAGAACTGCGCGAAGGAGGCAAGCGCAGCCTCGCTGAGCGTGCCGCGGCCGTCACGGTCGCCACAGCGCGGCCCATCACAGGCGGCGAGGTGTTCCTTGTAGGCCGCCTCCTGCCGCGCCAGCCCGCGCGCCACTGACCAAAGGCCGCGCGTGTCCAGGGTCTTGCGCAGCATGGCGTAGGACATGAGACGTGCAACGCGCCCATTCCCGTCAAGGAAGGGGTGCACCCAGAGAAGCCGGTGATGGGCGCAAGCGGCGGCAAGGATCGGTTCGATCCTGCCGGGCAGGCTATAGGCTTTGTGCATTCGGTCGAGGAAGCGGGGGACGGCTCCAGGGCTGACGGCGATATGCCGTCCGACTTCAACGTATCGTGTGCGCAATTCCCCGGGCACAACCGGGATTTTTTCGCCTGTCTTTGGGTTCTCGACGAAGAGAAGTTCGGGCGGCAAGAGTTCACAAAATCGGCGATGCAGTTCAGTGATCGACGCAGGCGCGGTCGGTGGTTCCGCCATGCCATCTTCGTCGATCCATTTCTGGACGGAGACATGCGCCTTGGCTTCGAGCTGAAGGTTTCGCTTCTTCGGATCGGCGCTGTAGTCGTTCCGCATCGCGCGTTCGATGTCGATGGGATGGGTGTCATGCCCCTCGATGAGGTTGCTGTAGTAGCAGTTCATCGCCCGCACGAGATCGGCAAGCGGCTCTGCGATTGAAACGGGCAAGCTGCTGCGGAAGGCGGCGGATTTCTCCGCCAACTCGAGCACAAGATCATTCAAGCCTGAGCGGACAGGAGAGCCCTCCGAGACCATGAGGGGCTCGAACAAGCCTACCGTTTCGCCGTCATCACGGACCATCACATGACCTTCCCGCTGGCCGCTTTCTTGGCCGTACGCATTCTCCATAAAATGGCTATTTATCATAGTAGTGCGCTACAGGCTACGGAGATCACGTCCGGTGGTTTGGCCGGTTCGATGTCCACTTATGCTTGGCTCAGGGATCCCATTGCCCAATCGGTGCCCTGAAGCCACGTCACGCGTCAGACCGACATCTGCGACCAGCCCTTTGGGGGTCACACCGCAACTCATGCGATGAAATATCCTTGCTATCGTTAGTGTTGTTTTGTATCGCCGAACCATTATAGTGGGAGTCGGCGTCATGAAGCACAGGGTCCGAACCGCGGCGACTGCCGTAGCCATCACAATATCGAGCCTCGTCGGGTCGGTCGAGCCGGCGCAAGCCTATCAGGTGGACTGCGCCATCTTGCTCTGTCTGGCAGGCGGCTGGCCCGCATCGGCGCCTTGTGCCCATGCAAGGGCGGTCTTCATCCGCAGGATCACGCCCTGGCCGATCGAGCCGCCCTTGCAGATCTGGCGCTGCCCGATGGGGGCGTCGTTCAGCGCCCCTGCCGTGAAGTCGCCAATGGAACGGTTGTACGACATTGCCTTCCGGGATGCGCCTCAGGTCAGCGTGCCGCAAGCTCCCTTGCCCTTGGTCCAGGTCCAGTCTTACGAGCGCGCTGATATCGACATCTCGGGTGATGCCTTCGACTTCGTTCGCAGCATCCGGGTCTTTCACATCCAGTTCAGCCAGCGCCAAAATCGAGATGGCGATTGCATACGATCCGACGGCACACGTCTTGGTTCCTACGGCACGCAAGGTGATTACCACTGGCGAGGTTCGAGCGTAGCCGCCGTGCCTACAGCATCTGACCTTCCTCGCCCAAGCGGCTGCGGACAGGTCAACTACCGCTCGGTCTTCGTCGACTGGCGCGATCATCAAGGCAACTACGGCTTCGAAGAGGTCCACTACTGAACCTGTGCGGGCCTCCATCTGGCGGGCCCGCTTCCAATACACCTTGCACCGGAGACCGTGCACCGAACCCAAAAAGGGAAACGACGCCAGACCGTAAAGCCTGACGCCGCGCTAGAAGAACCCGTGAACAAGGATCTTCTAGCGCACCGTCCGAACCTCTGCAACCGGCAAAGTGGTTTTGCTGGCAAGAATGTTGTTTGCTCTCGGCATGGGGTCGTCTCTCACAGGAGATACCAACCATGGAACCCACGACCGGCCTGATCCTGCGACGGATCACCCAGACAGACTTATCCGTTTCCGCCCACAAGCTGGCAACCGTCATCCTCGACGCCATCGCGTGGAAGGAGGGCTACAACGGGCTGCCGCGTGGGACAGCCGCTTTCACGCTCGCGGGCCTCGCGTCCAAGATGAACATCTCGCGCCAGTACCTGACCGAACTGCTGGCGGAACTCGAGGCGTCCGAGTTGGAGCTAAGGCGAGAGAAGCCAAACGGCAAGTTCGCCCCCTGGCTCTTCCGGTTCGCCGCCTTTGACGCAGAGGGGGAAGATCAGGATGTTGAGTCAGGCACAGGCGACACATCACTATCTAGAGATAAAGATAACAAAACTGTATTCTCCGGACAGATCACTATTGGCGCTGGCTCGAACGTCTTCCAAACCTGCTGGGCCGAGTTGATCAAGGCGGCAAAGAAGGCCCTGCCCTGCTGGAACGTCGACACGCAGGTAATCTGGGACCGCTTCCTAGCCTTCAACCGGGCGCGCGGGAACGATAGGGTTCCGGCCGGCTTCCTCCTCGGCTTCATGCGCCGTTGGCGCACCTCACCCGGTACGGTGAGCCGACCGGAGGCAGCGTCTGCGCCGGAACGAGCTCCTGATCCACGAGAGCGAGAGTTGCACGACCAGATCAAGGCTGCACCCAGTGGCAACCGGCAGTTTCATGCTTCAGACCTGTGTCGGCTCATCGGGCAGGCCGCCTACGACGCGCGCATCCTCGAGGTCATCCGGCAGTTCGGATGCCCGAGGTTCACGGCGACGCTCGCCGTTCATGGGCGTGCTGTGATGGCAGGCGAGATCGCGCGATGATCGAGCGACGGCTATGTGGCCGAGACCGCAAGATTGCTCGGAATTCTTGCTGAAGTGGCCAGCAGATATGCCTGCGCGCCCTCAACCAGAAAGCTGCACAGATGCGCATGGTCGGGCCGAAGGAGCAGGAACTGCACGTCGCTGGCTTCGACCTGCCGATAGTTACAGGTGTGCTTTGTACGCGGGGCCCATGCCGTGCACCGACAGTCCTCGTCCCTTGTGATCATGAACGAACCAGCGCGAATCTCGAGGGGTGACCACGGGAAACATTGGTAAGGACAGCCGCCTATGAGGATTTGCCGAGATCAACGTTTTCATCGTTGTTGGCCGCGCGCTCGACAGCTGATCGCAAGCTGGAAATCCGCCGGATCGTCTCGGCCACCTCTTCTTCGCCAAGGTCGAGAGACCTGAAACCGCTCGCTATGATGGCGTCTGCCTCTCGCAGGGCGGTCACTCCGCGCGAGGCAAGCCGCAGAACAATGCGCCGCTCGTCCTCCGGATCGCGCAGCCGTTCGACCACTCCGTAGTTCGCCATCTTCTTGACCAGCGGCGACAGGGTGTTGGGTTCCACGCCGAGCCGCGCCGACAGATCCGACAGAGACATTTCGCCGTGCTCCCCCAAGGCCTTGAGCACGACATATTTGGCATAGGTAAGACCAGTGCCTGCAAAGACCACTTGATAATAGCGGCCGAAGGCGTGGTGCAGCCGGTAGGCCTGAAAACAGGCCATGTCGTCTAGGGAGAATGTATTTTTCATGAGCTTTATCTAGCGGGCTGCCATTGAGAAATCAAACCGGCGTGCTAATTTGCTGCGAACACGAATAGTTCGTAATAGAAGGATACCCACATGAGCAGACTGAACCGCCGCACCCTGTTGACGGGAGCCGCCCTGTTGCCCGTGGTAAGCGCCGTCGCTGGCGGCGCGCGTCCCGCCATGGCTGACGGGCACGGCATGGCACCGGGACAAGGCACGACGCCGGGCGCTGCGCTTTACACGGCGCCGCTGGGGTCGTTCCGCATCACGGCGCTGCTGGACGGCATGGCGCCGCTGGGGCGCGGCTTCTTCTTCGGCGGTGCCGAGGTCGATCAGGTGCTCGCGGCCGCCGGCATCGGGCCGGATGCCGTGCCCGCCCCCGTGTCCGCCTTCCTGATTCAATCGGCTGACCGGACGATCCTGATCGATGCCGGCATGGGCCAGCAGGAGACATTGGGTCCGGGTTTCGGGCGGTTGACGGCGGGACTTGCGGCCGCAGGCGTCGCGCCGGAGGATGTGGACATGGTCGTGGTCACGCATGCCCATCCCGACCATGTCGGCGGGCTGATCCGCGACGGCGCGCCGGTATTCGCGAATGCCGAACTGGCGATCGGCGAGGTCGAGGCGGCGTTCTGGACGGATGCCGCCATCATGGCCCAGGCCCCGGCCGAGGCGCAGCCGACCTTCCAGTTCGCGCAGACGGTGCTTGCGGCCTACGGCGACCGCATCACCCGCATCGTGGACGGGGCCGAGGCCGCGCCGGGCCTTACCATGATGCTGTCGCCCGGCCACACGCCTGGGCATTGCGTGGTGCGCATCGACGGCGGCGACCGACAGCTTCTGATGATCGCCGACACGCTGCATTCGGCCGATGTGCACACCGCCCTACCGGATGTGGGCTTTGGCTTCGATTCCGATCCCGCGCAGGCTGCAGCCTCGCGCCGGCGGATCTTCGACATGGTAGCGGCCGACAAGATGCTGGTCGCGGGCAGCCACATCCATTTCCCCGGCTTCGGACGCATCCTCGCCGAGGGTCCGGCCTACCGCTACCGGCCCGCTACCTGGATGTGATCGCCCCGAGTCCCGGCGCGGTCCGATCCGCGCCGGGCTCCGATCTTCCCAACCACCCCGGCATCAAGAAAGGTTCATCATGACCAACGTGACCCTCTACGGCTTCGACGGATCGACCTATGTGCGCACGATCCGCTGCATCCTGGCGCGCAAGAGCATCGCATACGACCAGGTTCCGGTGAACGTGCTGGCCGGCGAGACGCGCCAGCCCGAGCATCTGGCCCGCCATCCCTTCGGCAAGGTGCCGGTATTGGACATCGACGGGATGCGCCTGCGCGAGACCGAGACGATCGCCCGTTATCTCGAGGTGCGCAATCCAGATCCGGCGATGTGGCCGGCCGATCCCAAGCGCCGCGCCAAGGCCGACGAGACGGCCGCGCTGATCGCCAACTACGGCTATGGCGCGATCATTGGCTTTGTCGCCTACCATCTGTTCCCTGATCTGGTCGGCGGCAAGAACGAAGATGCGCGGCGGCAGAACGTTGACGCCGCGGTGCGCCTTGCCGGGCTTGTGATCGAGAACCGGGGCGGTTCGCTCTGGCTCGCGGGGGATGCTCCGGGCTATGCTGATTATCTGCTTGGCCCGCTGGTCGCCTATGCCACGATGACAGAGGATGGCGGCGCGCTGATGGCGGTGCCGGGCATGTCCGACTGGTGGACGCAGCTGGCCGCCGATGCGGCCTTCACGGCCACCGCTCCGAACCTGGGCTGAACCGACCAAGGAGGTTATGATGATCACGCTGACGATCAACGGCGCGCGGCGCGAGGTATCTGGCGCGCCGGACACGCCGCTTCTGTGGGTGCTGCGCGACGAACTGGGCCTGACTGGCACCAAGTTCGGCTGCGGCGTGGCGTCCTGCGGCGCCTGCACGGTGCATCTGGACGGGGTGCCGGCGCGGTCCTGCCAGAGCGCGGTGGGCGATCTGGAGGGGGTGGAGATCACCACGATCGAGGGCGCGTCCGATGCCGCCGCAAAGGCGGTCCGCGCCGCCTGGGTCGAGCTCGAGGTGCCGCAATGCGGCTATTGCCAGTCCGGGCAGATCCTGTCGGCCGCGGCGCTTCTGGCCGGGACGCCGAAGCCGACCGACGCCGACATCGACGCGTCGATGGAGGGCAACCTCTGCCGCTGCGCCACCTATGCGCGGATCCGCAAGGCGGTCCACCGCGCCGCTGAGATCATGGAGGGCTGACCATGCTGGACCGGATCATCGCGGGGGCCGTTCCCGCCGTTCGCGCCGCGCCGCTGTCGCGCCGTGGCTTCCTGAAACTTTCCGCCGGTGCCGCGGGCGGGCTGATGCTGGGCGCGGCGCTGCCCGTAGGGCGGGCGGCCGCCGAGGGGGCCGCCGAAGGGCTAGCCACGCCCTTCGTCCATATCCGCCCCGACAACAGCGTGGTGGTGATCGTCAAGCACCTCGACAAGGGCCAGGGCACGGCGACCGGGCTTGCCACGCTGGTGGCAGAGGAACTTGATGCCGATGCCGCGCAGGTCACGACCGAATTCGCCCCCGCCAATACCGCGCTTTATGCCAACACGTTGATGGGGGTGCAGGGCACCGGCGGCTCGACTGCCATGGCCAATTCCTGGCAGCAGTATCGCGAGGCGGGCGCCACCGCGCGGGCCATGCTGGTGGCCGCCGCGGCCGAGACCTGGGGCGTGGATCCTGCCGCCGTCACCGTGGCGGGCGGCCGGGTCAGCGCCGGGAACAACAGCGCCACCTTCGGCGACCTGGCCGAGGCCGCGGCGCGTCAGACGGTGCCCGGCGAGCTGACGCTTAAATCGCCCGATCAGTGGGTCTATATCGGCAAGTCTTTCCCCCGCGTCGATGTGGCGCGCAAGACGGAAGGCAGCACGGGCATGTTCGGCATGGATGCGCGGATCGAGGGCATGGTCCATGCCGTCAGCCTGCGCAGCCCGCGCTTCGGCGGCACCCTTGCCGCGCTCGACGACAGCGCCGCCCGCGCCCTGCCCGGCGTGATCGACGTGATCCGCCTGCCCGACCGTGCCACCGTCATCGCCGAGACCACCTGGCAGGCAATCCAAGCGCGCGAAGCGCTGGTGGCCGAGTGGGATATCGGCACGGCCGAGAACCGTGGCACCGAGGAGCTGCGCGCCGAATACGCGGCGCTTCTCGACCGCGAGGGCACGCAGTTCCACGCGGCCGAGCCCACGGGCCGAGAAGCCGCGCAGGTGATCGAGGCGGATTATTTCTTCCCCTATCTCGCCCATGCGCCGATGGAGCCGATCGACGTGACGGTCCGCTTCGACGGCACGGCAGCCACCTTCTGGACCGGCTCGCAGATCCAGACCCTCGATCAGAACATTGGCGCGCAGGTCCTGGGCATCGCCCCCGAGGCGGTGACGATCAACACGCTCTGGGGCGGGGGGTCGTTCGGGCGGCGGGCGATCTATGACAGCCACTACGTCGCCGAGGCGGCGATGGTGGCGAAGGCCTGGCTCGACGCGCATGGCGAGGCGCGCCCGATCAAGCTGGTATGGACGCGCGAGGACGACATCCGCGGCGGCTACTACCGCCCGATGCACATGCACCGGGTCCGCGCCGGACTGGACGCCGAAGGCAACATAGCCTTCTGGCAGCACCGGGTAGTGGGTCAGGGGATAATGCTGGGAACGGCCTTCGAGCCTTTCGCAGTGAAGGACGGGGTGGACAGTTCCTCGGTCGAGGGGCTGGGCGAAAGCTCGCCCTATGCGATCCCGGGCTGGACGGCGGACGTGCATCATCCGCGCGTCGGCGTGCCGGTGCTGTGGTGGCGCTCGGTTGGCCATACCCACACCGCCTATGTCGTCGAGACTATGATGGACGAGCTGGCACAGGCGGCGGGTGCCGACCCGGTGGAATTCCGCCTGCGCTACCTTGCCGATCCGCGCGCGCGCGGCGTTCTGGAAATGGCCGCCGACAAGGCTGGCGCCCTGCCCGAGGGGCTGACGCGCGGCATCGCGGTGCACAAGAGTTTCGGCTCCTATGTGGCCGAGGTGGCCGACGTGAGGATGCGCGAGGACGGCAAGGTCAAGGTCGTGCGCGTGACCTGCGCGGTCGATTGCGGCGTACCGATCAACCCCTCGAACATCCGCGCCCAGATCGAAGGCGGTCTGGGCTACGGCCTGTCGGCGATCCTTCGCGAGGAGATCACCCTGACCGAGGGCGAAGTGGACCAGTCGAACTTCTACGACTACACGCCCCTGCGCATCACCGACATGCCCGAGGTCGAGGTGCATATCCTGCCTTCTACCGAGGCCCCCACCGGCATCGGAGAGCCCGGCACCCCGCCGATCGGCCCCGCCGTTGCCAATGCTGTGCGCCGGGCGACCGGGCAGGCGGTGCGCGAGCTGCCCTTTTCGCGGCACGGCCTGGCCTGACCCCGGTCGTAGGGCCGCAACGCCACGGGCGCACCCGGACCGGGTGCGCCCTTCCTTCTCATGCCAAAACACGGATGCAGATCATGCAGCTCAACACCGATTTCACGCGCCCGACGGTTGTCCAAGGCAGCCGGCTCGATTGGGTGCCTAGCCCGGCCGCGGGGGTCGAGCGCAAGATGCTTTATCGCGACGGTGCCGAGGTCGCCCGCGCCACCTCGATCGTACGCTATGCCCCCGGCAGCGCCTTTCCCGAACATGTCCATACCGGCGGCGAGGAAATCCTGGTGCTGGTCGGCACCTTCCAGGACGAGCACGGCGACTATCCCGCGGGGAGTTATTTCCGCAACCCACCGGGCACTCGCCACAGCCCCGCCGCTGCCGAAGGCTGCGAGATCTTCGTGCGGCTCTGGCAGTTCCGCGCTGGCGACACTGCGCAGATCGCGTTGCCGCCCGGACAGGCTGAGGGTGTCCTCTTCGACGACGGGTTCGAACGGGTCGGCATCGAGACCTGGGACGGCACGATCCGGCGCGACAACCCGCGCGGGCTGGAAATGATGGTGCTGTCGGGCAGCCTGCGCGTCGGGGGCGAGGAACTGACCGCACAGAGCTGGCTGCGCCTGCCTGCCGGGCATGCCCTGGTGGCCGAGGCCGAGGGCGCGCGGGTCTGGCTCAAGGATGCGCCGCTACAACACGCCGATCTGCTGCCCCTGCCGGGTGCGGCGGCATGACCGAAGGCCGCATCGCTGTCGTTGGAGCCGGGCTCGCTGGGCTGAACGCGGCCCGGCTACTGTGGCAGGCCGGCGCGGATGTCCGGCTCTACGAGGCGCGGCCGCGCCTTGGCGGGCGTATCCTGACCGTCGGGGCAGATGGCGCACCCGGTGCCGGCTTCGATTTGGGCCCGTCCTGGTTCTGGCCCGACATGCAGCCCGAGATCGCCGCGCTGGTGGCGGAACTCGGCTTGGCCTGCCAGAGGCAGGATGAGGCTGGGCAGATGCTTTTCGAGCGCCATCCGCAGGAGCCACCTTTGCGCGTGCCCCATCCCGGTAGCGTCGCGTCCTGGCGGATCGCGGGCGGGACGGGGGCGCTTACGCAGGCGCTGGCCGCCGTGATCCCGCGCGACCGCATCCGCCTCGGAGCGCCGGTCCGGCGACTGACGCGGGCCGAGGATGCGGTCGTACTTACCCTGCCCGAGGACGAGGTGCGGGCCGATCACGTCATCCTGGCACTGCCACCCCGGCTGATAGCGCAGGGCCTGACGCTCGATCCGGCACCCTCTCCAGGCGTGCTCGATCTGTGGCGCCGGACGCCGACCTGGATGGCTCCCCATGCCAAGTTCCTCGCCGTCTATCCGAGGCGCTTCTGGCGCGAGGCCGGCCTTTCGGGAGGGGCGCAAAGCCTGGTCGGCCCGATGACCGAGATCCACGACGCCACGAGCAGCGCGGGCGAGGCGGCGCTGTTCGGCTTCGTCGGGCTTTCCGCTGCCGGGCGTCAGCAGATCGGCGAGGCGGCGGTGATCGCGGCCTGCACCGCGCAGCTTGTGCGCCTGTTCGGATCGGCGGCCGCCGAGCCGCGGTCGGTGCGGCTGAAGGACTGGGCGGCGGACGTCCTGACCGCGACCTCGGGCGACCTGACTGACCCCGGCCATCCGGCGCCGCAGGTCTTCGCCCTGCCTGCGCCCTGGTCGGATCGTCTGACCCTTGCCGGCAGCGAGACCGCGCCCCGCGATCCAGGCTACCTGAACGGCGCGGTAATCGCCGCGCATGCGGCGGCGGGCCGGGCCGCGGCGCTGTGCTCGGTCTGACCTCGGCCGGTCCGGCGGGCGCTCAGGTTCTGGCCCGCCACATGAACCAGGTCGGTGCGAGCGCCAGAACGAAGATCGCGAACACTACCATGAAGCCGTCCTGAAACGCAGCGTTTGATGATTGGATCACCACGGTCTGCCCCAGATAAGAGGCTGCGGCCGGTAGGAGCTGCGTGTCTGGCAGCCCTGACGAATGCATCAGGCCGGCGACTTCGCGCAGAAGTTCCATCGTGGTGGTATTGTCGCTGGTTTGCGTGGCTGCAAAGGCATCGGCGTGCATGACTGTGCGCCGCTCAATGAACACAGTGAGCAGGTTGACCCCGAAGGCGCCGCCGAGCTGGCGGATGAAGTTCGAGGCCCCAGAGCCCTGCCCCAGGAGATGCCGGGGCAATACTTTCAAAGCTCCTGAGGAAATTGCCGGGAACACCAGTCCTAGACCCACCCGGGAAATCACGGTCCACCAGGCAAGTGTCCAGAATGTCGTGTTGATATTCGCATCCGCCATCAGCCACGAGGACCAAGCGAAGATCGCCATGCCGATGCCGATCAGGATTGCGGCTGGAACCCTGTCGGACAGGCGCCCTGCGATCGGGAAAACGATAAGCATCACGAAGCCCGACGGCATCAGCAGAAGACCCGCTTGCGTCGGCGTCATGCCTTGGATCTGCTGGACAAAGACGGGCAAGAGATAGGTCGAGCCAAAAAGCCCTGCCCCCATGATGAAGGACACCACCGAAGCAGAAACGAAGGCAAAATTGGCAAAGAGCCGCATGTCGAGCATGGGTTTGTCGGTGTGAAGCTCCCATAGAATGAATCCTGCGGCCGAGGCTGCGGACACCATAAAGCCTACAAGTGTCATGTTCGAATCCCATCCCAGACGCTGAGCATTCGACAATGTGCTGAGGATGACTGCGAGAAAGACCGCAAGGATCGCGACGCCCGGGAAGTCGAAAGCGGGAAGCGGCCCGGTCTGCTCTCGACCTGGCAGAAAAAGGTTTGACAGCAGGATGGCGACCCCGGCGAAGGGAAGGCCCAGATAGAAGACGAAGCGCCAGTCGAAGGCGTCCATCAATACGCCGCCGATCCAGGGCCCGAGAGCGGGGGCGAGCACCACACACACCCCGTAGATACCCATCGCCGCACCACGCTTGTCAGGGGGGAAGACCTTGAACAACATGATCATCGCCAGCGGCTGGACAATGCCTGCTGCGGCACCCTGGACGACGCGCGCCAACGTCAGGATGGTTTCATTCGGAGCAAGACCGCCGACGACCGAGCCGACGAGAAAGACGCCCATCGCCGCATTCATCGTCAACCGCATGCCGAAGGCGCGATCCGCCCAGTCGGCCAGCAGCATTGTGGCGGTCATCGCCGCCAGGAAGCCAGTCGAGATCCATTGTGCCTGCACAGCGCTGATCCCGAAGGCACCCATCACCGCCGGAATGGCGACGTTCACGATTGTGGTCGAAAGCACCACCGAGATGGTCGCCACCATGATCGTGCCGGTGGCATACCATTTGTACGCCGGCCCGTACTGCTCGAAAAAGCGATCAACCTGTGACATCGACATAGATCTCAACCATCATGCCCGGCCGCAGTTCCACGCCATCGGCATCGATCGAGACACGGATTGGCAGCCGCTGGGTGACTTTGGTGAAATTGCCAGAAGGGTTCGGGCTGGGCAGCAAGGCAAGCTGGCTGGTCGCCGCGCCGCCCATGCCGATCACCTCGCCCTCGAAGGTCCGACCGGGAAAAGCATCGACAGTGATGCTGGCTCTTGACCCCACACGCAACCTGGAAAACTCGGTTTCCTTGACGTTGGCATCGATCCAGACATTCTCGGGCGCGTGATACATCACCAGTCTTGTTCCGGGGGTTACATACTCGCCGACATCAACGAAGGTCGCGTCAACAATACCGTCGAAGCTGGCGTCAATCGTACGGTGCGCGAGATCGATTTCCTTCAGCCGACGTTCCGCCTCGATCGCGACGCGCCCTGCCCTGGCAGAATCGATCTGAGAGTCCAGCACAGCGATTTGGGCTGCGTCTGCTTCGACGATTGCAAGATTTGCCCGTGCGGCTTCTGTTGCGGCATAGGCTGCGCGCTCCTGTTGTGTCGCTGTGGCGAGGGCCGCGTTCACCTCGTCGAGCGATTGTTGCGACGAAACATTCTGCTCGGCCAGTTTAACCACACGGTCGTGGCGGGTTTGCGTATTCTGCAGCACGGCAAGCGCGGCTTCATGGTTGGCTTCGGCAGCCGCGATGCCGGCATTGGCTGCTTCTCGCCGCGCAGCGAGCTGCTCGGTCAGCATGCCCTTGCGGTTTTCGAGTTCAGAAAGCTGGGCATCTGTCGCCGCCAGCTTTGCGATGACGGCATCGAGTTGCGGCTGCGACGATTCCTGGTCGATCGACGCTAGAACAGTTCCCGCAGCGACCGAATCCCCGACAAGCACCGGAAGTTCGGTCACGCGGCCAGCGACTTCGCTGGACACGGTCACGACGCTCGCTGCGACGCGGGCATCGTTGATATGGACCTGAGTGAACCGTGCTATGATCCATGGGGTTCCCAGCCAGGCCACGACCCCAAGGACTGCCGCCACGACCAACAGCCGGGTCCATTTAACCCGGCTGCGCCGCGCAGCCGGTTTTGGCAAATCCGACACGGAGGTCTCGCCTGTCTCCTTTGCTTCGGGTGCTGCCGGTTTGATCTCATCCATTTTCGTCATTACCCATCTTCTCCAGCCGGGATGCAATCTGCGCCAGGACGCGGGTCGCGGTGCGAAGATCGTCCGCAGGAATGTCCTCAAGAACTTCCAAGCGACTATTTGCGGCGATCGACTTCATCCTCTCAAGAATCCTAATCGCGGCTTCAGTCAGGACCAGTTTCTTGGCGCGTCGGTCCTCGGCACTTGGGTGGCGCTCGACAAACCCCATCCTTTCAAGACCGTCCAGCAAGCGCACCAGCGTCGGCCCCTCGATGCCAAGGACGCGCGCCAGTTCGATCTGGGTCGCATCTTCGTGCCGGGACAGTTCTAAAATCACGGCCCAGCGTGCTTGTGACAGACCCAGATGACGAAACTGTACGTCGAGCCTGCGCTTCCACTGGCGCGACACACTTGCCAGAGCGCGCGTGAAGGTCTCCGCCATGTCTGGTGCAGCAGTCATCAGCTCTTGCTTCTGGTTGTCTTGCAAAAAGATAGGAAGCTAATTAGTATGCAAGCAACCGTCTTGCAAGACTAAATTCGAGCGTGGAGGCCAAGCCGTGTATTCCAGAATTCTGCTCTGCTATGATGGCTCTCGCGAAGGGCGATTGGCGCTACGCGAGGGCGCGCGCCTTGCGCAGATCACGGGCGCTGCCGTGACTCTTCTGGCGGTGGTCGAGACAGCCTCGGGCAATGTCTACGCGATCGGGGCCGATACCGTTGCCCTGGGCCAGCAGAAGGCCGATCTGGACGCAATCCTGGAGGAGGGCCGCCAGCGGCTGACGGGGATGGGGCTTTCGCCGCAGGTCCGGATCGAGTTCGGCGATCCCGTCGCAACCATCACCAGGGTATCCGTTGAGACCGAGGCGGATCTTGTCGTTGTCGGACACCACCGGCACGGTTTCTGGACGCGCTGGTTGAGCCGCTCGATCGCGGCCGAACTCAGTGACAGTCTAGGGTGCAGCCTGCTTCTGGCGCAGAAGGTCGTCGAGGATTCGGAACTTTTTGGGAAGGCGTGAAAAGGATGGTGCCGCCGCTACGGCTTGTGCTTCATCTGGCGGTCCTAACCCGTGCTCACGATCGCTTCACCCCCTTCCAGAGGTGGCAGAGCCGCTGACCACGCCGACCCGGCGCGGGCCCGCCGCAAACCTCCGGCATAGAGGGCGCGCATATAGGCGGTATTGAACTCGAGGGTGTCGACATCGTCGGGCGCGACCATGTCAATAGAGGTGACATGGAAGCCGATTCCGGCAGCGTGTGTAAAGTCATGGGTCGCGTTGACCTGGCGCAGCATTTGGTACTTCAGCAACGTCGAAACCGAGCGGGCGGTGATCGCGCTCGGTCGCACCGCCACGACGTTGAATTCCGGTTCGAGATTGACATTCATCAGCATGTGGATGTCGGTCAGCGCCGCCCCGACCGCGCGCTGTCCCTGGAACGAGAACAGCACAGTCTCGGGCAATGAGAAGACGTTCGACACGACGGCACCGTCTCCGTGCAGTTCCTCGAAGGTGCGGCCGTCAGCGGTCTGCCCGCGAATACGGATCGGCGGAAATGCACCCGGGATCGCGGCCGAGGCCATCAGGACGTCCTCAAACAAGGACAGAGCGCCCGGATCGCCGCTGCCCGCAATCGCACCCATGTTCCAGATCACCCCGAGCTGGGTGTCCAGATCGGTCGTGAATACGAAGAGGCGTCGGCCTCGGGCATGTTCTTGCGCGACTCCACGCAGCAGCGAGGGTGAGACGAAAAATTCGACCAGTTGGCGCAGCGGCTGGGGATCGACAAGCGCACCCCGCGTAAGCAACCCCAGCAGCGAGGGCTTGCCGCCGATGCCCTCGGCAACGCCGCCGGTATAGAGATTGCGCAGCGTAACATCATGTTCGGGGCCCAGAAACGCGAGCGGTGCGATCAGCGCCCCGGTACTGACGCCGCTTATGACCGAGAAGGTCGGTCGCGTTCCGGAAGCGGTCCAGCCCGCCAGGACACCCGCGCCAAAGGCACCGTTTGCGCCACCCCCGGAAATGGCCAGGTAATGCGACCGTCCGTTCTCGCGAAACCTCGGGCCCAGGTCCGGTGGATAGTCCTCTATCGCCGCGTCCGTGCGGATGCGATAGGCTGCACCCAGCAACGGTGTCGCGGCCCTGTCATCCGGGCGGTATGGGATGCGCGGTTCTACACCGCAGGCGCTTACCGCCGCAGCTCCCATCAGTGCGAGCGTCGCCCGCCTTGTCGGTATGCCCTGCCGCCTTCCGGTCACCTCAGGAGCCCGTGGAACCGACGCAGCGCAATGGAAAACATAGCGGTGCCGATCAGCGCCAGTGCCAGAAGTTGCGGCCAGACCACCGAAAGCCCCGCGCCGCGGAACAGGACCGACTGCGAAAGGGCGATAAAATGCGTGTTGGGCGCCGCGAGCATTGCGTACTGCACCGCCTCGGGCATGGATTCGCGCGGGGTCATGCCGCCCGACAGGATTTCCAGCGGCAAGAGCACCAGCAACAGCAACATGGCAAACTGCGGCATCGAGCCGGAGATCGTTGCCAGCAGGATGCCCAGAGAGGTGGTGGCGAAAAGATGCAGCGCCGCCCCGACAAGAAACAGGGTGACCGAGCCGGCTATCGGCACCTCCAGCACCCCCTGGACCATGAAGTTCAGCGACAGCCCGGTTGCCACAAGCACCACCGCGCCCATGCTGAGAACCTTGCTTGTCATGATCTCGGCCGGCGTGACAGGCATCACCAGCAGGTGTTCGACCGTGCCGTGTTCGCGTTCGCGGATCAGGGCTGCGCCCGACAGGATGATCGAAAGCATGGTGACAGCACTGATCACCGCCGTCAGGGCGCCGAACCAGCCGGGGTCCAGCGCCGGGTTGAATCGCGCCCGCACTGCCAGATCGACCGGAGGCGCAGCCGCAGCGGCATCGCGGGCGGCCCAGCCGGCGATCTCCTGATTGACGATCGCCTGCACATAACCCGCGCCGGTGAAGGCCTGGCTGACCCGCGTGGCATCGACGTTCAGTTGCAGTTCCGGCCGATCGCCCGCCAGCAGGTCGCGCTGGAAATCGGGGGGGATCACCAGCGAGAACGTGTCGATCCCGGCATCCATCCGCGCATCCATCTCGGCCAGGCCGATCTGCGCTGGCGGCACGAAATAGGGCGAGAGGAACGCATCCGACACCCGGCGCGAAAGTGGCGAGGCATCCTCGTCCACGATGGCGATGGTGGCGCGGTTCAGCGTCTCGGGCATGGCGGTGGCGTGGGTGTAGATGTCGAGCGTGAACGCATAGACCACCAGAACCATGAGAAGCGGGTCGCGCAACAGGCCGCGCAGCTCCTTCATTGCCAGATGCGCCACATGTTTCGGCCGCATAGCCTATTTCTCCTGCTTGCGAACGAACACCGCGCCGAGCGCGACGATCACCGGAACCAGCGCCAGCATCGGCAGGAACGATCCGCCCAGATCGCCGAAGCCGAGCGTCTTGGCGAAGGTTCCGCGCGATATGGTGACGAAATGGCTGGTCGGGAAGACCTCGCCAATCACCCGGCCCATGCCTTCCAGCGACGACACCGGGTCGATGATGCCGCCATATTGTGCCGCCGGGATCAGCGTCGCGAGCGCAGTGAAGAACAGCGCCGTCACCTGGCTGCGGGTGAATGCGGAAATTAGCAGTCCGAACCCGGTCGCCAGCACGACATAGACCAGCGCACCGGCAGACAGCGCCAGAAGGCTGCCCTTGACCGGCACGCCGAAGACCAGGACCGCCAGCGCCAGCAACAGCAGGTAGTTGACGAAGCCTAGGGCGACATAGGGCACCTGCTTGCCCAGCAGGAACTCGAGCCGCCGGGCAGGCGTGACATAGAGGTTGACGATGGAGCCCGTCTCCTTCTCGCGCGAGACGGACAGCACGGCCAGCATGGCCGGGATCAGCATGAGCAGAAGCGGAATGACCGCGGGGACCATGGCGGCAAGGCTTTCCACATCGGGATTGTAGCGAAAGCGCAGCTCCAGCGCATAGTCTCCGGCCACGGCGTCCTCTCCGTAGGCTTGGCGGAGCTGGTCCGTCAGCCAATGCACATGCATCCCCTGGACGTAGCCGCGCACCGTCTCGGCCCGCATCGGCATCGCGCCGTCGAACCAGGCGCCGATCTCGACTGGACGGCCCCGGGCGAGATCGGCGGCAAAGCCGGGCGGGATCTCAAGTGCAAGGCTGATTTCGCCCGCGCGCATTCGCGCGTCAAGATCGTCGTAGCCCGTCAGGGGAGGCGCTTCGTCGAAATAGCGCGATCCGGCAAGGTCGTTGACATAGGACTGGCTGAGAACGGTTTGATCGAGGTCGAGCGCCGCGAATTTCAGGTTCTCGACATCCATCGAGATGCCGTAGCCCAGCACGATCATCAGGATCACGCTGCCGAGGCTGGCCAGCGTCAGACGGATCGGGTCGCGGCGCAACTCCAGCGCCTCGCGCCAGGAAAAGCCGAACAGCCGGGCCAGGCTGAAGCGCCCGGGCGGTCGGGGTGCGCGGCTCTTCGGCTGTGCAACAATGGTCGCGGGTGGATGGGCTGCACCGTCATCCGCAGCGCGACGAAGATGGTGGACAAAGGCATCGTCCAGTGTTGCCGCGCCGACCTCCTGCCGGATCGTTTCGGGCGTGCCCGATACCAGCACACGGCCGGCGTGCATGAACGAGACGCGATCGCAGCGCGCGGCTTCCGACATGTAGTGCGTGGACAGGAAGATCGTGACCCCGTCCTTGCGCGACAGGTCGGCGAGCGCCTGCCAGAACTGGTCGCGCGCCACCGGATCGACGCCCGAGGTCGGCTCGTCGAGGATCAGGATCTTCGGCCGGTGGATCAGCGCGACCGCCAGCGACAGCCGCTGCCGCACCCCGAGCGGAAGGGCGGCGGGCAGGCTGTCCAGCACGTCCGCCAGATCGAAGCGCTGCGAAAGTTCGGCGATGCGCGGGGCGATCTCGGCGCGGGCCATGTCGAACAGCCGCCCGTGCAAGTCGAGGTTCTGCCGCACCGTCAGTTCTGAATAGAGCGAGAAGGACTGCGTCATGTAGCCAATGCGCTTGCGCGTTTCCATGTCGCGGGCATCGATCTTGTGGCCATAGAGACGCGTGCTGCCCTCGGACGGTTCCAGAAGCCCGGTCAGGACTTTCATCGTCGTCGTCTTGCCGCAGCCGTTCGACCCGAGGAAGCCGAAGATCTCGCCCGGCTGAATGCGGAAACTGACGTTGTCCACTGCGGTGAAGTCGCCGAAGCGGACGGTAAGGTTCTCGGCCTCGATCACAGGGCCGTTCGCATCTTCGAACTTGCGCGGCGGGATGACCAGTTCATGATGGCGGGCGCGCCGTTCCTCGGGCAGAAGCGCGATGAAGGCCGCGTCGAGATCCTCCGAGCCGGTCTGGGCCAGCAGGTCGGCAGGGCTGCCGGTGGCCAGCACCCGCCCTTCGTCCATTGCCACGAGGTGATCGAAGTTCGCGGCTTCCTCCATGTAGGCGCTGGCCACGATCAGGCTCATGCCGGGACTGCCGGCACGGATGCGGCCGATCAGCGCCCAGAACTCCCGCCGCGACAGCGGATCGACGCCTGTGGTCGGCTCGTCGAGGATCAGCAGGTCGGGTTCGTGGATCAGTGCGCAGCACAAGCCCAGCTTCTGCTTCATGCCGCCTGACAGCTTGGCCGCCGGGCGGTCGGCGAAGGCGTCGAGATCGGTCGCCTGAAGCAGGTCGGCGATCCGGCGGTCCCGTTCGGCTCGGCCTTCGCCGAAAAGGCGCCCGAAGAACTCCACGTTCTCGCGCACGGAAAGCGTCGGGTAGAGGTTCCGCCCCAGACCCTGCGGCATGTAGGCGATGCGTGGGCAGATGCGCGCCCGGTGGCGCGCGCGCGCCATGTCGCCCTCCAAAACCTCGAGCCGCCCTTCCTGAAGTTTGCGGGCCCCCGCGATCAGCGCAAGCAGGCTGGACTTGCCCACCCCGTCCGGGCCGATCAGACCGACAACGCTGCCTGCTGGAAGATCAAGCGTCACCCGATCAAGTGCCATTACCCGGCCATAGCGAAGCGACAAGCCGTCGGCCCGCACGACGGGGGGAGTCGGCGTCATTCGAGGACGCGCCCTTCGGCTGCGGCGGGCCAGGGTGCAGCGGGGTCGAGCCGGACCCAAGCGACACCGGGAAGGCCGGTCTTGGCGTAGTCGGCATATTTCGCCAACAGGAGCGGGGCGATGCGGGCTCGAACGCGAAACATGAGCTTCTCGCGCTCGACCTCGGTCTCGACGGTGCGGGGCGTGAATTGCGCCACGTCCGAAACGAAGGACACCTCGGCCGGCACGACGATGCCCGGGGCGGCATCCAGCAGGAGGCGCACCTCGGTGCCCAGTCCGATCCGGCCGACCGCAGCCGTCGGCAAGAAGAAGGTCATGTAGACATCGCCCAGATCGGCGATGTTGACGATCCGGCCGCCCGCGCCGACGACCTCGCCCGCGCGTGCCACGATGAACTGTACCCGGCCATCCCTGGGCGCCCTCAGGGTGCTGTCCTCGATCTGGACGTCGATCGCCTCGATGGCGGCCTTCGCCGCCGCGACCGCCGCCTCGGCGCCGACGACCGAGGCTTCGGCAGAGGTCACGCCGGCCCGCGCCGCTGCCAGTGCGGCCTCGGCCGAGGCGACAGCCGCCTGCGCACCCAGCGCGTTCGAGCGATCAAGTTCCAGGGCGCGCTCGGACGTGACGTTTCCAGCGGTCAGCGCCTCGGACCGTTCCAGCTGGCGCCGGGCCACAACCTCCGCCGACTCTCGCTGGGCCAGAACCGCCTCGGCGGCACGTACCTCGGCCGCACGCTGTTCGACCAGCAGCCTGGCATTCTCGACCGCGATCTCTGCTCGCTGGCGCTCGGCCTCGGCCTGATGACGCGCAGCCTGCAACTGCCGGACATCCAGTTCGGCCAGCGGATCGCCGGTTGCGACAAGTTGGCCCTCGCGTACCATAATATGCGCGATCCGCCCTGGCCTAGGGGCGGCAACGTCGATCTCAACCGCCTCGATCCGCCCGTTTCCCAGTGCGAAACCGTCCGGAATCGACTGGGCACCATCGCCACGCCAGATCAAGAATCCTATCGCAACTAAAGCGAGCATTGCGGCTATGGCCAGATAGGATTTGACCTTCTTCATCTTACTCTCACCTGCCCAGAGTTCGGGGGCTGTTCTGCCAACCCAACGCCTTGACCATATTGGACGGCGGCTCTACCTCCCACCGGAGTTTACCGACCGGATGGTACAGTCTTGAAGAATGGATCGCAAAGCCGACGGAAAAACGCAAGTGCGCGCGTGTTAACGGCCGCGCGCGCAATCGCCGCGCGCGAGGGTGTTTCACATATCTCCTTCGATGCGATTGCGCGGGAAGCAGGACTGAGCAAAGGCGGTGTTCTTTACAACTTTCCGACCAAGCGCGACCTCATGGCGGCGCTGCTGAGGGACATGCTCTCCGAGCATGAGTCCCTAGAAGCGCGCCTGCCGCAGGACTCGCGACAACGCACCCTTCGTCGCCACCTTTGCTCGCTCCGCACCCTCGACGCAGCGGCTTCCGACGTTTCCATGGCGATCCTAGCCGTCGCGGCGGCCGAACCGGACCTTCTTGACCCGCTGCGTGACGCGCTTGAGGTCGATCTTTCCTGCATCGAGGCGGAAATGAAGGACACAAGCCTAGGGCGTCTGATCTTCTTCGCGCTGCAAGGACTACGTTTCCATTCGCTCTTGGCACTTCCAGATGGTGGGCCATCGGTTCGCAACGAGCTTGCACAGAAAATTGAGGAGATGATCGACAATGCCCATTGAAGGCAAAGCGAGAGCGCTGCTTGGACTTGGTGTCGCAGGCTGCGTCTGTGCGCTCCTGTTTGCCGTGCCGAGTTGGCAGATCCATGCGCAGGATCGGGAAGCGGCGAGCAGCAGTGACGTTGCCGGCCCTCCGTCAGGTGCTGAAGCGTCTGCGTTGCCCATGCCCGTCGAGATCACTCAGGCTGTCGCGTATTCCGAGGCCAGAACCCGATCCTTTGCCGGGACAGTAGAGGCGCTGAAAACGGTGGATCTCGCCTTCCAGGTTTCCGGGCAGCTTGTCGAGTTTCCAGTCATTGCCGGTGATCGGGTGACGACCGGCGACTTGATAGGACAGCTCGATAAGGCCGATTTCCAGCTTGCGCTGGACCGCGCGCGTGCCTCGTACGATCTGGCGCGCAGCGAGTTTACCCGCGCCTCCGCCCTGTCGGATCGCGGGGTCGCCACCGACGCGCAGCTCGACGCGGTGCGCGCGCAGCTTGCCCAGGCCGAGACGGCGCTGCGCGAGGCGGAACGGCGTCTGACCCAGACCGAGGTGCGCGCCCCCTTCGATGCCATCGTTGCCCGCACCTATGTTGAAGCCTATGCCAACGTGACGCCCGCCCAGCCGGTGGTGCGCCTTCAGGACGTCTCCGAACTCTTGATCCGCATTTCGCTGCCCGAGGATCTGGCCGCCGTGGCCCGCGTCCAGCCCGATCTGTTTTCGGTGACGGCCACCTTTCCGGCCGCGCCGGGCTATCGTCCGACGCTGGAGCCGCGCAGTTTCGCGGCCGAGGCCAATTCCTCGACCCGGACCTTCGATGTCGAGTTCAGGATCGCAGGCGATATCGACCCGCGCATCCTGCCGGGCATGACGGCGAACGTTGCGGTGGGCGAAATCGAAAGCAGCCGTCCTTCGCAGGCGGTGACGCTTCCCGTCTCGGCAGTGGACACGACCAGCCGGGCCAATCCGACGGTCTGGATCTACACTGCCGAGGACAGCACGGTCTCGCGCCGCGATGTCCGGCTGGGCCTGCCGCGCGACAACTGGATCGTCGTGCTGGAGGGGCTGGAGCCCGGCGAAACGGTGGTCGCAACCGGCTGGTGGCGCCTGCGCGACGGGGCACGAGTTGCGGTCGTCGGCCTTTGACGGCAGGCGCTTTGACCGCCGTCCAACACACTGCGGAACGGGAGAATGACCGCCATGGCATCTGAGACGGTTGATGCAGCACGCATGAGCATCGCGCGCGGCGCCATTCGCCGCCCCGTCGCCGTCTGGCTTGCGATCCTGTTCTGCCTGCTTGGCGGGCTCTGGGGGCTTGCCAATGTCGGCCGTCTCGAGGACCCGAGCTTCACGCTCAAGACCGCGCTTGTCTTCGTGCCCTATCCCGGCGCGACCGCCGAGGAGGTAGAGGAAGAAGTCGCCGATGTCATCGAAACCGCACTTCAGCAGATGCGGCAGCTTGATCGCGTGCAGTCGAAATCCATGCCCGGTATGGCGCAGATCACGGTCGAGATCGACATGCGCTACGGGCCCGACGAGATCCCGCAGATCTGGGACGAGATGCGCCGGCGCATCGGTGACGTGCGCGGCGAACTGCCCGCCGGCGCCCGCGCTCCGATCGTCAACGATGATTTCGGCGATGTTTACGGGCTGTTCTATGCCGTGACCACCCAGGGCCTGACGCCGACCGAACAACGCGATCTTGCCACGCTTTTGCGGCGCGGGCTGGTGACGGTGGACGGGGTGGCCAAGGTCGAGGTCCAGGGCCTGATCGAGGAAGAGATCACCATCGCGATCGACCCGGCCCGCTTGGCCGGTCTGGGCCTGCCGCCCGACCAGTTGATCGGCGTGATCGCCAGCGAGAACCAGGTTTTCGCCAATGGCGAGGTCACCGCCGACACCGCGCGCATCGCGCTATCCGTGCCGCAAGGCTATGCCACGGTTGAAGGGATCGAGACGCTGCGCCTCGGCGCAGCTGGCGAGGTCGGGCAGGCCACGGTTTTCGATATTGCCGCGGTCAGCCGCCACGAGGTGGAGCAACCCTCCCAGATCATTCGCCAGAATGGTGTCCGGGCCTTCACCATCGGCATTTCCGCACTGACCGACCGCAACGTCGTGGCTGTCGGCCAGGCGGTCGAGGCGCGCCTCGCCGAACTCGGCGAGCAGCTTCCCGAAGGAACAGAACTGGTTCCGATCTACGAACAGACCAAGGTCGTCGATGAAGCGGTGTCGAGTTTCCTTGTTGGTCTCTTGCAGTCGGTGGTTATCGTGGTCGGCGCGCTGATGCTTACGATGGGCTGGCGCGCGGGCCTTGTGGTGGGCGCCACTCTGGGCCTGACGGTGCTGGCCACCGTCTTCTTCATGGCGGTCCTCGGGATCGAGATGGAGCGTATCAGCCTGGGAGCGCTGATCATCGCCATGGGGATGCTGGTGGACAACGCCATCGTCATCGCCGAGGGCATGGTGATCGGCATGGCGCGCGGCCAGACGCCCGAGGACGCTGCCGCCGAGACCGAGAGCGCGACGAGCATTCCGCTGCTTGGCGCCACGGTCATCGGCATCATGGCCTTTTCGGGTATCGGCCTGTCGCCGGATGCGACGGGCGAGTTCCTTTTCTCGCTCTTTGCCGTCATCGGGATCTCGCTGTTGCTCAGCTGGGTTCTGGCAGTCACGGTCACGCCCTACCTGGGCAAGCTTCTGCTGAAGGCCCCGCGAGACATGTCGGCCGATCCCTATCGGGGGCTCATGTATCGGGCCTACCGCGGGATCCTGCACGGCTCGCTGCGCGCCCGCTGGCTGGTGATGCTGGTGATCGTGGGGATCACAGTCGCCTCAATCATGGCCTTCGGTCAGGTCAAGCAGGCCTTCTTCCCTGCCTCGAACACGCCGCTGTTCTACGTCCAGTTCCAGATGCCGCAGGGCACTGACATCCACACCACCGACCGCGCCATGCAGCGGCTGGAGCAGATTGTTATGGCCGAGCCCGATGTGGTGGCCGTGACGACGCTGGTCGGGCGCGGGGCCAGCCGCTTCATGCTGACCTACAACCCCGAACAGGCCGACCCCAGCTATGGCCAGCTGATCGTGCGAACGCGTGACGCCCTGGTGATCCCGGAACTGGCGGCCCGGCTGAACCGCGAGCTGGCGATGGAGTTCCCCCACGCGCTGGTGCGCACCGAGGAACTGGTCTTCGGCCCGCCGGCGGGGGCTGCGGTGGCGGTGCGCTTCTCGGGGCCCGATCCGCTGATCCTGCGCCAGCTGGCCGACGAGGCGCTGAAGATCTACGAGGCGGCCGGCACGATTATCGAGCCGCGCACCGACTGGCGCCAGCGCGAATTGCGCGTCGTGCCGATCGTCGATGAATCGCGCATGCGCCTGACCGGCGCCACCCGCCAGGCGATCGCCGACACGGTGCAGTTCGGCACCTCGGGCCTGCGCGTGGCCGCCCTGCGCGAAGGCGACGCCGAGGTGCCGATCTACCTGCGCCTGCCCGAACCCCAGCGCGACGGCATCGACCGCGTGCAGGACCTGCCGGTGTGGTCGCCGGGGGCCGGTGCCTATGTGCCGATGTCCAACATGGTGACCCGGATGGAGGTCGAGCTTGCCGAGGCGCTGATCCACCGGCGCGACCGCGAGCGCACGATCACCGCCCAGGGCGGCAAGCGGCCCGATCTGACGGCCGACCAGGCCTTCCGCAGCGTGCGGGCGCAGATCGAGGCGATGGAACTGCCCCCCGGCTACCGGATGGAATGGGGCGGCGAGTTCGAAAGCTCGCAGCAGGCTCAAGAATCGCTAGGCAAGCAGTTGCCGCTGGGCTTCCTCGTGATGCTGACGATCTCGATCCTGATGTTCAACAAGGTGCGCCAGCCGCTGATCCTGTGGCTTGTAGTGCCGATGTCGGTCACAGGGATGGTGCTGGGACTGCTTGCCAGTGGGATGCCGTTCACCTTCACGGCTCTGCTGGGCTTCCTGTCGCTGTCGGGGATGCTGATGAAGAACGCCATCGTTCTGGTCGAGGAGATCGACCTCAGGCGCGCGTCCGGGGCGGCGGATTACGACGCCGTGGTGGATGGCTCGGTCAGCCGTCTGCGCCCGGTGGTGCTGGCGGCGGGGACGACGATCTTCGGCATGCTGCCGCTGCTGCCGGACGCCTTCTTCGCCTCGATGGCGGTCACGATCATGGGGGGCCTTGCCTTCGCATCGGTTCTTACGCTGCTGGCAGTTCCAGTGCTCTATGCGATCTTGTTCCGCATCCGGCGACCCAACGCCGCTTCGGCACGGGAAATCCCCTCCGGTGCCACGACATGACCGCTTCGAAGCTGCCTTGCGGGGCGGCTTCGCCTGTCCGCATGATTGCGGACTTGTCGGACATCGAAGGGCCGCAACCTGACGCAAATCGGGGCAGGAGGACCGGATCGGCGATGACGGAGCTTTCGTCCCGGACGATCTGATGCCGTCAAACGTATTGCCGAGACCCGGTCGCGGGACGCATCACCGGCAAAGTCCCACGGAGTCGAGGCGGCAGGGCGGCGGGAAAGGTTCGGCGCAGGGGGCGGGCCGGGCATCGGGCGAAATCCCGGCTCCGAGCGCGATACATGAAGCTTGTCGCGATGCAGAAGGCGGCAAGGCTCGGGGCGCCGACGATCCGGGCCTTGCCTGCCAGCCCCTTTTTGGGGAACGTCCGGAAACCGATCGCAGGCCTTGCGCTCGGAAGCGACGGTCGCCGGATCGGCATCGCCCATGCCGAACTTTCCCTTCAGGAAGAGCCCGAAGGACAGTTTCTGCATGGCCGGTCCCGGAGGGATGGCCTGCCGCCAGGCCCACTGGTCCATCGGGGCCTGTGTGGCGGAATCGTGCGGGACTAGCCCCGCTTCGGGATGCAGGCTGGCGCGATAGCCACGGAGCGCCCGCGATTCCCACAAGACGAAATCGCCGTCCTCCAGCAAGGGCACCCTGGCATTCGGATTGCGCCGTAGGACATCCCCGGCGCGGAGGCCGACCTCGACGGTGTCGAGGTCGGTCACCAGTTCGAAGGCCACAGCGCGGACACGCAGGGCATCGGGCGGGAAGGTGGCGCTTTACAGGCGCATCCTGCCGCCCTCAGCCCTGCGAGCGCAGCAGTGCGGCCCTGTTTGCCAGCAGGAAGTCGCGAACGGACTGTCCCGGCTGGCCGGTCAGGGCATTCAGATCGGCGCTGGCCACGTCGAGATAGCCTTGCGCGATCGCCTCGTCGAAAGAGACGAAGACCCGCGCCATGAATTCCGGCAGGCCATTCGCGATCATCGCCTGCACCAGATCCTCGGAGGGCAGGGCGACATAGGAGATCTGCTTGCCCGCGATCCCGGACAGGATCTCCGCGATCTCGGCCTGGCTCACGGCCGCGGGGCCAGTGATGTCGAGGGTCTGCTTTCCCCTACCCGTCATCAGCGCCGCGGCTGCGGCACGGGCGCAATCGGCGCGCGTCACATATCCGGTCTTGCCGTCAGCCGCGGCGGCGAAGTGCTGGCCCAAGGCGATGCTCTGGGCACCTGCCATCAGCAGAAGATCGGCGTAAAGGTTGTTGCGCAGGATGGTGTGATCGGCGCCGCTTGCCACGATCAGCTTTTCGGTTTCCGCGTGGTCCGGGGCGAAACCGATCGGACTGTCGGATACCGGGTTGGTCAGCGAGGTATAGACGATATGGCCGATGCCCGCCGCGCTGGCGGCCGCGATGGCGTTTGAATGGGCAGCGAGCCGCTTGCCCGGTTCCAGATCGTCGGTCGAGATGATGAGGAGGCGCTTGCCGCCCGCAAAGGCAGCCTCGAGCGACGCCGGGTCGTTGAAATCGCCCCTGCGCGCCTCGACACCCTCTCCCGCCAGATCGGCAAGCTTTTCGGGCGTGCGGGAGATGGCGATGACCGGGCCGGCGCCCGCCTGAACCAGCAGATCGACCACCTGCCGGCCAAGCTGGCCGGAGGCGCCGGTGACGATGAAAGGGCCGTTCTGGATGCTGGTCATGGTAAGTCTCCTGTCCTGGTGTCTTGAGAAGTTCTTGCGATCAATCGTGGAGGTGGATGGGGGCGGGGTTCGCCAGCTTGCCGCGCGCGAACTCGAAGCTTGTGGTCAGCAGGCGCAGCATCACATCGACCTCGGCCGCGTCGCGCGGGGCGAAGGCCATGACCGCCGTCGCGGGGATATGGCCCAGCCGCGCCATCGGGTGCGGCTCGCCCCAGCCCTTGGCGATCAGTTCCTCCACCGCCGGCAAGGGCAGCATCAGATGCGACGAGCCGTCATGGGCGGGGTGGACATGGGCGAATTCGCGCCCGACCATGAAGGCCTCGCGCGGGCCGCAGGCATGGGGCGCGGGCAGCACCAGCGCCTCGGCGCCCGGAACCGAAATGCCCGAGGGGCGGCGCTCGACAAAGGGCAGCTCGAAGGCGCGGCGCTTGAAGAGCGCATGAACCTCGGGGGTCGAATTCTGCGACACCTGTTCGTGCGGGGCGCACTCGGTGGTCTCGGGGCGCGGACCTGGGCGCGTTGGCAGTTCGAAACCCATGGCGTCACCCGAACCGGAAGGCGCTTTCCACCGCGCCCATGACATGATCCTCAAGCGTCTTGGCACCGCGATCCGCCCCGGCCGCCCCCGCCACCACATGCAGCGGGATGAGGTGTTCCTCACGCGGGTTGGCGTCGCGCGCGCCGGGGGCCTGGTCCCAGGCCGCCAGCATCGCGTCGCGGCGGGCGGGATCGTCCTGCGTCACCGCGTCGGTGAGCCAGCGGTCGAAATCGCCCCCCGCGACCGGGCCGCGGGCCCCGCCGCGCATGGCCTGCATCATCACCCGCATGTTGTGATAGGTGTTGCCCGACCCGATGATCAGCACCCCCTCGTCGCGCAGGGGGGCCAGCGCCCGGCCCGCGGCCAGATGCGCCTGAGGGTCGAGGTCGGCACGCAGGCTCAGCTGCACGGTCGGGATGTCGGCCTCGGGGAAGGCGACCTTCAGCGGCACGAACAC
Organism: Halodurantibacterium daqingense; assembly: GCF_042666235.1. Lineage (NCBI taxonomy): Bacteria > Pseudomonadati > Pseudomonadota > Alphaproteobacteria > Rhodobacterales > Paracoccaceae > Halodurantibacterium > Halodurantibacterium daqingense. Next base: position 21,910 of record NZ_JBHTFQ010000014.1, on the reverse strand, counting down.
GCCGTGATCGTAGCCGCGCGCCGGGTCCTCGCCGGTCAAGAACCCGGCCCCTTCCAGCAGGTCGCGCACACGGGCCGCCAGCGCGGGGTTGCCCGGCGCGGGCCAGGTCAGCCGATAGGTATGCGGCGGAAATCCCTGATAGTCGAACAGCAGCGGCGGCGCGGGGTTGGTCTGCACGGTAAACACCCGTTCCTCCCAATGGCCCGAGATCACCAGCAGCGCCCGCGGCCTTGCCGGCAGGCTTGCCGGGAACGCCTCGAGGAACCTGCGCTGCCGCAGCCAGGTGTCGGGCGGATCCCAATCCATGAAGAAGCACGGTCCCCCGCCATGCGGAAGAAATACCGCAGGTTGCCTGTCCGTCATGTCGTCGTCCTTTCAAGCCCGGGCGGCACGCCGCCGCTTGCGCTTTGCTTGAAACCTGATGATTTCAGATGTAGCTTTCCCTAGCAGTCTTACTGACCAAATATAAGTAGGCACCGAAAAGTAACCAGCCTTCTCCTGCCGCAAGGAGCGCCCGCGATGAAGACCGCCCTGCCCCCCTCCTGCCCGATGGAGGGCCTGCTGCGTGTGATCACCGGCCCGTGGACCATCTATATCCTGTGGGTCCTGTCCGAGCAGGGGCCGCAGCGCTTCGGCGCGATCAAGCGCCTGGTGCCGGGAATCTCGACGCGGGTCCTGACCGAACGGCTGCGGATGCTGGAACATGCCGGCGTCGTCTGGCGCGAGCAGACCATGACCATTCCGCCCGCAGTCAGCTACGGGCTGACCGACCGGGGTGCGGAACTGCGCGGGGTGCTGGACACGCTTGGCGCCATCGCGCGCCGCTGGGAGGCCGAAGGTGCCTTTGCCTGTAACGCTCGGGCCGCAGAATGAGGGTGCGCTGCCTTTTCGCGGGATGATCGTTTGCTGCTTGTCCGGCGACGCCGCCCTTGCCGACGGCGTCAAGGTCGATGGGCGCCATGTCCGGACCCCCCGCTGCCCGCGCGGAAGCATGACGTTTCGGGCGCGCAGACGTCCCACGCACCCGGCCGGTGCCTTTCGGGCTGTTTGACCCCGCCGTGGCGGGGCGACTGATCGGTCGGCCTGCGGGTCTGGGGCGCGGGCTACGGGAACCGGCAGCCGATGCCGTCCCGCTCATGGTCCGGACAACTTCTGTCCCGAACGTTTCGGGGCAGACGGCACCCCGCGACCGAAGCGCAAGAGCAGCCGAAACCGGCGAAGGACGGTCCCCTCGGGTCCGGGCCCGTCCGGCGCAAGCTCTGTCCGCAGTCGTCGGTCGTGCGTTGCAGGCTCGACGCAGAAGAGGCCGCCATCGGGCGCGATCCGGCGGTGGAATTGAAGCCAGGGTAGCTGGTCGGCCGCAGCCTCGAGCCGGAACAGGACGCGCGCATCGCCGATCCCGCGCCCAACCTCGACCACCGTCGCGCCAGGGGGTGCCGGCTCGCAGAAGGTGCCGGGGGCCGAACCCGGCAGGTCGGGGCGCGGCTGTCCGGCGACGGTCACCACGGTGTCCGGGCCGATGAGCGGAGGTCCCAGGTTGACGTGATAGAGGGCCATCACCCGGTCCCCGTCGGCGGGAGAGCGCAGCTCGACCTCATCCTCGATGGCGATTTCGGCGCGGTCGGCCGGGATGGTGATGCGGCGCACGAGCGTCCAGGATGCGCCGCCGGCGACGCCGTGGACGACCCGCGCCCGGATCTTGGCGCTGCCGTCCGGCCTTACCCAGGCGGCCTCGACCTGCGCCCTGCGCAACGACATCGACCCGTGCAGCGGATAGCGTCCGCCCCTATGCGCCTCGGGCTGGCGGATGTGATCGAAGCCGCAGGTGCACATCAGCCCGCCGAGCGCCAGATCCATCTCGCCGGGGGCGGCGGGGGCCAGGCCGTTCGGCCCGACCCAGGCGAAGGGCACGCCGTTCAGCCGCACCTGCCCCAGATCAAGGCAGCGGTCGGGCAGAAGATCGACGCTCAGCCCGGCGGCATTAGTGACCTCGATCAGCCGCGATCCGTCGGCGGGGCCGCCATCGAGGCGCAGCTGGCGCAGCGCCGCCGGCTCAGGCATCGCCGATCCTCGCGCCGGTCTCGGGATCGAACAGCAGCCAGTGCCCCTCGCGCGGGAAGACGTGCAGGCGCTGGCCGGGCGCGACGGTCTCGGAAAGCCCGGTCTCGTCGCGCAGGTCCAGCCGGATGGTCAGCCGCCCGACCGGGGCGGTCCCGGTCAGGAAGGCGTCCTGCCCGGTGAACTCGACCGCCTGCACCTCGAAGGGCCAGCGGTCGGGCGCGGCATGGCCGGCCACCCCGATATGCTCGGGCCGGATGCCGAGGTCCACCAGCCGCGCCGCAGAGGGCGCCGCCGCCCCGGGCAGCGCCAGCCCCTCGAACACCGCCCCGCCGCCCTGCCCCGCCTCCAGCCTGCCGCGCAGGATGTTGATCTCGGGTGAGCCGATGAAGCCCGCGACGAAGCGGTTGCGCGGCGCGCGGTAGATCTCGCGCGGGGTGCCGATCTGCTGGATCCGGCCGCGGTCGAGCAGCACCACGCGGTCGGCCATGGTCATCGCCTCGATCTGGTCGTGGGTGACGAAGACCGAGGTCGCGCCCAGCTGGTCGTGCAGCGCCCGCAGTTCCAGCCGCGTCGCCGCGCGCAGCTTGGCGTCGAGGTTCGACAGCGGCTCGTCGAACAGGAACACCCGCGGCTGGCGCACGATCGCGCGGCCCATGGCCACGCGCTGGCGCTGCCCGCCCGAAAGCTGCCCCGGCCGGCGCTGCGCATAGTCCTGCAACCCCAGCATCTTCAGCGCGCCTTGCAGGCGGCGGTCGATCTCGGCGGGGTCCGCGCCGCGCATCCGCAGCGCGAAGGTCATGTTCTCGGCCACGTTCATGTGCGGATAAAGCGCGTAGGACTGGAACACCATCGCCATGTCGCGCTCGCCCGGCGCCACCCCGGTCACGTCATCGCCATCGACCAGCACCCGGCCCGCGTCGATCTCCTCAAGCCCGGCGATGATGCGCAGAAGCGTGGACTTGCCGCTGCCCGAGGGGCCGACCAGCGCAACGAACTCGCCCGAGCGGATCTCGAGGTCGAGCGGCGGGATCACCTCGGTCCGGCCGAAGCTTTTGCGGACGCCCTGAAGCGTGACGGTGGCCATGGGAAACTCCTTCGGGGCGCCGGGCTATTTCACCGCGCCGGCCAGCAGGCCGCGGACGATGAAGCGCTGCCCGACGAGGATCAGCACAATTGCGGGGACGATCGACAGCAGCGTTCCCGCCGCCATCTCGCCGTAGCGGATGTCGTATTCCTGCGCGAAGGTCGAGATCGCGACCGGCGCGGTCATGGTCCGCGGCGAGGTCAGCGCCAGCGCGATGGCGAAATCGCTCCAGGAAAAGATGAAGATCAGCGCGGTGGCTGCGATCATCCCGCCGCGCACCAGCGGAAAGGCGATGCGCCAGAAGGTCTGGGCATGGGTGCAGCCGTCCATCCGGGCCGCCTGGAACAGCTCGTTCGGCAGCGCGGACATGAAGCTGAGCATCAAAAACAGCCCCATCGGCAGGTTGTGGACGACATGGGTCAGGATCACCGCGAGATAGGTGCCGTGCAGCCCCGCCGCCGCCCACATCACATACCACGAGCCGACGAAGGTCAGCGTCGGCAGCATCTGGAACAGGATCGCCCAGCCCAGCACCGCCCAGCGGATCCAGCCCGGCACCCGCAGCCGGTCGAGCGTGAAGGCCGCCATGGTGGCAAGCACGATGACGATCGCGGTCGAGACCACCGCCACCACCGCGCTGTTCCACAGGTTCCACAGGAAATGCGACTGGCGCGAGAACAAGAGTTCCCGGAAGTTGTCGAGCGTCGGCGTCGCCAGCACCTGGCCGGTGATGATGGCGATCTTGTATTTGAAGGCGTTCGACAGCACCCAGAGCGTGGGCAGCACGATCAGCGCCGCATAGGACCACACCACGGCGCTGGCGCCGATCCGGCCTGCCTGTCTGCGCAATTTCATGCCGCATCCCTCCGCCGCCGCGCCAGCAGCCCCCGCGCCAGGATCACCAGAAGCGCGACCGCAAACAGCGTCACCACCGACATGGCCGAGCCGTAGCCCACCTGATCCTGGCGGAAGAAGGTGCGGTAGATCGAGAAGTTGATGACCTCGGTCGAGGTGCCGGGTCCGCCCGATGTCAGCAGATAGACCTCGTCGAAGACCTTGAACGACAGGATGATGCGAAACAGCGCGGTGATCGCGATGGTCGGCATCATCAGCGGCAGGATGATGTGGCGCACCTCCTGCCAGAAGCCGCGCACATCCATCCGCGCGGCCTCGAGCACCTCGCCGTCCAGCGACTCGAGCCCCGCCAGCATCAGCAGGAAGACGAAGGGCGTCCAGTGCCAGACATCGACGAACATCACCGCCGCCAGCGCCACATCGGGGTTGCCCAGCCAGTCCACCGCCGGCAGTCCCAGCGCGGACAGCACCGCGTTGGCCAGCCCGAACTCGCGCCCCAGGATCAGCCGCCACATGGTGCCGATGACGATCGGCGGGATCACGATCGGCAAGAGGAAGATGCCGGTCAGCACCGTGCGCCCCGCCGCGCCCGCGCGGTTCACCGCCAGGGCCATGGCAAAACCCAGCACCATCTGGCAGACCACCACGGTCACGGCGAAGATCACCGTGTTGCGCACCCCGGCCCAATAGACCGTCTCCTGGGTGAACAGCCGGCGGTAGTTGTCGAGGCCGAGATAGTGGAACTGCGCCGCCCCCTCGCTCCACTTCACGTCGAAGAGGCTGAGCCCCAGCAGGTTCAGCACCGGAAATCCCGAAAGCAGCACGAAGAAGGCCGCCACCGGCCCGAGCGACAGCCAGAGCCAGCGGCGATCCGCCGCGCGCCCCCGCCCCGCCCCAGTCTGTGCCTGTCCCATCGCCCTGCCTCCGGGATGTCCGCGCCGCCCGTGCCCGATCAGAGATCGGGGCCGCGGGTGACCTTGTAGCCGTTGCGTTCGAGGATCGCAGCCAGATCCGCCGCCGCCGCGTTCAGCGCCGCCGCAGGCGCAAGCTCGCCGATCACCGCGCGGTTCAGGTGCAGCGCCATCGCGTCCGAAGCCTCGGCCGCGGCGGCAAAGGGCAGGCCCATCACCGCGTGCGACGCGTTCTGCGAATAGGCGTCGATGAAGCGGAAGGCGCTGTCCGAGCCGAGCTCGGACGAGGCGAGGTCGCCGCGCACCGGCACCCCGCCGGCCTTGACATAGGCGATCTGCACCTCGCGCGACTGGAACCAGTCGAGGAAGGCCAGCGCCGCCTGCTGGCGTTCGGCCGGCACGTTCTTCGGGATGCCCGTGACCCAGTGCCCGGCCGAGGAGGCCACAGTTCCGTCCGGGCCGGCCGGAAGCAGCGCCGCCGACATCTTGCCCACCACGAGCGAATCCTTGGGGTTCTCCAGCGACCCCCAGGCGGCGATCACCGCGATCGCCTGCGCCGCGCGGCCCGCCGACAGAAGCTGGATCAGCTCGCCCTGGGCGATGGCGCCGGGGTTCGGCGGGGCGGAATCGGGGCCCGCCAGCGCCAGATAGGTCTCGAGCGCGGCAAGGCCGGCGGCGCTGTTCAGCATGACCTCCGCCTCGCCCGCGCCGGTGATGCGGAAGAAGGCGCCGCCCTGGCTGAACAGGTAGGGGGTGAAGTTGTAGACGATCGAATCCCGCGCCGCCCGCGGCACGAAGCCGTAAAGGTCGGTCTTATCGGTGATGGTGCGGGCATTGGCCAGAAGCTCGGGCCAGGTCGTCGGCACCTTCAGGCCGAGCTGGTCATAGACTTCCTGGTTGTAATAGAGCACCTGGACGTTGCCGTTGACCGGCACCCCCATCAGCGCACCCCCCTCGGCGAAGGAGCCCGTGGCGGCATCCCAGTTGGTGGTCATGCCGTAGGTCAGCACCCCGTCCTGCAACCCGTAGCCCGGCCGCAGCGTGTCGAGCGGCGCGAGGAAGCCGCCGGCATAGATCTCGGCCAGCCACAGCGAGTTGATGTTGACCAGATCATAGGTGCCGGTGCTGTCGCGGACCGAATTGCGGATCTTTTCCAGAAGCCCGCCGAAGGGCGTCACGTCGAGCGTCACGACATTGCCCGTCTCCGCCTCGTAGCGATCGACCATCGCCACGAAGGCGTTGAGCCAGGGCGACTGGTTGATCGCCATGGTGATGTCAGGCTGGTCCTTGGCGGCAGCCGCACCGCCGGCCAGGGCAAGCGCCGCCGCGCCTGCCATCAGGAACTTCATCATCTTGCCTCTCCTCCCCTGGGTTTCGTGTCAGTCATGCCCGCGCGGGGCCTCCAGCCCCATCCAGGCGAAATATTCCGGCGGCGCGTCATGCGCGCGCAGAATGCGCAGGATCTCGGCCGAAAGCCGGGCCTCCACCGCCGCATCGCGGATCGGGTGCAACTGATGCGGATCGGTCGCGTTGTGATAGACCGCCGATTCGAAGGCGGCAAACTTCGTCCCGTCCAGCCCCGGCGGGCGGCGCGCCTCGTTCAGCGCGTCGTAGCGGATCAGCTTCTGGCCCTTGGTGAAGTCGAAGGGGCCGGCCATCCGGCCCGTGGCCAGTTCCTTGAGCGTGAAGAAGCCGGTCATGTGGGTGGGGATCAGCGTGTATTCCCCCAGCCGCTCGTCGAAGAGGTCGGCGGGATAGCGGAAGTAGCTGTATTCGCCGTCGGTGACGCCGACCGGCCCGCCGAACATCCCGAAGGCTAGCGCCGAGGGCCCCGGCGCGCCCTCGATCAGCGGCAGGATCGACCGGCCCGTGACCTCTGCCGGGACCGGCTGGCCGAAGATTTCCAGGAAGGTCGGCATCAGGTCTGTGGTCTGGGTCAGCGCTGCCACCCGCTGCCCGGCCCGCCCGGCATGGCCGGGGTGGTGCAGGATCAGCGGGATATGCGAGATCTCCTCGTAATAGGGCGTCAGGTTCTTGCCCCACCAGTCGTGCTCGGCCAGCAGGAAGCCGTGATCGGTGGTCAGCACCAGGCAGGTGTCGCGCCACAGGTCGTGTTCGTCGAAATAATCCAGCAGCTTGCCGAACCAGGCGTCGCACATCGCCACCAGCGCGGCATAATTGGCGCGGATCTCGGCGATCTCCTCGGCGCTTTCCTTCACGGGGGCGTATTTCGGCCAGTCGAGGATCGGGCCGTTGTAGCCGGTGCGGTAGGGCTCGCGGTATTTCTCGGGCGCGAAGAAGGGCTCGTGCGGGTCGAAACATTCCAGTTGCAGGAACCAGTTGTCGGCATCCCGGTTGTCGTCGAGGAAGGCGAAGGCGCGGGCAAAGCAGGCGGGGCCGGGGAAATCCTCCTCCAGCCGGATCTTCTCGCGGTTGATCTGGTGCTGGCGGCGCTTGGGTTCGGTCGGCACGTTGTAGTGCTTGTCCGAATACATCGCCTTGAAGCGGTCGAGCGGCGGCTCGACCATGGCGATCCAGGGGTCGTATTCCTGCCCGCGGATGAATTCCCAGGTCTTGTAGCGGCTGTGATAGGTCGCGCCGCCGTCCTCGAAATAGTGGAAATGGTCCGAGATCAGGTGGCTGTGCACGCCCGCTTGGCGCAGCAGGTCGGGCATCGAGTTGTCGAAAGGTTCGAGCGGGCCCCATGAGCGGTGCATGAAGTTCAGCCGCCCGGTGTGCATGTCGCGCCGGGCCGGCATGCAGGGCAGCGAGCCGACGTAGTGGTTGTCGAAGGTCACCGCGCGGGCGGCGAAGCGGTCGAAGTTCGGCGTGGCGATACCCGTGCCGCCATAGCAGCCGAGCGCATGGCGGTTGAGCGAATCGAACAGGACAAAGACCGCGCGCATCGGATGGGTGCCTTTCGGGTAGCTTCAGTCCGTCATGCTAGACACCCTCGACCGCAACAGGTAATACTGTTTTCGATCAGTGATATGAACGGAAGTTATCGCAATGGATCAGGTCTGGCGCCTGCGGCACTTTCTGGCCGCCGCTGAGCTGGGCAGCCTTCAGGCGGCCGCGCGGCAGCTCAACACCAGCCAGCCCGCGCTGACCAAGTCGCTGCGCGAACTGGAAAACTTCCTGGGATCTGCGCTGTTCGAGCGTTCCTCGCGCGGTGTGGTGCTGACCCAGGCCGGACAGGTGCTGCTGTCCCGGGCGCGCGAGATCGAGGCGCAGTGGGACGGCGCGCTGATCGACCTGAACGCCACCCGCGACGGCGCCCGCGGCGAGTTGCACATCGGTGTGGGGCCGACCTACGAGGCCGCCTTCATGCCGCGCGTGCTGTCGGTGCTGTCCGGCGAATTTCCCAACCTGCGCCTGACGGTGCGCACCGGTGTCGGCTCGGTCCTGCTGCCGAAGCTGGTTCTGGGCGAGATCGGGCTTTATATCGGCGGGCTGCGCAGCGCGACGGACAAGCCGCTGGAGGGCCTGGCCGAAATCCCGCTCTACGAACAGCTCAACCGGATCGTCGCCGCCGCGGACGATCCGCTGGCCGCCTGCCCGCAGGTGCCGGTCGCCGCGCTGGCGGGGCGCGCCTGGGTTCAGTTGAGCTACGACACGATGGCCCTCGACCATCTGGACCGCATGTTCGCCGCGGCCGGCGTCGCCCCGCCGCGGAGCACGGTGGCCACGCATTCGCTGTCACTTGCGCTGGATCTGGTCCGCAACGAGGGCTTCCTGACCAGCCTGCCCGAGCCGCTTCTTCACCCGCGCCTCGCCTCGGGTCTGAGCGCGCTGCAAGTGCCCGGCTACCACTGGTCGATCATGACGGGGATCACCTACCGCAATTCGATCCGTGCCTCCCGTCCCTTCCTTCGTCTTGCGGAAATTCTGGTTGCGGCTGTTCGTGGATACGGGCTGGCGGGAAAGGGCAATTGAGATCCCAGGGTCAGGCCCCCTTGTTGCTGGCCCATGCTCGCCGCAAGCTGATCGAGACCTGCAAGATGAACGTCGTCGATCCCCACGCCTGGCTGTCAGCCACGCTCTCCGCCATCGTCCGGGGCCACAAGCAGAGCCGGATCGACGATCTCCTCCCCTGGAATTGCGCTTAAAGCGGTGTGATCGGCACACCGCTTGCAGCTCATCTCAAGCTGCCTTTTACACGTCATGGGCTTGCGAAGATCCTGCAAGGCCGGCATCGGCGAGTTGCTCAGGATCGGGCAGGTCGCGCAGGGATGTCATCCCGAAGGCGGCGAGAAAGGCATCGGTGGTGACGAAGGTATAGGGCGCGCCGCGTCGCGGCTCACGGGGGCCGGTGCCGATCAGCTCGCGCTCGGCCAGTCGCCCGATCAGGTCACGGCTGATCTCACGCCCGAAGATCTCCTTCAACCCATCGCGGCTGATCGGCTGGTGGAAGGCAATCGCCGCCAGCACGGCGAGGTCGAACTCTGACAGGTTCAGGGCCTGTCCGTCCACATCCGCCGCCGCGCGGATCGCGGGTGCATAGGCAGATCTGGTCCGCAGCATCCACCCGGCACCCACCTGCGCCACATCATAGGGGCGGCCCTCCAGATCGACGGCCAGATCCTCGATCAGGAGATCGACCGAGGCCCCCTGCCCCACCACTCGCGCCAGATCGTCTCGCGCCACCGGGGTGCCGCTGGCAAACAGCACCGCCTCGATCCGGCGCATCCATTCCCGCCAGCGCAGATCGGGCGGCAGGTCTGCCAGTTCCCGGTCAAGACTGCTGTCTTCGCGCCGCGCCATGGTCAGACCCCATACAGGCGGAAGGTGTCGCGCCCGGTCAGTTCCCGCAGCACACCCAGGTTCACCAGCCGCTCACACAGCCGCCGCGCGGCACGCTCCGAGAGGATTTCCGGCATCGCCCGGGCAAGCGCAACAGGGGTCAAGGCATCCTGCGACAGGATCATTTCCACCGCCCGCACGGCCCCTTTGGCCCGCAGCTTCGGCACCGCACCGCGCAGCCGTGCTGCCGCCCGCGCCAGCGTGTTCGCCAGGGGTAGCGCCTGGCCGACCCCCTTTGCCGCGGAACGGTGGCAGGCAAGGCGCAGGTCGTCGCCCCGCTGGCGAAGGTCGCGCGCCGTCATCACCGGACCCAGAAGCGGCAGCAGATGATCCCGCCCCAAGGCCTGCGACAGCACCGCATCCGCAAGGATCAGGGCCAGAGTCTCGTCCCGTGGATTGTCGGTTAGAACGGCTTCAAGGACCTGCGCTGCGCGGTCGACCGGGGTTGGTCCGTTGGCATCAAGGCTCAGCGCAATCCGCTCTGGCGCGATACCCTCCAGCGCGCGGCCCAGATTTGTGACCGAGATTGGCCGTGACACTGCGCGCGACCACTGCCGCAAGATGCTTCCTGCAGGACCGGGATCATCGCCCGGCTTGGTCAGAAGCAGGGCATCACGCATCACAGCGGCCCCTTCGCGCCGACCAGAAATTCTTGCAGAAACCTCTGCCGCCGCCAGCGCCTGACGATCACGCCAAAGCGCCTGAGGCACAGGATCATCGGCCGACGCCAGAGTGAGGTGCGCCAACGCGGCCCCTGATTTGAACGTCGCGGCCTCAAGGGTTTCTGCAGGCGTGGCGATGATCCAGTCCGGCAGCGGTGCCAGCATCGGCAAGGGTTTGGATGGCTTGGCGCGGGGACTTCTCATGCGGTCACGCTATTCCACAACGGCGCTTTTGGCTAGCCTTCTGCGCCAGAAGCGCCGCATCTTTCTGAAAGACACAATGTCCAATAAGTTTGCCTTATCGGACATAAAGAAGATATGCTCAGAGGCATGACCGAAACACCCGAGAAATCGCCTTCAAACCCCCCGGAACGTCCCGATCGCCACGAAGGGGACGAGCGAGCTGATAGGGCGCGCGACACGATCGCCCTGCCCGCGCACGTCGCTGGCTCTGGCGCGCTGGACCGTCTCGTAGAAACTGCGCGGGACTATGCGCTTCAAGCGGCGTCGGAGAACACGCGATACGCCTACGCAAAGGACTGGGCCCATTTCGCCCGCTGGTGCCGGATGCGCGGCGCGGACCCCCTGCCCCCGTCGCCCCAGCTGATCGGGCTCTACATCGCCGATCTGGCAGCGCCGGGCGGCAAGGCCCCATCGCAGTCGGCGGCCCGACCCCTCTCGGTCTCCTCAATAGAGCGGCGGCTGTCCGGCCTGACTTGGGGCTACGCGCAGCGCGGCGAGAGACTGGACCGCAAGGACCGCCACATTGCCAGCGTCCTGGCTGGCATCCGCCGAAAGCACGCACGGCCACCGGCACAGAAAGAGGCCATCCTGCCGGAAGACCTGCGAGACATGCTGGCCACCCTGCCCCACGATCTGCGCGGCCTGCGCGACCGCGCCATCCTGCTGATCGGCTTCGCGGGCGGCCTGCGGCGGTCAGAGATTGTGAGCCTTGATCACGGCAAGGACAACACGCCTGACAGTGGCGGCTGGGTGGAAATCCTGGAGAACGGCGTGCTGATTGCCCTGCGCGGCAAGACCGGCTGGCGCGAGGTGGAAATTGCCCGGGGCTCCTCTGATCAGACCTGTCCCGTCCATGCGCTGACGCAATGGCTGCACTTCGCCAGGATCGACTTCGGCCCGATTTTCACGGCCGTCTCGCGCAACGGGCTGAAGGCCACCGCCGAGCGGCTCTCCGACAAGCATGTCGCCCGCCTCATCAAATCCTGCGTCCGCGACGCCGGCCTGCGCCCCGACCTGCCCGAAGCGGAGCGTATCCGCCTCTTCTCGGGCCATTCCCTGCGCGCGGGCCTGGCCAGCAGCGCCGAGGTAGACGAGCGCTATGTCCAAAAGCAACTTGGCCATGCCTCGGCCGAAATGACCCGCCGCTATCAGCGCCGCCGCGACCGCTTCCGCATCAACCTGACCAAGGCAGCGGGGCTTTAGGACTCCTGGCTTCACGAGCCGGCATTCAGCCCTTGATGAACCCGGCCGACGTCCCATATGATGCGTGATGATTGATGCGCAGAGGTGCTCACATGCGAACAACCCTTTCCCTCGACGATGATGTTCTGCTCGCAGCCAAGGCAATCGCGGGTCAACAAGGCCGCAGCCTGGGAGAGGTGGTTTCCGAGCTTGCGCGACGCTCCTTGCAACGGCCTGTCGCAAAAGCCGAACGCAACGGGATTCCCTTGCTCGCATCCCGCCCGGGATCCCCTCCCGTGACCATGGATCTCGTCAACGCTCTGCGGGATGACGCCCCGTGACCTATCTTCTTGACGTAAACGTCCTGATTGCTTTGATCGATCCCGGCCACGTCGCGCATGACGACGCACATGCCTGGTTCTCCGGGAAAGGCAACGCCTCTTGGGCCACCTGCCCGATCACAGAAAACGGCGTCATGCGGATTCTCGGCAACCCGAAGTATCCGAATTCGCCCGGTTCACCCGCGGCCGTTGCCGGGATCGTCGAGCAACTGCGCGTCTTGCCAGGCCACTGCTTCTGGGCCGAAGACGTCAGCCTTGTCGGGTCTGAAGGTGTTGACGCAAGCCGAATCCTGACCTCTGCACAGGTCACGGATACCTACCTTCTGGCACTGGCAAAGCTGCGTGGCGGTGTGCTGGCAACCTTTGATCGCCGTTTGTCCGTGGACGCGGTCAAGAACGGCAGGGCCGCCCTTCATCTGATCCCGGCAGGAAAATCAACCTGAACAAATTGTCGAAGCAAGGGGCGCCATAAATGACAGATGAGCCGGATCGAACTTGGCCATCCAAAGAATTGAGGGAGTGGTCAAACCAGCAGGCCCAGACTGTTCGGGACGCTGCGACAGAAGGCGGTCTTCGATTTCAGGCGTATTTGCCGCCTGCTGTCGCTCTGTGGCTTCTTGATCGGATCGAGCAGGGCCTGTTTCTCGATCCGTCGGAGGCTGTCTTCGTTCTTCTCGATGAGGCTCGGGAGCTGGAGCCACATCTGGATCTGCGACAGGAATTGCTGAAGCGCCGAATTCTGAGCGCAGCCGATGATCCGCGGCCTGGCATCCCTGCCGATGAATTCATGGCCAAGTTTGAAGCCATGCGGAGGATTCCACGACCTGAGCCGGCTGTATGGCTGTCCAAGCAAGAAGTTTAACACTCAGCCTCCGAAAAATCGTAGAAAGTTGTTTGAAAACGGTCGTTTAGTGGTCGTATCCGCAACTGCAAAAGACAGGATTTTATGCCCCTGATTGGCTATGCGCGCGTATCTACCGAGGATCAGACCCCCCTGCCCCAGTCGCAGGCCCTGAAATCCGCGGGCTGCGCCGAGATCCATGAGGAGCAGGCCTCGGGCGGGAGCCGCGCCCGGCCGGTGCTGGCGCGGGTGCTGGAGCGGATCGGCAAGGGCGACACGCTGGTCGTCGTGCGCATCGACCGTCTGGCGCGGTCCCTCTCGCATCTGCTGGAGGTGATCGAGCGGTTGGAGGCCAAGGGTGCCTTTTTCCGCTCGCTGACTGATCCCATCGACACATCCTCGCCGCAGGGCAAGTTCACCCTGCAAGTCCTGGGTGCCGCGGCCGAGTTCGAGCGGGCCCTGATCCGCGAACGGACCAAGGCCGGGCTGGCCAGTGCACGAACCAAAGGCCGGGTTGGCGGCAATCCGGGCCTGCGCGCCCGGGATCCGGCGGCGCTGCGAAAGGTGCGGCTTGCGCGACAGGACGGCTATATGGAGCGGCTCAATGAAACCGCGCAGGACTGGGTGCCGCATGTGCGCCGCCTGCGGCCCGACATGGCGTGGGAGGACGTGCTGCGCATCGTCAACGGCCCCCTGCCCCGCGAGCGCCAATGGACGCAAAGCCGCCTTTTGCGCGCCGTGAATGCCTATGTCCGCGACGGCTTCCTGCCCGAAACGGTGCTGGGCCGCGCCGGGCGGCGCGAGACGGATGATCGCTTGCCCGCCATCGTCGCCGCCATCAAGGGCGCGGATCCGGACATCACGCTTCAGGCGATCTGCAGCCGGCTGGAAGCCATGCGTGAGCGAACACCCCGTGGGCGGACAAGCTGGCAGCCGTCATCCGTGAAGATGCTGCTGGAGCGGGCGGAGAGGTTGGGTCTGCTTGAGTAGCCTAACAACCTTGCGAATCCTCTATGACATGGAAGGATTACAAGACTTTGGCAGACGCCAAGCTCAGAAACTGTCCGCTCGCGCAAAGGGGTTGATGATGCGAAGTTGGCCTTCCACCAGCAAGCCATCTTGCATGTCCTCGCTCCACAGCGTGGTGCAGCCTGCAACCAAAGCGCTGGCCACGATCATCGCGTCGTAGATCGAGAAGCCGTAGCGTTCCGCCAAGGCGCGGCCGACGTCATGGGTCTGAAGGGTCAGGTCTTCGACGGGACACAAGGCGCGCACGCCCTCGAGAAACGCCCCTGCTTCCTCCCAACTCAGGCCAGCCTTGCGGCGACAGTTGACCAGCGTCTCGTTCAGGACTTGAACGCTGATCCGGGGCCCCTGCCCCAGGATGACCTCGGCGCGATCGGCCTTCGGGCCGTCGTCGAGCAGGTAAAGAACGACATTCGTATCCGCGAACTCAGCGCTCATGCGCGTCATCGCGGCTCAGGCGCTCTGCAGCGGGCAGCTTGCCCCGGAACCGGCGCAGACCCGTCAGCACCTCATCCGCGCGCGCCAGACGACGGACTCTGACCTGGCCGTCGTCCTTGACCAGGTCGATCTGATCGCCTTCCTTGAGGCCAAGCTCCCGAACAAGCTCGGCGGGCAGGCGGACGGCAAGCGAGTTGCCCCATTTCGCGACCTGCATTTTGGCCTCCTGCGTGGATATACAATCAGTAATGTATATCACACTAGCTACATGGGCAAGCCTGTCCGCGAGCTTGGGCTACTCTTGTGCGTCACGCAGTGGCTGACACCAGATTTAGAAAGTGCTTGCGCGAATCTGATCCGTCAGGCAATAGTCTCGAAAAATAACGCGCGGTCACATAAAAATCGCGCCCACGGATCGAGCGGGGCATGACCGAGATAGACAAAGACCTGGACGTCGCCATTGGCCACTACGCCGAACTCTTGGCTTCGAACCTGCATGCACAACGTGCAGCGCACTTCCCACCCGATGCGAAGAAGGTGATGCGCAGCTTGACGAGCGGTGAGGCGGCCGAGTTGCTCGGTGTCGATCATACCTACCTTCGCAAACTTCATCGGGAAGGCAAGATCACCGACGTTGAGACGACGGCCGGTAGCCATCGCCGCTACACCCTCGACGATGTCTGGGAGATCAGACAAAGCCTTGAGGCCAACGCCAAGAAGCCGGGAACGTACGTGCCGGGCCGTCGTAAGGGCGACGAGCTGCAAGTCATTTCCGTTGTGAATTTCAAGGGTGGAAGCGGCAAGACCACCACATCAGCGCACCTTGCGCAGAGACTCGCGTTCAAGGGTTATCGTGTGCTGGCCATTGATCTGGATCCGCAGGCGTCGTTGTCCGCCTTGCATGGGATCCAGCCTGAACTGGACCTCATGGAAGGCGGGACGCTGTACGACGCAGTCCGGTATGACGACCCTGTTCCGGTTTCCGAGGTCATCAGGAAGACCTACATCCGTGGCCTGGATCTCATTCCGGGCAATCTCGAGCTCATGGAGTTCGAGCACGAGACCCCGGCCGCGATCCAGCGTGGCGGCGCCCGCGCTTTCTTCGCGAGAGTCCGAGACGCCCTCGACAGCGTCGAAAGTGACTACGATGTCGTCGTGATCGACTGCCCTCCGCAACTGGGCTTCCTGACCATGTCTGCCCTTTCCGCGTCCTCGGGCGTCCTGGTGACGGTCCACCCGCAGATGCTTGACCTCATGTCCATGTCGCAGTTCCTGCGGATGACGGCCGACCTGCTGGGCGTGATCCGCGATGCAGGCGCCAACCTGCGGTTCGATTGGCTCCGGTTCCTGCCGACCCGCTACAAGGTGGGCGACGCCCCGCAAACCGAGGTGATCGCCTTCATCCGCGGGCTCTTCGGGCGTTCGGTGCTGACCAACCACATGGTCGAGTCGACGGCGATATCGGATGCCGGGCTGACCAAGCAGACCTTGTATGAGGCGGACAAGAAGGACTTCACGCGCCAGACCTTCGACCGCGCCATCGAGTCCATGAATGCCGTCAACGACGAGATCGCTGCGATCATCCAAAGCACGTGGGGACGCAATGGCAAGAAAGCCTAAACTGGGACTGCCCTTGCAGACCTTGCGCAATGCCCCCGACGCTCTTGAGGGGCGCAGGCTGCGGGGCGGCGTGTTCGAGATCGAGCCTGACCATGTCGAGACCGTGGGCAGGCTGGATGACCGTCTTCAAATCGAGATTGCGGGGCTGAAGGCATCGATCTCCAGAAGTGGCCAACGGGTGCCGATCCTCGTGCGACCTCTCGAAGGGGATCGCTACAGCCTGATCTACGGGCGGCGTCGGCTTGAAGCCTGCCGGGATCTCGGGATCAAGGTCCGTGCGATCGTCACCGAAATGGACGGGGATCAGGCGCTTCGGGATCAGCTGCTCGAGAACCAAGAACGCCGCGACCTGAGCTTCATCGAACGTGCCTTGGTGGCGGCAGCCTTGCTCAATGGCGATCACCTGGGAGAGGCGGAACGCACCAACAAGGGCGTGGCAGAGGTTCTAGGTCTTACCGAAGCTGGTGTGTCGCAGCTGTTAAGCGTCGTCCGCGCGGTTGGCGAGAGCCTCGTCCTAGCGATAGGTGCTGCGCCAGGTATCGGCCGGCCTCGTTGGGAGGAACTCAAGAAGTCACTGGGCGATGCATCTGTGGACCGCGAGAACCTCGCTGCAGTAGCGGCAGAGACCAGGTCCTCTCACTCCGGTGGACCTGACGAAAAGTCGGACGCCGCGTTCCTGGCCGTCCTCGCCGCAGTGGTGCAGGCAGAGCGGCCGACCCGCCCATCAAGCCCCCGAGGGGCACCTAGTGTGGCCATTCCGGGTGTCGGGGCTGCAACCATCGCGACAGGGCGCCGCGGCCGACAGTTCAAGCTCGAGCTGAAGGCCGAGGACAGAGATTTTGTCAGCTGGCTTGAGGGCAAGGCCCCGCAGCTGATCGCCGAGCTTCACGAGCGCTGGAAGCGCAAGGAAGACTGAGGAAGAGCAACAACCAAAAAGGAGGCACGAGACAGGCAGAAAAGAAAAAGGCCCCGAGAAGCAAGCTTCACGAGACCTTTCTTAGGTTTCGCACGGGACCAGCCCGCTACAAAACTCAGTTTTCGCACCTCTGAATGTAGCGATCTGGCCCCTTTCCCGCAAGCGCAAAGCGATTCGCGGGCCAGGGAAATTTTGCCTTCGTGAATGACATCATGGAGTACACACCGATTTCGCCGTTTATGCGGCCGATCTCGCACGCCCATCTGCGCGTGGTCGAGCGGCCTGAGGTATCTGTTCCGGGTAAGCCCATCAACAAGTGGGAACTCCTGCGCGAACTATCCAAGGCGCAAGCGGCCTTTGGGGTCACAGAACGTGATTTGACGGTCATGCAGGGTCTTCTCAGCTTCTTCCCGGACGATGCGCTTGGCGGGAACGCTGAAATGGTCGTCTTCCCGTCCAACAAGGCGATCTGCGAGCGGCTGAATGGCATGCCCTGCTCCACCATGCGCAGGCACATTGCCCGCCTGGTGGACGCTGGCTTGCTCATGCGCCGCGATAGCCCCAACGGGAAGAGGTATGTCCGCAAGCATGGCGAAGAGCGCGTGGCTTTCGGCTTCGATCTCTCGCCACTCTACTGCCGGTCCGAAGAGGTGGCACGGGCCGCAGAGGCCGTGCGTGAGGCCGAGGACCGTGTGCGGCGACTGCGGGAGGTCGTGAGCCTGATGCGGCGCGATCTCGCTGCCCTCGCGGAGTTTGGAGAGGAGATCCAGCCCGGCCTTGGCCTGTGGGATCAGTTTCGCGACAAGGCTGTCCTCACAGCGCGCGCCCTGCGCCGCAAGCTCACGCTTGAGGAGCTCTCCGCATATCGGACCGACCTTGAAGCCCTTCTCGATCGCGCACGCAACGTCATTGATGGCCCTGAAACAGAAGAAATGAACACCAATGATGCCAGTTTTGAGCGCCACCATCATAATTCAAACAAAGAATCTATAGATCTTGAGCCTGCCTTAGAAAAAGGCGAGGCGGCGGCCGCCGCGCCAGATGTTGAAACGGATGCACCTGGTGCTGACGTGGAAGAAGCGGACATAAGACGCGTGCCAAAGATCCCGCTCCATCTGGTGATCGCTGGCTGCCCGTCGCTCAAAACCTTTTACCAAGGCGACATCCGCCATTGGCATCAGCTTTTCGACGCGGCTTGCCATGTACGGCCCGCCATGGGGATCAGCGCGTCCGCTTGGGAAGAAGCGCAACGGTTCATGGGCCCCGAGCAGGCATCGATCGTTGTCGTCGCTATGCTGGAACGCTTTGCGGACATCCGGTCGCCCGGTGGCTACCTCCGTGCGCTGACATCCAAGGCAGCGGCGGGCGAGTTCTCCTGTGGGCCGATGGTCATGGCGCTGATGTCCCGGCGAAATGCTGCATAACAGCTGTTAAGTCTCTTGGAGCGATCATCAAGTTCGGCGCGACTTTACAGCTGTTAAGTCACGCGGCGATGCGTCGGTAGCAGAAGAGAGGAAAAGGTTGGTGGTTGGAGGGGTGACGGGAAGTGAGATCGGGAGAGTGGCTCCTGGCGCCCGTCGCGGAGAAGATCTGATGGCGAAACTTGCCCAGAAAGTCACCCTGTCCCCATCGCGGGACATCCCCTTCGACAAGCTCGTGCTGAGCCAATCCAACGTACGGCGGATCAAGGCGGGCGTCTCGGTCGAGGAACTGGCTGAGGACATCGCACGGCGAGGTCTACTGCAGGGTCTGAACGTCCGGCCCGTGGTTGATGCTGATGGGGTCGAGACCGGCATGTTCGAAATCCCGGCCGGTGGGCGTCGCTTCCAGGCGCTGTCGCTGCTTGTGAAGCAGAAGCGACTGGCGAAGGCCGCGCCGATCCCCTGCATCGTGCGGGATGCGGCGTCGGAGATCCTCGCCGAGGATGACTCGCTGGCCGAGAACATGCAGCGCGTTGCCCTGCATCCCCTGGATCAGTTCCGCGCCTTCGTGGCTTTGCGCGAGAAAGGTCAGGGCGAGGAAGCGATTGCGGCGGCCTTCTTCGTCACGCCGCAGATCGTGAAGCAGCGCCTGAAACTTGCATCCGTGGCCCCTGCCCTGCTCGAGGTCTATGCCGAGGATGGCATGACGCTGGAACAGCTGATGGCCTTCACCGTGAACCCCGATCATGCGCGTCAGGCGCAGGTCTGGGAGGCTGTGAAGAACTCGTGGAACAAGGAGCCCTATGCCATCCGGCGCATGCTGACCGAGACCTCGGTCCGGGCGTCTGATCGTCGCGCGGTCTTTGTCGGTGTCGATGCCTATGAGGCGGCAGGCGGTATCGTGCTGCGCGATCTCTTCCAGGGCGATGACGGCGGCTGGCTCGAGGACCCTGCCCTTCTGGACCGGTTGGTGGCCGAGAAGCTTCAGGCTGAAGCCGAGGCTCTGGGATCCGAAGGCTGGAAGTGGATCGAAGTGGCGACCGACCTGCCCTATGGCTACAGCCACGGTCTACGGCGTCTGGCCGGTGATCCCGCCCCGATGACCGACGAGGAAAGCGCGACCCACGCGACGCTCCTCACGGAGTATCGGGCACTGGAGGAGGAATACTCCGGCCAAGACGAATACCCCGAGGAGATCGATGCGCGGCTTGGTCGGCTGGAAATGGCGATGGAAGCGCTCGAGCAGCGGCCGCTGATCTACGATGAGGCCGAGGTCGCGCGCGCGGGTGTCTTCGTGACGCTGGATCGGGACGGCGGCCTTGTGGTGTATCGTGGCTATGTCCGGCCCGAGGATGAGCCGCGCGAGGAGACCGCGGTCCAGGATGGTGATGGTGCGGATGCTATGGGGCAGGGGGATGATGTCGGTGTTTCCAGCTGGAAGCCATCGGCGACCTCTACAGGGGGCACCGTCATCACCTCGGGTGGCCAGCCGATCGGCGCGGACGGTTCGGAGGAGGAAGATGACGGCGCGCTAAAGCCTCTGCCCGAACGGCTGGTCATGGAACTGACTGCCCACCGAACCCTGGCGCTGCGCGAGGCCGTCGGGCGTTCGCCCGACGTTGCGCTCACGCTTCTCCTCTTGAAGCTGGTGACGGATACCTTCCGTACCTCCTCGGCCTCGGGCAGCTGTCTCGAAGCCTCCGTGCGGCATGTCTACATGTCGGCGCAGGCGCCCGATCTCAAGGACAGCGTCGTCGCAAAGCTGGTCGATGAGCGTCACGCGGCGTGGGAGGCCGATCTGCCCCTCGGCGATGATACCGCGCTCTGGGATTATCTGACGGCGCTCGATCAGGGCAGCCGTTTGGCGCTCCTGGCGCACTGCCTCAGCTTCGGCATCAACGCGCTCCATGAGAAGGTGAACCCCTATGGTGCGGGCATCTCCGCCAGCGGCCTGACCCGCCGCATGGCCCATGCTGATTTCGTGGCGCGAGCTGTCGATCTCGACATGGTCGAAGCGGGCTGGGAGCCGACAGTTGATGGCTACCTCAACCGTGTGCCCAAAGCCCGGATCCTCGAGGCCGTGCGCGAGGCGAAGGGGGAGGGGACTGCGCAGCTCCTCGATCACCTGAAGAAGGGCGAGATGGCCACGGAAGCCGAGCGGCTCCTCAAGGGAAGCGGCTGGTTGCCCGAGGTCCTGCGCCGGGCCGATCTGGCGGCAGGCGACGGCGAGCCGATCGTAGCAGGGCAGGGGGAGGACGCGGGCGAGCCCGAACATGTCGATCTCCCGGCTTTCCTGACGGCTGATCTGCCCGACGGCAATGCGTCGATGATGGCCGCAGAGTGATCTGAGCCATCTGGGGGCGGGGAATCCCGCCCCTCATTCCAACAAAATACAGTAATATCAATATGATGAATGCGAACGCTCGCATTCGGGATGAGGAATCATGTCTGCAACAACCATCATCGACACAGCCCCCCTCGGGGCGCTTATCCGCTACACCGACGGCAGTCCCAAGCCGCCGGCACGTTTCTCCAAGAAGCTGGCGGCTTGGGAGCGTTCGAACGGCGTCGGCCGTCTTGTGAAGAAGGAGCCGCCCCGGGTCTATCCGACCTGGACGGCCCCGGCCTCCTTCACGCTGCATGAAGGGAACTTCTCCTCGGACGGGGTCATCCTCGTCACCATCATGCGCAGCCATTCAGCGGACAGCCGGTTGGTCTTCGAGGTCGCCGAGGAACCACAGCTGGGGCAGGTCCGCGTGCTTCTGGACTTTGGTGGCAACACCGAACTCCTGCATCTGGCGGAATCGATCACCGCGGCCGAGCTCTGGATCGCACGGGAGGGCTACCGAAACGCGCGGCTCGAGATCGTCGGTGCCGAGGACGGCGATAGGGCAGGGGACGCAGACCTGGCCGCCTGAGCCCTGACAATGCGTGAGGGGCCTTCCGAAAGGCGGGCCTCTCACCGACCAGACCCTCGTCCCGCGAAATCGCGGGGCGCCAAAGGATCCATCCCCCAATACGGAGGTCTTCGACCAAGAGCATGGCCCGGGAGGCTGGCGGCGTTCAAAGCATCAGCAGGACAATCGGCTCCTGACGTTGGGGCACCATCCCCCGCTCGCCATTCCCTTCCTTGCCCCGAATCCCGTCTTCGAGATCAACCCGCGAGGGGTCGGACTACGGGCAAGCCCGTGCCGCCGGGTGGATTCGGGCGAGCCGAACGCACCCGGTGATGTCAGCCAGTCTTCGGGCCTGCGGGGTCCTGTCGCGCGGGGGATGGTCCCCCGCCTCCAAGACAGGAGCCAAACAGATGTCCCGCAAAGATGCACACGCTTTCGCCGCCTCCCTCGCCGCCACGCTCATGGTCTCGATCGTCGTCTTCCAGGCCGGGGATGGAACCTTCGGTGCCGTCCCCGCCGATGAAATCGACGGCGACGAGGTCGTGATCGTCTCGGAGTATGACCCGTTCCAGAATATGGCCCGCTGAGGGCCATGACGCCTGCAAGCCC
>NZ_JBHTFQ010000013.1:0-83850 GCF_042666235.1 Halodurantibacterium daqingense | reverse complement strand
CGCGTCGCAGATCACAAAATGCCCCATATTGACGAACTGATGCCCTGGAACTGGACACCTCAATAAGTCAACGCCAGTCAGACCGGACGGATACGTCGCAACCTATGTCGTTGCCTATCTGTCACACCGCACGGGGAGGCAGGTCGATCTCGACGCAATTTGGAGAAAGCAGGAACTCTCGGATGAGATCGTCGAACTCATGCGTGACTGGGCATACGAGATTCGTGATGCGATCGTCGAGACATCCAACGGCAAGAACGTGACCGAATGGTGCAAGAAGGCCGAGTGCTGGAAGGCGATCCGGGGCCTAGACCTTCCCCTGCCATCAACACTGCCGCCGGAAATCGGCGGCACAACGCAGGATACAGGCAAGGGGAAGGGCAGGGAAAGACCTGCCGACCCGTCCCTCAGCCCTGCCGAACTGGATGCGATGCATCGCTGCCAGGGAACCTCCGCCCAGGAATGGATCGCAATCAGTCAGTGGGGTGCAGAGACAGGCAACCTGAAGGACTGGCAGTGCGGGATTGCGGCCACTCTGAGCGGATACGCCGCGCGAGACTGGGCGAAGGCCCCGTCAGTCAAGCAGGCATTGCGCGGTGTCGAGATTCTCAACATCGCCGAAGCAGAAGGAGCTCCGTTCCAGAATGCTCCAGCCGGCTCTGTTAGAGGAACCTGACTTCGGGCGGGACATAGGGCTCAAGGTCAACTGAACTAAGCGTTGGATTTTATGGCACAAATACTTAAGTACTGGCGCTCCCACTCCGCCGGAAACGGCTCCAGCACGCGCACCAGCGTCACGTCCGGCGCTTTCCCGTCCAGGATCGCCTCGACGATGTCGGGCGCAAGCAGTGTCAGGCGCAGGACGCGTGTCATGTAGGAGGGCGCGATCCCCTCGCGCTCGGCCAGTTCGGCGATGGTGGCGAAATCGCCCAACTCCAGCATGCGCTTCCACCGGAACGCGCGCGCCAGCGCCTTGACCAGCGTGTTGTCGGACCGCCGCGAGTACGTGCCACCTTCCGGCAACTGCATCTCCTTCCGCCCGCCTCGCTTCACTACAAGGAACGGAACGTGCAGCGTCACGGTCTCGGGGATCGGCGACCCTCGGCTCATGCGGCCTCTCCGATACTGCCAGCCAGCATCTCGCGCGCGAGGCCACCGAGGCCGTCGACACGGAGGCGGACGTTCAGGCCCTCCGTGCCGATGTCCACGCGCTCGACCAGCAACGCCACGATGCGGGCCTGCTCGGCGGGAAAGAGTTCGTCCCACAGCGGGTCGAGTTGGTGCAGCGCCGCACGGGCGTCGGCCTCGGAGATGTCGTCGGCGTGGGCCCGCGCCGCCTTCCACGTCCCGGCCACGATCTCCGGCTGGCGGAACACAGCGCGGAGCTGGTCTATGACGGCGCCCTCGAGCTCGCCCGCAGGCACGCGTCCCACGGGGCAAGCCCCGGCGCCGTGCTTCAACACGGTCTGGCTGACATAGTAGCGGTAGAGCCTGTCGCCCTTGCGGGTGTGGGTCGGCGAGAAGGCCGCGCCATCGGGTCCGAACAGCAGGCCCTTCAGCAGCGCGGGCGTCTCGGCGCGGGTGCGGGCGGCGCGCTTTCGCGGGCTCTCCTGCAGGATGGCGTGCACGCGATCCCACGTTTCGCGGTCGATGATCGCGTCGTGCTCGCCGGGATAGCTCTCGCCCTTGTGGACCGCCTCGCCGATGTAGGCGCGATTGTTCAGCACGCGGTAGAGGTACTTCTTGTCGATCCGGTTGCCGCGGGGCGTGCGGATGCCGCGCTTCGCGACCTCGCGCGCCAGTTCCGTGCCCGAGCCGATTTCGAGGAAGCAGGCGAAGATCCAGCGGACATGCTCGGCGGCTTCTTCGTCGACTACCAGCTTCCGGTTTTCGACGCGGTAGCCGTAAGGCGGCACCCCGCCCATCCACATGCCCTTCCTCCGGCTTGCGGCAACCTTGTCGCGGATCCGCTCGGCCGTAACCTCGCGCTCGAACTGGGCGAAGGACAGCAGGATGTTCAGCGTCAGTCGCCCCATGGACGTGGTCGTGTTGAACGACTGGGTGACCGAGACGAAGGTCACGCCGTTCCGGTCGAACACCTCGACCAGCTTGGCGAAATCGGCCAGAGAGCGGGACAGGCGGTCGATCTTGTAGACGACGACCACGTCCACCAGCCCGTCCTCGATGTCCTCCAGCAACCGCTGTAGGCCCGGGCGCTCCAGCGTGCCGCCGGAGATGCCGCCGTCGTCATACTGATCGCGGACCAGCACCCAGCCCTCTGAGCGCTGGCTGGCGATGTAGGCTTCGCATGCCTCGCGCTGGGCGTGGAGCGAGTTGAACTCCTGCTCCAGCCCTTCCTCGGAGGATTTCCGAGTGTAGATCGCGCACCGGAGTTTCCGGACCATTCCTGATTTTGCAGGGGCCTTCGTCATGTCCGCGCCCTCCGATTCTTGAGGCCGAAGAACACCCAGCCATTCCAGCGCGTGCCCGTGATGGCGCGCGCGATAGCGGACAGCGACTTGTACGGCCGCCCCTGCCATTCGAAGCCGTCAGCGGTGACGGTGACGATGTACTCGACACCTTGCCACTCGCGGAGCAGCCGCGTGCCGGTGATGGGGCGGTCATGGTCGAGGCGCATGCCGCGCTTCTTCTTGTCACCGCCGTCGAGTTCCTCGCCCAGCCGTTCCAGCCGCCGGATCGTCTCGGGCTTCAGGCCACCATAGGCGAGCTCCTGGATGCGATAGGCCAGCCGGCTCTCCAGGTAGCGTCGGTTGAACGGCGGCGGCTCGCTGTCGAACAGGTCGCGCCACTGCGCCTTCAGTTCCGGCGTTGTGGCGGTTTTCAGCGCAGCCAGGCGCGCGGGGATGGGATCGGCCTTGTTCATGCATTTCTCCGGTCAGTTGGAGTTGCATGACGGCATCGGTCGGCCGGAGAGTGTAGGCGAATTTCTCCAGTCTCGTCAGAAGGTTCACCGCGCTCCCGCAGCCGCAATCGGACCAGCCCGAGCGCCAGCAGTCTACACAGTTCGGCGCGTCGCTCGGCGGGGGTCATCTGGTCGGGCGGCAGCGGGTTCGAGCCCAGCCGCGGATATGTCGGCGCGTTTCTCATGGGAGAAACGCTACCCGCACGCACCCCGAAAACAATTACTTTCAGATGCTTAGGGGAGTGCTGCGTAACTCTGCGGTGTTCTTGGGATGCTCTATCCTACCCGATGGACGACGAACAGCTCCTCGAAGAATGACTTCACAAGCTCGTCGACAGATTCCTGCATCGATCCCTTCGGGTGAGAGAATTCCGAGCCCCCGAATCGAAACACCTCGTAGCCGCGGAGGCGAAGGTTTCGATCAGCCGCAACCATTTCGGCGTACAGGCCGGGATCGGCGCGCTCACCTTTCGCATAGTGGTGCTTGCCGTCAATCTCGAGGACGATCCTCTGTCGGCCAGGCAAGAGCATCAGAAAGTCCATGCGCTGCCGGAACAGAACGCGTTTGTCCGCGAGACGCCTCGCGATCTCTGGATCGTAGTGCAGGTAAACCTGCGGGATGAGCGCCGGCAGCTGGTCTCCAAGTCGCTCAGCGAAATTGCGGAAGTACGCCTTGAAGAATTCCTGCTCAGGACCGTCGTCAAGCGAAGCAAGTAGACGCCGCCCGAGGCTGGTGCGTGCCTCAGCGAGGTCGGCGAGCCCCTTTTGCTCCATCCACCAACGGACCAGGTCGAGCCATGACAACCCATTGCCGATGGGGCGCTCGTAAATGAGGCAGCTGTCGGCATGCTCGAGCACGACGACTTCGTTGTCGATCGCATCCGAGAACCCGAGCCTCGGCTTTGGTCCGTTGGAAGCGAAGATCAGGTTCTTCGGCCGCCCGTCGACGCCGCGGCGAACGGGGCGTACCGAGAATGTTGCGCGGCCCGAGACCTCTCCTGTCTGAGCAACCTCGTAACCATCGAGCTGCAGGATGCGGGTCAAGTCCGCTGCCAGCGCAGCCTGGTCGTCGGCATCACGAAACCGGGGATCCAGAACGGTCTCGATCAGCTGCGCGAACCTCCTCGAAGGACATGTTATGGCCCCGATGAATTCGAAGACCTCCTTCGCGTTCCACAACGGGGCCGCGCCAGTCGCGTGTTGTCTGAGCTCTTCGATCTTGGTGGGGCCGTCGAAGAAGTCCGCAGGCGAACTCAGATCGAATAGCTCCTCGATCACGTCCGGACGAATGCCTTGTCCATGGATCCCGGCACCAAGGCGATCGGCCACCCGGTCGCGAGTGATCGCGGAGATCTCCGTTTGGTCCTTGTCCTGCAGGAGGTACACCCGGTCCTGTAGGCCAATATCGCGCCGTTCTCGTGCAAACTCGAGGACCAGAGCCAGCGCCTTTGTTGGCGGAAGGCTTGCAAGGGTATTCTGTGCAACCGTCTTCTTGCTGGTCCCTTCTGCAAGTGGGATGTCGCGTCTGGAGAAGAATGCCTCGATATCGACGGCCCTCATGGCATCCCGAAAGCAGCAGCCCGCCAGCTCGAACAGATCATCCAACTCTCCGTCACCTGCCACAGCTATAACTCCCGCGCGAACCAACGGATGCGGCCGACGATGTGGATCTCGTCGGCCGTTCTTTCGTATTCGGGGTAGTGCTTGTTGTCGGAGATGACGCGCACCGCGGGCGGGTCGCTGTTGGGGATGTGCTCCAGCCGCTTGGCCACCAGTCCCATCCCGTCGTCCAGAACGAAGATGCCGGGCGGGTTGGGGGCGCGACGGGTCATGTCGACCAGCACCGCGTCGCCGCTCAACAGCGTCGGCGCCATGCTGTCGCCTTCGACATGCATGATGCGCAGCTGCGACGGAGTGGCCTTGAGGCTGTTTCGGATCCAGGAGCGGCGGAAATGATAGACCCGGCCGGGCGTGTCGCCGTCCTCGGTCACGACGGCGCCGCCGCCCATCGCGGGGCGCGGGGTGGCGTGGGCGATGGCCACGAAGGCGTCGTCAGGATTGTCCAGGAAGGGGGGCTTCCCCTCCACCTCACCGATGCCATGGATCAGCCAGTCGCGATCCACCTTCAGCACGCGGGCGACCTCGGCCAGCCGGTCTATACCAGGTCGGGCTGAACGGCCTCGGAGGATGTCGTAGACGAAGGACCGGTTCACGCCGGCCATCTCGGCGACGTGGGCGGGACTGATGCCGAGCTGATTGGCCCGGGCTCTGAGGCGGTCGGAAAGCGTGTGGTGCTCGGTCATGTCATCCCCACCCATCTGTGGATGAAATAGGATAAAATCGGATTGATCGAGGCCCGTCAAGCGAATAAGAACAGAAGGTAAACATCTTGCACGGGAATCGGCGCGGAGGGCAGTGAATGCACATCGACAAATCGTACTTCACGCTTCCCGAGATCCTCGAGCGCTGGCAGATCACCGAGGCCGACCTGATTTACCTCGCGGAGAACGATAAGCTGCGTCTGTCGGTGCGCGTGTTCGGCGTGCCCATGGAGTTCGGTGACATCGAGGAGGACGAGCGAGGCGAGCCGTACAAGGTGCCGTGCGAGCAAAGCTACCACAGCGGCCTGCTCGATCTCCACGCCCGCGATGTGTTCCAACTTTTCCGGTGTGGCGAGGTCCATCTCGAGAGCTTCCGGACGCCGAAGGCCGACTACGCGACGACCTGGGGCGATGCGAAGCCCGTCCTCGTCATGATCGGCGACCTCCTTCTAAGGCGAGATGAACGCGACCGTTTCGAGATCGAGACCGGGTTCTCGCCGGGCGGACAGCCGATGGAGGAGGCGACCTTCATCCACTCGGTCGATTACTTCGAAGTCCGCTGCAACGGATGCCGGTTCAAGCTGGGCCCGATCCAGGCGGAAGTCGTGCGCGCGCTGCACGAGGCGGCGCAGGCCGGGGCGCCCTGGCAGAACGGCAAGGCGATCCTGTCGCGCGCGGGCTCGAAAAGCCTGCGCATGGCCGACGTCTTCAAGTCGCAGAAGGACTGGCGGCATCTGATCCGCTCCGACCGGCGTGGCGGCTACCGTCTGAATCTCGACTGACCTATCCCCTGCCGCTCGGCCTCTGTGGGACCGGGAGGGGGATGGGTGAGGGATGGTGGGGGATGACGGCGCCCCGCCAGCGGCCAAACACCAGTCCTGAAAGGGCTGACTGATCCCCCTCCGCATCCCCCGCCGATCCTGACGACATCCCACTGCGGAATTTCGCATGTTCTCCTCGACAACGAGAGGAGACACCGATGCTGCAGAGGCATTGCCTGAACCAGAAGGAGCTGGCCCGGCGCTGGGGGATCTCCCACCGGACGCTGGAACGCTGGCGATACAGCGGCCAGGGACCGGCCTTCCTCAAGCTCGGTGGGCGCGTGCTCTACCGGCTCGCCGACGTCGAAGCCTTCGAGCAGAGCCAGCTTCAGCGTGCGCTGAAGATCAACGACGCCGTCGCGCGCGTCGGCCACGCGCCCTGCCGTCTGACCGCGGACCCCGCGCGGGCCGCACGGGTATGCTGATGGTCGCCGCAACCCCGATCGGCGCCCGCGTGGCGACGCCGAAGCTCACCGATGTCGAGCTCTACGCCTGGATCGCACAGGCCGAGGCTGGCGCCCGGATCGAGTATCACCGCGGCTTTCTCGGGATCGACGTCACGCCGGTGATTTCGACCTTACCCGAGCCCGAACGCCGTCAGCTTGCCGATCTCGGTCAGGCCGCGTTGGGCGCCTTCGAGAAGGGCCTCGTCCACCTCGTGCAGGAGCGCGTGGGCCCCGACCGCTTCGCCTACATCGCCGTCGCCCGGCCCAGACCGAAGGCCGCCGCTCCCTCGCTCTCGGCGCTGCTCCTCGAAGAGCGCGCCGCGTGATGGCCCTGCCATTCCCTTCCAACGGAGACCCCGCCATGCCGCATCCCGACAACACCCCGCATTTCAACGATCTCGAACGTCTCGCCCTCGGCGACATCGCGGCGCTGCCGCCCGAGATGCTGCTGGATTTGCAGACGACGGCGCTCGCCGAGACGGCCCGCGTGAAGCGGCTGCGGGACCGGCTCGAGGCCGGCATCGCGCAACGCTACGAGGCCGCCGCCGCGGCGGAACGGGCCGCTCAGGGCAAGACCAGCGGCACGGTGCGGGTCGAGGACGAGGGCGTCGTGATCGTCGCCGACCTACCGAAGAAGGTTTCCTGGGATCAGGACCGGCTTGCCGCCATGGCCGAGCGCATCCGCGCCGCCGGCGACGATCCGACCGAGTATCTCGAGATCGCCTACCGCGTGCCCGAGCGGCGCTTCGGCACCTGGCCCGCGGCGATGCGCGACGGCTTCGCTGACGCGCGCAGCGAGACCACCGGCAAACCCGTCTTCCGGCTCGAGGCTCGAGACCGGTGACGCGCGGCGGCGGGACGCCCGCACGGCAACGCCGGGCAGGTTCCCCTTCGGCACCCGGTCACCCCCGCCGCCGCGCACCCTGAACGCAACTCCCGGAGAACCCCATGGCCTTCCGCATCATCACCGCCGACGAACGGCTCTCGACCGCCGAGAACAAGACCTCCCTCGCCATCTTCGGCCCGCCCGGCGTCGGCAAGACGACGCTCCTGAAATCCCTGCCCGCCGAGGAGACGGTCTGTCTCGATCTCGAGGCCGGCATGAAGTCGGTGCAGGACTGGCGCGGGGACTCGATCCCGGTGCGCAGCTTCACCGATTTCCGCGACCTCGCCGTGCTGATTGGCGGCCACGATCCGTCCCAGCATCCGAAGTCCTGGTACGGCGCCGAGTATCACGCCTGGCTGCAGCAGCAGTATCTCGGCACCGGCATCGAGGACTTCCTCGCCCGGAAGCGGATCGTCTTCGTCGACTCGATCACCGACCTGACGCGGCAGGCCATGGCCTATGCCCGCCAGCAGCCCGAGGCCTTCTCCGAGCGGACCGGCAAGCCCGATGTCCGCGGCGCCTACGGGCTCCTGGGGCGCGAGGTGATCCAGGCGCTGAAGCATCTCCAGCACGCGCGCGGCAAGACGGTGATCTTCGTCGGCGTGCTCGAGAAGGTCACCGACGAGTTCGGCACGACGACCTGGCAGCCGCAGATGGAGGGCACGAAGGCCGGGCGCGAGTTGCCGGGGATCGTCGACCAGGTGGTCTCCATGCAGCTCTTCGGCCGCGACGCCAAGGGCGAATGGACCCTGGAGGAGACCTCCGCCGAGCGCCGCCTCGTCTGCCGCTCCGGCAACCCCTGGGGCCTTCCCGCCAAGGACCGCTCCGGTCGTCTCGATGTGACCGAGGCGCCCGATCTCGGCGCGCTGATCGCGAAGATCGACGGCCGCACGCCCGCCCACTCTGCCAACCCTTCCTGATCCAGACGCAAAGGACAGACCCATGAGCTACGATCTCAACGACGCCCAGCCGCAGATGGCCCCCATCGGCGAGCTGATCCCCGATGGCACCTTCGCCAAGGTCCGCCTGACCGTGCGCCTCGGCGGCGTCGACGGCGCCACCCCGATGGACGCGAAGCTTCTGAAGGCCTCGCAATCGAGCGACGCGAAGATGCTGGATTGCGAGTTCACCATCCTCGAGGGGCCGCATGCCCGGCGGAAGTTCTGGCAGAGCTTCACCGTCGCCGGCGGCAAGGTCGACGAGAAGGGCCAGTCGATCGGCTGGAAGATCTCGAAATCCACCTTTCGGGCGATGGTCGACAGCGCTCTCGGGCTCGATCCCAGGGACGAGAGCCCTGACGCCAAGGCCAAGCGGGTGCTGCCCGGGCTCAAGCATCTCGACGGCATCGTCTTCGCTGCGCGGATCATGGTGGAGCCCGCCTCCAACCCGCAGTACCGCGACCAGAACCGCATCGCCAACGTCGTTCTGCCCGACGAGCCGCAGCATGCCGCGATCATGCGCGGCCAAGCCGTTCCTCCGGAGCCCGTCAACGCCCCGCCGCGCAAGGCCGCGAGCGCGCCGACGCCGGGCTGGCAGGCGCCCACGCCGGCATGGGGTGCGCAACCGCAAGCCCCGGCGGCGGCTCCGGCCTGGGGCGCACAGGCGCCGGTCCCGCAGCAGCCCACACAGCAGCAGCCCGCCCAGCAGCCGCCCGCGTCACCGCCGTCCGCGCCGGGCGGAGCGCCGGCGACCGGTATGCCCGCCTGGCTCAATGGGTGAGGCGCGGTCGGCAGCACGGCGGCGGAGGTCAACCCGGCCTTCGCCGCCGCCCGAGGCCCGGCGCGATCCTGCCGGGCCGATGACCCCGGATGAATGGCAGGCGCACGTGACGCGCGAGGCGGCTCTGGAGATCGGACGATGGCTCGAGGCCCGAGGAAGACTGCACGCCCCCATCGCAAGCCTCAGCCTCGGCGATCTGGAAGCCATGGCCAGCAATGCGATCTCGCGCTGGATCGTGCTCCAGTCCGAAAAGCTCCAGAGGGCGGGCTGGCCGCCCGAGGACCCGATCGGGAGCTTCTTGCTCGGGTAGCGCTCTGCGCCGTCTGCGCCCGCGAGGCGCGCGGCTTCGGCTACTGCCACGGCCTCCGCTGGGATCGCCACCCCTACCACCGCTTCTGCTCGCGCCGCTGTCAGGACGTGGGCAGCGCCATTGCCCGAAAGAACAACGGCATGATCGACAAGACCGCGCGCGAGGCCCGTGCGATCCGCGATGCGCGGACGCTCTTCGCCGAAGCGCTCACCGACCTCGGGCTCATGGAGCCCTTCTTCCACCGCAGCGCCGAGGACATCGACCGCCTGATCGAGGCGGCGGTCACCGGCTACATCGACAGCATGCAGGAGCAGGCCGCGCGCAAGGAGCGCACCGGCACGGTCCTCGACGACCCGATCCCATTTTAGGAGCGCGGCGATGATCGACCTGAACGACGACACCCCGTCCTGCAGCTGGAAGCACCTGCTCGAGGCTGCCACCGAGAACGCCGTCACCGATTTCGAGATCGAGTTCTGCGACAGCCTCCGCGAGAAGCTCGCGCGGTTCGGCGACAGCACCCGGCTGACGGACGCGCAGTTCCACAAGCTGACCTGCATCGCGCAGGCCGGCGGGTTCTGGGAGCGCGAGCGATGATCGACCTGAACCATGGCTCGGGCTGCCTCTACGGCGCCGACGCGCCGCGCCCGCCCATCGCGGAAGCCGTGTCCACGGCCATCGACACGGCGCTGTCCGCGCGCAACCGCGCAGAGCGTCCGCGCACCTATGTCAGCTCCTCGGGTCTCGGCCGCGACTGCCTGCGCCAGATCCAGTACGACTTCCTCGCGGTGCCCAAGGACGAAGGCCAGGAGTTCGCACCACGCACGCTGCGCATCTTCGAGGCGGGCCACCGGGCCGAGGACATCGTCGCGGGCTGGTTCCGGATCGCCGGGTTCGACCTGCGCACCGAGCGTCCGGACGGCCGTCAGTTCGGCTTTGAAGCCCTCGGCGGGCGCTTCAAGGGCCATATCGACGGCTGCTTCGTCTCAGGCCCGGTCGCGATGGACTATCCCGCGCTCTGGGAGAACAAGGCGCTCGGCGCGGCCAGCTGGAAGGATGTGGTCAAGCGCGGCGTCAGCCTCGCGCGCCCCGTCTACGCCGCCCAGATCGCGCTCTATCAGGCTTACATGGAGCTGCCGGCCCCGGCGCTCTTCACCGCGCTGAACCGCGACACGATGGAGCTGCACGCCGAGCTCGTGCCCTTCGACGCGCATCTCGCGCAGGAAATGTCAGATCGCGCCGTCGCGGTGGTGCGGGCCTCCGAGGCGAGGGAATGGTTGCCGCGCGCGGCGGCCGAGCCTACCGCAGTCCTCTGCAGGGGCGGCATGGCGGCCGGCAAGTGGCACGCTCCTTGTGCCTGGGCAGGCCGGTGCTGGGGAGAGCGGCGATGATCCCCGACGCCTATGAGCTCAAGCGGATCGTGCGCGCGCATCGCGAGCGGTTCTGGTGCTCCGACCTGCTCGGAGCGGCGGAGTTCGCGCCGATCTATTTCTTCGACGATCAGGCCGCGTTCGATGGCGATATCGTCGACCGCGCGATGACCCGGGTGCTGACCGGCCCGCTTCGGCTGCCGCACCCGTCCGTGATCTTCGAGGTGCGCGAGCAGCGCGCGTCTCCCTCGGGCCTGATCGTCTGCGCT
This sequence comes from Halodurantibacterium daqingense, assembly GCF_042666235.1. NCBI lineage: Bacteria > Pseudomonadati > Pseudomonadota > Alphaproteobacteria > Rhodobacterales > Paracoccaceae > Halodurantibacterium > Halodurantibacterium daqingense. The sequence continues at coordinate 72,788 of NZ_JBHTFQ010000013.1, read as the reverse complement.
CGCGCCGACAGTGACATCGTCGAGGCCACGTTCCTCATGCGCAAGCGGGCGCCGCGCGGCTGGACGGATTGCCTGGTGCGGATCTGGATGCATCCGGACGGCAAGGCGGAGATCGAGGGCAACCCGGCCGAGCGACACGACGAGACGGTCCGCGGTCACGGCGAAGTCGCCGCCGGCATCGTCTGGCGCGCGCTGACCATCCTCGGCGCGTCCCCGGAAATCCGCGATCGCAAGGTGTCGCTCGCGAAACGGTCTCGCCTGGCCCGCGAGGGCGTGCGCGGATGGGTCTGGCGCCAGGTCGCCATCGATCCGGCGCGCCTGCGGGCAGCGACGCCGCCGCAGGGCGGCAGTCACGCCAGCCCGCGCTGGCACATCCGCCGCGGTCACTGGCGACAGCTGGCCGACGGGCGCCGGGTCTTCGTCCGTCCGTGTGAGGTGGGCGATCCGACCCGCGGCGGGATCGTCAAGGATTACGCAGTGGAGATGCCTCAGCAATGACCGAGTTCACCCCATCCGCCACGCAGGCCGCCGCGATCCGCGAGATCAAGGAGTGGTTCGAGTCCCGGACCGAGCAGCAGCAGGTGTTCCGCCTCTTCGGCTATGCCGGGTCCGGCAAGACCACCGTGCTGAAGTTCGCGCTCGACGAGCTCGGCCTCTCGCCCCACCGCAGCGCGAAGGACGGCCGGTGTGTCCCGGGCGTCGTGACCGCCACCTTCACCGGCAAGGCCGCGCTGGTGCTGACCCGCAAGGGCACGCCGGCGCGCACCATTCACAGCCTGATCTACTCGGTGATCGAGTCGACAGAGGAGGAAATCGAGGAGGCTGCCCGCAAGATCGCGATGGCCGAACGCGACGCGCTCCGTCTCACCGGGTTCGCGCGCACAACGGCCGATGCCGCGATCGAGGCGATGCGCCAGGGGCTCTCAGCGATGAAGCATCCGCGCTTCGCCCTGAACCCGCAGAGCGACGCCGCGGACGCTCGGCTCATCGTGCTCGACGAGGTGTCGATGGTCGGCGAGGAGATGGCGCGCGACCTGATGAGCTTCGGCAAGCCGATCCTCGTGCTCGGCGATCCCGGCCAGCTGCCGCCGATCCGGGGCGAAGGCGCCTTCACCCGCGACGAGCCGGACGTGATGCTGACCGAGATCCACCGCCAGGCGGCCGAGAGCGCGATCATCCGTCTCGCCACCATGGCGCGTGAGGGGCGGCCGATCGGTTTTGGCGTCTACGACGACCATGTCGCCAAGCTCCGCAAGGGCGACATTACGCCGGAACAGGCGCTGCGCGGCGGCCAGCTGATCTGCGGGCTGAACGCCACGCGGCTGCAGATCAACAACGCCATGCGCGCGGCCGCCGGGCTCGGCGGGACCTGGCTGCCCACGGGACCGGCCGAGAAGATCATCTGCCTGAAGAACCAGAACGATCTCGGGCTGATCAACGGGATGTTCGTGACGCTCGAGGACATCGTCGACGAGGGCAGCCTCTACTTCTCCGCCGTCGTCCATGACGAGGACGGGCGCCACATCGGCGAGCCCTATGAGGACGGGCGTCCGGGCCGGCTGCGCATCTACAAGGGGCATTTCGAGGACCATGTCGCCTACGACAACAAGCGCCATGACCGCGACTACAAAGAGAAGCGCCTGCTGACTGAGGCGACCTTCGGCTGGGCGATCACCGCGCACAAGGCGCAGGGCTCGCAGTGGGAGAACGTGATCGTTTGGGACGACGGGCTGGGCCGCAACGAGATCGACCGGCGCCGCTGGCTCTACACCGCGATCACCCGGGCCGAGCGCGGGCTCGTCCTTCTGGCCTGAGGGGTGCGATGATCGACCTCAACGACATCGCGGTCCCGAAGACCCGGTACGACCTCGCTGCCGTGAAGGAGCGGCTGGCATGCACCGCGGCCGACTGGCTGCCGGGGCTGTTCCCCGAGGCCCGGCTCGCGCGGGACCGTCGTTCCTTGCGCTGCGCGGACCTCTCCGGGCGCCCGCCGCGCAAGGAGGGCTCCTGCACCATCCATCTCGACGGACCCTATGCCGGGTGGGGCTTCGACTACGCCACCGGCGAGCGGGCCGGCCCCATCGACCTGATTGCGCAGGCGACCGCCCTCTGTGACGGCGCGCTCTTCGACGAGGCGGCGCGGCTCGCGGGGATGGAACACCCTGCGCCGCGGACAGCCCCGGCGTCGCCCATGCGCGCGCGGCCCGACCACTCGGCCGAGATTGCGCGGCTTCTCAGCGGGGCGGTGCCGCTCGCGGGCACGCCAGGCGAGACCTACCTGCGCGCTCGCAGGTTGGCGGATCCCGGATCGCCCGACCTGCTGTTCCATCCCGATCTTCCGGACTTCGACAGCTGCCGCGGCTGGCCCGGCCTGATCGCGATCCTGCGGCTGCCGGACGGCGAGCGCGCGCCGGGTATCCACCGCACTTTCCTGCTCGACGACGGCAGCGCGAAGGCGCCTGCCGGCAAGAAGATGCTCGGCAGCGTGAAGAACACCGTGGTCCGGCTGTGCCCGATGCCCCAGGACGGGCATATCGGCATCGCCGAGGGGATCGAGACGGCACTCGCCGCGCACGCGCTCTTCGGCACGTCGGTCTGGGCAGCGCTGTCGGCCGACGGTCTGGCGCGGTTCCAATGGCCCGAGGGCACCCGGCGCGTCACCATCTACGCAGATGCGGGGGACGCCGGCCGCCAGGCGGGAGCGACGCTCTCGGACCGTCTGAACCGCGCAGACATCCCGAACGAGATCGTCACCCCGCTCCATGGCGACGACTTCAACGACGATCTGCAGCGCGGCGCTCGCGCGGAGGACTACACGCGCGACACGGAAACTGAAGCGGAGCCGCAGGCCGCGGATCCGGTCGAGCCGGAGACGGCCACTCCCGTCGTCGCGTCCGCCGACGATCCCGCGACCCTGATCGCCGCGGCCGAGGCGTTGACCAACCCGCCCGAGTTCGAAGCGCTGTCCACGCTGCTCGGGCGCATCGCACTGGCGAAGCTCGACCCGCTGCCCGAACGGCAGGTCATCGCGCGGATCAAGTCCGCGACAGGCATCGGTATGTCGGTCCTGACCCAACAACTGGCCGAGCTTCGCCGCCGCGTGAACGCCACCGGCGATCCGCACGCGCCGATCCCGAAGCCCGCCTGGTTCAGGCGCCTCCGGCTCGACCTCGCGGGCGCGCCCGAGCGCAACGAGGCCAACGTCATCGTCGCCCTGACCTCCGATCCGGCCTTCGCCGGCGTTCTTGCCTTCGACGAGTTCGGGCAGGAGATCGTGGTGCGTCAGCCACTCCCGTGGGACGGCGCCGCTGCCTCGCTCCCGCGCCCCTGGGAGGATGCCGACGACATCCGCACCGCCGAGTGGCTGCAGCTGCGCGGCATCAACGTGGCACCGGTGGTCGTGAGCCGCGCCGTCGGCGCGGTCGCCCGCGAGCTGCGCGTCCATCCCGTCCGCGACTGGCTCGACACCCTGACATGGGACGGCACGCCCCGGATCGAGACCTGGACCAGCGACTATCTCGGCGCCGAGCCCACGGCGTTCAACCACACCATCGGCGCGCTCTGGCTGATCTCGGCCGTTGCCCGCATCTATCGCCCCGGCGTGAAGGCCGACCATATGCTGATCCTCGAGGGGCCGCAGGGCGCGCGCAAGTCCACGGCGATCAAGGTGCTGGCCGGCGAGGAATGGTTCACCGACGAGCTGCCGGAGCTGGGGTCGAAGGACGCGGCGCTGCACATGCAGGGTGTCTGGATCGTGGAGATCGCCGAACTCGATGCCATCGGCCGTGCCGAGGTCTCGCGCATCAAGGCGTTCCTGACGCGGACCACCGACCGCTTCCGCCCGCCCTATGGCCGCTACACCGTCGAGGTCCCGCGCCAGTGCGTGTTCGCCGGTACCGTGAACCCCGACACCTATCTGCGCGACGAGACCGGCAACCGCCGCTTCTGGCCCCTCCGCTGCGGCGTCATCGACATCGTGGCGCTCGCCCGCGACCGGGACCAGCTCTGGGCCGAGGCCGTCCACCGCTTCCGCGCCGGCGCGATCTGGTGGATCGACGACCCGGCGCTGCTGGAGGAAGCCCGCGAGGAACAGGACCGCCGCTACCAGTCCGACGCCTGGGACGACCTGATTGAACACTGGCTGACGCACGAGATCCGGACCGTCTCGGATGGCTTCCCCGACTACGGCAACTCCCGCACCGAGAGCGTACCGCGCCCCGAGCCTCTGAGGGATGTGTCGGTCGGCGAGATCCTGGAGGAGGCCATCGGTCTCGAACCAGCTCGCTGGACCCGCGGCGACCAGATGCGCGTCTCGGCCTACCTCAAGGCCAACGGCTGGGAGCGGTATCGGCGACGCGACGAAGGCGGACGCGAGTCGCCGCGGGAGTGGCGGTATCGGAGGGGGCAGGATCGGAAATAGGCGACCGAGTAGAACAAGACGATCTAAACTTCCTTCGAACCACCCAGAAAACCGACTTCGTACTCTTCCAGATCTTCGTGCCGAACCACCCGCAGGTGCCTCTTGAGGATCGTGGTTTCCCTACGCAATTCAGGTGGCTTGACAACTTGGGGCATTGAAGCAGCGCCGATAAGGAAAGCTCCGTTGCGCTCCCAATCACGGAGGAACAGCTGCAGGTTCTCTCCCGAACTCGGTTCCATGATCAGTGATCTTGCGACCACGAAAAACATCTCGCCGATCACCGGCCGCGCTTCCAAGTTGGTCGTCAGAATGACGGCGTAGTGCGATCTCGGACGACCCGGCAGGTGTGTCACGATAGTCACCAGGAGTTCACCGGCTTCATCCTCCGACCCCAGCCTCTCCCGCCAGGCATCGAAGATGCGATAACCGGCATCGGAATTCTCGAACATCAAAGCCAGAATGGGCAGACCGACAGGTGACAGCTTCATCACCGCGACACCCCTCCACTTCGCGGCGTTCCAGAGCGGGACGTCAATGAGAGATCGGGTCTTCAGTTCTCGATGGCTGCGTATCACCCCGAATGGCTGATCCGTCGTGTCACCTGCCTCCTGTCCTTCAGGCGCAGAAACTTCGGGCAACGGAAGAGCCGCTCGAAAAGGAAAAGGCCGTGGGGGATCAGCACGAAAATGATCCACGATTCTGGCAGGCGTGACCGGTGTCTCCTTCAATACCCGGCTCATGCTGACACCCAATCCGAGCGAAGTCATGATCCGGCTGATTGCCGTATCGCTGTCGAGGAGCGTCTCAAGCGACTTTGGCCCATCCTTCATAATGCAGGTCTGACCCATGATGTACGCAACCGTCGTCAGCAATGCATCTCGCGCATCCGAAGCTGTCCTTGGCTCAGCCGGATCCCAATCGGCTGGCCATTCGAGCAGGTCCTGCGACGCGGTCTCGTCAAACTTTGGGCAAGGAGCCGCAATCACATCGCTCAACACTACACGCACCTCGTAGCGCTCGCGATGTGCGGCGAATCCAGCTTCGAAACCGGTCGCCAGAAGCGTTTCAGCCATTGAGATCAGGAGTTGCGCAACCAAGGCGCATCTCGCTCCCTTGTCGCCGGAGATCGTCAGCTGCAGCCCCAGGACATCCGTTTGGAAGGCGAATGGACCGTCGAATTCTCCGATCAGGCCATGGCGAGGCAGGGCACAAGCTGGTTGCGCCGAAAGCTGAGCAAGCATTTCGAGATTTGTTGCGCGATCTTCGATCGCCGGGCCGAGAGCTTCGTCTTCGTAGCCAAGAGCATATAAAAGGCACGTGGATGCTGCCGGCAAATCCATTGCCATGAGGACATCGGGCAAGTTCTGGAAGGCGGACAGATCCGCCTCCCGAGCATTCAGGAATTGGCCTCCGAGCGAGAAGTCGAAAGTCTGAAGTGTTTCGCGTGCTCTATTCTTCGAATCTTCGTCGAAGGGCAACGATGCAAGGATGCCGCGTGAGACTGCGACGACGTCCAGTAACTCCGCGACAAGACCAAGTTCCAGATCGATCCATCCCAACAGGAGGAATGTGGGAAGTATCTCACTCGGGGGCACCGACGACTTTTCGGCTTGTATCACGATTGCTGAAAGACCGAACAAAGCGGTGGCTCTGGCCGCCCATGGTAGCCCGGCCCCGCGATAGGCTACAGCGAGAAGGTATGCCGCTTCCACCAACTCATCGAGATGCTCTTCCTTTGTCAGACATTCGACAACGGTGCCTAGGCGGCGAATGACCTCGAACCGATCACGTTCGATGTCAAGTTGCCGAGCCCGGCGCAAGAAAAGCATGCCACGTGCCGTCTCACCGCGCCGTTGTTGAAGCGCGTCGCCAAGGTGGTCGACGACGCTGGACAACGTTGCGTTTCCTCCGAGAGTCTCGCCGAGCATTTCCACGAGCTGCTCCAAGCGATCAAAGTCATACTCCATCAATCCGCGGGCGGCGTCGATGATTTCGATGATCTGCGATAGTCGTGTCTCGATCGAACTCAAGTCGCTGGCTGCCAGGTCCACCATAATGCCACGCATCAACAGGAGCGTCCGGGCGGTCAGCCTGTTGTTGGGCCGGGTCTCGTCATTCCACATCGACTCGAGACTGGCTTCCAGTCGTTCCCATGCCGCTTGAACATCGACAGCCACACCGTCTGCGGTGGCTTGGGCAAACGGTCCTGACAGCCCGAAAAGCAGGTTCGTGGCCCTCTCGATTGCGGATGCGTGATTGAGAGCGAGGGCGCGCTCCTCTATGTCGCGATAGCCATCGCGGACGGCCCCAATGTCGTCGAACCAGTGCAGTGCCGTCCAAAGCTTCTCGTAGCGCGCCGCCAGGCTGTGTCGGTCCGCTCCATGGCGGTCGGCGAGCCGTATGGCTCGGTCAAAGCGGCCATCAGTCTCATATCGTGGTCGCTCCAGTTCTCGGGACAGGATTGCGGCATCCAGCGCGCATTTCACTACGGCTAGCGGCGCCTCCGCTGCCCGCTCGGGAGTTTCGAGCTCACGATCCAACGACGCCAACCGTTCCCGGCGTTCCCTGTCGCGCGGCCCAATCTTCGATTCCTCGACCTTTTCGCCAATGCCGAGATGGATATGGGCGAGATCGCGGGCATCCTTTTCAATGACGTTGTCTACAATCCAATTCCGGTCGAGAATCTCCACCAAGATGCCATGCTCGGCCGCCAGCGCATCTTGCAGTTCAGAGCGATCTTTTGATCGCGCGTAACGAGATGTGACGAAGAATGCCGTCTTGTAGCCTCGCCCAGTTCCGACCATCCCAGCCACATCAGCGCGTGCCTTTGCCTTCCAATCCTTCTTGGTACTGAAAGCAAAGCCCCACCTCTCGTTGCCGCGGTCAGCGCGACCCTCGAAGTGGCGTTCGACGACCTCCTCGGCAGTCATGATGCTCTCGGTATCGACCTTGCCATCTCCCCCGCCTTCCGGACCCGTGGCCGGCTTGAGGAACGGACAAACAAAGCGCTCGCAGAGTGCCTTCGCGAACCGCTCGAACGCCTGCATGTCGTTGCGTGCCGTAAGGTTCTCCAATCGTTGTTCCAGGACGTCCCGCGACAAACGATAGAGCGAGCGTTCCGAGCTGTCCGAAAACTGCTCTGGACGCCGCATGCGCATGAACTCCGAAGGAGAGGGCACTTCGTCGATCATCACGGAGACTTCTTCGCTCGCCACGCCAATACTCGAATTTCCTAACCCTGGGGCCACAACGCGTTGAGGTAAGACCCTCTTCGCGCTCCCAGATATAGTAACAAGCGGAAATGTGTTCGCCTACCGGATTTGGCTTGTCTCTCGTGGCGGAAGTCGACGCGGCAGCCACCAGGTTCTGATTTGCCGGCACCCAGACCAGCTGCCGGATCTCCTGTCCCAACCTCCCCCGGTGGCCCCAACCCTGTCCCAACCTCCCGAGGGGGTTGGGGACACGAAAAGCTGTTCAAAAACAACGGTGTCCCCAACCTCACCCCATGGTCCCAACCTTTTGCTACACATTCATGTGGGAGAACGGAAAAGGTCGGGAACATGTTTTTCTATACGAAAAGAGAAGGACCCCCGTTGGGGACACCGAGGTTGGGACCACATCCGGTCAAGCCATTGGAGTGAAACGATAAAGGGCTGTCCCAACCCCCTCGAAGGTTGGGACCACGCGGTCGGAGGTTGGGACCGGGACGGGTTGATCGCCAATCACCTTCGGACGCCGCAGCCATGGTCGTTTTCGCTTTGGCTGAGGACCGCCGGATGCTAGAACTTGCGGTGACCGAAGCCGAAGGCCCACAGCTTGTGAGCCTTCACGATGAACACACCGATCCCCGCGCAGGACGTCCGCCCGGAACCGGGCGCGATCAGCCGGTCCTGCATCCTCGCCCTAGACCTCGGCACCACGACCGGCTGGGCGCTCCGCAGCCATGAAGGTCTGATCACCAGCGGCACGGTCAGCTTTCGGCCCGGCCGCTTCGACGGCGGGGGCATGCGCTACCTGCGCTTCACCAACTGGCTGACCGAACTCGACCGGCTGTCCGGGCCCATCGCCGCGATCTGGTTCGAGGAAGTCCGCCGACACGCCGGCACCGACGCGGCCCACATCTACGGCGGGCTGATGGCAACCCTGACCTCGTGGGCAGAGTTGCGGGGCATCCCCTACCAAGGCGTTCCGGTCGGCACGATCAAGCGCCACGCCACCGGTAAGGGCAACGCGCCAAAGGAGGCGATGATCGCCGCGGCCCGCGCCAGGGGGTTCTCTCCCGCCGACGACAACGAGGCGGACGCCATCGCCATCCTCCATTGGGCGATCGAGACGAACGGGGGCCTGGGATGAGGTGGTATCCGAAAGGCTACGGCGGCACGCGCCGGGATCCCGACCAGGTGAAGCGCGATGGCTGGCATGACGAGGGCGTGCTCGCCGTATCTATCGACGACCATCGCCTGACCTGGCCGGAGCGCGAGCTGGTCCGTCAGCTCGGCGAGAAGCTGTATGGGCCTCGCTCGGACAACCGGGAGGCCGCGAATGGCTGAGTGGACGCCCACCATGGTCGAGGACCGGCTCGAAAGCGCGGCCGACGTGTTCCGCTCTCTGCCCGAGGTGAGGCCGCAGGGCTACTTCAACGCCTGGCCCGAGTACTTCCACAGCTTCGCAGACCAAGTAGGCCAGGAGCCGCGAACCCGTCGGCCGAAACCCGGACCGCGCGACATCACGCTGGCCGAAGAAGCCTTGCTCTGGCTGCGCTGGCTCGAGCCCGCCGATGCGCGCCTGCTCTGGCTCCGGGCGAACCGGAAGCCGTGGAAACCGATCTGCTGGGAACTCGGCATCAGCCGCGCCACCGCGAACCGGCGCTGGCAGTACGGGGTCGCAGTCATCGTCTGGCGACTGAACGGGAGGCGGGTGCCGAAGAAGCGGTCGATGGGGTTCATTTGCGCCAGCGCAGGGAAGTCTATTTGACGTTCCAAGGCGGATCGAACATCCAGATCAATGTTCGTTCGACGGCCGATACGCGATGATCAGGGGAAATTTCTAGCCATCGCGCGAAGACCGTCTTCTTGATGTGCTCGCGCCGAACGCTCCGATCAGGGAATTCCATTTTGAAGGCTCGTTGAATGGCGTGGCTGTCATCTCCGGAAATATGCTTGGCTGTAAGGCGGTCCTTGAGGCCCTTCTTACCTTTCGCTTCACCCACGTACATCACGTCATCCCCAATCGTGAGAATGTATACGCCCGTGCTTGAGGGTGGCTTCGCGGCCCCCATTGGCACACAAGGCTGGGAAAGCAATGCTGCTACGTCATTTGCGATGGCTGCCTGAGCCGCTTCTAATTCAATCACACGCTTGAATGGCAAGCTGTATTTCCTTTCGATCCTTGGCTTCGCGCTGCGACAGCAACCGCAGAACTGCATTGTCAACCACGGCCTGTTGAGTGAGACAATTTCTTGCGAGACACCGCAAGGTGAGACGGATCGTCCCTGTGAAGGTATCCATGGCGATATACTCGGGGTCGTGCGCTAGGGCGAACCGACGCTGATCCCGAGGTGGACACCGGGGCTGGCTTCCGGGGTCCAGCCGGGGTCCAGGCCGCCAAGCCTTTGTTTTTCGGTTCCTTTCCGGGCCGAAAGGTATGCTGGCGGGCTTGGCGCGAAATATCGCCAGCGACAGGGCCGAATTTTTGGGAAGCCACCGGAGTCCGGAAGCCACCTGAAGGGTCAGGAAAAAAAGCAATAAATCAAATTCTTGACCGTCAGCACGGGGTGGATGCCCCGCGGATGCCGGAGTCCACCGAGAAGCCAGCGGATCCAGCCGCGTCGGAGTCCAACTGCGAATACGTCCGAGCGCCGGCCGGCGGTCCCTCGACTGTTAGCGGTTCGGCCCCCGCACCAGAAGCTCGAGTGCCTGGTCAGCAAGGTTGCGGGTGAGATCTCCTGCCGGCATCGCGCGGGACAGCCCCGCGGACTGGCCCGACCAGAGCGACATGAAATCCTCCGATCCTTCGGGCTCGGAGGCTGATCGCAGCGGTGCGAGCGCACCTCCCGCCAGCGGGAACTGCGGCGCCTCCGGCGCGATGGGGCCCACCTCTCGCATGATGCGATTGACGATGCCGCGGGCCGGCCGGCCGGTGAAGACGTTCGTCAGAGCCGTCTCCCGATCAGAGCCGGCGGCAAGGGCGCGACGATGTGGCTCCGCGATGGTGGCCTCCGGCGTGAACAGATAGGCCGTCCCGATCTGCACCGCAGAGGCGCCCAGCATGAAGGCCGCGGCGATCCCGCGCCCATCGGCGATACCGCCGGCCGCGATCACCGGCACGCGCACGGCATCGACGACCTGTGGCACGAGAGAGAGCGTTCCGATCTGCGTGGCGACGGTGTCGGTGCGGAACATGCCGCGGTGCCCGCCCGCCTCGTACCCTTGGGCGATGATCGCATGGCAGCCCCGATCCTCGAGCCAGCGCGCCTCGTCCACCGTGGTGGCGGATGACAGGATTCGTGCGCCCGTCGCGGCAACCCGATCAAGAAGCGCCCCCTCGGGCAGCCCGAAGTGGAAGCTGACAACCTCGGGTCGCAACTCCTCGACCATGTCGCAGAAAGCGTCGTCGAACGGTGCCCGGTTCGACGCCGTGGCGGGCGCCTCGGGATCCAGGCCGAGTTCGCGGTAATAGGGCGCGAGTCTGCGCTGCCAGGCGGCCTCCCGTTCGCCGTCGGGTGCGGGGGCCTCGTGACAGAAGAAATTGATGTTGATGGGGCGTGTGGTCTTCTGGCGAAAGATGCCAAGCTGGTTGCGCAGCTGGTCCGGCGTGAGCAGTGCGCAGGGAAGCGATCCGAGCCCGCCTGCTTCGGCCACCGCAACGGCCAGATCCGATAGTCCGGCGCCTGCCATCGGGGCCTGAATGATTGGCAGGTCGATCCCGAGCATCTGCATGACGCGCTGATCCGGCCACATTGGCTGCACTCCATACTGGTGGCTGTGATGCGCAGAGTATCGCGGTTCTTGAGGCCCAACGGAACCCCATCCCGACCCAAAGCTGCGTCCGTGCTCACCGGCGCTGATCGTAACTCGTTTTCAGGAGTGACTGATGACCCTCTCCTTCGCGCCTGAGCGGATCGAGCACTGGCCGCTTACGCGCCTCCAACCCTACGCGAAGAATGCGAAGGTGCACGGCCCCGAGCAGGTTGCGAAGCTCGCCGCCAGTATGGCTGAATTCGGCTGGACGGTGCCCTGCCTCGTCGGCGAGGACGGCGAGCTGATCGCAGGACACGGGCGTGTGCTGGCCGCCACGCAGCTGGGGCTGACCGAGGCGCCGGTCATCGTGCTGGGCCATCTGACCGAGGCGCAGCGCCGGGCCTATCGTCTTGCTGACAATAAACTGACGGAACTCGGAACTTGGAACGAGGCACTGCTTTCGGCCGAGCTGAACGAGTTGCTGGCCGAGGATTTCGACCTGTCGCTCGTCGGCTTCTCGGACGGCGAGCTCGACAAGCTACTGGCCTACGTCGCGGAAGACGACGGTGAAGAAGGTGGCGCCGGGAGCTCCGTGCCTCCGGTGACCATCCCCGAGCCGCCGCGCAACCCGGCATCGCGCACGGGCGACCTGTGGATTCTCGGCGACCACCGGCTGCTCTGCGGCGACTCGACCAGCCACGACGACGTGCGCCGCCTAATGAACGGCGAGCGCGCGATCCTGTTTGCGACCGACCCTCCGTATCTCGTTGACTATGACGGCTCGAACCACCCGACCCGCAACAAGGACTGGTCGCAGTCCTACGGCGTGACCTGGGACGACAGCAGCCAGGGCGCGGACCTCTACGACGGTTTCATCGCCGCCGCCGTCGCCGAGGCAATCACCGAGGACGCCGCCTGGTACTGCTGGCACGCCTCGCGCCGCCAGGCGATGCTCGAGGCCTGCTGGGAAAAGGCGGGCGCCTTCGTCCATCAGCAGATCATCTGGGTGAAGGACCGGGGTGTCCTGACCCGGTCGCACTACCTCTGGAAGCACGAGCCCTGCTTCATGGGCTGGCGCCGTCCGAACCGCCCGCCGAAGGTCGCCGAGCAGACGTTGCCCTCGACGTGGGAGATGCCGTCCTTCGCCAAGGACGAGCGCCCCGACCATCCGACGCCGAAACCGCTCGACGCCTTCGGGATCCCGATGCGCCAGCACGTCGCCCGAGGCGGCCTCTGCTATGAGCCGTTCTCGGGCTCGGGCTCGCAGATCATGGCGGGCGAGGCCAACGGCCGCCGGGTCTTCGCGATGGAGATCAGCCCGGCCTACATCGACGTCGCGGTCGAACGCTGGCAGACCGAGACCGGGTGCGACGCGATCCTCGATGGCGATGGTCGGACCTTCGCCGAGGTGAAGGCCGAGCGGCTGGGCGACAAGGCCGATGCCGCCTGATGGCCGTCTACTACAACGATGCCGACCCCGCGGCCTGTGCATGGCTGCGGGAGTTGATCGCGGCCGGGCTGCTGCCAGATGGCGATGTGGACGAGCGTTCCATCCTCGACGTCGAGCCCGCCGACCTGCGCGGCTTCGCGCAATGCCATTTCTTCGCCGGAATCGGCGGCTGGCCCTACGCACTGCGCCTCGCGGGCGTGGCCGAGAGCCTGCCGGTTTGGACCGGCTCGCCGCCCTGCCAGCCCTTCAGCCAGGCCGGGCAGCGCAAGGGACAGGACGATGACCGCCACCTCGCCCCGGCCTTCCTGCGGCTCGTCGCAGCCTGCCGCCCGGAGTTCGTCTTCGGCGAGCAGGTCGCGAGCGCGGCAGTGCTCGGACCGGTTGGCAGAAAGTCTCGCGCGGCAGTTGAGGGCCCGGCTGGCTGGGCGTGGTTCGACGCTCTGGCGGCAGACCTGGAAGCGGCATCTTACGCCGTCGCGGCGGCCGATCTGCCGGCTGCGGGCATCGGCGCGCCGCACATCCGCCAGCGCCTGTTCTTCGGCGCCGTCGCCTTGGACGCAGTCACTCGCGGGTTGGGCGACGGCCTCGGCGAGGGATCACAAGGACGGATCGGAATGCCGGTCGGTGCCGATCAATGCGCTGCTCGGCCGACAGGTCTGGCTGGCGGGTTGGCCGACGGCGATGGCGGGCTCGCCCGCCACGAAGCGATACAATGCGGCCGGCAACACCGATGCGAGCCGCAGGACGGTGAAGCTGGTGGACTGGTCGATGGCGCCGACCCTGCCGGGGCCAATGCGACGGACGGCGTCTGGCGAGATCCGGACTGGCTCCTCTGCCGGGATGACCGATGGAGGCCCGTTGAGCCCGGAACATTCCCGCTGGCTGATGGGATACCCGGCCGCATGGGCCTGCTGCGGGGCTACGGCAATGCGATCGTGCCGCCGCTCGCAGCGGAATTCGTGACGGCGTTTCTGGAGAGCCTGCGATGAAGCAGAGCCGCATCATGTCGATGGCCGAGGCGGCGGCAAACGTTGTCGTTGGCTACGTTTTGGCCGTCGCCACGCAGATCATCGTGTTCCCGTGGTTCGGGATCGAGACGGGGCTCACCGAACATCTGACCATCGGCCTCGCCTTTGTCGGCGTCTCGCTGGCGCGCGGCTACCTGCTGCGTCGCGTGTTCGAGGCGATCCGGATGCGGAATGTAGAATGAAGAACCGCCGCCCGGCGTTGGGCGGCGGCAACTGTCCGTTTCGGTGCGGAGCGTCAGTCACGGATGGCGTAGACGCGCCCCCTTCCGTCGACTTTGTCGGAGGTAATGGTCAGGCCCAGCTTCTTTTTCAGTGCGCCGGACATTGCACCCCTCGCGGTATGCGGCAACCACCCAGTAGCGGCTACGATCTCGTCGAGGGTGGCTCCTTCTGGCGCGCGCAGCATGGCGATCAGGGTGGCCTGCTTGGTGCCCTCACGCGGCGTGCGCGTCTTGGGCGCGGCCTTCGGTTCGATGGGGGTGTCCGGCGCGGGCTCCTCGATTGGCGCGACCGTCGCACCCGCAGGCGCGGGGTTCGCGTCCTCGGGCTCGATGCCGATGGCGGCGAGACCTGCGTTGGTGGCGACCAGCGTGACGCCGTGTCCGTCGCCGGTCTCGCGCCACATGGGTTCGCCCTTGCGCAGGTCGGCGTCGACCTCTTCGAGGAAGCCCTTGGAGAGCATCGCGCCGACCACCTTGGTGGCGGCGCCGCCGCGCAGGCTGTCGGGCAGCGGCAAGGCGATGCGGTCCTCGCGCTGTGCGGCGGCGCCTAGGATTATGGCTTGGGTGTCGGAAAGCTTGGTCATGGGGTCGTCTCCGTATTCGGGCCCGCGTCATGCGGCGCCTTCTACGACCCCGAGCCGCGCAGGGCGCGCGGCAGGAGTTCCGGCCGCGCCGGAGATCAGCGGGCGTGCTCGCCCTCGCCGAAGGCGCTGTCGGTGATGCGCTTCAAGAGGCTGGCGTAGTGTTCGAGGGTGCCGACCATCGCCCAGCCCGCCTCGTCGGGGGCGCAGTTGAAATGATCGTCGCTCAGCGCCTGCAGTCGGGCGAGCATCTCGTCGATTTCGGCCTTCTTGCCGATGAAGGCCGCGAGCGCGGCTTCCTTGTTCCTGCGCGCCTTCTCGGCGCGGAGTTCGTGGCGCGGGGTGGTGATCGGGTTCAGGCGCGTGGTCATCGTTGTGGCTCCGTGGTGAGTTGCATCGTCCTTGTGGGATCGACGTTCGCTCCGGTGGCGCGGCTTATCAACTCGATAAGCAACTGACTTTGAATGATAATCGGGGCTGGCGATGCAGGGCATGAGCGAGCGCCAGTACGCCGCCCATGTCGGGCTGTCGCGCGGCGCGATCCAGAAGGCGAAGGCCGCCGGCCGGCTCGTCCTGCACGAGGATGGCAGCATCGACGCCGCGGCTTCGGACAAGCAGCGTGCAGAGACGACCGACCCGTCGAAGACCCGCAAGCCGCCCGCGCCGAAGCTGAAGCCCGTGCCCGAGGCCGCCGTCGCCGCCGTGGGCGACACGCTAAGAGAACAGGGGCTGTCCACCCCGGCCCTCGGTGGCGGTACGACGTTCCTGCAGGCCAAGACCGCGAACGAGGTGCTGAAGGCGCAGGAGCGGCGTATCCGGCTCCAGAAGCTGAAGGGGGAGCTGGTCGACCGCGCCCGGGCGGAGACGCTGATTTTCCGGCTCGCGCGCGACGAGCGCGACGCATGGGTGACCTGGCCGGCGCGCGTCGCGGCGCTGATGGCCTCGGAGATCACCGCGGCGCTGGGGGACGGGTGCGAGGTGGAGGCGGCGCTGATACAGAAGGTTCTGGAGGCCCATGTCCGCGCCCAGCTCGACAGCCTCGCGGAGATCCGACCCGGGCTTGGATAACGATGTCATCGGGTTCGACGGCGCCGCCGCGCTGATCCGCGCCTGGTCGCGGGGCCTGCGTCCCGACGCGGATCTGACCGTCTCCAGCTGGGCGGACCTTCACCGGAAACTCGCCTCGCGGGCCTCGGCCGAGCCGGGGCAGTACCGGACCGCGCGCACGCCCTACATGCGCGAGATCATGGACCGGCTCTCGCCCGGCGATCCGACCCAGCGCATCGTTTTCATGAAGGCCGCGCAGGTTGGCGCGACCGAGGCCGGCAACAACTGGATCGGCTTCGTCATCCACCAGGCGCCGGGGCCGATGCTCGCGGTCCAGCCGACGGTGGAACTGGCCAAGCGGAACTCGCGCCAGCGCATCGACCCGCTGATCGACGAGAGCCCCGAGCTGCGGGAGCGGGTCAAACCGGCCCGGTCCCGCGACGCGGGCAACACGATGCTTTCGAAGGAGTTCGCGGGCGGCATCCTGATCATGACCGGGGCGAACTCGGCGGTGGGGCTGCGGTCCACCCCGGCGCGTTACATCTTCCTCGACGAGGTCGATGCCTATCCGGCCTCGGCCGACGAGGAAGGCGATCCGGTGACGCTGGCCGAAGCGCGCTCGCTGACCTTCGCCCACAGGCGCAAGGTGTTCCTTGTCTCGACCCCGACGATCCGGGGGCTGTCGCGCATCGAGCGGGAGTTCGAGGCGTCCGACCAGCGGCGCTACTTCGTGCCGTGCCCGCATTGTGACGCGATGCAGTGGCTGAGGTTCGAGCGGCTGCGCTGGGAAAAGGGGCGGCCGGAGACGGCCGAGTATCTCTGCGAGGGCTGCGACGCGGCAATCGCCGAGCACCACAAGACGAGGATGCTCGAGCGCGGCGAGTGGCGTGCGACCGCCACGGCCACCGATCCGGCGACGGTCGGCTACCACCTCTCGGCGCTCTATTCGCCGGTGGGCTGGCTCAGCTGGCAGCGGATCGCGCGGGCACATGAGGCGGCACGGGGCAGCGACGAGGCGATGCGGGCGTTCCGGAACACCATCCTCGGCGAGACCTGGATGGAGACCGGCGAGGCGCCCGACTGGCAGCGGCTGGCCGACCGGCGCGAAGCGTGGTCCCCGGGCACGGTCCCTGAGCGCGGCTTGTTCCTGACCGCGGGCGCCGACGTCCAGAAGGACCGGATCGAGGTCGACGTCTGGGCCTGGGGCCGCGGGCTGGAAAGCTGGCTCGTCGATCACCTTGTGCTCGAGGGCGGCCCCGGTGATCCGGCCTGCTGGCAGCAGCTGACGGATCTGCTCGGACGGACTTGGACGCACGCCTCGGGGCAGCTGCTGTCGCTCGCCCGGCTCGCGATCGACACGGGCTACGAGACCAGCGCGGTCTATGCCTGGTCGCGCCAGGTCGGGTTCGCGCAGGTTGCGCCGGTGAAGGGTGTCGAGGGGTTCACCCGGACGAGCCCGGTGACCGGGCCGACCTATGTCGATGCCACCGTCGCCGGCAAGCGGCTCCGGCGCGGGGCCCGGCTCTGGACCGTGGCCACCTCGACCTTCAAGGCCGAGACCTATCGCTTCCTGCGGCAGGACCGGCCGACGAGGGAGGAACAGGCGGTGGGCGCTCTGTGCCCGCCCGGCACGATCCACCTGCCGGACTGGGCGGACGGCGAATGGGTCAAGCAGCTGACCGCCGAGCAGCTGGTGACGGTGAAGGGCAAGCGTGGCTTCACGCGGCTCGAATGGCAGAAGCTCCGCGAGCGCAACGAGGCGCTGGACACCCGGGTCTATGCCCGCGCGGCCGCGTGGATCCTCGGGGCGGATCGCTGGCCGGAGGCGCGGTGGGCCGATCTGGAGGCCCAGCTCGGTGTGGCGAAGCAGGACGGGCCAACGGACGGTGCGGCAACGGTGCCGTCCGGCCCGACACGAAAGACGCCGCGCCGGCGCACGGTGCGCTCGAGCTACATGAGGTGATCCATGGCCACGGCCGCAGAGCTCCGCGCCCGCCGCGACGCGCTGACCGCGCAGCGGTCCTCGGGGGTGGCTCGGGTGAGCTATGACGGCAAGACCGTGGACTATCGGAGCGTGGCCGAGATCGACCGGGCCATCGAGGCGCTGGATCGCGAGATCGCCGCGGCCGAGGGGCGTCGGATTGTCCGGCAGCTGCGCGTGACGACAGCAAAGGGGCTCTGAGCCATGGGCCTCTTCGACCGTTTCCGCCGCCGCGCCCCCGGCGGTCCCGCGTCCTCCGGGCTTACGCGGCTCCCCCGGAGCCACGGTCCCTCTGGACTGCGCGCCCGTCTCGAAGGCGCCATGGCGAAGCGGCGGCTGCGCGGCTGGAACCCGCCGCTCGAGAACATCAACGCGCTGGTCGCCTCGGGCGGCCCGCGGCTGCTGGCTCGGTCTCGCGAGTTGGTGGTCACGAACGGCTATGCCACCAACGCCTGCGAGGCCTTCGCCGCGAACCTCGTCGGCGACGGGATCAAGCCGTCCTCGTTGATCGGGGACGCGGATCTCCGCGACAGGGTGCAGCGGCTCTGGCTCGCCTGGACCGACGAGGCCGATGCGGACGCGTTGACCGACTTCTACGGCCTGCAGGCCATGGTCGCGCGCGAGATGTTCGTCGCGGGCGAATGCTTCGTCCGGCTGCGTCCCCGTCGCGCAGAGGATGGGCTGCTGGTCCCGGTGCAGCTGCAGCTTCTACAGTCGGAGATGCTGCCCTTCGAGAAGACGGAGACGGCGGGAAACGGCAACCGCATCCGATGCGGGATCGAGTTCGACGGGATCGGCCGGCGCGTGGCCTACCACTTCCGCCGCCGCCATCCGGGCGACAGCACCGACCAGGGGGCGGACATTCCGGAGACGGTGCGCGTGCCGGCGGCCGACGTGCTGCACATCTACCGGCCCATCGACGCGGGCCAGATCCGGGGACTGCCGCATATCGCACCCGCGATGGTGCGGCTGTTCCTGCTCGATCAGTACGACGACGCCGAACTCGACCGGAAGAAGACCGCGGCGATGTTCGCGGGCTTCATCACCAAGACCGCGCCCGAAGAGCCCATGATGGGCGAGGCCGAGGCGGATCTCGACGGCGCCGCCATTGCGAGCCTCGAGCCCGGCACGATGCAGGTGCTGCTGCCGGGCGAGGATGTGAAGTTCTCGTCGCCGGCGGATGTCGGCGGCGGCTACGAGGCGTTCCAGTACCGCACGCTGCTGGCGGTCTCAGCCTCGCTGGGGCTGCCGTATCACCTCGTCACCGGGGATGTGCGGCAGGCGAACTACTCGTCCCTGCGCGCCGAACTCGTCGAGTTCCGCCGCCGCATCGGCCAGCTGCAGCACGGCGTCATCGTGCACCAGCTCTGCCGTGCAGTCTGGCAACGCTGGTTGGAGACGGCGGTGCTCTCGGGCGCGCTCGACGCCGATCCGGCAGAGGTGCGACCGGTGCAGTGGATTCCGCCGCGCTGGGACTGGGTCGATCCGTTGAAGGACATCCAGGCGCAGGTGCTGGCGATGGAGGCCGGCATCACCTCGCGGCGCAAGGTGGTCGAGGCCACCGGCTACGACGTCGAGGAAGTCGACCGCGAGAACGCCGCCGACGCCGCGCGCGCGACGGGTCTCGGCCTGCGCTACCGCACCAGCCCCGGCGGGACGCAGGGCGCCCGCGCGACGCCGGCGACCCGGGCCGAGCCCGGCGACGGCGCCGGCAACAACACGGATGGCGGCGCCGACGCGACCGATCCGGCCACCGAACAGGAGTGACGACATGGCAAACTGGTATGCGATCCGCGCCCGGGGGACCGGTGCGGAAGTGGCGATCTATGACGAGATCGGCGCCTACGGGGTCTCGGCGAAGGGTTTTCTGGCCGAACTGGGCGCGTTGCCTGAGGGCACGCCCGTCGATCTGCGGCTCAACAGCCCCGGCGGGTCGGTCTTCGACGCAGTCGCTATCCACAACGCGCTGAAACGGCACGCGGGCCCGGTCACGGTCTGGATCGACGGCATCGCCGCCTCGGCTGCCTCCTACATCGCGATGGCGGGCGACGAGATCGTCATGCCGGAGAACGCCTTCCTGATGATCCACGACCCCGCCGGCCTCGTCATGGGCACGGCCGAGGACATGCGCGCCATGGCCGAGGCGCTCGACAAGGTGAAGGGCAGCCTCGTCTCCGGCTATGCCGCGAAATCCGGCCGGACGCCGGAAGAGGTCTCCGCGCTCATGGCCGCCGAGACATGGTTCGACGCGTCGGACGCCGTGGCGCAGGGCTTCGCCGACCGGCTGATCGAGCCCGTCCGCATCGCCGCGAACTTCGACATTGGGCGCTTCCGCAATGCGCCGCCTATCCTGGTCGACGCTATCGAAACCGAGCTGGAGCTCGATGACGAAAGCGACTGCGTCGAGATCGAAGCGGACGAGGACACCGACGAGGCCGCCGAAGGCGATCAGCTTTCTGATGTCGAAAACGAGCAGGCCGCCGCCGCCGACACCGCTCAGCCTCCGGCCGAGACGCCACCGCCCAGCGGCGCGCCGCCGGATCCTGCCGTGATCCGGGCCGAGGCCATTGGCCACGCCCGGGCCGTCATCGATCTCTGCCGCCTTGCCGGCCAGGCGCAGATGGCCGGCCGTTTCCTCGAAGAGGACGCGAGCCTCGATGAGGTGCGCACCGTGCTCCTCGCCGCCAGGGCCGAGGCCGAGCCCGAGATCGCACCCCATCACCCGCAGCCCGGCCGCTCCTCGGCCGCGCGCCCCTGGGGCGAGATCGTCGCCCGCACCTTCAAGCTGAAAGGATGACACCATGACCACGCTGGTCGAAGGCACCCACCCCGGCGGCTTCCTCGTCTGGGAAGCCTTCCGCGACTACACCCGCGAGACGATCACCGTCGCGGCGGGCACGCATCAACCCGGCACGGTGCTCGGCAAGATCACCGCCTCGGGCAAGTATGCCGCCCACGACCCCGCGGCCGTCGACGGCACCGAGACCGCCGTCGCCGTGCTCTGGGGCAAGGCGGATGCGTCCGGTGGCGATGCGCTGGCCGTCGCCGTCGTCCGCGGTCCCGCCATCGTCAACCGCCACGACCTCGTCTTCGCGGGCACGCCCAGCGAGGGGGAGATCGCGGCCGCACACGCGGCGCTCCTCGCCGCGGGCATCCTCGTCCGCTGACCCAATCCCGACAGGAGGCATCCAAATGGCCACCATGGACATCTTCGAAGGCGATGCCTTCACCATCGTCGAGCTCACCCGCGCGCTCGAGAACATCCCCTACAAGCCCGCGCTGCTCTCAGGATCGAACCTCTTCAGCCCGCGCGGCGTGCGCTCCCGCACCGTCGTCATCGAGAGCCGAGACGGCACATTGTCGCTGATCCCGTTCTCGGAGCGCGGGTCGGCCTACGAGCAGCAGGTCCCGGACCGGCGCGAGATGCGCGCCTTCGTCTGCCGCCAGTTCAAGAAGCAGGACGTGCTCTGGGCCTCCGAGATCCAGTCCGTCCGCGACTTCGGCTCGGAGAGCGCCACCCAGCAGGTCCAGACCGAGGTGGCGTACAGGCTGCGCAAGCTCCGCCAGGACGCGGAGACGACCTTCGAGTATCACCTCCTGAACGGCATCCAGGGGCTGGTGAAGGACCCGAAGGACCACGCCACGGTGGTGAACTACTTCACCGAGTTCGGCATCTCTCCGGCGGCCGAGATCGACTTTGACCTCGATAACGCAAGCCCGGCCTCGGGGGCGCTGCGCAAGCGCTGCCAGGCGCTGATCGAGAGCGTGGAAGAGTCGATGGGCGGGCTCTCCGCCGGTGCGGTGCAGGTCCGGGCCGAATGCGGCTCGGCCTTCTTCGCCGATCTCGTGGCCCACAAGGAGGTGCGCGAGACCTATCTCAACACCGCCGCGGCGGCCGACCTGCGGGGCCGGGTCGCCGACGAGGTCAGCTTCGGCGGCATCACCTTCCGCCGCTACAGGGGCGGCGTCGGCTTCGGCGTGCCGACCGACAAGGCGTACTTCTATCCGGAAGGCATCGAGGGGCTGTTCGAGATCTATTACGCGCCCGCCGACACCTTCGAGACGGTCAACACCCTCGGCCAGCCGCTCTACGCACGTACCATCCCCGATCGTGATCGCGACGAGTGGGTGCGGCTGGAGATCGAGAGCAATCCGCTGCCGATCTGCACCCGCCCGCAGGTGCTGCGCAGCGCGCGGCGGACCTGATGTCCGCCTTCGCGGTCGCCCTCAGTGCCCTCTTCGCCGATCCGAACATCGGAAGGGATGCCGTCTACATCGCTGACGGCGGCGCGCCCGTACTGGTGCGCGTCGTCGCCCGGCGTGCTGACGCCGTCACCGAGTTCGGCGATGCCCGGCTCTGGTCCGAGACGACCCGCATCGATCTGCTGGTCGCAGAGGTGGCGAACCCGCGCCCGGGCGACAGGCTCGAGATCGACGGCGACGCCTTCCTGGTCCAGGGCGAGCCCGTCCGCGACCGCGAGCGGCTAGCCTGGACTGTGTATCTGATACCTGCATGAAGCTGAATCTCGACATCGATCCCGACATCGTCGCGATGATGCAGGCGGAGATCACGGCCGGGGAGCGCGCTGTCACGGCCGCCATGCGCAAGGCCGGGACCGGGCTGAAGACCGCGTGGCGGTTGCAGATCACCGGCGCGGGCCTTGGCACCCGGCTCGCCAACTCGATCCGGAGCCAGACCTTCCCGAGGTCGGGCGAGAGCCTCGACGCCGCGGCGCTGGTCTGGTCCAAGGCGCCGGTGATCGTCGGTGCCCATGACACCGGTCCGCTGATCCGCTCGAAGAACGGGTTCTGGCTGGCGATCCCGCTGCCTGCCGCAGGCAAGTCCCTACGCGGCGGCCGGATCACGCCCGGCGAATGGGAGCGCCGCCGTGGCCTGCGCCTGCGCTTCGTCTATCGTCGCACCGGACCGAGCCTGCTGGTGGCGGAGGGCCGGTTGAACACGAAGGGCCAAGCGGTGGTGTCGCGCTCGAAGACCGGGCGCGGAAAGGTCACCGCGCCGATCTTCCTGCTGGTACCGCAGGTCAAGTTGCCGAAGCGGCTTGATCTGGCGAGGGATGCCGAGCGGGCGCACGACGCGGTGCCGGGACTGATCGTGGCGAATTGGGTGGAGGCGAAACTATAGTCGGACGCGCCGGAAAAAGGATCTGGAGCCCTGACAGGCCCCGTCTATCTCGGCGGCCGAGAGATCGTATTCTGGTCCTGATGCCGCCTGCACGATCCGGCGCCCGAAGCCCGGTGACCGGCGTGGCCTCACGTGGCCACCCGCAAATCGGCCCGCGCGTCGCGGATGATCGACCACGAGGATTGCAGAAACAGCCCGGCGATCACTGCCGCTACAACGAGGTCGGGCCATGCCGTGTTAGTCCAGGCGACCAGACCCGCTGCCACGACGACCGCTGCATTGCCGATGGCGTCGTTGCGCGAGAACAGCCAGACGGCCCGAACGTTGGCATCTCCGGCCCGGTGGGGCAGCAACGGCAGAACGGCAACCACGTTGACCACGAGCGCGATCACGGCGAACAGGCCCATCAGTTCAGCTTCAGGCTGCTGCTGAACCAGTACGCGGTAGGCCGTGTTGGCGAGGACCCCGAGACCGAGCGCCCCGAGAAACAAGCCTTGGATCAGAGCGGAACGGGCTCGCCAGACCAGGCTCCAGCCGATCGCCAGAACCCCAAGGAAGGTGATCAGGCCATCGCCGAGGAAATCGAGCGCATCGGCTTTCAGGGCCTGCGATCCGGAAATGAAGCCGCCAACCATCTCGATGAGGCCGTAGCCCACGTTCAGCACGATCACGATCCACAGCGCACGCCGGTAGGCCGGGGTGATATGGCTCAAGTCCTTCGGAAGATCGTCGATGTCTCCCTCGTGATCAGCTTCGGGTCCGCCCAGCCGATCCAGTCGGTAGCCGATGCCCGACACCGCACGCTCCACTTCGGGCAGCTGCAAACTCAGGTCGGATACATGCACCGTCATGATCTGCGTGGCAGTCGAGACCTTCACGTCCTCGACCCCGGCCGACCGCACCGCCTTCTCGATCTTCGCGGCGCATGACGGGCAGTCCATGCCGGTGACTCTGTAGCGCGCGTGCTCAGCGTTGCTCATTGTGGCCGTTTCGCTCATTACGATCTTCCGTGGACAGACGAGGCTATATATCATTGCAGACTGATATGTCGAGCGAGACCGGAATCCTTCAGCAGGCTGATGCTCAAGTCGTCGAGTTGCGGGCGAAGCTTTTCCGCGGCTTGGCTGACTTCTCGCGCATGTCGATTTTGGCCGCTCTGCGTGACGGCCCGCTTTCGGTTGGGGAGATCGTTGGCGCCACCGGCCTGTCGCAGTCGAACGCCTCAAACCACCTGCGGTGCCTGAGCGAATGCGGGCTGGTTGTCGGAGAACCGGACGGTCGGTTCGTCCGGTATCGGTTGAGCGATCCGCGCTTGGACGATCTGATGAGGCTGGCCGACGACCTCCTGGCCGGGACCGCTCGGGGCGTTGACTCGTGCGAGAATTTCAAAGGAACGGGCACGGTCTGATCGACGGCGGACGTCCGCCGTCGTTGGCCTACGATCAAGACCGGGCGACGACGCCCGGTGCTGTGCCATTCGGATTTTCTTCGGTGACATCATGCCCAGTACACGCGAGGCCACGCTGGCGGCGCTGCACGCACGTCTTTTGACGGTGCCTGCCACAACCCTGCGCGGCGAGGTTCTGTCCGAGCGCGTGCCCGCCGCCGGGCTCCTGATCCTGCGGGACGGCGAACCGGGCGAGCCGGAGGTGACGCTCTCGCCTCTGCGCTACCACTACCAGCACCGCGCCGAGATCGAGGCGGTGGTCCAAGGCGCCGATCGGGACGCCGACTTCGACAGGCTGACCGCCAGCATTGGCGCGGCGCTCGCCGCCGACCGCACGCTTGGCGGGCTCTGCGACTGGGTCGAGGCGGAAGCCCCGCGCCCCGTAGACCTGCCGGTCGAGGGCGCGGCCAGCCTGAAGGCCGCCGTGATCCCGGTGGTGCTGCACTATTCCACGGCCGACCAGTTGGCCTGACCCCAACCGACCACAGGAGACGAACATGGCACGAGCCCAGGGGGCGCGGGCGCTGATGGCGCTTGCGTTCGAGACGACCTACGGAACGCCGCCCGCCAGCGGCTTCACCCGCATGCCTTTCGCCAGCACCTCACTGGGTGCGGAGCAACCGCTGCTGAACTCCGAGCTGCTGGGCTACGGCCGCGATCCGCTGGCGCCGATCAAGGACGCGGTGACGGCCGATGGCGATGTCGTGGTGCCGCTCGACGCCGAGGCCTTCGGATTCTGGCTGAAAGCAGCCTTCGGCGCGCCCACGACCACGGGTGTGGATGCCCCGTACACCCACGAGTTCCAGTCAGGGTCCTGGACGCTGCCCTCGATGTCGATCGAGACCGGCATGCCGGAGGTGCCGCGATACGCGATGTATTCCGGTTGCGTGCTCGACCAGATCACATGGCAGATGCAGCGCTCGGGGCTCCTGACCGCCACGGCGCGGCTGGTGGCACAGGGCGAGACGGTGGGCACGACGACCAGCGCCGGGACGCCCGCCGCGCTGGAGCTCAAGCGCTTCGGCCATTTCAACGGGGCGATCACCCGCAACGGCTCGGCCCTCGGCAACGTGGTCTCGGCCGAGATCACCTATGCCAACAACCTCGACCGGATCGAGACCATCCGCTCGGACGGCCGTATCGACGGCGCGGACCCGTCCATCGCGGCGCTGACCGGCCGGATCGAGGTCCGCTTTGCCGACCAGACGCTGGTGACGCAGGCCATCAACGGCGAGGCCTGCGAGATGGAATTCTCCTACGTCCTGCCCTCGAGCGAGAGCTTCACCTTCACCGTGCACGCCGTCTACCTGCCGCGCCCGCGCATCGAGATTTCCGGACCGCAGGGCGTGCAGGCGACCTTCGACTGGCAGGCCGCCCGCGACGGCGTCGTCGGCCGGATGTGCACTGCAACCCTCGTGAACGACGTGGAGACGTATTGATGCTGACGCTCGACCTGACGAACGCGCCCCGCTGGCATGACCTCGCGCCCGGCGTCCGGGTGCAGCTGCGCCCGCTGACCACCGCACTGATGGTGGCGACACGCAGCGATCCGGCCGTCGAAGCGGTGCCCGAGGAGGCCTCGGAAGAGGAACGCGCCGTCGCCTTCGCCAAGGCGCTGGCGCGGCGGGCGGTGCTCGCCTGGGAGGGCATCGGCGATGCGGAGGACAATCCCATCGATCCGAGCTCGGAGGCCATCGACGCACTGCTCGATATCTGGCCGATCTTCGAGGCCTTCCAGCTGACCTACGTCTCCAAGGGCCTGCTGCTGGAACAGGAAAAAAACGGCTCCGCGCTCTCGCCGAATGGTCCTTCGGCGGGGGCGAGCGCTACTGCGAAGCCTGCGCGCACGCCTGCCCGGACTGCCCGGCGCGACTGAACCGTCCGGAAACGCCGGAGGGTTGGCAGGTCTGGGACCTGGTCGGCCGTCTCGGTGGCCAGCTGCGCGTGCTTCCCGGCGCCGTGATCGGCTGGGATATGTCGGCGGCGCTGGCGCTCGGTGAAGCCCTAAGCGTGCCGCCCGTCGTCATGGCCGAACTGCTGCCCGTCATCGAAGCGGTGATGGTCGCCAAGCTCAACGAACAGATGGATCATTCCCATGGCGGAAAAACGGGTTAGCGTCCGCCTCGCGGCCGTGGGCGGACGGCAGGTGCGCGCCGAGCTGGAAGGCGTCGGCGAGGCCGGATCGCGCGGCTTCGGGCGGCTCAGCCGGGAGATGGAGGCGGCCAACGCTCGGCTCGCGGCCTTCTCGCGGCGGGTCCGGGTCGCGGCGGCCGCCGCCGTGGCCGCCGCTGCCGCCGCGGGCGTGGCGATGATCCGCTCCGGCCTCCAGACGGTGGATGCGCAGGCCAAGCTGGCGCAGTCGCTGGGCACCACCGTCGCCTCGATCCAGACGCTGGAGCGCGCGGGCGAACTGGCGGGCGTGTCGATGTCCGGCATCGAGCAGGCCACGAAGGATCTGACGCGTCGCCTCAGCCAGGCGGCCGCCGGGACCGGCCCTGCCGCCGATGCGCTGGATCGCCTCGGGCTCTCGGCCAATGAGCTGATCGCCCTGCCGCTGGACCAGCGGGTCGGCGCCATCAACGCGGCCATCGAGAACTTCGTGCCTGCCGCCGAACGCGCGGCCGTCGCGGGTCAGCTCTTCGGCGAGGAAGGCTCTATCGCCATGGCGCGGATCGACACCGCGACGCTCCGCCAGGCGACCGAGGACGTCCTCGCCTTCGGTGTCGTCGTCTCCGAACAGGATGCCGAACAGATCGAGCGGACGAACGACGCCATCTCTCGGCTTGGGCTGATCTGGCGTGGGCTGTCGAACCAGCTGGCCGTCGCCGCGGCCCCCGCGCTGGAAGCCGTCGCCAATGCGATGGCGGCGGTCGCCAGCCGCACCGGGCCGCTCGGCATCGCGATCCGCGGGCTTTTCGACAACATCGGTCGCCTGACCACCTATGCCGCCACCTTCGCGGCCTTCCTCGCGGGCCGATGGGTGGCTGGCATGGCCGCTGCGGCGCTCTCCGTGCGCGGCCTCGCCACGGCGCTCGTCGTGCTGCGCAGCGCGCTGATCCGCACCGGCATCGGGGCGCTGATCGTCGGCGCGGGCGAGCTCGTCTACCAGTTCACACGCCTCGTCTCCGGTGCGGGCGGGTTTGGCGAAGCGATGTCGCTCCTGAAGGACCTTGCCGTCGAGGTCTGGGAGCGGATCAGGATGGGCGCGGCTGCGGCGGGCGCTGCGGCCACGGCGATGTTCTTCGACCTGAAGGCCGACGCCGCTTCGGGCATGCAGAGCGCCATCGAGAGCGTCGTCGGTTTCGGCAACACCGCCGTGAACACGTTCGAGGGGGCCTACGAGGCGATCAAGGCGATCTGGGGTCTGCTGCCCGCCGCCATCGGCGATCTGGCGTTCCAGGCGGCCAACAGCCTCGTCGACGGCGTCGAGGCGATGCTGAACGGCGTGGTCTCGCGCATCAATGGCTTCATCGGCGGGATCAACCAGGGGCTCGAAGCGCTCGGCTCGGAGCGCCGCATCTCGCTGGTGCCCGACCTCGACCTCGGCGAGATCGAGAACCGCTTCGAGGGCGCAGCCAGTGCTGCCACGACAGCGGCACAGGCGGCGTTCGACCGGGCCTTCGAGGACAACCCGCTCACCGCGCCCGATCTCGGTCTGACCGAGGCGGCGAACCGCGCGCTCGAGTCTGCGAATGTCTACCGCGGCGCCGCGCGCGATCTGGCGGAAGGGGCACGTGCGCCCCTCGAAAGCTGGCAGGCGCTGCGCGACGCGGTGCGCGGCACCGATGAAGGCAGTGCGGATGCGCTGACTGAGGCTACCGGTGCTGCCGAGCGGCTGGAGACGGCGCTCGGCGATGCCGGGCGCGCTGCAACAGATGCCGGTGCGGCGGCCGGGGCTGCCGCCGCTGCGGCAGAGCCCGCGACCGAGGCCGCCGTCACCGGGTGGCAGGCGGTCACGGCGGCGCTGTCCGATTACGCCAGCAAGGCGCGCGAGATCGGCGGCGATATCGGCCAGAGCCTCGTTGGCGCCTTCCAGTCGGCCGAGAACGCGGTGGGCCAGTTCGTGAAGACCGGCAAGCTGAACTTCCGCGACCTCGTTACCTCGCTGCTCGCCGATCTCGCCCAGCTCGCGGCGCGGCGGTTCATCCTCGGGCCGATCGCCAACGCGCTATCCGGCGTGTTTGCCGGCGCGGGCGGCATCTTCGCCAACGTCCTGCACGCGGGCGGGATGGTCGGATCGGCCGGGCCCTCTCGCATGGTCCCGGCCATGGCCTTCGCCGCCGCGCCCCGGATGCATGGCGGCGGCATGGCGGGCCTCCGCCACGACGAGGTGCCCGCGATCCTGCAACGCGGGGAGCGCGTGCTCTCGCGTCGCGAGGCCCAGAGCTACGGCGCAGGCGGTGGCGTCAACGTCACCATCATGGCCCGCGACGCCGAAAGCTTCCGCCAATCAAGGACACAGGTGGCCGCCGACATCGCCCGCGCCGTGTCGCTCGGGCGGAGGGGCATGTGAGTGCGACCGCGCAAGTGGGAACCGGTTGCGGGGGCCAGAGCACGAACCAAGGAGAAACTTGATGGCGTTTCACGAGGTGCGGTTTCCCGACAACATCAGCCGGGGCGCGCGCGGCGGGCCGGAACGGCGTACCCAGATCGTCGAGGTCGCCTCGGGAGACGAGGAGAGGAACGCCAGCTGGGCCAATTCGCGCCGCCGCTACGATGTGGCCTACGGTATCCGCCGCGCGGACGATCTGGCGGCTGTCGTGGCTTTCTTCGAGGCACGCAATGGGCGGCTGCACGGCTTCCGCTTCAAGGACTGGGGCGACCACAAGTCCTGCCTGCCTTCGGGCACGCCGTCGCCGACCGATCAGGCCATCGGCACCGGGGATGGCACGACCACCGCTTTCCAGCTGGTGAAGCGCTACGCCTCCGGTGCGCAATCATGGACGCGCGCCATCGCCAAGCCGGTGGCGGGCACCGTGCGCATCGCATTGGCGGGCGTTGAGGAGGCCACCGGTTGGTCGGTCGACACCGCCACCGGCCTCGTCACCTTCAGCGCCGCGCCGGGCGCTGGCGTCGCGATCACCGCGGGGTTCGAGTTCGACGTGCCGGTCCGCTTCGACACCGATGCGCTCGACGTGACACTCGACCTCGAGCGGCTCGGCTCGATCACCTCCATCCCGCTGCTGGAACTGCGCCGATGAAGACCCTCGATCCCGATCTGCAGGCCCATCTCGACGACGGCACGACGACGCTCGCCTGGTGCTGGCGGATCGCGCGTGCCGACGGCGTGAGTTTCGGCTTCACCGACCACGACCGGACGCTCAGCTTCGACGGGACCGACTTCGAGCCCGAGAGCGGGCTCACGGCCTCCGAGGTGCGCTCGGGCTCCGACCTTTCGGTCGATGCGCAGGATGCCGAGGGCGTGCTGACCTCGGACCGGATCACCGAGACCGACATCCTCGACGGCCACTGGGACGCGGCGCAAGTCGAGGTCTGGCGGGTGAACTGGGCTGACACGAGCCAGCGCGTGCTGATGCGGCGCGGGGCCATCGGCCAGATCCGGCGCGGGAGGCTGGCCTTCGTCGCCGAGGTCCGCTCGCTCGCGCATGTCCTCGGCCAGACGGTGGGGCGGACGTTTCAGGCGACCTGCGATGCCGCACTCGGCGATGCGCGCTGCGGCGTCGATCTGGAGGACCCGGCCTTCAAAGGCACGGGCGCGGTGATCGACCTTTTGCGCGACCGGGCCTTCACCGCCTCGGGCCTCGGCGGCTTCGCCTCCGGCTGGTTCACCTTCGGCACGCTGGACTGGACGAGCGGCGCGAACGCAGGACGGCGTACCGAGGTTTTGGGCCATGACGTGACGGACGGCATCGCTGTGCTGACCCTGCTCGAAGCGCCGGTGCGTGCGATCGCCGAGGGCGACGGCTTCACCATTCGTGCGGGCTGCGACAAGCGAATGGAAACCTGCGGGGCGAAGTTCGCCAACACGGCAAACTTCCGCGGTTTCCCGCACATCCCCGGCCAAGACGCCGTGCTGCGCTACGCCACGAAGGACGGTGGCCACGAAGGGTCCGTGCTGTGACCTCCGCCGATCCAGAGCGAGTCATCGCCATTGCGCGCTCCTGGCTCGGCACGCCATACCACGACCAGGCGAGCCTGCGCGGCGTGGGCTGCGACTGCCTCGGCCTCGCACGCGGCGTCTGGCGCGAGGTCGTCGGCCCCGAGCCATTCCCGATCCCGCCCTACAGCCGCGACTGGGGCGAGACAGGCCCGCGCGAAGTGCTGGCCGAGGGCGCGCGGCGAATGATGATCGAGGTGTCGCCCGCCGCGGCCGGGCCCGGCGCGCTGGTCCTCTTCCGCATGAAGCCCCGCGCCATCGCCAAGCATGTCGGGATCCTGACCGGCCCCGACAGCTTCCTCCACGCCTACGAGCGGCTCGGCGTGATCGAGGAGCCGCTAACTCAAAGCTGGCGGCGGCGCATCGCCTTCGCTTTCCTGTTCCCGTAACGCTGAGACCCCGACATGGCCACGCTTGTTCTCGGTGCCGCTGGCGCCGCCATTGGCGGCAGCATCGGCGGCGCGATCCTCGGCGTCAGCGCCGCCACCATCGGCGGCTTCATCGGCTCCAGCATCGGCTCGGTCGTCGACAGCTGGATCATCTCGTCGCTGGCGCCCACGCAGCGCATCGAGGGCGCGCGGCTCGACACGCTGCGCATCACCTCGGCCTCGGAGGGCGCGGTCATCCCGCGGCTCTACGGCCGCATGCGGCTGGGCGGCAACATCATCTGGGCGACGGATTTCCGCGAGGAGACGAAGACCACGACGCAGGGCGGCGGCAAGGGCGGCGGGGGCGGCAAGGTCAAGACCACCGAGTATCTCTACTACGCCAGCTTCGCCGTCGCCTTGTGCGAGGGCCCGATCACCGGGATCGGCCGTATCTGGGCCGACGGCAAGCCCATGGACATCTCCGGCGTCACCTGGCGCTGGTATCCCGGCGACGAGGCGCAGACCGCCGATCCGTTCATCGCCGCGAAGATGCGCTCGGCCAGCACTCCCGCCTATCGCGGCACGGCCTATGTGGTCTTCGAGGAGCTGGCCCTCTCGACCTATGGCAACCGCCTGCCGCAG
The DNA here is from genome assembly GCF_042666235.1 of Halodurantibacterium daqingense. Lineage (NCBI taxonomy): Bacteria > Pseudomonadati > Pseudomonadota > Alphaproteobacteria > Rhodobacterales > Paracoccaceae > Halodurantibacterium > Halodurantibacterium daqingense. The sequence continues at coordinate 41,383 of NZ_JBHTFQ010000013.1, read as the reverse complement.
CTCTCCTTCGAGGTGTTCCGGCCGCTGGCCGATCCCGACACCGCCGAGGGCCTGACCCGCGCTGTCACCATGATCCCGGCCTCGGGTGAGTTCACCTACGCGGCGCAGGCCATCCGCAAGACCGATGGTGGTGCTGTGCAGGCGGAGAACCTGAACGCGCTGCCTGACGCCACGGACATGGTGGAGGCGCTCGACCGGCTGCAGGCCATGGCCCCGGCTGTGACAAGCGTCAGTCTCGTCGTGGCCTGGTTCGGCGACGATCTGCGCGCGGGCTCCTGCAAGGTGCGGCCGGGCGTCGAGGTGTCGGCCAAGTCGACGACGCCGGCCAGCTGGTCGGTCAATGGCGTCAGCCGCGCGAACGCCTTCCTCGTCAGCCGCGACGACCAGGACCGCCCGGTCTATGGCGGGACGCCGTCCGACTTCGCGGTGGTGCAGGCGATCCAGGAGATGAAGGCGCGCGGTCTGCGCGTCGCCTTCTATCCCTTCATTCTGATGGACGTACCGCCCGGCAATACGCTGCCGAACCCCTATTCCGACAACGCCGCCGAGGTGGGCCAGCCCGCTTTTCCCTGGCGGGGGCGGATCACCTGTTCACCTGCGGCAGGTTTTGCGGGGACCGTGGACAAGACCGCCACGGCGGCCGCGCAGGTCGCGGCGCTGTTTGGCGCGGCCACGCCCGCGAGCTTCAGCGTCTCGGGTCAGTCGGTTTCGTGGACAGGTGCGCCGGGCGACTGGGGTCTGCGCCGCATGGTGCTGCACTACGCCCTTCTCTGCGCGGCGGCTGGCGGCGTCGATGCCTTCCTGATCGGCACCGAGATGCCGGGGCTGACCACGATCCGCTCGGGCGCCAGCAGCTATCCGGCCGTGCAGGCGTATCGGGACCTCCTTGCGGATGTGCGGTCGATCCTCGGGTCCGGCACCAAGATCGGATACGCGGCGGACTGGTCGGAGTATTTCGGGCACCAGCCGGGCGATGGCAGCGGCGATGTGTTCTTCCATCTTGACCCGCTCTGGGCCGATCCGGACATCGATTTCGTCGGGATCGACAACTACATGCCGCTGTCGGACTGGCGGGACGGCTTCGAACATGCGGACGCGGCCGAGGGCTGGCCCGCGATCTACGACCGCGCCTACCTGCAGGGGAATATCGCCGGCGGCGAGGGATTCGACTGGTTCTATGCCAGCGCGGCCGACCGCTCAGCGCAGATCCGCACCCCGATCACGGATGGGGGTGAGGCGGGGAACGCCACGGGTTCGAGTGACCCGCCGAACGGCAAGCCGTGGGTCTTCCGCTACAAGGATCTGCGCGCCTGGTGGTCAAGCCCGCACTACGACCGCCCGGGCGGGGTGGAGAGCGGCACGCCGACGGCGTGGGCGCCGCAATCCAAGCCGATCTGGTTCACCGAGCTCGGCTGCCCGGCAATCGACCGGGGCACGAACCAGCCGAACGTCTTCTTCGACCCGAAATCGTCGGAGAGCTTCACGCCGCATTTCTCGCGGGGCTGGCGCGATGACGCGATCCAGCGCGCATATCTCGAGGCGACGTACCTCTGGTGGGGCGAGGCCGCGAACAACCCGGTGTCCTCGGTCTACGGCGGCCGGATGGTGCATGTCCCCGAATGCGCCGCCTGGACCTGGGACGCACGGCCGTACCCGTTCTTCCCGGCGCTGACCGACGTCTGGACGGACGGAGCGAACTGGCGGCTGGGGCACTGGCTAACCGGACGGCTTGGCGCGGTGTCGCTGGCGGCGCTCGTGCGGCACCTCTGCCTGCGCGCCGGGCTGCCCGAGGCGAGGATCGACGTCACCGGGCTTTGGGGCGCGGTCGAGGGCTACGCCATCACGGCGCTGGAAAGCCCGCGCGCCTCGATCACGACGCTGTCGCGGCATTTCGGCTTCGACGCGGTGGAGACCGAGGGCGTGATCCGCTTCGTCATGCGCGGGCGGGCCTCCGTCGCCACGCTTGCGCCCGACGATCTGGTCGCCGCCCGCGAGGGCGATGTGCTGGAGCTGACCCGCGGCCAGGAGACCGAATTGCCGCAGGCGCTCAAGTGGCAGATCGCCCGTGCCGACGAGGATTACGACGCCGCCCTCGTCGAGGCGCGGCGGATCACCGTCGACACGACCCGGATCGTCTCGGAGTCCTTCCCGATGGCGGTGCCACCCGAGGAGGCCGAACGCCGCTGCCGCCGCGCGCTGATGGAGGCGTGGGTGGGGCGCGAGACGGCGGCGTTCCGTCTGCCGCCCTCGCGCCTCGCGCTCGATCCGGCCGACGCGATCCGCTTCGCGCATGACGGGCGGCTGGTCGATCTGAGGCTTGTCTCCATCGCCGATGCCGAGGCGCGCGGCATCGAGGCGGTTCGCCAGGACCGCGCGACCTATGATCTGCCGCCCGGCGATCTCCGCGCGGCCTCGCTGACGCGCGCCGTGGTGTTCGGCGCGCCGGATGCGGTGCTGATGGACCTGCCGCAGCTGACCGAGGACCAGCTCGCGCATCGGCCGCTGGTCGCGGCACACGCCGTGCCGTGGCCGGGCGAGATTGCAGTGTTCCGCAGCCCCGCGACCGATGGCTTCGAGCTGCTGACCACGTTCGGCAGCCGCGCCCGGATCGGGGCACTGGTCTCGGACTTCTACACGGGGCCGACGTCGCGCTTCGACCTCGGCAATGCGCTGGTGGTCGATCTGCTGACCGGAACGCTGGAGAGCGTGACCGACTTGACGCTGTTCGGCGGCGCCAACGCGCTCGCCATCGAGAGCGCGCCCGGCGTCTGGGAGATTGTGCAGGCGGGTGCGGCCAAATTGCTGGCGCCGGGCAGGTATCGGCTGACACGTCTCCTGCGCGGCCAGCGCGGCACGGAAGGCGCCATGGGCAACCCGGCGCCTGCGGGCGCGCGGGTCGTGGTCCTGGACACGGCGCTGGCGTCCCTACCAATCGCCGAGGCCGACCTTGGGATCCCGTGGAACTGGCGCATCGGCCCAGCGAGCCGTTCGGTCAGCGACGAGACCTATGTCGCGCAATCCTTCACGCCTCAGGGCGTGGGGCTGCGGCCGTTCTCGGTCGCCCACGTCGAGCAGCCATGGCGGAAGCCGCGTGCGCCCGGCGATCTGACGATCCGCTGGACGCGCCGGTCGCGCGCACTTTCCGCCGACAGCTGGGGTGGGCTCGAGGTGCCGCAGGCCGAGGAACTGGAAGCCTACGAGGTGGAGATCCTCGACGGCGCCACTGTGAAGCGGGTGCTGAGCACGGCCACCACCAGCTCGGTCTACACCGCCGCCCAGCAGACCGCAGACTGGGGCGAACTACTCGCCCCCGGCGACACGCTCGACATCCGCATCCATCAGCTCTCCGCCCTTGTCGGGCGGGGTGCGCCCAAGGCTGTAACGCTGAGCTTCTGAGGTAGCGCAATCAGTTCTGGCACTATGCGCGATCGGCGTCGTAGGCTCGGGCCATGCGCCCCGAGGACGAAGACCGGATTGCCGCCAAGCTTGCCAGAGTGATGGCCGTTGCCTGCGTGCGAAACACGCAGCTCGAGACCCTGCATGCCGGCCTCACGCCCGTTTCGCACACGGGTGATGGCAGCGACGTCATCGTGGAGGACGCCGTGGGCCGACGCATACCCTGGTCCGAGGTCTCGCGGATCAATGACGACGAGATGCGCGCGTTGATGCGCGAGATCGTGGATCGGCTCTACACCTTCCATCTGCGGATCGATGACCCGGCCTTCCGTGCCGAAATTGATCGCTGGGCCGCGATGACCGCGAAGTGGGACGCGGCGAAACCCGACCCAGTTCTGTCCGCGATTCCGGGGAAGACGCCCGAGCACGGGTAGCTCGTCAGCACCACCGCTGCGCCACTGTTCGCCGCCTGCCATGCAGGCGGCGTTCTTCGTTCTGGAGACCGTCCATGTCCGATGCCACGACCCATCTGCTGCTGCCCTACATCCTGGCGGCGCAGGCCCAGAAGCACGTCACGCACAACGAAGCGCTGCGGATCCTCGACGGGCTCATCCAGCTCTCGGTCCTCGACCGGGATCTGACGGCACCGCCCGGTTCTCCCGCCGATGGCGACCGCTACATTGTAGCCTCGGGCGCGACGGGCGACTGGGCGGGCTGGGACCTGAACGTCGCGCTCTGGACCGACGGCGCCTGGCTGCGACTTCCGCCGCGCACTGGCTGGCGCGCGTGGGTCGAGGACGAGGGGCTGCTGCTCGTCTACGATGGCGCGGGCTGGATCGGGGCTACACCATTAGCGCTGCAGAACATGGCGCTGCTCGGGCTCGGCACCACAGCGGATGCGTCGAACCCGTTCTCGGCCAAGCTGAACGCGGCGCTCTGGACGGCGAAGACCGTGGCCGAGGGCGGGACCGGCGATCTGTTCTACACCATGAACAAGGAGGCCGAGGGCGACGATCTCGGGCTGACGCTGCAGACCGGCTTCGTCACCAAGGCGCTGGTGGGGCTGTTCGGTTCGGACCGCTTCCGCCTCGCGGTCTCCGCCGACGGCAGCACCTTCTTCGACGGGCTCAGCGTGGACAACACCACCGGCATCGTCGACCAGCCCCGGCTCCCGCGCTTCAAGGCCTACACCAACTACGACAACTATGTCGGCGTCGGCACCTGGACCAAGATCGGCCTCAACAATACCGACTACAACGATCAAGGGACCTTCGACGCCGCGAACAACCACTTCGTCGCCCCGGTCGACGGCACCTACCTTTTCGGTGCGACGCTCCTCTACAAGATCAACGCCAGCGCCACGGCCCGCATGCGCGGGCGGCTCGTGCTGAACGGCACCGCCGAAATCCGCGGCTCCCTCGGCGAAATCTCCGCCACCCACGTCTCGCTCGCCACCGCGATCTGGCTCCAGACCATGGTGCCGCTGACGGCCGGCGATACCGTCGAGCTGCAGGGGTATTTCCGGGTCGCGGACGGCTACTTCGCCGCCGATCACACGTCCTTCTGGGGCTGCAAGATTGGCTGAGCGGCGCAAGGAGGATCTGATGAACCCACCCCGATCCGAGGGCTTCGTGCGCATGCCCGACGCCGAGTTCGAGGCGATCCTGACCCGGGCGGCCGAGGAAGGCGCGAAACGCGCACTCGCCGATGTCGGCCTCGACGGCGACGAGGCCGCGCTCGACATCCGCGATCTGCGCTCCCTCGTTGATTGCATCCGGCTGGTACGCCGCACCGCCATGCAGACCGCCGTCCGCATGATCACCACCGGCGTCATGCTGGCGCTGCTCGCCGGCATCGCCATCAAGCTGAAGATCTTCGGCGGCAGCCCGTAGTCGCGCCCCATCCCCATTCATCAGCCCGCAATAACCCGCCCTCGAGGCGGGTTTTTCGTTTTCGGAGGACCCCATGACCACGACCTTTTACGACCACTGGCGCGATGTGCCCGAGAGTGCCTGGCGCTGGCCGAACTTCAGCCCAGCCGAGATTGCCTGCCGGGGTACTGGCAAGCTGCTGATCAATGAACCGGCGCTCGACAAGCTGCAGGCGCTGCGCGACCGGCTGGGCAAGCCGCTGATCGTCCGCTCCGCCTATCGCAGCCCCGAGCACAACCGTGCGGTCGGCGGCGCGACCCGGTCGAAGCACAAGGACGGCGCCGCCTTCGACATCGCCATGGCGAACCACGACCCCGTGGCCTTCGAGGCGGCGGCGCGAGAGGTCGGGTTCCTCGGCTTCGGCTTCTACCCGCGATCGGGGTTCATTCACATCGACCTCGGGCCCGCGCGTCAGTGGGGCGAGCGGTTCCCGGTCCGGGCGACTGCCTTCGCCGAAGAATCGCCACCAGCGCGCGAGGTTTTGGCCGATAGCCGCACCATGAAGGGTGGAGGGGCGGCTGGTGTGGCGACGCTGGGCGCAGCAGGGGTGGAGGTAGCGCAAAACGTCCTGGCCGAGACCCAGACCGCCATCCTGCCGCTGGTGCCGTATCTCGACACGTTGCGTTGGGTATTCATCGTGGTGGCGCTCGGCGGGATCGCGGTCACGATCTACGCTCGCCTTGACGACTGGAAGCGGGGGCGGCGGTGATTGCCAGTTTGCTCACCGGGATCGCCGCCAGCCCGTGGGTGCGGTCGGCGCTACGCTACGTCGCCATCGTCCTCGCTGTGCTCCTGTTTCTGCTCGCACTCCGGCGGTCCGGCGAGCGAACGGGACGCCTCGCCGAACGTCTCGAAATCGCGGAGAAATCCCATGAAGCCCAACGACGGATGCTCGAGGCTGCGGCGCGTCGCCCTCGTGATCGCGACGAGCTTGCTGAGCGGCTGCGCGACGGGAAGTTCTGAGACAAGCGGGTTCGGGACGTGTGCACCCGTTGTCGAGTATAGCCGGGAGTTTCAGGCGCGGGCGGCCGAGGAACTGCCCTTGCTGCCGGAGGGATCGACGATCGCAGAGATGCTGAGCGACTATGCTGTGATGCGCGAGCAGGCGCGGGCATGCAACTAAGGATGCTGCTTCGGCCAAATGGTGCTGGAACTTACCACAAGACCTCACACGCTCGTGCTCGACGGCGCCGTACCTGCTCTTTCTTTTGCGTCCCGATTTTGAAAAGATGTTGATTGAAATAAGGATTGAAAATTCATGCTGACCAGACGTCATTTCATTGGCGCGACCGCCGCTCTGTTCTCGCCCGCGATCTCTGGGTCAGCACTTGCTAGATCTTGGCCGACGGAAAATCAGAAGGCCGCCTGGGACGCGCAGGTCACGCCGCCGGGCTACGATCCGGCCACGACGAACCCCTGGGGTCTGCATCCGCGCCTTCTGCCGCAGCGGGTCGAGGCCCGGCCCGGACTCGTGCCAGGGGACATCCACGTCGATGCGACCGCGCGCTACCTCTATCACATCGAGGAGGGTGGAACCGCCATGCGCTATGGCGTTGCCATCGGTCGGGGTGGCCTCTACGAGCCTGGCACCTACACGATCCGTCGCAAGGTGGAGTGGCCGCACTGGACGCCGACGCAGGCGATGATCTCGCGGGAACCCGAAGTCTACGCGCAATTCGCGGATGGGATGGAGCCTGGACCCCAGAACGCGCTCGGATCGCGCGCGTTCTATCTCTTCGTCGGCGACCGGGACACCTATCTGCGGATCCACGGCACGCCTTTTCCCCGCTCGATCGGAAGTCGGGCCAGTTCGGGCTGCGTGCGCATGGTCATGGCTCACATCAACGATCTCTACGAGCAGGTCGAGACCGGAGTGACCGCTCACCTCTACCCGGCTGCGGGCGACGGTCCGGTCACTGCGCACAGCTGAGCGGTTTCAGCTCACATAAGATACGTAAGTTACGACAGCAGCATGGGCGATCCAGTGGATCCATCATGTCCCGACCTGTGCCAAGCGCTGCGTGCAGATCGGTCGGCCGTCCACTGTTCGGAGCGGAAGCATCGTCGTCTCGACGGGTCCGACATGGCGGTACCAGTAGCAGCCGTCCTCTGGCCGCAACTGAACCGACTGCAGATCCTGATAGGGCGCAGCCATCGCGCTTAGCTGGGTCATCACCTCTGCCGAAATGGCCGTGTCGGAGCCTGCGGTGTCGGCGACAGGCATGGCGCAGGCGCCGAGTAACAGTATGACAGGAAGCAGCAGGATTGCACTGATCGGTGCGGTTGCTCGATCCATGGGTCAGTTTCCTACGTAGTTTGCGAAGACTTCGGTCGCTCCATCGCGCCGGATCAGAAACACGTCAAAGGCCTCTCGCTCGCTTTCCGGTCCCATTCCGGGCGAGCCGTAGGGCATGCCGGGCACTGCGAGGCCGACTGCGTCCGGACGCTCTTCCAGAAGGCGCCAGATATCGGCAGCGGGGACGTGGCCCTCGATCATGTAGCCTTCGATGCGGCCTGTATGGCAGGAGGCCATCTCCTGCGGGATTCCGTTGTCCAGCTTGTAACGCATCAGAAGCGTCCCGGCGCTCGCCTCGGTCGTGACGGAGAAGCCGTCGTTCTCGAGGATCTCGATCCAGGCCGAGCAGCAGCCGCAGTTGGGGTCCTTCATCACGTGGATCGCCGGTCCGGCGCCTTGCGCAAGAGCCCTCAGGGGCGATGCAGCCACCAGTGCAGCTCCGCCGATCAGGAGCGTGCGGCGGGAAAAAGTGTCTTGGGTCATCTGATTTTCCTTTCGAGGTTGAATGTGTGGACTTGCAGGTCAGAGATCGACCCGCCTGAGCCGTAAGGCGTTGGTGATCACCGAGACCGAGGACAGGCTCATCGCCGCCGCCGCAATCATCGGCGAGAGCAGCAGGCCGGTCACGGGATAGAGCAGTCCTGCTGCGATAGGGACGCCGAGAGCGTTGTAGGCGAATGCGAAGAACAGGTTCTGCTTGATGTTGCGCAATGTGGCGCGGGCGAGCTTGCGGGCCCGCACGATGCCCATCAAGTCGCCGCCCAACAGGGTGATGCCTGCGCTTTCCATCGCAACATCGGCTCCAGTGCCCATGGCGATGCCGACATCGGCGGCGGCCAGCGCGGGCGCGTCGTTCACCCCGTCCCCCGCCATGGCGATCTTGTGGCCATCGCGGCGCAACTGGTCGATCAGGTCCTTCTTGGCCTCGGGCAGGATGCCCGCGCGGACCTCGTCGATGTCAAGCTTGCCCGCCACCGCCTGTGCCGTGCGCTCGTTGTCGCCCGTGGCCATGATGACCCGCAGCCCCTGGGCATGGAGTTCCCGGATCGCCTGAGCGGTGCTGTCCTTGATCGGGTCGGCGACCGCCACGATGCCGACGAGCGCGCCGTCAAGAGCGACGAACATCGCCGTCTTGCCCTCGGCGCGCAGGGTGTCGGCCTTTGCCTCGGCCTGCGCGGTGTCGAGCCCCATCTCCCGCATCATCGCGGCGTTGCCGAGCGCCACCGCGCGTTCGCCCACTATCCCCTGCACGCCCTTGCCGGTGACGGCGTCGAAGTCCGTGGCCTCCTGACGCGGCGCACCCTTCGCCTCGGCTCCCTCGACGATCGCCTCAGCCAGCGGGTGTTCCGAGCCGCGCTCCAGAGCTGCGGCCAGCGACAGCAGGTCGGTCTCGGTGATGTCACCAAGCGCCACAACGTCCGTCAGCTTCGGCTTGCCCATGGTCAGCGTGCCGGTCTTGTCGACGATGAGCGTATCGACACCCGCCATACGCTCCAGCGCCTCGGCGTCCTTGATCAGCACACCCGCCTGCGCACCGCGCCCCGCGGCCGTGGTGATGGAGATCGGCGTCGCCAGCCCCAGCGCGCAGGGGCAGGCGATGATGAGGACCGAAACGGCGGATGCCATGGCGAAGACCAACGCGGGTTCCGGGCCGAAGATCATCCAGACGACGAAGGCTATGATGGCGATGGCGACCACGGTCGGCACGAACACCGCCGACACCCGGTCAGCCAGCCCCTGGATCGGCGCGCGGGACCGGCGCGCGTTCGACACCATCGCGACGATCTGCGCCAGCACGGTGTCGGACCCGACCTTGCCCGCCTCGATCACGAGGGAGCCGTTCTTGTTGATCGTTGCCCCGGTCACCGCATCGCCCGGGCCCTTTTCGACCGGCATGGACTCGCCGGTCAGCATGCTTTCGTCCAGAGACGATCGACCTTCGATCACCGTGCCATCGACCGGGACCGCATCGCCGGGCCGCACGCGCAGCCGGTCGCCCTCCATGATGTTCTCCAGCGGCGCGTCGTATTCGGTGCCGTCCGGCAGGATGCGCCGCGCCGTCTTTGGAGCGAGGTCGAGGAGCGCGCGGATCGCGTCTCCGGTGCGTTCGCGCGCCCGCAATTCGAGAACCTGGCCGACGAAGACCAGCGCCACGATCACGACCGCCGCCTCGAAGTAGGTGCCGACGCCATGGCCCATCCGGTACTGTTCCGGAAAGATCCCTGGCAGGAAAGTGGCGACGATCGAGTAAAGATAGGCCGCCGCCACGCCGATGCTGATCAGCGTCCACATATTGGGGCTGCGGTTCACGAGGGAGTCCCAGCCGCGCCGGAAGAATGGCAAGGCGGCCCAGAGGATGATCGGCGTGGCCAGTACGAATTCGAGATAGCTGGCGGTCTGATGCCCGATCCAGTCGCGCACCGGCAGCGCGACCAGTTCACCCATCGTCAGGATAATGAGCGGCACCGCCGCCGCGGCGGAAATCCACATCCGGCGGGTGAAGTCGGTCAACTCCTCGCTCGGCTCGTCCGAGGGAACCATCGGCTCCAGCGCCATGCCGCAGATCGGGCAGGACCCCGGCGCATCGCGAACGATTTCGGGATGCATCGGGCAGGTGTACTGGACGTTGGCCGGAGCAGCCTTCTTCTGCCCGGCGGCCCGGCCCGAGGCATAGAACCACGGATCCGCCTTGAACTTGGTCTGGCACTTCTCCGAGCAGAAATGAAAGGTCTCGCCCTGGAACGCGGCGTGACGCCCGTCCGTCTTGACCGCGACCGTCATCCCGCAGACCGGGTCCTTGACCTTGTGGGCACTGTCCGCTGCGACAGCCGCGTGCCCCTGCTCATGGCCGTGGGCCGCATGATCGTGGTGCTGATGATCGTGGTGCTGATGATCGTGTTCAGTATTGTTGGTCATTTTTACGCCTCCTCGGCGTCTCGTCCTCGGCCTTGCGTTCGCCGTTCTGCGCTTTCCAATCGCTAGACGGTCAAGAGGTGACTGGAAGCTGGAAAAGTATCGCCGTTTAGTGATTCCCATGGAAATTTCGAACGTTGGTCTGTTCTGGCGCGGCATGTGACCGCATGATGTCAATGTCGGCTGCAGTCTCCTCGCCATCGAGGCAGTATTCCTCCACCTGCAACGTCGAGAAGTAGATGTTGAATCGCTCGCGCAGGAGATGGTTCGCCTGCCGCAGCACCCGCTCGCCGTCTTTCCAGTTCCGAACGCAGATGTGGCTCGAGAAGACATTGCGCCCGGATGTCAGGCTCCAGGCATGGACGTGATGCACATCCGTCACCCCCTCCAATTGCCGGATGGCCGTGATTGCGGCCTCCAGATCCAGGTCTTCCGGCGTGCCCTGAAGCAGGATGTGCAATGCCTCACGCAGAATGCCCCAGGAAGCCCAGAGCAGGACGAGCCCGAAGGCCATGCCAAGCAGGGGATCAATGGCGAGGAAGCCCGTAAATCGGATCACCAGCGCCGAGATGATGATGAGGAAGCTTCCGACGAAGGTCTGGAGGATGTGCCAGTAGGCGCCGCGCATGTTCAGGTTGCCCTTCTGGCGTTCGTACAGCAGCCAGAGCGCGACAAGCTCGGTGGCGATCCCGCCGGCAGCGGCAAACAGCATCGGTGTCGTGGCCAGTTCGATCGGCTCCATGAGACGCATCGCGCCCATCCACAGCACGAAAAGAGCCATCGCGACGAGAAACAGGCCGTTGAAAAGGGCGCCGAGGATCTCGGCCCGGACATAACCGAAGGTACGTGCCGGGCTGGATTTCCGTTCAGTCAAGCGAAGCGCGACCAGTGCGATGAGCACGCCGCCCACGGCAGAGAAGGTGTGGAAGGCATCGGAGATGACAGCGACGGAGCCCGTCCAGATGCCGATTCCCAGCTCGACTACAAAGTAAAGGCCGGTGAGCCAGCCCGAGATGACAAGCGCCTTGCGATCGCCGCCCGCGGGCATGTGACCGGCATGGCCGCCGTGAGACATCGACATGAGTCCGCCTCCTTCTTGCTGAGGGAGAACGCCGGCATCCGACGTCCTCTGCCTGGCCTATGCGCTGACCGCGAATTCGGTCATCATGCCGGTCTCAAGATGCGGCATGTGGTGGCAATGCAGCATCCAGCGCGCGGCCTCGCCGGCGTCGAGCGCGATATCGACCATCGACATCGGCGGCACGTACACCGTGTCGCGCAGCGCGCCCCGGACCGCGCGTCCGTTCAACCCGACGACCTGGAACACATGTCCGTGCAGATGCATCGGGTGGCCCATCATCGACATGTTGTGGAATGACAGCACGATCCGCTCACCGCTCTGCGCGGTCACCGGGCGATGCTGGCCCCAGACGGCGCCGTTGATCGTCCACACATAGGGCTGCATCGAGCCGCCCAGCATCACCATGTGGCTGCGGTCCACCGGCCGATCCGGCAAAGCGCCCGCGGCGATCAGACGCGTCTCCTGCGCAAGGTCGCTGTCGAAGGCAGGCGCTTCGGCCTCCGCCATGGTGTCGATGCGCCGTATTTCGGCGCCCTGCGTGGCAAGGATCAGCCCGGTCCGCTCTCGCGCGCCTTCCCGCAGCGCGAGGATCGGCCAGGCGCCGCCCTCCTGCGGCAGGTCGATCTCGAGGTCGAGCCGTTGGCCCATGGCCAAGCCGAACCGCGTGCCGGGGACGGGCTGAACGGCATGGCCATCGACCGCGACGAGCCGGGCCTGCGCTTCGCCAGTCTCGATCCAGAACACCGTTGCCGCGGCGGCGTTGATCACCCGCAGGCGGATGCGCCCGCCGCGCTCGACCTGCACCACCTCGGGATCCGAAAGCGTGCGGTCGTTGGCAAGATAGGCGTCCCAGTCGTAGTCGTTGAGGTCCATCGCCATGCCGTCCATGGCGCCCATTCCCGTCATGCCACCCATGGCGCCGTGATCCATGCCACCCATCGGCATGTTCCCCATCGCGCCGTGGTCCATGGCCGCCATGCCGCCCATGACCGCGCCGTGGCCGCCTCCATGACCGCCGGCGGTCCCGTGGCCGCCAAGGATCTCGGCCATCACCTCCTCGGGTGCCTTGAACGAGAAATCATGCAGGAACAGCACCACCTCCTGCCGGTCGGCGGCGACATCCTCGGCGCTGCGCACGATCAGCGGCGCGGCCAGAAGGCGCATCTCGTGCAGCGGCACATGCGCGTGCATCCAGTAGGTGCCGGGCAGCGGCGCGAAGTCATAGGCGCGAGTCTCGCCGGGGGCGAGCATCGGCAAAGGCATGTCGGGCACGCCATCCTGTGCGTTGGGCGGGATCTGGCCGTGCCAGTGGATCAGCGTGTCAGTATCGAGATCGTTGCGCAGATCCACCCGGAACCGCGCGCCGGGATCGAGTGTCAGCCCCTGTCCGGCCGGCCCGGCAAGACCCCAGACGGTGGCGGCGCGACCGTCGATGTCGAGCGTCCGGGTGGCGGCACGCAGCGACAGCGGGGCGGCGCCCTGCGCCGCCGCGATGCGCGGTAGGTGCGCATAGACCAGCATGGCGGCGCCAGCGGCAAGGAAGCCGCGTCGTGAAAGGGTATTCATGGTCGTCTCCTCGGGACAGCCTGTCCCGTTCATCAAAACCGACAGGACGCCGCGGGCCTCGTGGCCCGGACGCGATCAGAGGAGACGGAGCTTGGGAGGTCGTTCGTTCAGTCCAGGTGCCCGACTGGCGACGGTTTCAGCAGTTGGCAGGGCATGGCTGGCAGGCGCGTAAACGCTGGGCGAGTCTTCCCTCGGAAATGTCAGAAAGACCGAAAGACCTGAACAAAGCAACTCACAGCTTCCAGCATCCATCGATCCGCAGTGCTGTTCGCCGTCACAGGAACGGTCGCTGCCGGTCGCAACCTGCGTCATCTCGCTGACATGCGCCGCGTGATCCGGCCCTGCGCTCAGGCGCGCCGCATGCGCAGACGTCGCCGTCGTCATGAAGGCGATCACGAGCACGGCCAGCATGGTGACGAGGCGCGAGAACATCCCGGAAAGATAGGCGCTGGTCACGGGAATGTCCATTGCCCCAAGCGTCGCGCCTCTGGCAGAACTTCATCCTCGGCATATAGCCAATAGAAATTCCTCGCCACCAATCATGCAACTCATGAGTAAAGAACTCCGTAACATCTTGTGGCTCGGATTGCTCCTCGGCGGCCTGATCCTGGCGATCCTCGCTGGATGGCATCAGGCCCGGACAACCTCCACCGCCGCGGCATCTGCAGAAGTCGAGCAGGGGCGGCAGGTCTATGCGGACCAATGCGCCTCCTGCCACGGTGCGGACCTGGAGGGGCAGCCGGACTGGAAGACACCCCTTCCGTCCGGGCGTCTCCCGGCGCCACCGCACGATGCCGGCGGCCACACGTGGCACCATCCCGATGACATCCTGTTCCGCATCGTCAGGGAAGGCACGGCCGCCATCGTCGGGGGCGGCTATGAGAGCGACATGCCGGGGTTTGCCGATCTTCTCAGCGACGCAGAGATCCAGGCTGCGCTCGCCTATATCAAGAGCACCTGGCCGGAGCGCGAGCGGACCTACCAGGAGAATGTGTCGCAAGCACGCTGAGCGCTGATGGCACCTTCGGGATGGAGCTTCGCTGCAGGCCGGAGCTGCCCGTGCGACCGGCTGCTCAGTTTTCCGAGGCCCACCCGGTGACAGTTGTGGCTGCCGGACAGAAGCGGCATATTTGGATCAACCCGATGGCGACACCTTTGGGAGCGATGTTCGTGGGATTATTCATGGATTACTTGGCCTTTGAAGCGCGCCCGATCATGGCGCAGCGTCGGGTTTTCCCTCAATGAACAATCCCGGCTCCAGTTCATCGAAGCGGGTTCAAGACCGCACGGAGCGGCTCAACAAGAACTGCTTCTGCGTTACACTGGACCTTCCATCGCTGCGCGAGGCGCTGGAGCAGGAGGCAGGTGAGCCGGCGTTCTTCGAGACGTTCATCGGCCCCAAGACCCACCTGTTCTCGCACGTGCCGGTGTTCCTTTCGGCCACCACCGTGGATGAGATGCGCGCCATCGCAGCGGCTGTGGAGACCACCGCCCAACTCGCGGCATACAAAGCCGCGGTCCTTTCCTGGGCGCCGGAAATCGCGCGGGCGGATCACGGTCCGATCGGGGCATTGATGGGCTACGACTTTCATCTTGGCGAAGACGGCCCCCGGCTGATCGAGATCAATACCAACGCCGGCGGGGCATTTCTCAATGCCTTTCTTGCAAGGGCGCAGCGCGCGTGTTGTGCCGAAATGGACATCCCCCCGACGCTGCCATCGTTCGAGGACGCGGCGTTCCGCATGTTCCAGAACGAATGGATTCGGCAGCGGGGAACGGGCACGCCACAACGCATCGCCATCATCGATGACAATCCGCCGGAACAGTACCTTTATCCCGAGTTCGTGCTCGCGCGGGAAGTTTTGGCGGCACGAGGGGTAGACGCGGTCATCGCCGACGCCGGTCACCTTAGCTACGACGATGGTCGGCTCAGCGTCGACGGAAAGACGATCGATCTCGTTTACAATCGGGTCACCGATTTCGCCTTTGATCAGCCCGAGCACAAGGCATTGCAGGAATCCTACCGTGATGGCGCGGTTGTCGTAACGCCGAATCCGCACAACCACGCGCTCCTTGCCGACAAGCGCAACCTTTCGCTTCTTTCGAATTCCGCGACACTTGAGGCATGGGGAGTCGACCCGGGGATTCGGGCCGGGCTTGCTGCCGTTCCACGCACCGTTTTGGTCAATCCCGACAACGCTGATGCACTTTGGAAATCCCGCAAGGACCTGTTCTTCAAGCCGACAGGAGGACATGGTGGCAAGGCGGTATATCGTGGCGACAAGCTGACGAAAGGAGCTTGGGCGGAGATCGCGGAGGGCGGATACGTAGCCCAGACGCTGGTCCGCCCCAGCGAGCGCATGATCAAGATCGACGAGACACCCCAGAGGCGCAAAATGGACGTGCGACTGTATACCTATGATGGGCAGGTGCTTCTGGTGGCCGCGCGCCTTTATCAAGGCCAGACCACAAATTTCAGGACGCTAGGGGGTGGGTTCGCGCCGGTGTTCGTGATCTGAAGCGAGAGCTGTTGGGATCTTGTATAATGAAATCAATCCCTTAAGGTGGAGAAGGTTGGACGTCAGACCCATCCCCTCCGCCACTTGCCCCCACGAAGGCGTTCTCCCGATCCGGCTGCGGCCGGGATTTCTCGTTGTTTTCGAGGGTTATGCGGGAGGGGCTGAGCACTGGCCCCCGCGCCAAGAGGCCCGGAAGCGGTCTCTCAGGGCCGATATTCTCTGGACCTCATGACTGCGCCGATTTGGTGAATTTCTCATAAGCCCATGTAGATATTGACGAAATTAAAGCCGTTGAAATTGCTTGGATTGGAGTCGCGTTTGCGTCTGCCACGACCGGGTTCGGAAGTTCTCACGCCATGGCCCTTTCCAACCTCTGCTTCCGACGCTCCCAATCGGGCATCACCTTGTCGAGCAGCTCGAAGAAGGCAGCACCGTGATGAGGCTCCGCCACATGGCAGAGCTCGTGGGTGATCACGTAGTCGATGGCGTCGACCGGCGCCTGCACGAGGCGGCGGTTCAGAAGCAGGCGTCCGGCCGGCGACATGGACCCCCATCGCTGCCGGGTCTGGCGTACGATGAGACCTTTCGGCCTGAATGCCTCCGGATTCGGGAAGTGGCCGAGACAGAGCTCGATCCGCTCCGGAAACTTGATGTGTGCCCGGTCCCGGTACCATGCCTCGACCAGTTCGCGCGTCACCTCCGGCCTGGTCGGCCGGTGTGTCTGCACAACGATGAAGCCGCGGATCGGCTTCACGCATTCCTGGACATGCGGGACGACCTTCAGCCGATACTGGCGCCCGAGGTAGAGATGGGTCTCACCGGCGACAAACCTGCGCTCCGGTGTTCTTGGAAGGAACTGGGCGAAGTACCGCTGCTGCCGCGTCACCCATGCCGCGCGCTTCCGCAGCTTGGCTTCTATTGCGTCGAGCGTCGCGTCCTCCGGGGCCGCGATCACCACCGAAGCATCCGGCTCGACGGCGATCTCTAGCGTCTTCCTCGGACGGCGGACGATCTCGTACCGGATCTCCTGCTCGCCGTACTGCAGGCAGTGCAGTTCCCGCGTCATGCCGCGAACCGGGCCCGAGCAAGATCCATAATCTTGAGTTCGAGATCGTCGAGCACCTCCACGG
This sequence comes from Halodurantibacterium daqingense, assembly GCF_042666235.1. NCBI lineage: Bacteria > Pseudomonadati > Pseudomonadota > Alphaproteobacteria > Rhodobacterales > Paracoccaceae > Halodurantibacterium > Halodurantibacterium daqingense. Next base: position 24,551 of record NZ_JBHTFQ010000013.1, on the reverse strand, counting down.
GCAGGTCGACGCCCCTCTCGTCACGCAGAACGTCGAAGAAGTAGTCATCAATGGCATTGCGCAGTTTGTTCTGGGCCACTTCGTTCGACCAAATGTCGACGATCAGGTGGGACTTGATGATGTCGATGATCTCCAGGGCGATGGATGCTGCTTCGTCGCCGGCCACCGGCTCATCGTCCTCGATCTTGAGCTGACCTTCCAGGACGCCGAAGAACGCCTGTGCATCCTCATCGCCCCGGATGCTTTCGGGAACATCCCGGCCCCGATCCTTGCGTGCCACCTTGCTCGCGAGGTCCACGACGCTGTTCAGGTACTCGCGCTCGGAGAGCCGCTTCTCGCGATAGGCGCGAATGGTCTCTTCGAGCAGCTCGGAGAACTGTTTGTAGAACGTCGGGTCCTCATCCATCTTCTCGGTGATTGCCCGGCGGGTCGCGCTGGCGATGCGATCCGCCCTCGAGGCCTCGGAGACCCCCGTCTCCTCGATGACAGCCTTCAGCGCGTCGGGGTCGTTGATGTTGACCACCTCGATGATGGTCTCCGCCGGCATCGCCACGACATGGTCATCGAGCAACTTCTGGATCTTCGGTTCGAACTCGCGGACATCGACCGTCTCCTGGTAGCGAAGCTGGACCGAGCGCTTGAGTTCGGAGAACTGCTTCCAGTCCCGTTTGAGGGCATCGACCTTTGCCTCGTCGAAAACATCGAAAAGCTTGTCGGACGAGAGCGAGATGTGCAGGCACCGGCTGAACGCCTTAAGCCGCGCGTAGAACTCATGGCGCTGCGCCTCGTCAGCGAGGTGCTGCTCGAACTGCTCCATGTCCTTTTTGTTCCGAACCGGCTTGAAGAGGTCCCAAAGCTGATCGTGCAGCTGGGGCAGCTTGCGGATCTCCTCCCGGACATCGTGCACCGTCCCTGCGAGGTCCGCGGCCTCGTAACCTTCGAAGGCGCTATAGGTCGTCAGGGCGCTGTCCAACTCGCCCAGCAGCCCCTCGTAATCGACGATGAAACCGAACTGCTTTTCCGTGCCGCCGTCCTCGTAGAGACGGTTCACGCGCGCAATCGCCTGGAGAAGGTTATGTTCCTTCAGGGACTTGCAGACGTAGAGCACCGTATTCCGGGGTGCGTCGAAGCCGGTGAGGAGTTTGGAGACGACGATCAGGATCTCTGGATCGCCAGAGCCCTTGAAGGAATCGATGATCTGGCGGTTGTACTCCTCCTCGGTCTTGTACCGCGCCATCATCTGCGACCAGAAGCGGCGCACGAGGTCCTTGGATTCCTGGTCGACCTCCTCGTTGCCCTCGTTCTCATCCGGCGGCGAAATGACGATCGCGCTCGAGACGTGGCCGATCTCGTCGAGGACCTCCTTGAAGCGGACGGCCGCCGCTTTCGACGGGGCAACGAGCTGTGCCTTGAAGCCTGTGCCCTGCCAGTGCTGGCGGAAGTGCTCGGAGATGTCGAAAGCCTTGGCTCGAATTGCCTGATCGGTCTTGGCCAAGGCGTCCATCCGGGAGAATTTCCGCTTCAGATCACGCTTCTGGTTCTCGGTCAGCCCCTCGCTGATCTTGTCGAACCAACGGTCGATAACGGCGCCCGAGACCTGCTGCTCAACGAGCCGTCCCTCGTAGAGCAGCGGCACGACGGCGCCGTCGGCGACCGCCTCGTCGATGGCGTAGCGGTGGATTAGCCGCCCGAAGGTCGACAGTGTGTTCTTCTCCTTCTTGAGCAGGGGCGTGCCGGTGAAGCCGAGGTAGCAGGCCTTGGGCAGGAGGCGGCGCATCTTGGCGGCGAACTGGCTGTGGCCGCCGTAGCGACCCGTCTGCGTCCTGTGGCTCTCGTCGACCAGCACGAAGATATTCGGATCGTCGTCCGCCAGCTTGCTGTTCTTCAGCGCCGTGTCGAACTTGTTGATGATCGTGGTGACCAGCGGAGCCTTGTTCTGGACGAGCTCCAGAAGGTGGGCCCCGCTCGTCGCGCGGACCGGCTCGAGGTCGCAGGACTTGAAGGTGTCCTTGATCTGCTTGTCGAGATCGTCGCGGTCCGTGACGATGATGATCCGCGGGTTCTCGATGCTGCGCTCGAGAGCGAGCGAGCGCCCCAGCATCACCATGGTCAGTGACTTCCCTGAACCCTGCGTGTGCCAGATCACGCCGCCCTTTCGGGCGCCGCTGACATCGTGCTGCTTGACCGTCTCGACGGCGCGGCGGATCCCGAAGAACTGCTGATGGCGCGCAACCTTGCGGACGCCGCCATCGAACACGGTGAAGCGGCGGATAAGATCGAGCAGCCGCTCGGGGCGGCAGAGTGCATAAACCGTCCGGTCCTGGGCCGTGACCGCGCGTTCGCCCTCGGCGGCCATCGCGTCGAAATAGGCACGTGCATCCGCGAAGTCGCCGGAGAAGATGGCGTCCTTCTCCGCCACGGTGAGCACGCGGTTTGAGAAGGGCGCGATGGCCTCGTCGGTGTCTTCCTCGTCCCGCCAAGTTTGCCAGAACTTTCGCGGCGTGCCGACGGTCGCATAACGCGCCTCGTTCCGGTTCATGCCGATCAGCAGCTGCGCGAAGTGGAAGAGCTGCGGGATGTTGTCCTCGTTCTGGTAGCCGATCAGCTGGCTGTCCGCCTTCTTCAGGCTTTCGGTCGGCCGCTTGTTCTCGATCACGAGGATCGGGATGCCGTTCACGAACGCGACGATGTCGCAACGCTTGGTCTGGCTCGACGCTGTCCTCTCGACCGAGAACTCGGCAGTGACATGGAAGACGTTGTTCTCCGGCCGCTCCCAATCGATGTAGCGGAACGAGTAGCTCTTCGAGTCGCCGTCGATGGACTTCGTGATGGTCGTGCCGAGGACGAGCGTGTCGTAGATGTCTTGATTGGTGCCGCGCAGACCCTTCAGCCGATCCGGCGTGGGCTTCAGCCGTCGCATCGCCTCGTGCGCGTCCTCGAGGTCGAAGGCGTACTCACGGCCCCGGTGCGTGAAGCGGTTGATGCGCATCAGCTGCTCAGCGAGTACGTCGTCCAGCACCACGTTCCGCAGCCGCCCGCCGCGGAGGCGCAGCGCTTCCTCCTGCGAGAGCGGCTTAAACCCCAGCGCCACCAGCAGCTGCAGTGCTGGCACCTGGGACTGGTGTTTCTCGGCGGCGTTGAAGGTCATGGGGCGCGCTCCCGGGCCCGGATTAACTTGCGGTCAAGGGGCTCTGTGGCTATATACGGACCAAAGGATTGGGCATTTCCCGGTCGACAAAGGGGTCCTGGAGTTTCCGGGGCCCCTTTGTTTTTTCCTGTCTGACAAGCGCTTAGGGGAAGCATTTGAGCCCTCCCAGCTTGGGCTCGATGATCTCGAACGCGCGGTTCGGCTGGCCCGGGCGCAGCCGCGACAGCGCGATGGGCCGGGCCGTCAGGTCGGCCAGCTGCAAGCCCGAGGCATTCGCGGCCTTCGGGATGAAAACCGGCTGGAAGTCGAAGCGGCTGAAGTCGTGCCGGCGGTAGCCCCAATGGCTCTGGTTGCTGGCGATGCGGCGGAACTCCAGCTCAAGCTCGGCATCTTCCTTCGCGCCCCGGCTCTCGAACACGACGTGAACGGTCTTCCCGTGCTGCTCGAAGCGGTTCATCATGGCCTGCAGCCGCTCCATGCAGAAATGCAGGGCGATCTCGTAGGGGTTCCAAGGGTTCGCGTATTTCGCGCGGTGCTTCTCCTTGTCGATGACCGAGGCAAAGATCTTCATCGGGGCCGCGTCCATCAGCGCGTTCAGTTCGTCGAAGAAGCGTGTCCGCAAGGCACGGTCGGTGCGCAACACGCCGAAGGGGCCGAGGCTCTTGCGGATTTCATGTTCGTGCAGGACGACCGAGTCGTGCCCCCATATGCCGAACTTGAACCGCTGCATGGCGGGCACGACGGCGCCGACATACTCGTCCTTGCGCATGACGCAGAAGGTCAGCGCGAACATGGGATATTGCGGGTCGATGCTGACCATCCCGTGATCGCCGCTCTCGTCGGCATAGACGATGAAGTCCGAGAAGTCAGGCAACCGGCGCCTCCAGCTTCACGCGCCACTCGCCCGTCAGCAGCTTCTGCATGAGGCCGCGTTTCTGGCGGGTCAGGGCTTCGATCTCGGCTTCGATACTTGCGCACTCGGCGTGAGAGGCGTTCACGATATCGGCGATGGCGGCCTGTTCAGCAGGGTCCATCGGGAGGCGGAGCTTGCCTTCGAGGAACTGGCTGTTGGTGACCGCGATCGTGTTCTTGGCGCCCTTCTGGACGAGGGGATGGAGGTAGTTGCGGGCGGCCAGCGGCGACTCGAAGAGCGCGTCGAGGATCACGCCAAGCGCGTAGGTCTGCGGGGTGAAGACCCCGTAGAGCGGCGAGACGATGACTTCGCGGTCGATCTTGCTCTGCTTGATGATGCCGAGCGGGAAATCGCCCGTGGGGCTTTTGGTGTAGACGATGTCGCCCGGCAGGACGCGGTTGTAGTGGTCGGTGTTCGCGGCCGAGAACGACCGGCCGAGATGCTCGACCTGGTTCACCAGCCCTTTGTGGACCGAGACCGAATAGACCTCCTCCGCCCCGGTCGATTTCGATCCGTGCTCGTCCAGAACCTCGCTCAGCGGAACTTCGCGCCAGTCGCCCGTGAAGCCGGGCAACCTGATCTTGCCGGTGAACAGATGGGTCCGGAACCAGACGCGGCGGCGGATGTTCAGCGCGCGGAGGGCGGTGAGCTTTTCGAGCGCCTCGTCCCAGGTCCGCAGGATCTCGGCGATCTTGCGCTGTTCGGGAAGCGGGGGAACGGGGATCCTGAAAGGCTCAATCTTTTCAAGGCTTAGGTTCGCTTGTGCGTTTTGGGTGGAGAGCGCCGCCAAGTCGTTCTTCGAAAACTTCAGCGACTGGAAAAGCCACTCGGAATCAGCGCCGTTGCGCGGCTTCACAGCCACCACGCTGTCTGGGCAGGCGGCATCGAAGCCTGAAATGGCCACATCACCAATGTTCGCGGCAATCGACATGAAGATCGTGCCGCGCGGGAACATCTTACTCACGCCAAGGCCGAGTTCATTCAGCGTCTGTGTCCAACCCTGAATGATGCGACCCGCTCTCGCGATATCGCCGGTTTGCAAGAAAGGGATTTCGCCGCCGTAATACTTCGGGTCGTTTCGGGGGCGCGCGGAAAACCTGCCCCGCTCGATCCTCGCAACCTTTGAGAGTGGTAGCTTGGCGTAAGGCTCACGCATCAACGCCGAGCTCCTTCAGATACCCGGCTATCTTCGCCCGGACATCGGCCAGCTCGGCCTCGATCCGCAGGATGTCCTTCTGCACGGCGGCCACGTCGATCTCTTCCTCCGGCTCGAAGGTGTCGACGTAGCGGGGGATGTTGAGGTTGTAGCCGTTCTCGGCGATCTCCTCGGGGCTCGCCCGGTGCGAATACCGCGCGACCTCGGCGCGGGTGGCGTAGGTCTCCAGCACCTTGGCGACATGCGCCTCGTCCATCACGTTCTGGGTCTTGCCCGGCGTGAACTCGTTGCTGGCGTCGATGAACAGCACGTCGCGCCGGTCCGCGTTCGCGCCGCCTTCCTCGCGCGAGCGGTCGAAGATCAGGATGGCGACCGGGATCCCCGTGGTGGTGAACAGGTTGGCAGGCAGGCCGACCACGGCGTCGAGCAGGTTCTCCTCGATCAACTGCTGGCGGATGCGCCCCTCGGCCCCGCCCCGGAACAGGACGCCGTGGGGCACGATCACCGCCACGCGACCCGACTGCCGCTTGGCGATCTCGATCATGTGGGTGATGAAGGCGTAGTCGCCCTTCGATTTAGGCGGCACGCCGCGCCAGAAGCGCTTGTACTGGTCGCTGTCGGCGTCCTCCGCGCCCCACTTGTCGAGCGAGAACGGCGGATTGGCGAGCACCACGTCGAAGCGCATCAGGTGGTCGCCCTCGACCAGCGCCGGGCTGTTGAGCGTGTCGCACCACTCGATGCGGGCGGCGTCCTTGGCGTGCAGGAACATGTTCATGCGGGCCAGCGCCCAGGTCGCCCCGTTCACCTCCTGCCCGTAGAGCGCGAAATTCTCGGAGCCAACCTCTTGCGATGCCTGGATCAGCAGCGAGCCGGACCCGCAGGCGGGGTCGCAGATCGTGTTGCCGGGCTGGGGCGCCGCCAGTTTGGCGAGCAGGCGCGAGACGGCGGTGGGCGTGTAGAACTCGCCCGCCTTCTTTCCGGCGTCCGAGGCGAAGCGCGAGATCAGGTAGATGTAGCACTCGCCAATGATGTCCTCTGTCACCCGCGACGGGCGCAGGTCGAGCGCAGGCTTGGCGAAGTCCTCGAGGAGGTTCTTGAGACGGCGGTTGCGATCCTTCGGGCGGCCGAGGTTGGCCTCGGAGTTGAAGTCGATGTTGCGGAACACGCCCTCGAGCTTGGCCCGGTTCGCGTCCTCGATCTTCTCCAGCGCGATATTGATCAGCTCGCCGATGTTCGCCTCGTTCCGCTGGGCGTAGAGGTCGTAGAAGCTGGCGCCGTCCGGCAGGATAAACCGCTCGCGTTCGAGGCGCCGGCGAATGCGGGCCTCATCGTCGCCGTACTGCTTGCGGTAGGTTTCGAGGTGGTCGTTCCAGAGATCCGAAATGTACTTCAGGAACAACATCACGAGGATGTAGTCCTTGTACTGGCCGGCATCGACGGCGCCCCGGAAGGTGTCGCAGGCCGCCCAGGCGGTCTGGTTGATCTGCTGTTGGGTAATCAGATCGGTCATCAGGCAATTTCCTTCTGGTCGGCGGCCTTTGCGGCCTCGCCGAGAATGGCGCTTACGAGTTCTTCGCGGCGAGCGGCGAGTTCACGGAGCAGCTGCCCCTCCTGCCGGGCGAGGGCATCGAGTTCGACGATACGTTTCTGCGTGGGCAGGTCAGGCACGGCGATCTCGAGGTTCTCGAGGACCGCCATCGGGATCATCCTGAGGCTCGTGCCCTGCGCTTCCGCGCCGAGCCTGCGCTGCGCGTCGGGCTGGTTAATGGCCCATGCCACGTATTCGGGGAGAACGCGGTCCCTGTCGGGGCGAACGATCACCAACGGGACAATGACCACGACGGGCTCCGGCAGCGGATCGCGAATGGCCGCTGCAGCGTTCGGTTCGCCACGCGAGCGAAAGACGACCTCGCCGCCGCGGACGAAGTATCGGTCGGACAGCTTGCCCAAGTCGTACCTCTGGAAGTCTGGCCCTGGCGCTTCGCCGTTCGTTCCGACGTCACGCAGCTGAAGCGCCGGCAAGCCACCCTCCGACAGCGGATCGAGCCTGCCGCGCGCCGTGTAGCCGGAGTGAATGTCAGAGAGATCCGCGAGCCGCATGAAAGAATCCTCTGTAAGACGATTTACAGAGATCTAGGCGAGCTCAGCTCTCGAGTCAATCCTTCGATCTGCAGTTTTTACTCTACAGAGAAAAATGCAGTGTCTGATGCTGCCATGTGAGCGGGAACGGCTCCAGCACCTGTGCGAGCGTCACCTCCGGCCCTTGCTTCCCGTCCAAGATCGCGTCGACGATGTCGGGGGCGAGCAGTGTCAGGCGCAGGACGCGGGTCATGTAGGAGGGCGCGATCCCCTCGCGCCCCGCCAGTTCGGCGATTGTGACGAACTCGCCCGACTCGAGCATCCGTTTCCACCGGAACGCGCGGGCCAGCGCCTTGACGAGGGTGCTGTCTGCCCGCCGCGGTTGCGTCGCGCCCTCGGGGATCTGCATCTCCTTCCGCCCGCCGCGCTTCACGACCCGGAACGGTACATGGAGCGTCACGGTCTCGGGAGTCGGCGTCGCGCGAGTCACGCAGCTTCTCCGATACCGCCGGCCAGCATCTCGCGTGCGAGGCCGCCGAGGCCGTCGACGCGGAGGCGCACGTTGAACCCGTTCGTGCCGATGTCCACACGCTCGACCAGCAGCGCGACGATGCGGGCATGTTCGGCGGGGAAAAGTTCGTCCCATAGCGGGTCGAGTTGTTGCAGGGCCGCACGGGCGTCGGCCTCGGTGATGTCGTCGGCATGGGCGCGCGCCGCCTTCCAAGTTCCTGCGACGATCTCCGGCTGGCGGAACACGGCGCGAAGCTGGTCGATGACCGCGGCCTCGATCTCGCCCGCGGGCACGCGGCCGACCGGGCATGATCCGGCGCCGTGCTTCAGCACCGTCTGGCTGACGTAGTAGCGGTACAGCCGGCCGCCCTTACGCGTATGGGTCGGCGAGAACGCCGCGCCGTCGGGTCCGAACAACAGGCCCTTCAGCAGCGCGGGCGTCTCGGCGCGGGTGCGGGCGGCGCGCTTCCGGGGACTCTCCTGCAAGATCGCATGGACGCGCTCCCACGTCTCGCGATCGATGATGGCGTCGTGCTCGCCGGGGTAGCTCTCGCTCTTGTGCACCGCTTCGCCGATATAGGCGCGGTTGTTCAGCATCCGGTAGAGGTACTTCTTGTCGATCAGGTTGCCGCGGGGCGTGCGGATGCCGCGCTTCGCCACCTCGCGGGCCAGTTCCGTGCCCGAGCCGATCTCGAGGAAGCGGGCGAACATCCAGCGCACATGCTCGGCGTGTTCCTCGTCGACGACGAGCTTCCTGTTTTCGACCCGATAGCCGTAGGGCGGCACGCCACCCATCCACATCCCCTTCTTGCGGCTCGCGGCGACCTTGTCGCGGATGCGCTCGGCCGTGACCTCGCGTTCGAACTGGGCGAAGGACAGGAGGATGTTCAGCGTCAGCCGCCCCATGGACGTGGTCGTGTTGAAGCTCTGCGTCACCGAGACGAAGGTCACGCCGTTGCGGTCGAACACCTCGACCAGCTTGGCGAAATCGGCGAGCGAGCGCGACAGGCGATCAATCTTGTAGACGACCACAACGTCGACCAGCCCATCCTCGATGTCGGCCAGCAGCCGCTTCAGGCCGGGGCGTTCCAGCGTTCCGCCCGAGATGCCGCCATCGTCATACTGATCACGCACCAGCACCCAGCCCTCGGAGCGCTGACTGGCGATGAACGCCTCGCAGGCCTCGCGCTGGGCGTGGAGGCTGTTGAATTCCTGCTCGAGTCCTTCTTCGGAGGACTTGCGCGTGTAGATCGCGCAGCGCTGCTTCCGGATCATTCCTGATTTCGCAGGGGCCTTTGTCATGTCCGCGCCCTCCGGTTCTTCAGGCCGAAGAACACCCAGCCGTTCCAGCGCGTGCCGGTGATGGCGCGCGCGATGGCAGACAGCGACTTGTAGGGCCGTCCCTGCCATTCGAAGCCGTCGGCGGTGACGGTGACGATGTACTCGACGCCCTGCCATTCGCGGATCAGCCGCGTGCCGGCGATGGGCATTGTGTCGGCGCGCATCCGGCTTTTCTTCCGGTCGCCGCCGTCGAGCTCTTCGCCCAGCCGCTCCAGCCGCCGGATCGTCTCGGGCTTCAGCCCACCGTAGGCCAGTTCCTGGATGCGGTAGGCCAGCCGGCTCTCGAGGTAGCGGCGGTTGAACGGCGGCGGCTCGCTGTCGAACAGGTCGCGCCACTGCGCCTTCAGCTCGGGCGTCGTCGCGGACTTCAGCGCGGCCAGGCGCGCGGGGATGGGATCGTGGGTCGTCATGCGGTTCTCCGGTGAGTTGGAGTTGCATGACGGCATCGGTCAGCCGGAGAGTGTAGGCGAATTTCTCCAGTGTCGTCAGAAGCTTCGCCACGCTCGCGCAGCTTCAACCGAACCAGCCCGAGCGCCAGCAGGCCGCACAACTCGGCGCGGCGCTCGGCGGGCGTCATCTGGTCGGGGGGGAGCGGGTTAGGGCGTTTCATGCGGGCCTCGGAGCGGTCGTCTCCTCCGGCCTCTACTCGTCACTATCGGAAACCGTCCCAGCCGATCCCGCGCAGGTTGATGAATCACGCGAAGGAACGTATCAAGAACACTGGTTTTGCAGGAAAGGGGATTCGTCGTGGCCGGCAATTTGAAAAAGTTCGTGAACCCCCGCTTCATCAAGACCATCGACCTCGCCCTGATGAAGCCGCTGCTGGCGCGGCACGAGGGCAAATACAAGGGCTTCTCCGTCGATCTGCTGGACCAGGAGGAGGATGCCGCCCGCGAGGCGCTGGAGAAGCTGCTGACTGGTGCCGAGGAAAGCTATCCCGAAGGGCTGCGCGGCGATCTGCACCGCATCGCGGAACTGGGCGATGCCCGCGGCCTCGAGATCATCCAGGCGCAGGCCGTCCGTCAGGGCATCGATCTGTTCCCCGACATGAAGACCGGCGACGAGGATACGCCGAACAAGGCGCATGATCCCAAGCACATCGCCGTCCGGGTGTTTCTGGAGCATCCGGACCTGTTCGACGCGGCCGCTGACCACATGGCGATGCTCACCGCTGATCGTCTGCATGAATACGCGGGACGGGAACGGGGCGTTGCGATCGATCTGACAGAGGAGAAGGTCGAGGCGTTTCGGGCGGCCGTCGCCGCGCTCTTCCGTGACGCATTTCTCGGGGATTACTGCCGGGTAGGCGACTACGACGACGATGACGAGATCAACCTCGTGGTCAGCCACGGCTCCTTGGTCTCGACCATGCCGGTCGTCGAGGGCCAGGTCGAACGGGTCATCAGCGTGCGCCAGATTTCCCACGCCGTGCTGCGCTACTCCGAGAACACCGGCATGCTGCGGCTGGCCCGCATCCGGAGGGCGCATCAGCCCGAGATCGCGGAACTCTTCGCCTCGATCATTCTGGACAGGCCCGGTTTCTTCGACGGCGATGATGCGCAGGACCTCTATACCCTGCGCCCGGTCGAACTGGCCGGACCGGGCTTCGTCTTCGATGCCGCCTACGACCCGCTGATCGACAAGGTGCTGATCATCGAGGCGGCGGCCGACCTGATGGCGCCCGGCAAGAAGGGGTATCCCCGCGTGGTGCGCACGCTGAGGTCGCGGGATCTCGGCGGTGACGCGCTCCAGCATTTCGGCAGCACACCGGTCTCGTTCGGCGGTGCCTGGCGGCTGGGCGAGCTCGTGTTCCGGATCCTGTTCAAGGGCGACGGCAAGCGCCAGCCGCAGGTCACGGTCAAGCTGCGGCCCCCGGGCGTCGTGCAGTTCCGCCGCACCCAGCACGAGGCGCGGGTGATGAAGCTGATCGAACGGAACGGGCTGATGAATGACCGAGACGATTTTGAGCTTGTTGACGCGGCTGGGTGAGGCTGGCGGCGACGCAATCCTGCCCGGCGAGGCTGCCGCGCCGTTCTTCGGTCCGGTCTTCGACCGGCTGCTGGCGAAACGTGTCCTCGTCGAACAAGCGCCGCTTGCCGATTGGGACGTCTGCGATGCCTGCGAGTGCGGACTCCCCGGTCGGCCGATCCGGAAAGCCGGCGATGCATTTCGGGCCGAGTGCCCGCTCGACCGCCGACAGGACATCGATCTCACTGAGGACGATTTGCGCGTGTTCCGCATTGGTGGTGAGGCGCTGGCATCCGTGATTGGCGCCGCGGCAGGGTTCGCTGCAGCCCCGAAACGCGCCGCGGAGAATGTCTGGCGGCTGGGCGATACGCCATCCGGTCGGGCGGCGTTTCTTGCGCTGGAGCCTGCAGCCTTGACCGGCGACGGCATCATCGCATCGTTGCGCCAGGCGGCGCAGGGCTCGGACGTCACGATCCTCGCGCCGCAGTTGCCAGCGGAGATTGCCCGGCGACACCAGGATGCGGGCTTTCATCTCATCGAAATCCTCAAGGTGCTGACGCCTGCCACAAACGGCCTCGGCGCCGCGATCGACATCGCGGCTCTGGCGCCGGTCCCGCTGGCGCCCGCGCTTCGTGTTCGGAAGGCGACGGCCGAGGTTCAATGGAACGGTCGCTCCGTCATTCTTTCGCGTCAGATTTTCCCCGTGTTCGAACGCCTGCTCGAGAAGGCGCTGTCGCGCGATCAGGTCGCCTCCGGATCCCATGTCGAAGGCACGACAGCGCGCGAGGCCAAGGATTTGATCCGCGAGTTGCGCGACGCGTTCAAGGCTGCCGGGTTCACCGATGCAGAGAGCAAGGCCTTGATCGCGACCGTGCGCAACCGGGGTTACAGGCTGGGCGTCAACGCATCCGAGATCTTGGTCGACGGCTGAAGAGGTAACCAGCAGTGTCTCGCGCTTCCTTCCTTGCGTCCGCTTTCGTCAGCTGGAGCCGGATCGGTCCCGCTCGCATTTAGCCAATCATGGCCATTCGTTTCCGCAATGCCGCCGCCAGGTCTGCTGCTCCGTCGATCTCGGCGATGACCGGCTTGAGGTCCAGACCGTGATACTGGCCGTATTCCTCACGCACGGCATCAGCCACCAAGAGTTTCCACGAGGTAGGCTCGATCATGATGGCGCCAGCGTCGAAGAGCCTGTGTAAGTCGGCGCGAAGAGGGATACCGTTCCATCCTTCATCACCGCCGCCGCTGAACACAGGCAGAACGTGTGCGGCTTCCAAGGCCATCAGTGTCTCGCATCCGGTCACGAGACAGCGCGCGCCGAACATCTCAAAGACGGCGCGGCGAAACCGGGCTTGGCCCGGGCGCTCCCAAACTTCGGCGAGGCGGCGTTGGCGCTCAGTCGCGCTTTCCGCCTCGTCCTCCGGGCTGTCGATCAACTGAAACCCCAATTTCTCGAAGTATTTCCTGAAAACATTCGTGATGGGATTGTCGGTCATAGGGTTGCCGGCAATCTCGTTTGCTAGACGCCCTAGCGGTTTCACCGGATAGGCCGCGCCTTCGTGCATCAGAAAACCCGTGCTCGACCGGCGCTTCTGCCCGTTTGGCTTGGGATAGCTTTCATATAGCCATTCCTGCCCGTTGGTTTTTGCCAAGCGAATCGCTTCCATGGCGTGCTTCCGGTCAAAAATTAGGTCGGCCATCGTCGAGCACGCCTCCGTCGCTATAGATGTTCATGGAACTTATCCCTGCACTCTCAAGTCGCGCAATCAGCTTCACGCGGTCGAAGAACAGTATTCACCGCGGTGATCCACCATCGACGCAAAATGTAATGAGCGCGTTGTCCATGCGCGTTCTGGCTCTTGGTCACCGCAAAGCGGTCCGCGTCGGCCCTTCTATTCTCACCCGGCTACCGGAAGTAGCGCGACCCACCAACCCCCCACCTTATTCCCACCCCGTTCCCACCTGCACACCGACCGTATTCGGCACCTTGGGTTCATCAGAAACGATGACCAAGGCGCACAGCGATGCAGATCGAACTCTCACCCGACGACATTGAAACCATCATCCGCGAATCCGATGCGGCGGCGCAACGGCTTCGGCGCAAGCTAAGCCTGCCGCTTTGCGAGCGCGAGGATCTGGGCCAGGATCTCCTGGTCGATCTGCTGCGCCGCTTGCCCGCCTACGATCCCTCGCGCGGCAGCATCGGCGCATTTGCCAACATCGTGCTGCGCAACCAGTCCTCGCGGATCGCGATGCGCCATCACCGCCGGCGCCGTGCGCAGGGTGGGTCGCTGCTCTCGCTCGAGGTTCCGCTGGCCGGAACACGAGACCCGGTCGGCGACACGCTGACCGAGGACGACGGGCTTGCTGCTTGGCACGGCCAGACCTGCTGCGCCGCCGCTGTCATCGAGCTTCACAACGCCCTGCAGGCTGCGCTCGCGCGCCTGCCGGCCGAGGATCGCCGGTTCTGCGCGGCGCTGGCGCATCGCCCGGTCACCGCGCTGGCGGCCGAGGGTTTCGGCAGCCGGTCCGCACTCTACCGCCGTCTCGCCGATCTCCGCCACGTGCTCACCGCCCACGGTCTCGGTCCCGCCTGGGACGATCTCGCGGCGGCCTGAGTAGAGGCGAAAGGAGGAGATCATGTTCATGGGCACCACCCCCTTCATCACGGTCCGCGCCCGCCGACCGCTCACCGAGATCGAGTTCTGCGCCTGGGTGGCGCAGGCCGTGCCGGGCGACCGGCTCGAATACCATCGCGGCTTTCTGGTTCTCGACATCTTCCCGATGTTCACCCGGCTGCCGGATCAGCAGCGTGCGGAACTGGCCCGGCTCGGGTCGCGCGCTCTCTGGGCCGCCGAACGGGGCCTCGTGCACCTGGTGCAGGAGCGCATGGGCCCCGACCAGTTCGCCTACATCGCCGTCGCCCGCCCTAAACCGAAGACCGCAGAAGTTTCGCTGTCTGCGCTTCTGCTCGCCGAGCAGGGGCAGCCCAACCACGCCACCGGTCCGAGTGGGCGGGCTGCCGCGTGATGACCGCCTTCCAATCCCTTTTTGCCGATCATGGAGACCCTTACATGCCGTTCCCCGCGAACACCCCCACCGTCGATGATCTGCCAAGCCTCGGCCTGCAGGATATCGCCCAGCTGCCCGTCGAGTTGCTGGCCATCCTGCAGCGCGACGTCGATGAACGCATCAAGCGCGACAAGGCCGCGAAGGCCCGCCTCGATGGCGCGCTGACGGTCCGCTACGCCACCCGCGCCGCCGAGGAACGGCAGGCTGCGGGCAAGGATACCGGCACGATCCGACTCATTGATGGCGATTTCACCGTGGTCGCCGATCTACCGAAACGGGTCGACTGGGATCAGGATCGCCTCGCCGCCATGGTCGAGCGCATCCGCGCCGCCGGGGACGATCCTGCGCAGTATGTCGACATCGCGTTCAAGGTGCCCGAGCGCAAATACGCCGCCTGGCCCGATGCCATCCGCGCCGGTTTCGAGCCCGCGCGCACCGTCCGGCCCGGCACGCTGAAGATCGAGATCGTCCCGCAAGGGGGCGATCAATGAATGACGCAGGCAAGACACCAATCGGCCTGCGTTTCATCCGTCATGTCCATTTCTGTGATTGTGGCTGCTGGGAATGGACGGGCGCCAGAAATGAGCACGGCTATGGCGTGATCGGCCGGGGCCGGCGCGGCGAAGGGAACATCAAGGCACACAGGCTGTCGTTCGAAATTTTCAACGCAGTGCAGCTGAACCCTGAACAGGTGATCTGCCACCGCTGTGACAACCCGGCCTGCGTCAATCCCGATCATCTCTTCGTTGGCACCCAGCAGGACAACCTGGCGGACATGATCGGCAAGCAGCGGGGATCCACGCCGCCAGTCTTGTTGGGCACCGGCAATCCGAGTGCCAAGCTGAACGAACACTTGGTCAGACGCGCCTTCCGACACCGGGAGAACGGCGCCTCCACCTACCGCATTGCGCATGAACTCGGCGTCAGCCGTCCGACGATTTGCTCGGCTCTCAACAGAAAAACATGGAGGTATGTGGATGTCCGGACTTCCAATCATATCGGCTGATCAACGACTTGCAGAGCCCCGAGGTATCAAGGGCTGTATCTTCGGGGTCAGCGGAATTGGCAAAACGTCGCTCCTCTGGACGCTCGATCCCGAACGCACGCTGTTCATGGATCTCGAGGCGGGCGATCTCGCCATCGAGGGCTGGGCGGGCGACTGCATCCGGCCGCGGACCTGGACGGAATGCCGGGATTTCGCGGTGTTCATCGGCGGGCCCAACCCGGCGCTGCGCGACGAGCAGCCCTACAGTCCGGCGCACTACAGGGCGGTCTGCGACCGCTTCGGCGATCCGGCCGCGCTCGACCGCTACGACACGATCTTCGTGGACTCGATCACCGTAGCGGGGCGGCTGTGCTTCGGCTGGTGCAAGGGACAGCCCGAGGCGCTGTCGGAGAAGACCGGCAAGCCGGATGTGCGCGGGGCCTACGGGCTGCACGGCCGCGAGATGATCGCCTGGCTCACCCATCTCCAGCACACGCGAACGAAGAACGTCTGGTTCGTCGGGATCCTCGACGAGAAGCTCGACGACTTCAATCGCAAGGTGTTCCAGCCGCAGATCGACGGCTCGAAGACCGGGTTGGAGCTGCCGGGGATCGTCGACGAGGTGATCACCATGGCGGAGCTGAAGGCCGATGGTGGTCCGTATCGCGCCTTCGTCTGCCAGACGATCAACCCCTGGGGCTTTCCGGCCAAGGACCGCTCCGGTCGGCTGGATCAGGTCGAGGAGCCTCATCTCGGCCGCCTGATGACGAAGATCCGCGCCCCCGTCGCGCCAGCGCCCAAGCGCCTGACCTACACCCCGCCACCCGCCGATCCGGCGGCTGACGCCCAATCCCAACCGCAATCCTGATCAGAAAAGGAGGTTCCCCATGGGTTCCTGGAACGATTTCAACGACGCGCAGAGCAACACCAATCTGATCCCGAAGGGCACGCTGGCCAAGGTGCGCCTGACCATCCGACCGGGCGGTTTCGACGACGCCTCGCAAGGCTGGACCGGCGGCTATGCCACCCGTGGCTCGACCGGTGCGGTGTACCTCAACGGCGAGTTCACGGTGACCGAGGGCCAGTACGCCCGGCGCAAGATCTTCACGCTGATCGGGCTCTACAGCCCCAAGGGACCGGACTGGGCGAACATGGGCCGCAGCCTGGTGCGCGGCATGCTGAATTCGGCCCGCGGGATTTCCGACAAGGACATGTCGGCCGAGGCGCAGGCGGCGCGGCGCATCAGCGGCTTTGCCGATCTCGACGGTATCGAGTTCATCGCCCGCATCGACATCGGCACCGACGCCAGCGGAGACGACAAGAACGAGATCCGCAGCGCGGTCACCCCGGACCATCGCGACTACGCGCAGGTCATGGGAACGGCGGCGCTGCAGTTCGGCGGAAATGGCGGCCCCGGGCATGCTCCGCAGCAGTCCAACCCCACAGCGCCTTCGTCGAACCAGCCAGCAGCCCACCCCGGTGCCCCCGGTCGGCCGAGCTGGGCGCAGTAAAGGGGGAGACCGGCCGTGCGCCTGCGCCCCCGCCAGAAAACCTTCGTCGAGCGCAGCGTGGCTGCGCTCGCTTCCCGCGGCAACACGCTGGGCGTAGCGCCCACCGGTGCTGGCAAGACCATCATGCTCTCGGCGGTGACCGGCGAGATGATCGGCGACGGCGCGAAGGCCTGCGTCCTCGCCCATCGCGACGAGTTGACGGCGCAGAACCGCGCCAAGTTCCAGCGCGTGGTGCCGGGCATCGCCACCTCGGTCATCGACGCCACCGAGAAATCCTGGGGTGGCCAGGTCGCCTTCGCCATGGTGCCGACGCTGGCGCGCGCCTCGAACCTCACCGACATGCCGCGTCTCGACCTGCTGGTTGTCGACGAGGCGCACCATGCCGTCGCCGACAGCTACCGCCGCATCATCGACCGCGTCCGCGAGGCCAATCCCGACGCCCGGATCTTCGGGGTCACGGCGACGCCGAACCGTGGCGACAGGAAGGGCCTACGCGAGGTCTTCGACAATGTCGCCGATCAGGTCCGGCTAGGCGAACTGATTTCCTCGGGCCATCTCGTGCCGCCGCGCACCTTCGTCATCGACGTGGGCGTGCAGGACGAGTTGCGCTCGGTCCGCAAGACCATGTCGGATTTCGACATGGCGGAGGTGGCGGGCATCATGGACCGCGCCCCCGTCACCGACGAGGTGATCCGCCACTGGAAGGAGAAGGCGGGTGATCGGCAGACCGTGGTGTTCTGCTCCACCGTCGCCCATGCCGAGCATGTCACCGACGCCTTCAGGGCGGCGGGCGTTTCCGCCGCGCTGATCCACGGCGATCTGGCGGCAGAAACGCGCAAGGCGATCCTCGCCGACTACGCGGCGGGCGATATCCGTGTCGTCGTCAACGTGGCGGTGCTGACCGAGGGCTGGGACCATCCGCCCACTTCCTGCGTCGTGCTGCTGCGCCCCAGCTCCTACAAATCCACCATGATCCAGATGGTCGGGCGCGGCCTGCGCACCGTCGATCGCGAGGAACATCCTGGCATCGTGAAGACCGACTGCGTCGTGCTGGATTTCGGCACCTCGAGCCTGATCCACGGCACGCTGGAGCAGGACGTCGATCTCGACGGCAAGACCGAGGCTGGTGAAGCCCCGACGAAATCCTGCCCCGGCTGCGGCGCCGACATTCCGCTGGCCGCCACGGAATGCCCGCTCTGCGGTGAGGCGTTCCCCCGCGAGGATCTGGATGCGGGCGAAGGCGGGGCCGCCGCGCCGCTCTCGGGCTTCATGATGACCGAGATCGACCTGCTGAAGCGGTCCAGCTTCGCGTGGGTCGATCTCTTCGGCGACGATGCGGCGCTGATGGCCAACGGGTTCAGTGCCTGGGGTGGCATCTTTTTCCTCGATGGTCGCTGGCACGCTGTTGGCGGCGGCAATGGCCAGACGCCGCGTTTGCTGGGGGTGGGCGAACGCCCGGTCTGCCTGGCGCAGGCGGATGACTGGCTGAACACCCACGAGACCGATGAGAGCGCATTCAAGTCGAAGAGATGGCTGACACAGGCCGCCACCGAAAAGCAGCTGCAGTACCTGCCACCCGAATGCCGCCATGACTTCGGCCTGACGCGGTACCGCGCCTCCGCTCTGATGACCTTCGGCTTCAACAAGCGCGAGATTCGCCAACTTGTGGGCCGCGCCAGCCCGGACATCGGGAGGGCCGCGTGAGCCATGTCGCGCAAATCGCACCCCCGTCCGCAGCGGCTGCGGATCGACCGGGCCGTGACCGCCTCTGGCATCCGCGGCAGGTGCTCTGCGCCGTCTGCACATCCCGCGCACGCGGCTTCGGCTGGTTCGATCCGCACCGAACGCGCCCAACCCGCACCCGCCGCTGGTTCTGCTCCATGGGCTGCCAGGCGGCCTTCACCCTCAAAGCCCGGAAAGGATTGAGCATGGTCGATTTCACCGAAGAGGAAACTCAGGCGCTGCCCGCCGTGATGCGCGCGCTTGCGCCCGAAATGGAGCGCATCGGCTGGGACCGCCCGCTGGGCCAGCTGACCCAGAACGACATGCACCGGCTGATCGTCCTGACCGTCGAGGCGTTCCGCGCCGAGATGGCAGAGATCGCCGCCGAGGCGGAGATCCCATTCTAATGCTGGATTTCAACCCGCGCCCCTCCATGGCCGAGCGGATCAACGCGCTGGTCGACGCCGCGCTGATCGCCGAGCGGGAGGCCACGCCGCCCCGGACCTATCTCGGCGCATCCCGTCTGGGGCATGCCTGCGAACGCGCGCTGCAGTTCGAGTTCGCAGGCGCGCCCAAGGATGAGGGCGCGGATTTCGGTGGCCAGACGTTGAGGATCTTCGAGATCGGTCATCAGCTTGAGGATCTCGCGATCCGCTGGCTGCGGGCGGCGGGGCTCGACCTCTACACCCGCAAGGGAAACCGGCCTGATGGAGAGCAGTTCGGCTTCTCCGTCGCGGGCGGTCGCATCCGTGGCCATGTCGACGGGATCGTGGCCGCAGCCCCGGCCGCGCTCGGTCTCCGCACCCCGGCGCTCTGGGAATGCAAGACGATGAACGCGAAGAACTGGCGGGCCTGCGTCAAGGACGGGGTCGCCGTCTCAAAGCCCGTCTACGCCGCCCAGATCGCGATCTACCAGGCCTACATGGAGCCCTCGGTGCCGGGCATTTCCTCAACCCCCGCGCTGTTCACCGCGATCAACAAGGACACGGCCGAACTGCATCACGAGCAGGTCGCCTTCGATGCCGATCTGGCGCAGCGCATGTCCGACCGCGCGGTGCGGATACTCCAAGCCACCGACGTCGGCGAGCTGCTGCCCCGCATCGCCGCCAACCGCGACTTCTTCGAATGCCGGTTCTGCGCTCATGCCGAGCGGTGCTGGGGGTTGGCGGCATGAGCGACGACAAGATCATCCACTTCAATCCATGGCGCGATTTCAACGACGCGGCACCGCTGCCCGATCCCTTCGCCGTGGAACCGGATCCCGCGCAGATCGCGCGCTTCGTCGACGTGGTCTTCGGCTATTCCGAGGGACTGATCCCTGTCCGTAGCTTCGTGGACAAGGGTCAGGGCAAGGACGGCCGGCCCCACAACATCTGGATCGACGCGACCGGCGCGGCGCCCGACAAGCTCGCCACCTTCGCCGCCTGGGGCGCGCGCGAGGGCGCGGCGGTCTATGTCATTCCAGGCACGGTGGCGGAAACCGGACAGGCGCGTGCCGCCGATGTCCTGCAGATGCAGAGCGTCGTCGTCGATCTGGACGCGGGCGACATCCCCGCCAAGCTCGATCACCTCGTCCACCATATCGGGCGACCGACGCTGATCGTCGAGAGCGGCGGGCGCACAGCCGATGGCGCGACCAAGCTCCATGTCTGGTGGAAGCTGACCGAGCCCGCCGAAGGCGCCGATCTCGCGCGGCTTTGCCAGTTGCGGGGCGATATCGCGCTCAAGGTCGGCGGCGACATGCATTTCCGCTCGGCGCATCAGCCGATCCGCGTGCCCGGCACGGTCTATCACAAGGGCGGACAGGAACGGCTCGTCCTGATCCGTGAAGCCAGCGATCTCGAGTTCGATCTGGCAGACATGCTCGAGCGCGCGGGCGAGATGCCGCCCATGCCCGGCGTCGGCATGGCGACGGCCGAGCCGCGCGAGAAACCCGGCGTGGACGCAGCCCTGATCACGCCGGTTCGCGAGGGCGGCCAAGATGCCTGGACGCGGTTCGAAGGCGTCAGCATGGCCATCGGCCACTATGTCCGCATGGCGCATGAGGGGCGGATGAGCCGGGAGGAAGCCTGGCGCGCGATCGGCGAATACAACGCGGCGATGATCCGGCCGAACTGGCCGGAAGACCGTCTCTGGGTCGAATACGAGCGGCTCTGGTCGCTGCACATCGCGAGGAACGGCCCGCCGCTCATTCGGAACGACGGCGCTCCTGCGGCAAGAGAGATCGCCACCTTCACCTTGGGCGCGCTGCTGGACGATGGCACGCCGATGCCCGACGACATCATCGGCCCGCGCGTCCTGACCCCGGGCGGCATGCTGGTGCTCGGCGGCGCGCCCAAGGTTGGCAAGAGCGATCTCGTCATCAGCTGGCTGGTGCACATGGCTGCCGGTGTGCCGTTCCTTGGCTTCACGCCGCCACGGCCGCTGCGCGTGTTCTATCTGCAGGCAGAGATCCAGTACCATTATCTGCGCGAACGGATGCAGCAGATCGGCCTGCCGCCCGAGGTGATGGCCGCCGCCCGCGAAAACCTTGTCGTCACGCCGAAGCTGAAACTGCTGCTCGATGCGGGTGGCAGCGCGCTGGTCGCGCAGGCGATCCAGCAGGCGTTCCCGGCCGAGCCCGTCGACATCCTGTGCATCGACCCGATCCGCAACCTGTTCGACGGCGGACCTGACGGCGGTGGCGAGAACGACAACGCCGCGATGATGTTCTTCCTCAAGGACCGGGTCGAAGTGCTGCGCGACCACGTGAACCCCGATTGCGGGATCGTCCTGATCCACCACACCAAGAAGCTCAGCAAGCACCAGGTGAAGGAAGATCCGTTCCTCGCGCTTTCGGGCGCCAGCGCGCTGCGGGGCTTCTACACCTCCGGCCTCATCCTGCACCGCCCCGACGAGGACGCGTCAGAGCGCAAGCTGGAGATCGAGCTGCGCAACGGCCCCGCGCTGCCCTCGAAGCTGATCGAAAAGGTGCGCGGCCAATGGGTCGAGATCAACCCGATGAACGAGCGCCTCGTGCGCGCCGAGGTGGGCGCCAAGCATGACGCCGAGCGCATGCGCAAGCACGACGTCATTCTCGGCCTGCTCTACGAGGAGGCGCGACGCGGCAAGCTCTACACATTGGCGCAGTTCTCCGAAGCCTTCGAGAATACCGGGGGGCTCGGCGGGCGGACCATCGTTCACGACCGGCTCAGCGTTCTCGCGACCAAGGGCAAGGTCAAGTTCATCCGCGGCGCCGCCGCCACGCGCATCGGCCTGGCCGCGGAGCGGAGCAAGTACGGCTATCTCTGCGTCGAGGGAATGCTGTTCGGCACGGGCGGCGAGACCGTCGATCCCGACACGGGCGAGGTCACGCCGGAGCTGATCCCGGCGCTGCCCAGCCACTACAAATGCCCGCAGACCGGGGCCGTCC
The DNA here is from genome assembly GCF_042666235.1 of Halodurantibacterium daqingense. NCBI lineage: Bacteria > Pseudomonadati > Pseudomonadota > Alphaproteobacteria > Rhodobacterales > Paracoccaceae > Halodurantibacterium > Halodurantibacterium daqingense. Next base: position 2,734 of record NZ_JBHTFQ010000013.1, on the reverse strand, counting down.
TGCCCGTCGAGAACCCCTCCGTCTGGGTCTATCAGGAGGAGGACGAGGCATGAGAATTCACGCCGTTCCCCGCCGCGAATTCTGGCTCCGCAGCCCCGGATTCTGGCCAGAATCCGCAGATTCTGCTTCCCGCGCGAAATCTGGATTCTGGCTTTTCCGATTTCATTCCAGCGGCTTGTGCGGTGCTGTCCAGAATCCGGAAGGGCCCTTCCGAATTCTGCTCCGGATTCTGGAAGTTCTGTTTTGGATCAATGCCTTGGAGCAGATTTCAGAATTCGGAAATCGCCCCCCTAAAGGGGTAGGTGACCTCCCGCCACGCGCGGGAGGGTCACCACCTACCCCTGGGCAATCTCAAAGGCTGCATGTCCCGCCCGTCACCCTATCGAGCAGCAACCCGGAAAGGAGCCGATCATGGCCCATGTATCTCTGAACCCGACACCCACGAGCGCCCCGTTCCCCGGCGTGCCGGTCGTCCTCGCCCTCGATCTCGGCACCACGACCGGCTGGGCCCTGCAGGCGGCGGACGGTTTGATCACCAGTGGCACCGTGTCCTTCCGGCCCAGCCGCTATGACGGCGGCGGCATGCGCTACCTGCGGTTCCGGGGCTGGCTCGAGCAGCTGGCAAACGACGCCGGCACCATCACCGCCATCCACTTCGAGGAGGTTCGCAGGCACGTCGGCACCGACGCAGCGCATGTCTATGGCGGGCTGCTGGCCACGCTGACGTCGTGGGCCGAGACTGCGGGCGTCGCCTATCAGGGCGTACCGGTCGGCACCATCAAACGCTACGCCACCGGTAAGGGGAACGCGAACAAGGACGCCATGATGGCGGCCGCCCGGGCGCGCGGCTTCTCGCCCGCCGACGAAAACGAGGCCGACGCCATCGCGATCCTGCTCTGGGCGCTGGAGACCCGGGGAGGTGTGCAATGAGCGGCATGCGGTTCACGCCCAAGGGCTACGGCGGTCACCGCCGCAATCCCGACGAGGTCAAACGCGACGGCTGGAAGGAACAGGGGCTGCTGGCCGTCGCCATCGACGACGACCGCCTGACCTGGCCCGAGCGGGAGCTGGTGCGCCAGCTCGGCGAGCGGCTCTACGGCAAGCGGGAACGGGAGGCGCGTCATGGGTGAGTGGACCACAGCGCAGGTGCAGGATCGGCTGGAGCTTGCGGCGGGCGTGATGCGGCAGATGCCGGGTGTGATGCCGCAGGGCTTCTTCAACGCTTGGCCCGAATACTTCCACAGCTTCGCCGACAAGGTCGGTCAGGAACCGCAGATGCGGCGCCCGAGGCCCAGCCCGCGTCAGATCACGCAGGCCGAGGAGGCCATGCTCTGGTTGCGCTGGCTCGAGAAGGACGACGCAAGGCTTGTCTGGCTTCGAGCGAATGGTACGCCTTGGAAGCCGATCTGCTGGGAACTCGGGATCAGCCGGGCAACGGCGAACCGACGCTGGCAGTATGGCGTCGCGGTGATCGTGTGGCAGCTAAACGGGAGACGGGTGCCGCAGAAGCGGTCGATCGAATTCGTGGTAAGCCGAGCGCGAAAAGGAAGCGACCTGCGTGACGCCCGACGCCGTTAGCGTTGCGCCTTTCATGGCCCTCCGCTAGATCAGTCAAGATGCGGTTGAATGGCTAAGCACGAGACTCATTGTTTAGCTTTGAATCTGGATCATAGAAGTTAATTTGGCCATCCGCAGAAATGATACCAAAAGACGTCTTAGATCAGCTTTGCAATGCACCGCTTCAGCAGCCCGCTCCCAACTTGCCGCGGGAGCCGGGTCTATACTTGCTATACGATCATGAAGGAGTTCCGCGATACATCGGTGAATCAGGTGATCTTCAGCACCGCATTTGGAGCAATCATTGCGTGGGCGATCCAAACAGCCACAAATGGGTTTGCAGATATAACGCAGGGCGGCTCTGGCATGTTCGCAATCACGACTACACCAATGAGAACGATGGTAAGACGGCAAAACAACTCCGAGCCATACTTGCTCGACGCTTTTGTGCAGTGCGGGTGCTACCAATCCCGGAACTGATCCAGAAAAGTGATCGGCTTGCATTGGAACGTGCTGTGCAGGCGATAGCCCCTGATCCGATGAATGATTGGGTCAATCAAAAACGGATCCCTGCATCTGAACCAGAAGATTTGGTCGATCAGTTGCTTGACGATCTCGGATGGGGCGTGGCGCAGCGATCTGCGCTGGATCGTCAGGCGGAACTTTGGCGTAGGATGCGGGCAGCATCTACAGCTTGATCGTTCTTTCATGACATCAACGTTGCAGCTGTGCCGTCTTCAGCGGCTGTTTTGCAGAAGTCGCGATGTCAACGGAATAGTTATCCTTGAGACAATTTCCTGTGAGACACCGAACGGCGAGACGGATCGCCATCTGATCGTTATCAATTGCGATATACTCGGGAGAGGAGCGCGCAGGTAGACGCCGCGCCGCTGGCTTCCGGGGTCCAGCGAAGGGTTCATCCGGGGTCCAATGGGCTAAGCCATCGAATTCTTGGTTCCTTCCTGGTGATATTCGTATGCTGGCGGGCGAAGCTCGGCATTTCGCCAGCGACAGGGCCGGATTTTTGGGAAGCCACCGGAGTCCAGCGTCCAGCAGCGACGCCCCGAAACCCTCGTGAATTGTAAGCGGGGTTTTTCCCCCATTGGGTTTGGGCTTCCTCTGGCGGCACCCGGCGGGCACCTTGGTCGCATTTTCCATGATGGAGGAGTGCGATGGC
>NZ_JBHTFQ010000012.1:0-90409 GCF_042666235.1 Halodurantibacterium daqingense | reverse complement strand
GGGCTTGCAGGCGTCATGGCCCTCAGCGGGCCATATTCTGGAACGGGTCATACTCCGAGACGATCACGACCTCGTCGCCGTCGATTTCATCGGCGGGAACAGCGCCGAAGGTTCCATCTCCTGCCCGGAAAACGACGATCGAGACCATGAGCGTGGCGGCGAGGGAGGCGGCGAAGGCGTGAGCATCTTTGCGGGACATCTGTTTGGCTCCTGTCTGGGAGGCGGGGGACCATCCCCCGCGTGACAGGACCCCGCAGGCCCGAAGACTGGCTGACATCACCGGGTGCGTTCGGCTCGCCCGAATCCTCCCGGCGGCACGGGCTTGCCCGTAGTCCGACCCCTTTGCGGGTTGATCTCGAAGACGGGATTCGGGGCAAGGAAGGGAATGGCGAGCGGGGGATGGTCCCCCAACGTCAGGAGCCGGTTGTCCCGCTGATGCTTCGAAAGCCGCCAGCCTCCTAGGCAGGCTCTTGGTTGACGATCATCCGTCCCGAAGGATGGAGCCTTGGCGCCCGCGCAATATCGCGGGCAGAGGGAGTGGTCGGTGAGAGGTCCGCCCTTCGGCAGGCCCCTCACGCATTGTCAGGGCTCAGGCGGCCAGATCCGCGCCCCCTGCCCTATCGCCGTCTTCATAACCGACGATTTCCAGCCGCGCGTTGCGATAGCCCTCCCGTGCAATCCAGAGCTCGGCAGCGGTGAGGGACTCCGCCAGATGCAGCAACTCGGTGTTGCCGCCGAAGTCGAGGAGCACGCGGACCTGCTCCGACTTCGGTTCCTCGGCCACCTCGAAGATCAGACGACTGTCCGCCGAATGACTGCGCATGATGGTGACGAGAATGACCCCGTCGGAGGAGAAGTTGCCTTCATGCAGCGTGAAGGAGGCCGGTGCCGTCCAGGTCGGATAGACCCGGGGCGGTTCCTTCTTCACGAGACGGCCGACGCCGTTCGACCGCTCCCAGGCCGCGAGCTTCTTGGTGAACCGTGCCGGCGGCTTGGGACTGCCGTCGGTATAGCGGATCAGCGCCCCGAGGGGGGCTGTGTCGATGATGGTTGTTGCAGACATGATTCCTCATCCAGAATGCGAGTGTTCGCGTTCATCATATTGATATTGCAGTATTTTATGGGTCTGAGGGCGGGTTTCCCCGCCCCCGGATCGCTCAGTTCACTCTGCCGCCAGCATCGACGCATTGCTGTCCGGCAGATCAGCCATCAGGAAGGCGGGGAGATCGATGTCGTCGGGCTGGCCCGCGTCCTCCCCCTGCCCCTCTGCGATCGCCTCACCGTCGCGTGCAACGAGATCGGCCCGGCGCAGGACCTCGGGCAGCCAGCCGCTGCCCTTGAGAAGCCGCTCGGCCTCCGTTGCCATCTCGCCCTTCTTGAGGTGATCGAGAAGCTGCGCATTCCCCTCCCCCTTCGCCTCACGCACGGCCTCGAGGATCCGGGTCTTCGGCACACGGTTGAGATAGCCATCGACCGTCGGCTCCCATCCCGCCTCGACCATGTCGAGATCGACCGCCCGCGCCACGAGATCGGCATGCGCCATGCGGCGGGTCAGTCCGGTGGCCGAGATGCCCGCACCGTAAGGGTTCACTTTCTCATGGAGCGCGTTGATGCCAAAGCTGAGGCAATGTGCCAGCAGCGCCAAACGGCTGCCCTGGTCGAGAACGGACAGATAATCCCAGAGCGCGTCATCGTCGCCGAGAGGCAGCTCAGCCTCCCAGGCGGCGTGCCGTTCGTCGACGAGCTTGGCCACGACGCTGTCCTTCAGATCGGGCGCTTGAGCCGACATGTAGACGTGGCGGACCGAGGCTTCGAGGCAGCTGCCGGAGGCTGAGGAGGTGCGGAAGGTGTCCGTGACCAGCTTCAGGAGCAGGAGCGTCAGCGCAACGTCCGGCGACCGCCCGATAGCCTCGCGCAGCGCAAGGGTCCGATGGGCCGTCAGTTCCATGACCAGCCGCTCGGGCAGCGGCTTCAGCGCGCCGTCCTCCTCATCCTCGGACGAGTCCGTACCGATCGGCTGACCACCCGAAGTGATGACGGTACCCCCGGCAGAGGTCGCCGACGGTTTCCAGCTGGAAAGACCGACGTCACCCCCCTGCCCAATGGCATCAGCGTCATCTCCATCGTGGACCGCGGTCTCCTCGCGCGGTTCGTCTTCGGGCCGGACATAGCCGCGATAGATCGCGAGACTGCCGTCCCGATCAAGCGTCACGAACACGCCCGCGCGCTCGATCTCGGCCGGGTCATAGATCAGAGGGCGCTGTTCGAGCGCTTCCATCGACATCTCGAGTACCCCAAGCCGAGCGCCGATCTCCTCGGGGTATTCGTCTTGGCCGGAGTATTCCTCCACCAGCGCCCGATACTCAGCGAGGAGCGTCGCGCGGGCTGCGCTTTCCTCGTCGGTCATCGGCGCGGGATCACCGGCAAGACCCCGCAGACCGTGGCTGTAGCCATAGGGCAGGTCGGTCGCGACCTCGATCCACTTCCAACCCTCGGAGGCCAGCGCCTCGGCTTCGGTCTCGAGCTTCTTGGTGACCAGCCGGTCAAGCAGGGCAGGGTCCTCGAGCCAGCCACCGTCATCGCCCTGGAAGAGATCTCGCAACACGACACCGCCTGCCGCCTCATAGGCATCGACACCGACGAAGACCGCGCGACGATCAGACGCCCGGACCGATGTCTCGGTCAGCATGCGCCGGATGGCGTAGGGCTCCTTATTCCACGAGTTCTTCACCGCATCCCAGACCTGCCCCTGACGCGCATGATCCGTGTTCACGGTGAAAGCCATCAGCTGCTCGAGCGTCATGCCATCCTCGGCATAGACCTCTAGGAGGGCAGGGGCCACGGAGGCGAGCTTCAGGCGCTGCTTCACGATCTGCGGCGTGACGAAGAAGGCCGCCGCGATCGCTGCCTCGCCCTGACCCTTTTCGCGCAGGGCCTGGAACGCACGGAACTGGTCCAGCGGATGCAAAGCCACACGCTGCATGTTCTCGGCCAGCGAGTCGTCCTCGGCCAAAATCTCGAAGGCGGCATCCCGCACGATGCAGGGGATCGGCGCGGTCTTGGCCAAACGCTTCTGCTTCACTAGGAGCGATAGCGCCTGGAAGCGGCGGCCGCCGGCCGGGATCTCGAACGTGCCGGTTTCGACCCCGTCGGCATCAAGCACGGGCCGGACGTTCAAGCCCTGCAGCAGGCCGCGACGCGCGATGTCCTCGGCTAGCTCCTCGACTGAGACGCCCGCCTTGATGCGCCGGACATTGGACTGGCTCAGGACGAGCTTGTCGAAGGGGATGTCCCGCGACGGGGACAGGATGACGTTCTGGGCTGCTTTCGCCATCAGATCTTCTCCACGACGGGCGTCGGAAGCCACTCTCCCGATCTCACTTCCCGTCAGCCCTCAAACCCCCCAACCTTTCCCTCTATCTGCTGGTTGCTCATCAGACGACGCAGAGAGTTCACAGCTGTGAACTTCATCGATTGGGGCGCCGACGGGGAGAATGTTCACAGCTGTGAACATCACGCCGCGCTTCGCCGGGACATCAGTGCCATGACCATCGGCCCGCAGGAGAACTCGCCCGCCGCCGCCTTCGATGTCAGCGCACGGAGATAGCCACCGGGCGATCGGATGTCGGCGAAGCGTTCCAGCATGGCGACAACAACGATCGATGCCTGCTCGGGGCCCATGAACCGTTGCGCCTCTTCCCAAGCGGAAGCACTGATCCCCATGGCCGGCCGCACATGGCAAGCCGCGTCGAAAAGCTGATGCCAGTGGCGGATATCGCCCTGGTAGAAAGTTTTGAGCGACGGGCAGCCCGCGATCACCAGATGGAGCGGGATCTTTGGTACGCGTCTTGTGTCCGCTTCTTCCACGTCAGCACCAGGCGCATCCGTTTCAACATCTGGCGCGCCGACCGCCGCCCCGCCTTTTTCCAAGGCAGGTTCAAGATCTATAGATTCTTCGTTTGAATTATGATAGTGGCGCTCAATATTGGCACCATTGGTGTTCATTTTTTCTGTTTCAGGACCATCAATAACGTTGCGTGCGTGGTCGAGAAGGGCTTCAAGGTCGGCGCGAAATGCTGAGAGCTCCTCGAGCGTGAGCTTGCGGCGAAGGGCGCGCGCTGTGAGAACAGCCTTGTCGCGAAACTGATCCCAGAGGCCGAGGCCTGGCTGGACCTCTTCTCCGAACTCCGCCAGGGCAGCAAGATCGCGCCGCATGAGGCTCACGACCTCCCGCAGTCTCCGGACACGGTCCTCGGCCTCACGCACAGCCTCTGCGGCCCGTGCAACCTCTTCGGATTGGCAGTAGAGTGGCGAGAGGTCGAAGCCAAAAGCCACACGCTCTTCGCCGCGCTTGCGAGCATACCTCTTGCCGTTGGGACTATCGCGGCGCATGAGCAAGCCAGCATCCACCAGACGGGCAATGTGCCTGCGCATCGTGGAGCAGGGCATGCCGTTCAGCCGCTCGCAGATTGCCTTGTTCGACGGGAAGACGACCATCTCGGTATTCCCGCCAAGTGCATCATCCGGAAAGAAGCTGAGAAGCCCCTGCAGAACGGTCAGATCGCGCTCCGTAACCCCAAAGGCGGCCTGTGCCTTGGACAACTCGCGAAGGAGTTCCCACTTGTTGACGGGTCTCCCTGGAACAGAAGCCTCAGGCCGCTCGACGACGCGCAGATGCGCATGCGAGATCGGCCGCATAAACGGCGAAATCGGTGTGTACTCCATGATTTCAGTTCACGAAGGCATAGAAAGACGGTTCCGCGAATCACATATGACTTGCGGTTTGCGCGCTGGCCCACTACCTTGAAGGTGCTAAGATCAAAGTTGGGGTCTCGTGGAGCGCAAGCTTTGCGGGACCTTTTCTTTAGCCTGTACCGTGCCTCCTTTTTGTTGCTGCTCTGCCTCTCCTCATGTCTCGCGTCTCCAGCGATCATGAAGCTCGTCGAGGACGTCCTGCGCACGGGCGTCGAGCCACTGCGCAAATTCATCGTCCACATCCGTAAGGTCCAGCCTGACCGCCCGAGCCGACCGCTTTATGGCGCCCGCAGGCGCGCCATCGATCAAAAGAGGCGTCGCTTTGGGTCTCGGCTTCGTGCCTAGAGAAGGACCGGTGGTCTTCTTCACATGGCGGACAACGGCTTCAAATGCCGCGACCGAAGGATCAAGCTGGGGCTCCTCTTCGGCCTGTTCGACTGCAGCCGCTTTGCCACGGGCATCACTTGCAACACGGCAAAGCTCATCCATGGCCATGCCGGCATTCGAGAGTTCCTTCGCCAACGATTCCCATCTGGGGCGCCCGATTCCATGAGCCGGTCCAATCGCACGGGCCAAGGCGGTCCCGATCGACTTGGCAACCGAGATCGACATCGACACAGCAGAACGGGTCACATTCAGCACTTCGGCAATCTGAGCCTGCGAACCAAAGCCGCTGGCGAGCAGCTCCTGCGCGAAGAGGGCGCGTTCGATGTAGCTCAGATCGCGCCTTCCAGTGTTTTCGGAAACCTGGGCACGCAGCGCGGCCGTGTCGTCCAGGTTCGCGATAAGCGCTCGAACCTTCTTAACCTTGTCGGAGGCACGAATGGCCTCAAGACGGCGGCGTCCATAGACGAGAAGATAGCGATTGGTCTCGGTCGGGTGGCGCCTTACGAGAATGGGGACGGTCTGGCCGTTCTGCTCGATCGACGCACGCAGATCATCCACGTCCTTGGGGTCGAGGCGATCCGAATACCTCTCGTCCTCGATCTCAACCGGGTCGAGTTCCCAGACATGATGGGCATCCACGGCATCACGCGCGGAGCGCAGGGCCCGATTGCTTGACATCATGCTGCCCGGGGCAGGGGGCGTCCCCGCTGCTGCCAAACTGTCGAGCATGGACATGCGCTTCTTCTTGCTGTCAGTCATCAGCGCCCCCAGGTTTTCTGGATGAGTTGGGCAATCTCATCATTGACGGCATTCAGGCTTTCGATGGCCCGGTCATAGGTCGTGCGGGTGAAGGCACTCCGTTCGACCTCGTACAGGGTCTGCTTGGTCAGGCCGGCATCCGAGATGGCCGTCGACTTGAGCATCGGAGCGTTCAGGACCTTGTCGCCATACATTGTGCGCAGGAAGGCGACGATACGGTTCTGTGGCGCATCCGTCGGCTCGTAGCGGGTCAACAGATAGCGCATCCAGTCATGCGACATATCGGCTCCGCTATCGGCGATGACATCCATGAGGTCTGCCGTCATCCTGAGGAACTGGCTCATCGACATCACGTCGAGCATTTCAGGATGGATCGTCACCAGAACGCCCGTCGCGGCAGACAGCGCCGACATGGTCAAGAACCCGAGCTGCGGAGGACAGTCGATAACGACGACATCGTACCGATCATCAACCTGCGCCAGCGCTTCCTTCACACGGAAGAAGAACAAGCCCGCGTTGCCGCGAGACAGTGCCCGTGGCGTTTCGTGCTCGAACTCCATGAGTTCGAGGTTTCCGGGAATCAGATCCAGGTTTGGGATGTAGGTCTTGCGGATGACCTGGGCGATCGGAACAGGATCTTCGTAGCGGATCGCATCGTAGAGCGTGCCGCCGTCAAGCAGGTCAAATTCCGGCTGAACCCCGTGCAAGGCCGTGAGCGAGGCCTGCGGATCAAGGTCGATCGCCAAGACACGGTACCCCTTGAGGGCCAACCTTTGAGCAAGATGCGCCGAGGAGGTTGTCTTGCCGCTTCCACCTTTGAAGTTCATGACGCCGATAATCTGAAGATGGTCTCCAGCACGACGACCAGGCAGGTAATCTCCCGGCTTGCGAGCCGTTTTCTCCAGCAGTATCCGTAAGTTATGAATATCTTCGGCCGAGTAGTGCCTCCTGTTCCCCGATGAAACTTCGGGCGACGGCCCCTTGCCATCAAGGTGAAGCTTTCTGAGGTATGAGTCGTTGACGCCCAGCAGAGCAGCAGCTTCACCTGAGGTGAACTTGCGCATAGTCTTAGAAGCGTCGGGCGGGAACAGGCTCTCACGCTGCGAATGCAGTTGCGCCGCCAGCACCTCAGAATGCTGACGGATCACAGCGTTCAGGTCTTCCTGTGTATCGGCTCTGCCCATCTGCCCTCGCGCGCCCGTGGCGTGTTCACGGATTTTGGCGTTTAGTCGCCCTTTTCCGTGACTATTGCCGGAGGACTCAGATTCGTGCAAGCTCTTTCTAAATCTGGTGGCAGGCGCTGCATGATGCACAAGAGTAGCCCGGGCTCGTGGACAGGCTTGCCCATGCAACCAACATGATATACATTGCTGACCGTATATCCGCGCAGGAGGCCACGATGCAGGTCGCAAAATGGGGCAACTCTCTCGCCGTCCGTCTGCCCGCGGAGCTTGTTCGGGAACTTGGCCTCAAGGAAGGCGATCAGATCGATCTGGTCAAGGACAACGGCCAGGTCAGGGTCCGTCGTCTGGCGCGCGCGGATGAGGTGCTGACGGGTCTGCGCCGCTTCCGGGGCAAGCTGCCCGCTGCGGAACGCCTGAGCCGCGAAGACGCGCATGAGCGCTGAATTCGCGGACACGAATGTCGTTCTGTACCTGCTCGACGACGGCCCGAAGGCCGATCGCGCCGAGCTCATCCTGGGGCAGGGGCCCCGGATCAGCGTTCAGGTGCTGAACGAGACGCTGGTAAACTGCCGCCGCAAAGCCGGCCTCAGTTGGGAGGAGGCAGGGACGTTTCTCGAAGGCGTGCGCGCCTTGTGCCCCGTCGAAGACCTGACCCTCCAAACCCATGACGTTGGCCGCGCCTTGGCGGAACGTTACGGTTTCTCGATCTACGACGCGATGATCGTGGCAAGCGCTCTGGTTGCGGGCTGCACCACGCTGTGGAGCGAGGACATGCAAGATGGCCTGCTAGTCGAAGGGCAGCTTCGCATCGTCAACCCCTTTGCATGAGCGGACAGCTTCTGAGCCTGAAACTGACCACAGCCTTGTAATCCCTCCATGTCTTGGAGGATTTGCAAGGTAGCTCGACTACTCAAGCAGCCCCAGCCTCTCCGCCCGCTCCAGCAGCATCTTCACGGATGACGGCTGCCAGCTTGTCCGCCCACGGGGCGTGCGCTCGCGCATCGCTTCCAGCCGGGTGCAGATCGCCTGAAGCGTGATGTCGGGGTCCGCGCCCTTGATAGCGGCGACGATGGCGGGCAGGCGGTCGTCGGTTTCGCGGCGGCCGGCGCGGTCCAGTACCGTGGGCGGTAGGAAGCCGTCCCGGACATAGGCGTTGACCGCGCGCAAAAGGCGGCTTTGCGTCCATTGGCGCTCGCGGGGCAAGGGGCCGTTGACGATGCGCACTACGTCTTCCCAGGCCAAGTCCGGGCGCAGGCGGCGGACATGGGGAACCCAGTCCTGCGCCGTCTCGTTCAGGCGTTCCATGTAGCCATCCTGCCGCGCCAGCCGCACCTTGCGCAGCGCCGCGGGATCGCGGGCGCGCAGTCCCGGATTGCCGCCAACCCGGCCTTTGGTTCGTGCGCTGGCCAGCCCGGCCTTGGTGCGTTCGCGGATCAGGGCGCGCTCAAACTCAGCTGCGGCGCCGAGGACCTGGAGGGTGAACTTACCCTGCGGGGAGGACGTGTCGATCGGATCGGTAAGCGATCGGAAGAAGGCGTTCTTGGCCTCCAGCCGTTCGATCACCTCGAGGAGGTGGGAGAGCGACCGCGCCAGACGGTCGATGCGCACCACCACCAGCGTGTCGCCCTTGCCGATCCGCTCCAGCACCCGCGCCAGCACGGGCCGCGCGCGGTTCCCGCCCGAGGCCTGCTCCTCGTGGATCTCGACGCAGCCTGCGGATTTCAGGGCCTGCGACTGGGGCAGGGGGGTCTGATCCTCGGTCGAGACGCGCGCGTAGCCTATCAATGGCATCAAAACAGGCCGTTTGCAGTTTCGTGTACTGCTAATAAACGACCGTTTGTAAACGAATGCAAGTAGGTGCTCTCTCGTCGCGTTCATCCTAAGACCCTTGGTTCCCTAGCGCTGAGCGCGATCTGAGAGGTTCCGCCGGCAGTCGCGCGAGCGTGCTATATAAAGGGCGTAGGCAACCGCCACAAAATCACTTGGGTAATGTGCAAAAAATAAGTATTTTGCACATATGAATACGAGAGCCTCTATTTTGACTGATGGTTACGACGACCCCCTCATCACTACCGAGGAGGATGCAGAGGCTCACGAAAAGGATCTCTGGTTTCTGCCGGGACCATTCGAAGAAGAACCAGATGATTTGCCTCCCGGGCCGCGTGCAGAACCGCCGGACACTGCCGTCATCGAAGACTGGGCAAAGGCAGAAGGCGTTCACGCTGCGCGGCTAGCAAAGGTGGCTGGACGCCTGGGAGCTCTGGATGACCGGCTGCTGCGCGGCCCGGAAGGCTGGCGGCATCGCCTCGCTCTTGTCGAGGCAGCGGCCCTCAGCTGGGTCGCAGGAGATCGGGTGAGTACTGATCGTCTGGCGCTCTGGGTATCCATGCGGCTGTCAGGTGCACAGGATGACCCAAATGCCTTGGCACGCGTTGGATGGGCTGTTCGGCGCTTGACAGGCGGTCCCGGACCGATGGCTGACCTGGCCGCTTTTCTGGATCGCCGCGACCCCGAGAACATTGAAGACAGCGCTGAGCGTTTCGAGGATCGCGCGGGTGGGTGGCTGGACGTCATGGCAGCCGCAAAGGGTCTCCACCCGATCACGCGGGCGTGCATGGGGTATCACCTGTGGAGCTTGGCGGGCCTCGGACGCCACGGCGACCAGATCGAAGCTGCCGTCACCGCGTCTAGGATCGCGACCAGCGATGGAAGCGGTGCCATCTTCGCGCCGCTCGCTATGGCCGGGGCCGGGGGGCTGCGCGTTTCGGGCTTGCCACCCGAGCGTTTGGCCCGCTGGTTGGATGGGATGAACAGCGCAATTCTAACGGCGATGCGAACACTTGATGATATTGAAGTGTGGATCGGGCGGGCAGAAAACGTCATGGCGCAATTATCTGGCCGCACGCCGGTTGCCTTGCGAAAGGTTTTCACGGAATGGCCCTTGGTCTCCGCCCCGATGGCTGAGGCCATGACCGGAGCCAGCCGCGCCGCCGTTCAGCGCAATCTCGCATGGATGGAGGCAAGCGGTTTGATCCGCGAGGTGACGGGGAACGGGAGGTATCGCATGTGGAAAGCTGACCTAATATAGGTCATTTGTCGAGGCTGACACCGGCTTGACCTGGCACGCTTTAGTGCCGCCCCAGATGATCGTTTAAGCCACTTTCCGTTCGAATGCGACAAGGCTTTTCCAGCCCAAAGCGTTCGTTAGCCATTCGTCTCACGTTTTTGTGACAATTGATCGCTTGAAGCTCCAGTGGGTGAAGGTTGTAACGGGGCGAAATAACGGAATGAGAGCCGGAGCCAGAGATGGCATCGTAGCATTTGCGAGTGGCGCAAGTTCCCTGTGCCGTGACGTTCCCGATCTCATGGTCGCGATATCGAAGCCGCTGTGCCTAAATTTCCAGACAATCTGCGACTTAACGAATTGTCGCTGCGCAACTTCGGACCAGGTATTGTGCGAGCAGTTTTCTCCTCCCTAGCAAACTGGAAACTGCAAGGATCGCATGTCTACTTACGAAAATTTGCCCTTGAACCTCTAGCCACTAGAAGTCCTATCTGTTCAAGGAGAACACATACCGTTCTTGCCATCAATCGCCGGTGAGAACCGAAAGGGTACGAAATGCTGACAAGACGACACTTCATTCAGACAACAACGGCGCTTTTTTCGGTGACCGGTCCCGGTATGGCTTTTGCCGACACTTGGCCCACCGAGGCTCAGAAGGCTGAATGGGACGCACAGGTGACGCCTCAGGGTTATGTTGCCGAGACTTCCAACCCATGGGGATTGCACCCGCGGTTCCTACCGCAACGTGTGGTCGCGAAGGCCGGTCTCGTGCCGGGAGATATCCATGTCGACGCGGTCGCACGATATCTTTACCACATTGAAGAGGGTGGAACCGCGATGCGCTACGGCGTGGCCATCGCGCGGGGGAACCTCTACGAGCCGGGTGTCTATACCATCAAGCGCAAGGTCAGGTGGCCGCACTGGCAACCGACACAGAGCATGATCAATCGCGACCCCGAACTTTATGCTGACATTGCCGATGGCATGGAACCGGGACCGGAAAACGCGCTTGGATCGAGGGCGCTGTATCTCTACGTCGGGGATCGCGATACCCTTTTGCGCATCCATGGCACTCCGAGCCCACGGAGTATCGGTGGCCGCGCAAGTTCGGGCTGCGTACGGATGGTCATGGCTCATATCAATGATCTTTACCCGAACGTCGAGACCGGCTCTACCGCCTATCTTTACTCGGCGGAGGACAGCGTGACTGCCCGCAGCTAAGCCAAGCAGCGGACGGCAAACGCAATTAAGTTTCGCGAGGGGTGCAGATACGATTGCCGTTCGCCGTGCGCAGCGGCAGCAAGGTTGTTTCTACGGGGCCGCTGTGTTTGTACCAGTAGCACCCGTCCTCGGGCACCAAGCGCGCGGTTGCAACATCCTGATCCGGGGCAGCCATTGCAATCACGGCTTCGGGAACTTTGCCCCGCCGGTCTGCCGAGTCGCCCGGTCCAGTCGGCTGGATTGCGCACCCGGCCGTAAGAGACAGCGCCACTGCAACAATTATTTTTTGCTTCAGCATCAAAACCCGCATCAAGCTTCCTTTCGTGTCTGTTTTTCTTTGCATCGGCTTTTCATGCCTCAAGGCGTGATGGAGCCGGTCGCCGCATCCTCTAGCAATAAAACAAACTGAAATACCACCGTATTTTGCTCTTGAAGCTCTAGCTACTGTAGGGGCTATGTCATGGTAAAGCACCCGAATCCAGAGGTCCATTCATGCCGCCCGACACCCATCGTCACGACCACGATCACGCCGAAGATGCCCAGACAAGCGGCGGCAGCTGCTGCGGGAGCGCCGGAACGTGCGGCGACATCGTTCCGGCGACCCCCGCGCCAGCGGGCGGGCGCAGTTTTCAGGTGTCCGGCCTCGATTGCGCCGAGGAGGTAGCAATCCTGAACAAGGTGGTCGGCCCGAAGATCGGCGGGGCCGAGCATCTCGCGTTCGACGTGATCAATGGGCGGATGACTATTCTCGACAGCGCCAAGAGTTTATCGGACGGCGAAATTGCAGAACTGGTCGCAAGCACCGGCATGACCGCCAAGCCTTGGGATGCCGAGAACGCGTCGGTCGACCAGGCGGCCCATCTTGCAAGACAGCGGCTGTTTACGGCGCTCAGTGGAGGCTTCTGGGCCGCGGGATTTCTGTGGCACATCATCGAGACCGGCATGGGCGGGGCGCTCGGCCTCTTCGCGGGTCACGGCGAAGCGCCGATGCCACTGGTCGAGGCAGGGCTGTTCGCGGTTGCGATCCTGTTCGGTGTCTGGCTCGTGGCACCCAAGGCATGGTCGTCCGCTCGGCGGCTGTCGCCCGACATGAACCTGCTCATGGTGGTCGCCGTGGCCGGTGCCATCGGGCTTGGCGAATTTTTCGAGGCGGCGACAGTCGCGTTCTTCTTTTCGCTCTCGCTCTACCTCGAAAGCTGGAGCGTCGGGCGTGCGAGGAATGCGGTTTCAGCTCTGCTGGACCTGGCGCCGCCGACGGCAAGAATTCTTTATGATGACGGTTCGGAAGCGGACGTACCGGCTT
Source organism: Halodurantibacterium daqingense (assembly GCF_042666235.1). NCBI lineage: Bacteria > Pseudomonadati > Pseudomonadota > Alphaproteobacteria > Rhodobacterales > Paracoccaceae > Halodurantibacterium > Halodurantibacterium daqingense. Next base: position 77,736 of record NZ_JBHTFQ010000012.1, on the reverse strand, counting down.
CCGCGGTTGCTATCAACGCACGTTTCGTCGTGCGCGGCGGAGACCGCATCCCATTGGATGGTGAGGTTGTCGATGGGGCAGGGGCCGTCGATCAGGCGCCAATCACCGGAGAGAGTGCGCTGGTCCCAAAGGAACGGGGCGACGAAGTCTATGCCGGTACGATCAACGGCGAAGGCACACTGACGGTGCGCGCCACGAAGGCCGCCTCGGACACCGTGTTGGCCAAGATTATCCGCATGGTCGGCGACGCCCATGCCCGCCGTGCGCCGGTGGAGCAGTGGGTGGCGAAGTTCGCCCGCATCTACACGCCTATCGTCATGGCTCTCGCCATTGCAATTGCCCTGCTGCCGCCGCTCATTTTCGGGGGGGCCTGGGATTATTGGTTCTACAATGCACTCGTGCTGCTGGTGATCGCTTGCCCATGCGCTCTGGTCATCTCGACACCGGTCTCCATCGTCGCTGCACTCACCGCCTCAGCGCGGGCCGGGGTGCTGATCAAGGGCGGTGCATATGTTGAGGCACCGGGCAAGACCACTGCACTGGCCATGGACAAGACCGGCACGATCACCATGGGCGAGCCCGAGGTGGCGGCGGTGCATCCGTTGGGCAAAGCATCGGCGCAAGATCTGATGACCCTCGCCGCTGGGCTGGAGGCACGTTCCTCGCATCCCTTGGCGCGCGCCATTCTCGCGCGGGCAGAAGCCGACGGCATCAATGTGTCCGCCGCGGAAGATACTCGAACCGTTCCCGGTAGGGGACTTGAAGGACGCACTGACGGCCGGTCGATCTGGCTAGGGTCGGACCGGTTTGCCGAGGAGAAGGGTTTCGGCGACGCCATTCCGAAGGATTTGCGCGACCGCATCGAAGGGGCCGGCAGCACCCTTGTTGCCGTGGGCGATGAATCCGGTGTGAGCGGCATTCTGGAATTGCGCGACCGTATTCGCCCCGACGCCAAGGGCATCGTGGCACAGCTCCACGCGCAGGGCGTGAAGACCATCGTCATGTTGACGGGCGACAACGAGCGGACAGCGCGCGCCGTTGCAGCCGAGGTCGGCATTGACGAGGTCCGTGCCGAGCTTCTGCCCGAAGACAAGGTGACTGCCATCGAAGAACTGGTCGAAACGCATGACATGGTGGCCATGATCGGCGACGGGGTGAACGACGCCCCCGCCATGGCACGTGCGCATTACGCCATCGCGATGGGTGCTGTTGGTTCGGACGCGGCAATCGAGACGGCGGATATTGCCCTGATGACCGACGACCTCGGCAAGGTGCCTTGGCTGATCGGTCATTCGCGCCGGACAATGTCGATCATTCATCAGAACATCGGTATTTCCTTGGCGACCAAGGGCGTTTTCGTTGTCGCTACCGCGTTCGGACTGGCATCGATGTGGGGCGCTATTGCAGCCGACGTAGGAGTGTCATTGCTGGTGGTGGCCAATGCCCTGCGCCTGCTGAACAGCCAAGAGGCCAAGGCGCCGCCGTCCGGCGGTGAGCAGGTTGGCCCACAGATGGCAAAGGCCGCGCTTGCCCACGGACATTGATCACGCAGCATTTGCAAGGTAACGTAGTGTCCATAACAGACCTCACGAAAGAGGCATCGAGCAGTGAAAACCATCCGATTTCCCCGCCGCGCCGTCCTGTTGGGCGGGCTGGCAGCGTTTCTGTCCGGGTGTGCCAGCAAGTTCCGCAGCTATGACGGACCCGAAGTCACCCGTGTTCGGCTCTACAAGGGGCAGCGCTTGCTTGTTCTCGACGGAGTCGACCGGGTATTGCAAACCTATCCGGTCGGGCTGGGTTTCGCGCCCGAAGGTCACAAGCAATTTGAGGGAGACGGTCGGACCCCGGAGGGCGCTTACGTAGTCGATAAGCGCAACCCTGAAAGCACTTATCATCTTTCAGTTGGCATCTCTTATCCGAATGAGGCCGACATCGCCTTTGCCGAAGCGCAGGGCCTTTCCCCCGGCGGCGACATCTTCATCCATGGTGGTCCACGCCCGGGCATCGACCCAACGGACGTCCGCGACTGGACAGCTGGCTGCATCGCGGTCACAGATCGGCAGATCGAGGACATCTATGCAATGGTGAAGGACGGAACACCTATCCAGATCTTTGCATGACGGTTTTTCTCATGCGGCGGTAATGAGCCGTCGCATTGGCCGTCAGAGCCCAGCTCCACGAAGCCAAAATGAGCGCCAACAGCATCCAGTCCCCGAAGCTCGCGTAGAGTGTCGGCGGTCGCGCGGAGGGCAGGCTAGCGTCGATGATGCCCGTTTCGCCGGTATCGAGCCGCGCAACGATCTCTCCGCTCGCGTCGATGACCGCAGAGATGCCCGTATTCGCGGCTCGGATGACTGGAAGGCCTTCCTCTACGGCGCGCATACGTGCGGAAGCCAGATGCTGCTCGGGTCCGATGCTGGTGCCAAACCAGGCATCGTTTGTCGCGTTGAAAATCCAGTCCGGCCGGAACAGGTCGTCGACCACATGCCCTGGGAAGATGATCTCATAGCAGATCGCCACGGCGACCAGCGGCACACCCGGAAGCGCAAGCGTTCTCGGGCCCGGTCCGGGCGTAAAATCGCCCAGACCCGCCGTGAGCCGCTCGATGGGCAACCAGCCGCGGAATGGCACATATTCGCCGAAGGGCACGAGATGGTGTTTCGCGTATCCGGTCAGGATCTCGCCGGTCTCGTCAAATGCCTGGACCGTGTTGAAATATCGGGTGCCATCCTCGCTCGGTACACGGTCCGGCACACCGGTAAGCAGCACTCTGCCGTCTGGTAGCGCTGCGGCAATGCGGGCCCGTGCCTCCGTATCCTCATCGAGGAAACCCGGAAAGGCGGTTTCCGGCCAGAGAAGCACGTCGAAATCGCCGGGCCGGGTTGAAAGCTCAAGATAGCGCGCGAAGGTCGCCTCGCGGTTCTCGGGAGCCCATTTCTCCTCTTGTGGAATGTTGCCCTGGACGATGCGCAGGTCGACACCGGGTGGCTGTTGTGCATCCGACTGGAGGCGCAGCGTGCCGACAGCCCACATCGTCGCGATTCCGGCCAGCGCCATGAGCGAGATGGTCAATCGTTGCCGCCCGGACGCCATAGCAGCCGCGCCAGGGAGTACCGCGACGAACACGGTGAGAAAGCTTAGCCCATAGCTTCCGACCCAGGCGGCGGTCTGGCGAAGGGCGGCGTAGTCTACAAGTGCGTAACCGGCCAGGTTCCAGGGAAACCCTGTCAGAACGTGACCACGCAACCACTCGGCCACGGTCCAGGAGGTCGCGAACAGGAGGCAGGCCAAGAGACTGCCCATGGCTCCGCGCCGCGCGATTTCGGCAAAAAGCGCAGCGGCAATGGCTGGGAAAATCGCGAGACCTGCGGACAATCCCGCGACCGCCGGAATCGCCATCGTCCCAAACCGCTCGGCCTCGACGTAGAAACTTTCCGCGATCCACCAAATCCCGAAACCGAACTGGCCGAGACCAAACGCCCAGCCGACGAGGAAAGCGCGCCCGAAGGAGAGATCGCGAAGCCCGACAAACAACGCGGAATAGGCAACGGGAACGAGCAGGAGAATCGAAAGAGGCGGGAAAGTCAGAACGGTCATCGCCCCGGCGGCGAAACCAAGCGTCATCCGCGAAAGCAAACGGTGGCGCAGAGCGATGCGGTTCAGAATTTCCGGCTTCACGACTTGATCGAACGCCGCGCGCTGATCCATGGCGCGGCGAGCAAGAGCCCCACGCCACTGACGACAAATACATCGGCCAAGTTGAAGGCAGGCCAATGTGTTGTGCCAATGTAGAAATCGAGAAAGTCTGTTACAGCCCGATACCGCACACGATCGATGACATTGCCCAGGGCTCCGCCAATGATCGCACCGTAGGCAAGCGTTTCCACCGCATTGTCGGCGCGAAACAGCATAACCCCCAGCCAAACACAGATGGCAAGAGCGAAAGCGATGAGGCTCCACCACGGCGCGCCGCCCAACATCCCGAAAGTCACGCCGTCATTACGATAAAAGACGAGGTTGAATCCCGGAAACACGGGAATTCCGGCGCTTAAAGTGACGGCATTCGCAACGACAATGGCTTTGGTGATCTGATCGATCGCGAACGCAGCAAGTGCTGCGAAGACGCCGATCATCGGAGATACCTTGTTTAGTGACATTGCCTCATCCCAACCAGACATCAAGGAACAGCATCAGAACGAGCCCGACTGCGAGACCGAGCGTCGCCCTGTTCTGATGGCCGCTGCGATGGGTTTCGGGGATGATTTCGTGGCTAATGACGTAGAGCATTGCGCCCGCGGCAAAGGCCAGACCCCATGGAAGCAGCGGTTCCGACAGTGTGATGATGCCGGCCCCGAGCAAACCGCCAATCGGCTCGATCATGCCCGTCAGCGCCGCGATGCCCCAGGCGCGCAGCTTCGGATATCCCTCGCCCAGCAGAGATACAGCGACGGCCAATCCTTCGGGCGCATTCTGAAGCCCGATGCCGATGGCGAGCGGCAGACCGCCCTCCATACCTCCGGATCCGAAGCCGACCCCAACCGCAAGGCCTTCGGGGAAGTTGTGGATCGTGATTGCGATGATGAACAGCCAGACCCGCCGCAAAGACGCCGCTTCGGGCCCTTCGCGTCCCGTCTTGAAGTGCTCGTGCGGCAGCTTTTCGTTCATCAGGGCGACAGCCCCCATGCCCAGAAGAATCGAAACGCATACGATGGCCGCAGGCATCGCGCCGTTTTCGAACATCGGCTCCGCCGCATCCAATGCCGGGATGATCAGCGAAAAGAAAGAAGCGGCGAGCATCACACCGGCAGCGAAGCCGAGCGACAGATCGCGTGTGGCCCGAGACGGGATGCGCCCGAACAGCACGGGAACTGCTCCGACTGCTGTGAGCGATCCGGCGGCAAGACTTCCGAGAAAGCCGAGCATTATCGGAGACAGATTTTCCATGGGCGGGCCAGATTATCCTTCGGCGTAGCTCGAAAAGACTTCCGTCGACCCGTCCTTGCGGATGAGGAAGACATCATAGGCCTCGCGGTCGTCTTCTGGCCCCATGCCGGGCGAGCCATAGGGCATCCCCGGAACAGCGAGGCCGACGGCGTCCGGGCGCTCCTCGAGAAGGCGGCGGATGTCAGCGGCCGGTACATGGCCCTCGATCACGTAGCCGTCAATGAGCGCGGTGTGGCAGGAGACCATGCGCTGCGGCACGCCGTTGTCTAGCTTGAAGCGCACGAGAAGCCCGCCGAACATGTCCTGGCCGGTCGGCACAAACCCGTTCTCTTCGAGATGTTTCATCCACGAGAGGCAGCAGCCGCATCCGTTGGTCTTGCGGACGTCGATCGCCGTTGCCTCTGCGAGGGCCTGGGCCGCTGGGAACAGGGCGAGCGTGATGGCAAGAACTTGTGTCATGCGTTTCATGGGTCAGAGCCTTTCGGTTGTCGTTTTGGCAATCTCGCTGCCGAGGTTTTCATTCAGAAGCGCGCGCGCCTCGGCCAGACGCGAGAGCGCGGCGGTATCATCCGCATCGCTCTCGGCCGCTTCGGCGAGCCGGTCGTCAGAGAGGGGGTCAGTCGGGCGCCCATCCACGAGCACCTCATAGTGCAGGTTCGGACCTGTCGCCGTGCCAGTCGCGCCGACGCGGCCGATCACGTCTCCCGCCGCAACGCGTTGGCCTTGTGCCAAGTCTTCCGGCACGGCGCTCAGATGCGCGTAGCGCGTCATGGTGTCGGAGCCGTGCAAGATTTCGACCACGCGACCATATCCGCCGCGCCAGCCGATGAAATTGACCCGCCCCGGTGCCGTCGCTTGAACCGGTGTCCCACGTGCCGCTGCAAAATCGACGCCGGTGTGCATCCGGACGTTGCCAAAGACCGGATGCGTGCGGCGTCCGAACACCGAGCTGAGGCGCGCACCCTCTACCGGCTGTGCGAAGACGCGCAGCACCTCGCCATCGACGTAGATCGTCGCCTGACCGCTGCCGTCGTCCGGCCATACGATCTCGTAAAGCGAACCGCCGATCTCCAGTGCGGCGAAGGCGAGTTCGGGCTGTCCGATCCTGTCCTCTCCGACCCGCGCCTCACGCCAGAGAAGCCTTAGTGTTTCGCCACCGGCCATCTCGCGGCGGAAATCCACGGTCCCACCCAGCATCTGCGCAAGGTCCACGGAAAAACGGGCGGGTATGCCGGCTTCGTCGAGTGCCGCGAAGATCGAGCTGTCGATCATGGCTTCGCCGGCAAGGGTTACGATTTCCGGATCCGGAGCCACGACCTGCGTGGACATCTGCTCGCCGAAAACCACCTCGATCCGAACCCCGTCCTCGACGGCGAGTGAGACGGTGCGGGGGCTGCCGTCCACGGTCGAAGCGACAGTGACCGAGTGCCCCGGCCGCAGCCGTCGCAGATCGTATTCCGCACCAAGCGCGAGGGCAACTTCGGCTCTGTCAGGTGCCGCAAGACCGGCCTCTGACAGCAAGAAATCGAGCGTTTCGCCCGGAGCAATGTCGCGCGACCATGTCGACAGGGGTGGCTCGATCGCTTGCACCGGCCTGTCGGCAAACGCGGCCTGCAGAAGGGGCAGCGGGCTGAGGTCGGGTGCATCTTCTGCCCATGCCGCCGCGGGCAGCGTCACGGGGATGTCAACGTTCTGGGGGGCTTCAGGACCTTGGGGCATCCAGCTACCTGCCTGGGCAAGTTCCGGCGGCACGGGTTCTTTCGACATGGAATCAGAGATGGCGATAGCCGCTCCCGAAACCGTCCCCGCAATTGCGACACAAGCCGCCAAAGTTCTGAGCCTCATGTCGCCCCCTCCATTTCTTCTTCCAGCGCGCGGCGGATCTTCGGCACCGCGAATTCTTTGGGCTCGTGATAGTCGATCATGGTGACGAATCGCCCAGAGGCTGCGAACAGGAAGACGCTCGCGGTGTGGTTCATCGTGTAATCGCCGCTCTCCGCCGGTACTCGCTCGTAGGTGGCGCGGAAGCCGTCCGCGACGCGCGCTATCTGCTCTTCCGGTCCCGTCCAGCCGCGGATCGCCGGATGGAAGTAGCCGACATATTCGGCCATCGTTTCGACAGTGTCGCGCTCGGGATCGACCGTGATGAAAACCACGTTCATCTCGTCGGCCTCGTCTCCCAGATCGTCGAGCCATCCCGAAATGTCAGAAAGCGTGGTCGGGCAGACATCGGGACAGTAGGTGAAGCCGAAGAACGCCATCGTCGGGCGACCGATCAGGGTTTCCGGCCCGACCGCGTTGCCCTCATGATCCGTCAGACGGAAATCCATCTCGGTCAGGGCCACAGGCCGCTGCCCGACAGGTTCGGGTCCACCGGGTCCATCGACCTGCCACCAACCGACGAAGAGCATCAGGGCGACCGCCCCGACACCAGCCGCGCCGTACCCCAGGACCGCCCGTCGCCGCATCAGTCCTCTGGCCCCCGCGCGGCGATTCCGAGGATCGGCACCTTGACCGTCACTTCGCCTCCGTCGTCGAAAAGCAGGGTCAGCGGAAAGGTGTCCCCTTCCGTCATCGGTTCTTGTAGCCGCATCAGCATTGCGTGCAGGCCCCCCGGTTCGAGCGCGACGCTCTCGCCCGGGGCGATCGCGATCTCCCCCGCCGGGCTCATGGAGCTCACACCTTCGGCATTGGTCTTCGTCTCGTGGATTTCGGGCATCATCGCGAGCGGTGTTGTAAGGCCGATCAGCGTCACCGGCTCGTCGCCAGTGTTGCGGATCGTCATGTAAGCGGCCCCGGGACGGTTCATCCCGATGGAGGCGCGGGACCACGCGTTCTCGACGACAACATCCTCGGGTCCGGCCAGCGCGGGCACCGAGAGCCCTCCAAGGGTCAAAAGCGCGGCCAGTGTGCCAGTCAAAATATACTTTTTCATCGTTCTGATCCTGCCCTTTCCATTCAGCTTTGCGCGGCAGCGACTTCGGCGGCCACCAGACGACGCAACTCTGCCTCCCCGAATGGATCGAGCGGCTTGCCGTTCACAAAGAATGTGGGCGTCTGGCGAATTCCCACGGCCTCGACGTCAGCACGATCCTGGTTAAGGATCGCCACGACACCGGGTGCCAGCATTTGCGTGCGCGCGGCTTCGGCATCGAGTCCGGCCGTGGCGGCGATCTGAAGGATCAGGCCAGGCGCCGGGGCACCGTGCGACGCCCATCTCGGCTGTTCCCGCAGAACGGCCTCGAGCACCGGCACGTAAACGTCCTGCATGCGCGCCGCTTCGAGCACGCGGATGGCTTCCTCGGATGCCGCGCCGTGGAAGGGCGTGTAGCGGATCACGACGCGGACAGCTTCCCCATGCTCGGCCATGATGTCCTTCACGATGGGATGAAAGGCGCGACAGGCCTCGCAGGCCGGATCGAAGAATTCGACGATCGTGACGGGCGCATCCGCAGGCCCGAGGATGGGCGAGTAGGGGCGGATCATCGCCTCCGCAAGTTCCGGAGCAACGGGCTCCGCTTCGGCCACTGGGCCGGGGCGGATTGCAAACCAGGTGGCTCCGCCGAAACCGGCGGCGCCGAGGGCAAGAACGGACAGGATCAGGCCGCGTCGATTCATGTTCGTGTGTCCTTCAATGAAAGGGCCGACAGCGCCCCGATCAGCGCGAAGGCGGCGAGCGCCATCAGCGGGATAGGGATGCCGAAGACCAGTTGGTTGTCATCGGTGCAAGAGGGGCCGGTGGCCGTGCAGGGCTGGACGCGTTCGGGAACAAGACCGACGTACAGCCCCATGTGCCAGAGGGCGATTGCGCCGCCGCCAAGCGCCAATGCGATGCCGTAGCGCCCCACGCGGCCGTCCCGCCACCAAAGGCCGAGCCCGAGGACAATGGCCAAGGGGAACATGAAGGCGCGCTGGAACCAGCACAGCACACAGGGCGTCTGCCCCAGCACCTCGCCGATGAAAAGCACGGCAAGCGAGGCGACGAGCGCGATGATCCACGCCAGCCCGAGGGCTGTTTCTCCGGACATACGGTTCATGTCGGTCAGAACCTCTCTTCCAGATCGGCGAGTATCTCTTCGGCGGAGGTGCCGTAGGGCCACGAGTCGGCGAAGCCCGCGTCGGGATCGAAGAGGAACAAATGCGACGTGTGGCCCATCGTGTAACCATCCGGCGCCGCAGCCTCTTCGACGCGTTCAAAGAAGATCGGAAAGGTCTCGGATGTGGCGGCGATCTGTTCCGGCGTGCCGGTCAGACCGATGATGCCCGCATCGAACAGCGGGACGTATTCGGCGAGTGCGGCGGGCGTGTCCCGTTCGGGGTCGATGGTGATGAAAATCGGCTGGACCTTGGCGGCATCGTCGCCCAGACCGTCCATCACCGCCGCGACCTCAGATAGGGTCGTCGGGCAGACGTCGGGGCAGTTGGTAAAGCCGAAAAAAACCAGCATCCAGCGCCCCGCAAAGTCCTCCTCGGTTTGAACCATACCCTGGTGGTCCGTCAGTTCGAACTCAGCGAAAAAAGGCGGCTCGGCGTCAGTTCGGGCGCTATCGGCACGATAATCGGACCATAGCAAGAGCCATACGAAGGCAAGCGCTGCCACGCCTGCCAAAACCCAAAGAAACTTCTGTGCCGATGTAAGGGACAATCCTGTTCGCCTGTTTTTGATTCTTATTGCAAGTGCGGATACATCCTCTAGCCGCTAGAGGTTCAAGCACGAAATCATGGTATAGCTTGAACTCACGCGTCTGTGAAACCGACACTTGTTTATTCCGACGGCAAAACCTACACAAACTGTATCTTTTTCATGGAGGCGAAAATGCTCACGATCGGTACTCTGTCAAAGAAGACTGGCACGAAGGTGCAGACCATCCGGTACTACGAACAGATTGGGCTCATGCCCGAACCTGGCAGGACCGAAGGCGGGCAGAGGCGCTACGACAATGCACAGCTCGACCGGCTGTCCTTCATCCGCCATTCGCGACAACTCGGTTTCTCGCTCGATGCGATCCGCGAGCTGCTCGACCTCAGCGACCATCCCAACCGGCCCTGTGATGAGGCTGATGCCATCGCGCGTCGCCAGCTCAAACAGGTGGAGCAGCGCATGGCCCGCCTGAAGGCGCTGCGCACGGAACTGAAACGCATGGTTCACGAATGCAGCGGCGGGCGGACGGGAGATTGCAAGGTGCTTGAGGTGTTGCGGGACCATTCGGAATGCTTGACCGAACACGAGGAAATCGGGGCCTGAAGGAATTCAGCCAACATTCCGGCTGGAACGCAGATCTGCCGCAGAAGTTAATGTGTCGTACAACACAAGCTGGAACCACAAAATGGCCGCTAGACAAGATTCAATGGAGAGACGGACGCTTTGGATCGTTCTGGCGCTCAATATCGGTTTGGCCGTGGCTTTTTTCGCAACAGGCGCCTTCGGCGACTCAAGTGCCCTGATCGCCAACGGGCTCGATAACCTCTCCGACAGCTTCGTCTACGCGATCAGCCTTTTCGCTTTGTCCCGATCCGCCAAATGGAAACGCGGGGCGGCGAACGTTTCCGGCGGGCTGCTGATCCTGTTCGCTGCAGGCATCCTCTACGATGCGTGGCGCCGCTACATCGGTGGGTCAGATCCGCTCGGGACGATCATGATTGCAATGGCCCTGATCGCGGCGGCTATCAACGCAGTCTGCGTTTGGCTGCTCGCTAAGCTCAAAAATCCAAACGTCAATATCCGCGCGGCCAACACCTTCAGTTACAACGATTTCGCCGCGAACCTCGGGATCGTCGTGGCCGGTGGCCTCGTCGCTTGGCTAGGAACCAACTGGCCGGACCTTGTCGTCGGTGTGATCGTCGCCGGGATCGCGGCCTGGGGCGGTATCGACATCCTGCGCGACGCACACGGCGAACACCACAAAGCGGTTCACACGGACAAATAGTTGCGGGAGATTCTTTCTGAAAGAAAGGATTGAAGCTATAGTGACTATAGCAATTAGTCTTGTTCCAAGACGATTCGAGGAGCGACTCCGTTGCAGATGACCGACCCCCTACTTGCACCCACCAAACTACTGGATTTTGACGCCGCGCCTCTTGCGCATCTAATTGAGACCCGCGGCTGGCGCGGCTTATCCGAATACGATCGGATCGGAGCTGCCTATGATTTCGTTCGGAATGAAATCGCGTTCGGATACAATCGAGCCGACGACATCCCCGCATCCGAAGTGCTTTCCGACGGCTACGGGCAGTGCAATACCAAAGGCACGCTCTTGATGGCGCTGCTGCGTGGTGTCGGCATTCGTTGCCGGTTGCATGGGTTTACGATCCATAAAGGCTTGCAGCGCGGTGTTGTCCCTGAGCTGGTGTATCCGCTTGCTCCGCAGGAAATTCTCCACTCATGGGTCGAGATCGAATTTCAAGGTGCCTGGATCAACCTTGAAGGCTTCATCCTGGATGACGCTTTCCTCAAAGTCCTGCAAACGTCTTTCTCGGACACGGACAGTCTCTGCGGTTATGGCGCGGGCACGGATTGCCTTGGCGCGCCTCCCGTCGCCTGGAACGGAGAAGATACCTACATTCAGAAAACCGGCATCGTGCAGGATTTCGGCGTGTTTGATACGCCGGACGCCTTCTATTTGTCCCATGAGCAATCCTTTGGATGGCTGCGTGGCGCCCTTTACCGTCATATAATTCGCCACTGGATGAATGCGCGCGTACGTGGTTTCCGCAGCGGCCGCCTGAAGACTGACCGACGCGCGACATACGCGCACGCGGAGCCTGCCAATGCCACATGACCACGGGCACGCGCATTTCGATCCGGATTCCGGCGATCGGCGGGTTGCCATCGCCATCTGGGCAAACGGGCTACTTACCGTTGCGCAAGTCGTCGGGGGCATATTCTCGGGCAGTCTGGCACTGATCGCCGATGCGCTGCACAACTTTTCCGATATGGCCTCGCTTGTCATTGCCTTCGCCGCACGCAAGATCGCGCGCCGCCCAGCCGATGAGCGCATGACCTTCGGCTATGGTCGGGTCGAAATCGTCGCAGCCCTGGTTAACTACACCACCCTGATTTTGATCGGCTTCTACCTGATCTACGAAGGTGGCATGCGCATGATTGATCCACCCGAAGTCATGGGTTGGACCGTCGTCATTCTCGGTGGAATTGCGCTTGTGGTCGACACGCTGACCGCAATGCTGACCTATTCGATGCAGAAGGGCAGCGTGAACATCCGCGCGCTTTTCCTGCATAACCTGTCGGACGCGCTTGCTTCGGTCGCGGTTATCGTCGCTGGGTCGCTGATCATCCTTTACGACATGCGTTGGGTCGATCCTGCCATCACCATCGGCATCGCCATCTACATCCTGTATCTGTCTTTCACTGAAATAGGCGGCCCAATCCGAACCCTGATGCTCGGGAGCCCGCCGGACATCGACAACGAGGCCGTCGTCGAAGCGATGCGGAAAGTCGAAGGCGTCGCCGACGTCCACCACGTCCATCTCTGGCAAATGCAAGAGCACGAGGCTGCGCTCGACTGCCATGTCGTCGTGGCAGCCGAGGGGTGGTCGAAGATTGAAGAGATCAAGAGCGCGATCAAGAAGCGGCTGAAGGGAGAATTCGGCATCAGCCATTCCAGCCTCGAATTCGAGCACGAGGATCGCGCTCATCAGAACGCCGATCTCTATGGTCACGGTAATTCGAGAGATGGGGAGGAAACTCATACTCACGAAAAAAGATAACCGAGCATGAGGATATCATTTCCTCATTTGCGACGGCAAGTTGACGTCGACCAACGTCAAGTGGACTGATGAACCGTATGCGCCGTCTCTGCCCCAGTGATTTTGCGCGTTTTCTGTCGCGTCTGGAGCCTTCAGAAGTAGCTGTGAAGCTGCAGGAGGGTGCGCATGCCGGATGGTGGAGACGGATTTGTCGGACGTTGCGAGGTGGTGGAGCCTCGGCGGAAGAACCGGCGCTGGCCTGACGATGTGAAGGCCCGGATCGTGGCCGAGAGCCTGCAGCCCGGTGTTCGCGTGGTGGATGTCGCGCGGCGTCATGACATGCAGGCCCACCATCTTTCCGAATGGCGTCGGCAGGCGCGGCAAGGGCTGCTGACCCTGCCGGCGGATCTGTTGGCGAGGCCTGGATCATCCTGCGACACTCCCTCGGAGCCGAATTTTGTGCCCTTGGCGATTGAAGCGCGTTCTGACCTGCCGGCAGCGACCCCAGTCCTTGCTCAGGCTGGTGAGCCATCGGCTGGTATCATGACGGTGGAAATCGGGGCCGATGTCGTGCTGCGGGTTCCGGGCGATGTTGCGGTCGACCGGATAGCGGCCGTGGTTCGAGCCCTGCGCGGGGCGTCATGATCGTCGCCGGGCAACGGCTGCCGATCCTGATCGCGACGAAGCCGGTCGACTTCCGGTGTGGCCATCAGGCGCTGGCGCTGATGGTGCAGACCGAACTCAAGCTCGACCCGCATTCCGGGGTGACGGTAGTGTTCCGCTCGAAGCGCGGCGACAGGTTGAAGATCCTGGTGTGGGATGGCACCGGCATGGTGCTGATCTACAAGGTCCTGGAACAGGGCAGCTTTGCCTGGCCGAAGGTTCAGGACGGGGTGATGCGGCTGTCCCGGGCTCAGGCGGAAGCTCTGTTCGAAGGTCTGGATTGGCGCCGGACAGTTGCGCGGCGGGTGCAGCCGCCGACTGCGGCAGGATGACTCACCGGGCTATTTTGGGCGTTGTTTTATTGGAAATTTGTCCCGGATCGGGTAGGACGGCGCATGCCGCCGCCCTTCGATCTCAGCCAGTTTCCAGACCTTCCACCCGAGGTGGCGAAGGCCTTTGCCGCGATGCAGTTCGAGCTCTCGGTCGAGCGTGCAGCACGCCAGCATGAGCAGGCTGTGGTGGCCGAGAAGGATGCCTTCATCACCGAGCTGCAGGCGCTGATCGAGAAGCTGGAAGGCCAGGTTCTGGATTACCGGCGCACGAAGTTCGGGCCGAAATCCGAGAAGCTGGACCCGGCGCAGTTGGAACTGGCGCTGGAGGATCAGGAAACCGCCATCGCCGAGACCCAGGCACAGATCGCGGCCCTTAAGGAGAGGATGGCGGCCCGCGAACCGGACCCTGAGAAACGTATGCCGCGAGCGCCCCGCAAGGCGCGTGCGCTGCCCGAAAGCCTGCCGCGCGTCGAGCGCATGGTCGAGCCTGACAGCCTTGCGTGCCCCTGCGGCTGCGGCGACATGGTCCGGATCGGAGAGGACCGGAGCGAGCGGCTGGATTGCATCCCTGCTCGCTATCAGGTCATCGTCACCGTGCGCCCGAAATACGCCTGCCCCAAGGGGCGCGCTGGTGTGGTGCAGGCGAAGGCCCCCGCGCATCTGCTGGAAGGCAGTTGGCCCACCGAGGCGCTTCTGGCCCAGATCGCGGTGTCCAAACATTCCGAGCACATGCCGTTGAATAGACAGGCCGTGGTCATGGCGATAAACGGGTCGGCTTTGCGGATTGCCGGTATAGGCAACCGAGAGCCGCCGTCCGCACCGGGCACAGGTCATGACGCCTGCAAGCAGCGCCCGGCCGCCTCGGCCCGATTTCACACCGTCGGCGCGGCCGTAGTTGTTCAGCGCCAACTGGTTTTGGTTTCGCTCAAATTCGTCCCAACCGATATATCCCTCGTGGTGGTCCTTGATAAACACGTCCCAGGTTCCGACCGGCTTGCTGTGACCATAGCTCCGGCGCGCGCGCCCATCTACAATGGACGTTCGTTTCTCGCTTTTGCCATAGACATAAACGCCCGCGTAGAAGGGGTTTTTGAGCACAGATATCACGTTGCGATAGCGGATCGGCAGCCATTTGAAGTTGGTCATGCGCCCCTCATCCGAAGGCCGAGGGAAGTGGATCTGGTCAGCCGTCATCGACAACAATACCTGGCGCGCGCTGCCAAGCTCACTGAAGCGGGTAAAGATGAGCCTGATCACCTCCTGCAAACGCAGATCAGGATCCAGCCCCAGACCCGCCTCACGGTGCCAGATGTAACCGAACGGGACTGACAGGCGCAGCTCGCCACGCCGCGCCTTTGCCTTGGCGGCATCCAGCATCCGCGTCCTGAGCACACCGAGTTCGAACTCGCTGATGCTGCCTTTCATACCCAGAAGCAGGCGGTCATTCGGCTGGCAGGGATTGTAGATGCCGTCGTGGTCGATGACACGGGCCTCAACGAGCCCGCACAATTCCAGAAGATGGTGCCAGTCCCGGCCATTTCGCGCGAGCCGTGACGCATCCTGGCATAAAACAGCGCCCACCTTCCCCGCGCACAACCAGGCGACCAGACGGTCGAAGCCGGGGCGCGCCACCGTTCCGCTCGCGGAGCGCCCAAGATCGTCGTCGATAACCGCGACGTCGATGAAACCGTGCTGGCGTGCGATGTCGACGAGGTCATATTGCCGCCGCTGGCTCTCCAGGTTTGTCATGACCTGGGACTGCGTCGATTGGCGCACATAGACGACAGCCTTGCGCTTCAGGAGTTGCGCGGGGATCAGTTCAACGCTGTTCATCGTCAAGCTCCTCCACGATGAGGCCCGCAGCCTGCATCAGAATCTGAGCCAGCGTGATTGTGGCCTTCGCCCGCTCCGCCTCGTTCATCCCGTCCACCTTGCAGGGCCCGAACATCAGGCTCATCTGCCGGCCCGAGGTCGGCACAGGCGCGTTGTGCTGCTTCATCGACTTCCTCCCTTGCGATTCCAGTTTCGCGCGTGGAGTGTGCGGGAGCAGCCGTTGGCGTGACCAGTCTCTTGAGTTCAGACAGCGCGGTGAGATCAACCTGTGGCTGGCCAATGCTCATGTCGGCGCAGGCGAGGGGATCCACCATCCAGCCGGGAATCGAGACGACAACGCCAGTCGGGCCTTCCACCTTGAGAAATTGCCCGGTCGCGCGCTGCTCTACTCGCCGGATACAGACCTTCAGGCCGAAATAGGGATGCCAACGATAATGGACTTCCCGCTCTTCGCCGACATGGGCAGAATGAACGGGCAATGACCCTCAATCGCAAGAATGCGCTCTTTGCGGGTCACGACGAAGGCGGCATCGCTTGGGGTCGCATCGCATCGCTGATCGAAACCTGCAAGATCAACGGCGTTGAACCCTTCGCCTATCTCAAGGCCACCCTGACAGCGATCGCAAACGGTCATCCGCAAAGCGGTATCGACGACCTGCTGCCGTGGAACTTCAAGCCGTCAAGCTGAACTGCCAGTGCCCTCCTGGGAACGCTTACGGCGCTGATGGAGGCCGCAGATTTGAGCTGGCACACCGGTGACCGCATCAGCCAAGATCGGCTGGCGCTCTGGATCTCGCTGCGCCTGTCCGGCGTCCAGGACGACACGGCGGCGCTGGCGCGGGTCGGGTGGGCGGTTCGGCGACTGACGGGTGGACCGGGACCGGAGCAGGACTTGGCCGCCTTCCTCGACCGTCGCGACCCCGAGAACATCAGTGATGAGACCGAGCCGTTCGTGGATCGCGCGAGCGGTTGGCTGGATCTGATGGAGCAGGCCGCAGACCTGCACCCGATCACCCGCGCCGCTATGGGCTTTCACCTCTGGCGCCTCGCGGGGCTCGGGCAGCACGGTGACCAGATGGAAGCCGCTGTCGTAGCTGCGCGGATCGCTGCCAGCGAGGGGAGAGGCGCAGTCTTCGCGCCTCTGGCCATGGGCGGGGCAGGGGGGTTACGGGCCGGTGGGTCACCGTCTGATCGTCTGGCGCGCTGGCTGGACGGGATGGAGAAGGCCTGCCTGACCGCGATGCGACAGCTTGACGATATCGAGGCATGGTCGGCGCGGGCAATGGCCGAAATGGCATCGCTCTCGGGCAGGACGCCCCCGGCCTTGCGCGCGGTGCTGACCGAATGGCCGCTCGTCTCTGCGCCGATGGCCGAGGCCCTGACTGGCGCGAGCCGCGCCGCCGTCCAGCGCAACCTTGCATGGATGCAAGCGCGGGGCCTGATCCGCGAGGTGACAGGACAGGGGCGGTTCAGGATGTGGAAGGCGACAAACTGAAGGTTAGCGTGGGTGTCACCGGCTCACTCGGCAGCAGCGATGACCGCGAGCACGCGGCAGGGCGTGCAGAAACTCACCAACACTTAATGCATTTGTTGCACTTATTTCATATATAGTGGTAGAGAACAGAAACCGGAGAGGAGACCACCATGAACATGCTGGCCCACCGACATCTTCCGCCCACGCCGCAGGACGCGGCTATCGCGCGCGTCTCTGGCCAGGCATTGTCACGCTTCGCCCAGGCGCGCGCGCCGTTGAAGCTTCGTGTGACGGACTCCGAGCAGATGGAGCCGATCGAGCTTCCTGCGGGTGCCGTATCGCTGCTCATGGAGATCCTCGAGGCGATGGCAGCGGGGCGGGGGGTCACCATCATCCCCGAGAACGCCGAACTCTCGACCGTACAGGCCGCTGAGGTTCTGAATGTCTCGCGTCCGTTCCTGATCAAGCTGCTCGAGGATGGTGCCATACCGCATCGAAAGGTCGGCAAGCATCGCCGCGTCCGCATGGAAGACGTGATGTCCTACAAGGCTGCGATCGACAGCGAGCGCGAAGCGGTGCTCGATCAACTGGCCGCCGACGCTCAAGAGCAGGACATGGGCTACAGCTCGAAATGAGCCAGTAAACGGTCCTGTTCGATGCGAACGTCCTTTATCCCGCGCCGATGCGCGATGCACTGATGCAGTTAGCGGTCACGGACCTTTTCAAGGCCAAGTGGACGGCTGACATTCATCGGGAATGGATTGATGCGCTTCTGCGCAATGAACCTCATCGGGACCGCGCCGCGCTGGAACGAACCCGCGACTTGATGGACAGGGCCACACGCGACTGTCTGGTCACCGGCTACGAGGCATTGGTTCCGGCCCTGACACTGCCGGACCCTGACGATCGGCACGTTCTGGCGGCGGCAATCGTTGGGCGCTGTGACGCGATCATCACGCAGAACCTGAAGGACTTCCCTCCAGGGACACTTGCGCCCTTCGGCATCGAGACCCAGCACCCTGACGACTTTTTCCGAAACCAACTGTCTCTCGCGCCCGGTTTGGTCTGTTCCGCTCTGCGTAAAGTTCGCGCGCGCCTCAAGAATCCTCCAAAAAGCGTAGACGAGTATCTCGCGATCCTGACGCAGCAAGGGCTGGTCGCCACGGTTGCCGATCTGGAACAATTCGCTGACCTGCTTTGACCCCAGAACTGCCCTTACTGAATACGTTCTGGCCAGAGTTGCGGCACCCGATCCTTCGTCACCGCGAAATTTCGCCCGCCAGCACTGCACGCCCGTGAACTGCAAGAGTCGCAGTGAACCTCGGGCAACCGAACTGCCGGATCACGGCGGCAATGCGCGCATCGTACGCTGCTTGCCCGATGACGCGACACAGGTCTGACGCGTGAAACTGGCGGTTCGAGCTTGGCGCAGCCTTGATCTGTTCGTGCAGCTCGCGCTCTCGTGGCTCTTGAACCGGCTGTGGTGCGGGGAGAGCCGGTAGGCGCGTCGCTTCCCCAGGTGAGGTACGCCACCGGCGCATGAAGCCGAGCAGGAAACCGGCCGGAACCTTGCTGTTTCCGCGAGCCCGGTTGAAGGCAAGGAAGCGTTCCCAGATCACTTGCGTGTCGACGTTCCAGCAGGGTAGGGCGCTCTTCGCGGCCTTGATCAGCTCGGCCCAGCATGTTCGGAATACGTTCGAGCAACCGTCAATGTTGATCTGTCCTGTGAATATAGTTTTGTTAGATTCTTCTCTAGATAGTGATGTGTCGCCTCCGTCTGACACGAGATCGTGGGTCTGTTCGCCGTCGTCGAAGGCCGCGAAGCGGAAAAGCCAAGGGGCGAACTTGCCGTTCGACTTCTCGCGCTCAAGCTTCAGTTCGGAAGTTTCAAGCTCACTCAGCAGAACGCTCAGGTACTGGCGCGAGACGCCCATCTTCGCTGCCAGAGAGGATAGGGTGAAGGCCGCCGTGCCGCGGGGCAGGCCGTTATACCCGTCCTTCCACGCAATTCCGTCGAGGATGAGCGTGGCCAGCTTGTGCGCCGAAACGGACAGGTCTGTCTGCGTGATCCGCCTGAGGATCAGGCCGGTCGTTGGTTCCATGGTCGTATCTCCTAAGAGACGAAGCCATGTCGAGAGCAAACAACATTCTTGCCTGCAATAACACTTTGCTGGTTGCAGGGGTTCGGACACTGCGCTAGAAAGACCATGTTCAAGGGTTTTTGTCTCACGCGGCGTCAGGCTTCTCGGTCTGGCGTCGTTTCCCTTTTTTGGGGTGATGCACTGCCTCCGGTGCAAGTTGATCGGAGCGGGCCAGTGCTACGCTGGCCCGCACGGGGTTCAGTATCGGACCTCTTCGAAGCCATAGTTGCCTTCATGGTCGCGCCAATCGACGAAGACCGAACGGTAACTCACCGAGCCGCAATGCGCGGGCCGGGGCAGGAGCGAAGCAGGGGGAACGGCTGCGGCACTCGAGCGCTGCCAGTGGTAATCACCCTGCACACCGTAGGAGCCGAGCCTAGTCGAGTCGTAGCGGATGCAATCACCGTCACGATCCTGATGTTGGCTGAACTGGACATGGTAGACGCGGATGCTCCGAACGAAGTCGAAGGCGCTGCCAGAGATGTCGATATCGGCGCGTTCATCGGCCTGCGCCAACACGAACGGACCTGTCGCATTCGGGACGCTGATCTCCGGCGCGGCGCGGAAGGTGATATCGTAGAGTCGCTCCATCGGCGATAGTGGGGCAGGGACGTTGAACGAGGCTCCCATCGGGCAACGCCAGATCTGCAGCGGCGGCTCGACCGGCCAGGGCGTGATCCTGCGGATGAAAACAGCCCGCGCATGTGCACAGGGTGCAGATGCTGGCCAGCCACCCGCGAGACATAGCAGGATGGCGCAGTCGACCTGGTAGCTCTGCGCAAAAGCGGGCTCCGGCGTGACCATCGCAAGCGCGAGCCCGGCTGCTGCGAGTGACGTCAACGGATGCTTCATGTATCGACTCCCTGCGAAATTGTTCGCTCGATACGATACAACATTAACGACTACAACCTGATTTGAACAACAGCGATGTTGCGCGATCGCAGAGCAACTCAGGTGATCCGGCACGGAGCGTTCGACGTCTCGTCCTGAACGCCCCGAACCCGGCGGGTTTCCCCGCCGGGCCCGAGGGGGAGACCCCGTTCTTTTCAGAACGGGATCTCGTCGTCGCGGTCGACCAGCTCGGGGTTTTCGGTCTCGGCCGACTTCGGGCGGCTCAGGAAGTCGACTTTCTCGGCGATGATCTCGCAGCCGTAGCGGTCGTTCCCCATGCTGTCGATCCACTTGGTGTAGTGGATGCGGCCGTGGACGAGGACCTTCATGCCCTTTTCGCAATGCTCCGCGACCGTCTTGCCGAGACCGTTGAAGCAGGTGATGCGGTGCCATTCGGTGTCCATGACCCGGTAGCCGTTCTCGTCGCGCAGGACGCGACCTTCCGAGAGGCGGGGGCGGGAGGTGGCGAGGCTGAAGTTGGTGATCTTGGTGCCGCCCTGGGTGGTGCGGACTTCGGGGGTCTGACCGATGTTGCCGGCGAGGATGACGATGTTCTGCATGATAAGCTCCTGTGTGTCCTGTCTTCGGGACCGTCCCTTCGACAAGACCCGGAGAAAGCCCGTCGGGTGACGCGTGTACGGTGGACAGCATGGACGCCGGAAACCCCCAGAGGACCGGGGTGGAGCGGGCAGCCCCGAAGGGGCAACACGGCCCGGACTGACGCGGGGTTGCGCGCAGGAGCCCGAACGGGATTAGGGGATTGTCAGTCGAAGGGATGGCCCGGGAGACAGAGATGCGCGGGGAGCCCATGCCAGAACCCGTCACCCTGCCAATCGGGACAGTCTGACCCCCAGTTCCGCACCTCCTTGGCGACGAAAACTGCGATCACCAGCCTCCGCCACCCCTTCCCTGGCCTTCCGGGAGTTGCGGCGCCTTACCGCGACAGGCTATCGATACCGGGACATTCAGGACACGGACCGCATCAATGGCTGATTACGATCTCGAGGCACTGTC
Source organism: Halodurantibacterium daqingense (assembly GCF_042666235.1). Lineage (NCBI taxonomy): Bacteria > Pseudomonadati > Pseudomonadota > Alphaproteobacteria > Rhodobacterales > Paracoccaceae > Halodurantibacterium > Halodurantibacterium daqingense. The sequence continues at coordinate 56,740 of NZ_JBHTFQ010000012.1, read as the reverse complement.
GCTCGGCGAGCTGAAGAAAATGCAGAAGGACGTCGCCAAGGCGATTGCCACCTATCAAGATCGGCAGAAGGCGGAAGCCCGCGCCAAGGTGGAGGCTCTCGCCCGGGATCTGGGCTTCTCCCTGGCCGAACTTGTCGGCACCGAGACGAAAACCTCCCGTGCACCGGCAGCGGCGAAATATCGGCACCCTGAGAACCCGGCACTCACCTGGTCCGGTCGGGGGCGCAAACCGCAGTGGTTCGTTGAGGCGTTGGGGGCGGGAAAGACCGCAGAGGAATTAGGGATCACTTGAAGGACGCAGCAGGACACTGGCAAGCCCATGCCATCGCGAAACCGTCGACGAGATATGCACGGCGCCCGACATCTCCGCGGTGGATAATCTGAAGGCTCATGTCCAGCCGAACGCAGCAAGCGCCATCCCCGCGAGCGCACAGCCTGCCAGCACCATCACCGGGCCAAGCTTGAATCGGAACACTGCCACAAGCGCGGCAAGCACCAGTGCTGCAGCCGCCAGATTGATCGACGACCAGACGGGCACATCGAAATCGAGCCCGAAGGATGCGATCGTTCGCACTTCGTCGAAAACCACATGGAGGCCAAACCAGACAGCGAGGTTCAGGATGACGCCGACCACGGCTGCGGTGATGGCGGTCAACGCGGCTGTCAGCACCAAGTTGTCACGCAGGCGCTCGATGAAGGGGGCGCCGAGGAAGATCCAGAGGAAGCAGGGCGTGAAGGTGACCCACGTGGTCAGCAGACCGCCCAGCGTGCCGGCCGCGAGCGGCGACAGGCCGGTCGCTTCGCGGAATGCGCCCATGAAGCCCACGAACTGCGTGACCATGATCAGCGGTCCGGGCGTGGTCTCGGCCATGCCGAGGCCGTCAAGCATCTCGCCGGGGGCGAGCCAGCCGTAGTTCTGCACCGCCTCCTGCGCCACGTAGGCCAGTACCGCATAGGCGCCGCCGAAGGTGACGACAGCCATGACGCTGAAGAAGCCGGCAATCTGGGCAAAGACATTGGCCGGGCCGAGCAAGACGAAGAAAAGGGTGACCGGCGCCAGCCAGAGCACAAGGAACACTGCCGAGATACGGAAAGCGTAGCCCCGGCTGACCTCGGTATGCTCGGGCGACTCCTCGCCAAGCAGCGTGTCGGCATCATCGACCTGGACCTTGCCGACCTTGCCGTGTCCGCCGCCCCCATGGAACGTGGGCAAGCCGGCGCGGGCGCCGAAGAACCCGATCAAACCAGCGATCAGGATGATGAGCGGAAACGGCACCGCGAAACCGAAGATCGCCACGAACGATGCGGCGGCGATGGCAATCATCGCGCCGTTCTTCAGCGCGCGCGAGCCTATGCGGATGACCGCCTGCACCACGATCGCCAGCACCGCGGCCTTGAGCCCGAAGAACAGCGCCTCGACAGGTCCGACATTGCCATAGAGCGCATAGATCCAGCTCAAGCCCATGATGGCGATGACGCCGGGCAACACGAACAGGACGCCCGCGATGATCCCGCCCAGCGTGCGATGCATCAGCCAGCCGATATAGACGGCCAGCTGCATCGCCTCCGGGCCGGGTAGCAGCATGCAGTAGTTCAGCGCGTGCAGGAACCGCTTCTCGCCCAGCCAGCGTTGTTCCTCGACAAGTATGCGATGCATCAGCGCGATCTGTCCGGCGGGGCCACCGAAGCTCAGAAGGCCGATGCGGGCCCAGATGCGCGTGGCCTCGGCCAAGGTGGGATAAGCGCGGTCCTGCATCAGTCTGCCTTCGGCTTGTTGGTGGGCCAGGTGTGGGTCTCGTCGGTTGCGTCCCGCGCCCATCGGTAGAAGGCGTCATAGAGCAGCATCCCGGCCTCCAGCTGCTCCAGATCGTCGGAGAACATGCGCGACAAGCCAAGCGAGGCCGCCAGCAGCCCCGCCGCCTCGGGCGCGAGGTCGAGCCGGGCGGTATCGGCGCTGCGCACGATAGTCGCGAGGCGGGCGAGCGCGGGAATGCTGAGGCCGAACTCCGCCAGCATCACGTCGAAGGTGCAGAGTTCGCCCCTATGGCTCCAGAACACGCCTTCGATGTCGAAGGGCGCGGCGTTGTAGCGTTCGGCGACGCCGATAACCTCGGCGGGCGCCACGAACAGGATGATGGCGCGGGGATCCAGAAACCGCCGGATCAGCCAGGGGCATGCGATGCGGTCGATCTTGGGGCGCGAGCGCGTGACCCAGGTGGTTCGGCCCTGCGCATCGCGCGCGGGCAGCTTCGCTGGATCGATCAGCGGCAGCCCGGCCGTTCGCCAGGCTTCGAACCCACCCTCGAGATACTCCGAAGGGCAGCTTTCGGCGCGCAGGATCGCGGCTGTGCCTTGGCTGCGCCGATGGCCGGCCTGACAAACGGCGATGGACGTCTGCCCGCCAAGCTGCACGGCAAGTGCAGCAAGATCCCGGTCGTCAGTCCTTATGGATCCGGGTAACAGGCGCGGATCGGTGGCGAAGTCTTCCTCGGACCGCACATCCAGCAAGAGCGGCGCGCGAGGTGTTCCAATGATGCGGGCAAGTTTCTCGGATGAAATAGCGTTAGGCGCAGGCATCTGCGTTCCTCCTCAGGTCAGGATATGCGGGAACGCGATCTTCGGCTGGCGCCTCGTGGGGCGGTCGCAAACCCCATGAACGGAAAATCCAATTTCAGGACAGGATTGTCAACCAAGGTCGCCAGGGGAGGAGGCGCGCGCCCGTGCGGCACATCGAAACAATCGCAAGAGGTTAACGCCGATGCGAAAGCCGACATCAGCCGGGCAAACTGCGCCGGACTGCCCGTTGCCTGCCCCGCGGCCCGGAATCGATTGCACCAGTGCGTTTCTCCAGCCTGTTGGACTCCTCTTCGGGCGCCTCCAGCTCCTTAAGGATAGGGCAATCAGGACGATCGTTGCCGTGGCAGCAGTCAGCGAGGTTTTCGAGGGTAGCGGCCATGTCCTGAAGCTCGGCAATCTTCAGGCGCAGGTCCGCGACATGGGCCAGAGCCAGACGTTTGACGTCTGCACTTTGCCGCGCGCGATCGCGCCAGAGGCCCAGCAACTCGCCGATGCCCTCGACGCTGAAACCCAGATCCCGCGCACGGCGAATGAAGCGCAGCATGTGCACGTCCTGATCCGAATAGATCCGATAGCCCGAAGCTGTCCGCGCAGCAGGTGGGATCAGCCCCGTTTCCTCGTAATACCGGATCATCTTGGCAGAGACGCCCGAGGCGCTGGCCGCATCGCCGATGTTCATGCCGTGCCCTCCTGCACCGGGGGTGTCCAACGCCTGAGCCGCAGCGCATTACCAAGCACAAAGACTGACGACAGTGCCATCGCCCCCGCCGCAAAGATTGGCGACAGAAGGATGCCGAATGCTGGCCACAAGAGCCCCGCCGCCACCGGGATCAGCGCGGTGTTGTACGCGAAGGCCCAGAACAGGTTCTGCCGGATGTTGCCGATCGTTGCCTTTGACAGCGCGATCGCAGCTGGCACACCCTTGAGCGAGCCCGACATCAGCACCACATCGGCGGCTTCGATGGCGACATCGGTGCCGGTGCCGATGGCGATGCCCACGTCAGCCTCGGCCAGCGCGGGTGCGTCGTTGATCCCGTCACCGACAAAGGCCAGTCGGCCATGTGCGGCCTTCAACTCGCGCACAGCTTCCACCTTGCCATCGGGCAGGACCTCGGCCACCACGGCGTCGATGCCCAGCTTGCGCGCGATGGCCTGTGCGGTGCGGGCGTTATCGCCCGTCACCATAGCCACGCGCAGGCCAAGCCCGTGCAGGGCGCGGATCGCGGCGGGGGTGGTTTCCTTGATCGGGTCAGCCACGGCGATGATCGCGGCGAGATTGCCGTCGATGGCGGCATAGAGTGGGGTCTTCCCCTCGTCCCCCAGCCGTTCGGCCGCAGCAGTGAAGGCCGCGACATCGAGGCCCAGCCGCGCCATGTAGCGGTCCGCGCCGATCTGGATGTGGGAGCCCCCGGCCTCGGCCGCGACGCCGAAGCCGGTCAGCCCCTCGAACTCCGTCACCGGGGGTAGAGATAGACCCTCTTCCAGCGCCGCCCTGTGAATAGCCTGCGCGATGGGGTGCTCGGACTTGCACTCGACCGCCGCGACAAGGGCCAGCACCTCGGCCCGTTCGAACCCCGGCGCAAGCTCCAGATCGGTCAGGCGCGGCTTGCCCTCGGTCAGGGTGCCGGTCTTGTCAAAGGCCACGACCCGGGTGCCCGACAAGAGTTGCAGCGCCTCACCCTTGCGAAACAGCACCCCCATTTCAGCCCCGCGCCCGGTGCCAACCATGATCGAGGTCGGCGTAGCCAGCCCCATCGCGCAGGGGCAGGCGATGATCAGCACCGCCACGGCATTGACCAGCCCGAAGGTCAGCGCCGGTTCGGGGCCGAAGGCGAACCAGATGGCAAAGGTCAGCAGCGCCACCCCGATGACGGCGGGGACGAACCACATCGTCACCTTGTCGACCAGCGCCTGGATCGGCAGCTTGCCGCCCTGCGCGGCCTCGACCATGCGGATGATCTGCGCCAGCATCGTGTCGGCCCCGACCGCGGTGGCACGAAAGGCCAGCGCGCCGGTCTGGTTGACGGTGCCGCCGACGACCACCGCGCCGACGCGCTTTTCCACCGGGACCGGCTCGCCGGTGATCATCGACTCATCGACCCAGCTCTCGCCCTCGATCACCTCGCCATCCACCGGCACCCGCTCGCCGGGGCGCAGTTCGACCAGATCGCCGGGCAGCACCTGATCGACCGCGATTTCCTGTGTGACCCCGTCCCGTCGTACCCGCGCGGTCTTCGCCTGCAGCCCGACCAGGCGCCCGATCGCCTGCGACGTGCGGCCTTTGGCGCGGGCCTCCAGATAGCGGCCCAGCAGGATCAGGGTGACGATCACCGCCGCAGCCTCGTAATACACGTTCACCGTGCCCGGCGGCAGCAGGCCGGGGGCGAAGGTCGCGACCATGGAATAGGCATAGGCGGCCATTGTGCCGACCGCGACCAGGCTGTTCATGTCTGGCGCCCCGCGCGCCAGCGCCGGAAAGCCGAGGGCGTAGAAGCGGATGCCGGGAAAGGCCAGGACCAGCGTGGTCAGGGCGAACTGGATCAGCCAGTTTGCCTGCATGCCGATGGTGGCCATGATCAGATGGTGCACGGGCGGGAAAAGATGCGCGCCCATCTCCAACACGAAGACCGGCAGGGTCAGCGCCCCGGCGATCAGCACATCGCGGCGCAGCCCCTGCGCCTCGGCCTCGCGCCGCTCGGCGGCACTGCCGTCGCTGGCCGCCTGCCGCTGGCGGGCGGTGTAACCAGCGCCCTCGACCGCTGCGATCAGGGCGGCGATGTCGGCGGTGCCGGTGACATTCGCGCGTTCGGTGGCAAGGTTGACCTGCGCTTCGGTCACGCCCGGCACGGCGGCCAGCGCGCGCTCGACCCGGCCGACGCAGGAGGCGCAGGTCATCCCCTCGATGGCCAGTTCCACCCGCGCGGCGGGCACGTCATAGCCCGCCCCCTCGATCACCTTGACCAGATCGGCGCGGCTCACAGGGGAGGACAGCCTGACCTCGGCCTTTTCAATGGCGAGGTTCACATTGGCCTCCGCGACACCCGGGACAGCCAGCAAAGCACGCTCTACTCGCCCGACGCAGGAAGCGCAGGTCATCCCTTCGATATCCAGAACTTGCGTTGGAAGCGGTCTCAGGGCGGTGTTCATGGGGTTCTCGCAGCAGCAGGGAAGGTGTCAGCGCCCAAGATGAGCCTTCCAACAATGGGAAGGTCAAGCCCTGTGTCAGAAAAGCTGAAACTTGCTTCTGCGCCCTTGACCTTCCAACGGTGGGAAGCCCTATCTGCCTTTTCATCAACCAGATAAAAGGTGCGCCTTATGCAGTTTCATATCGAGAACATGACCTGCGGCGGATGCGTTCGGGGCGTCGCCCGGGCCATTCAGACCGTGGATCCGACCGCGACCGTCGACGCCGATCCTGCCTCGCGCAGGGTCACGGTCCAGTCCAGCCAGCCCAGTACCGCCTTCCTGCCCGCCCTTGAAGCGGCCGGGTTTTCGGCAACGATCCAATAAGGAGAAACCTGATGAAAAAACTGTCCTTCGCATTTCTGCTTGGTGCCGCGATTGCGGCCGGCGGCTTGACCTACGCGCAGTCACAGATGAGCCAGGGTGGCCACGGGGCCATGAACCACGGCGCCATGGATCATGGAGCGCACGGCGCCCAGGTCGCGACCAGCGACAATCCGGTCATCGCCGCCTACATGGCCGCCAATGACCGGATGCACGCCGATATGGCCATCGAGTTCACCGGCGATGCCGATGTGGATTTCGTTCGCGGCATGATCCCCCACCACCAGGGCGCCATCGACATGGCCCGCGTGGTGCTGGAACATGGCTCCGACCCCGAGATCCGGGCCCTCGCCGAAGAGGTTATCGGTGCCCAGGAAGGCGAGATCGCCATGATGCGCGCATGGTTGGCCGCCCGTGGCTTGCAGTGAACGCTACGCGCCCGGCATTGGAGCGCCGGGCGCTGCCTTCGTCCTTATGGCCCTGCTCGGCACCATGGTCCTGGTGTCTCCGGTCAGCGCAGACGAGATTGCTGAAGGCCGAGCGCTCTACGTTGAACATTGTGCGGCCTGCCATGGTGTAAATCTCGAAGGTGCCCCCGACTGGCAAAGCCGTGGACCGGATGGCCGCTTTCCCGCCCCGCCGCATGACGAGACCGGCCACACCTGGCATCATGGCGACGCAATGCTGTTCGACTACACGCGCCGCGGCGGGCAGGCTTTTCTCGACGACCTGGGGGTGAGGTTCGATTCCGGCATGCCCGCCTTCGACGACGTACTGAGTGACGCCGAGATCGAGGCGATCTTGGCCTATATCAGGTCAACCTGGCCCGAGCGGATGCGCGCGTTTCAGGCAGAGCGCACCGCAGCGGAGGGCGCAGATTAGGTAAGGCACCGATTACGAGCCGAGGGGCCGCCCGACGCAGGAGAAAACGACGTGGCAACCAAGCCGCAATCTGCTGTGCTCGCCTGGCTCGACCGGCATTTCTCGGTCGAGCTGCCATTCCTGCGATTTGCCCGGAATGTCGTTCTGCTCTCGCTCGCCGGCCTCGCGCCGACCCTCGCGCTCTACATCGCGCTGTCGCCAGGACTGTGGCCGCATCTGCTGGCCACAGACGCGGCACTACCGCGCTTCGTGCGGCAGATCGCCACCAATGGCCTGCCGGTTGTCCTTGTCGTCAATGCCTTCGGTCTGATCCTCTTTGCGCAACTTCGGAGCCGCCGGCTGAGCCCGGCGCGCGCACTTGCCATCGACCTTCCTGCCCGCATCGGCGCCTTCATCGCGCTGCATGTGGTGATCTATCCGGCTTCGGCGCTCATGTTCGGCTCGTTCGGCGGCGACCCGGTGCAAGGGCTTCGCGTCGTCGGGCCGACGCTGACCCAGTCAGCCGCCTTCGCGAATCTCTCAGGCGTCTATCTCTATGCCACGCTCATCAGTGCCCTCCCGCTGCATATGGCGATGGTTGGCGGGGCGATGCAGGCGCGTGCCCTGTCGACGCCAACCATGCCGCTGCTGATCGCGCTGGCGCTGGCGATCTTCGGGCTGCAGGCGCTGCTGCTTACGGGGTTCTCGGCACTGCTGGCTGGGTATTTCTGATCCGGCACCATGCTGCCTGGCACAGACGAGATCATGCTGCCCGCAGACGGGAATGGGTGAAACTCAACGCAAGACTGAAAGTCGCCAGCATCGGCAACATGAAAAGGGCCGGCCAGATCCCATAACCCATGCGTAGTCCGAACAGGCCATGCCCTGCCAGGAGGAAGAACCCCGTGCTCATCGCGCCCCAGGCAATGAGCGCGAAACCGAGACCCTTTGCCCAGAAACTCCCGCCGGGGAGATGGGGGTGCAGCCGGGCATAGAGGAACCCCCAGATCATCGCGCCGGTCAGATAGGGCACGAGGCTTCCCAGCTGCGCACCCGCCCAGCCCCCCAGCAGGCGCTGGAAATCGTCGTAGGGCTGAAAGCCCGGCAGAATGCCAAAGGCGTCCTTGACCAGCATCAGCGTGCTGTGCACCGCCAACCCGGCAAGCCCGGCGAGGACTGCGGTGACCAGCGGTCGCAGCAGGCCCAAGGCTGGCGGCAGATCACCATGGTTCATGCATTGCCTTCCCGGATCGCTCGCGCCCCCAGCAGGTGCCGGCGGGTCAGCCAGATCACGAGCGGCGGGAGGATCAGCCATTGCATGAGCGGGCTGAATCCGGTGCCGAAGGGCGGCACCAGCGGCATCGCGTCCGAATAGGTCCAGCGCAGGCTGACGTTGGTGTAATAGTATTCGAACCCGACCGTCAGGGCGATGCCGATACCTATAAAGATCACGATGGGTAGCCTCGCCGGTCCAAAGAGCCAGTCCCGGCTGCGCGCCGCGAGGCTTGCGATCCAGAAAGCCGTCAGGGCGAAACCGACATCACCAAAGGTTGCCGACATGCAGAGCTTGATCGCCTCCCAATGCGCCATCTCGGCCATGTCTGCGAAGACCGGCACCTGCACGAACTCCCAGACGAAGTGCAGCAGGAAGGAAAAGAAAGCGACCGGCAATTCCGGCGCCTCCCAAAGACCGGCCGGGCGCGCGCCGGTGCCAGTAGCCTCGGCGCGCGCCGCGTTTCTGGAACCCGTGCCCATCAGGCGGCCTCGACCGCCTCGACCAGCATCTGCCGCACTTCGTCGGCAATCCTTTGCAGGTCCTTGTTGTCGATGGCCTGCATCGAGGCGACGGGGTCGATGGCGCTGATCTCCACGCCACCCTTCACTGCGCGCAGAATCACATTGCACGGCAGCATCGCGCCAACCCGCGGTTCGACCTGAATGGCCTTGTAGGCCATGGCCGGGCTGCAGGCGCCGAGGATGCGGTAATCATCGACCTCGGTGCCGATCTTGGCCTTCAGGGTGGCCTTGACGTCGATCTCGGTCAGCACGCCGAAGCCCTGCTCGCTCAGCGCCTTGCGGATGCGCGCGTCCACTGCGTCGATCGAAGCATCCGTGATCGTCCGGTCATGCGTGTAGCTCATGGTCCGTTCCTTTCATTTCATCAGATACTTGATCAGCGCCGCGATCGCGAGGCCGACAAGGATCAGGATCATCCAGATCCCGCCGAACCCCATTCCCCATCCGTTCATCATGGCAGTCTCCTTTCGGGTTGGTGCTACTGTTGGCCCTTGGCCGGGCAGGCCCGCGTCAGTCGATCTGCCGGAACAGGCCCGGATATCGGTTGAAGGCGAGGCGCTGGACGAGCGAGCCGTCCACCGTGACGATCTCGGCGATGATGCTGCCATCCTCGGCCTCGGTGATCTCGCCGATCTCGAGGCGCGGGTTGCCGTGGCGCTCGAGAAGATGCGCGAGGTACGTCTCGACGCGGGCCGGCGTCATCTCGCTGGGCGCACTGTGGTGCATGCCATAGAGCGCGCCGGGGCCGAGGGCGTGGCCGCCCATCTGCCCATGGAGGCCGTGCATCATCGGGCCCATCGGCATGCCGTGCATCCCCATCATGCCTTGGCCCATCATGCCGCGGCCCGGCATTCCCTCGGCCATCGGGCCGCCGCGCATGCCACCCATCATCCCGGGCATCCCGCCCTCGCCCATCATGCGCATCATCATCTGCATCATCTCGGGCGTCATCATGCCCATCATGCCAGGCATCCCGGAGGCGTCGGCAGGTCCCGCATCCCCCTCGGGCGCCGTCGCCTCGACCTCGGGGTGGTGGGCCGCATGGTCGTCATCAGTGGTCTGCGCCGTGGCGCTCATGCTCATCGCAAACAGGGCGGCGCCAGCGAGAAGGCCGGTCAGTGCGGTTCTGGTCGTCATGGTCTCTCTCCATTCATCGGGGTTGGTCTTGGAAGTCGCGCACGGATGAGGACCGCGCGCGGCGGGGTTATTCGATGCCCAGTCGGCGCCAGCTGCGTCCGCCATCCTCGGAAGCCAGCAATTCGCCGTGCTGGGTTGCCGCGAAGACGCGTTCCGGTGTCAGCGGATCGGCGGCGAAATAAAGCAGGAACCGATCCTGGAAGCCGGGGTGGAGGCTCTCCCAAGCCGTTTCATCCTCGGCCCGGCGCACGAGGCCCTCGCCTAGGATGAAGGCATGAAGGATGCCATCGGCCGTCACCTCGACAAAGCTCACCGGCGCCTGTGCGGGATGGGCGCGCTGCCAGTTCCGTGCATCGCCGGCGCTGACCCAGAGCCCGCCCTCGGTCGCAGCATAGAGCCGTTCCGGGTCGCGTGCCGAAGCGGCGATGTCGATCAGCCCGGTCGGCGCATCGGCCACCCGCTCCCAGGTCGCACCGCCGTCGCGGCTGCGCTGGAGCCCGCCATGGTTGCCCCAGACCACGGCCGGATCGGCCTTGCTGATGTCCATCTGGTGGAAATCCACCGGCCCGTTCACGCCGGCCGAAATCTGCACCCAGCGCTCGCCGCCGTCCGAACTGGCGATGACCCCCAGATTGCCGCCGCGCGCGGGATGGCCGCTGGCGAGGAAGGCACCGGGCTCCACGGGGTGGGCGACAAAACCCATCAGGTCGTCGCGGTGATCGGAGACCTGCATGGTCAACCCGCTGTCGATATCGAGCGCGTGCAGCCCGTGATGCGTGGCGATCAGCAGGCGGTGCGGGTCCTGCCGGTCGACCGCCAGCCCATGGACATGCGTGCGCGAAAGCAAAGTGGCAAGCGGTGTTTCGGCACGGGCAGGTGCACCGAAGCCGAGAGCAAATGCCCCGCCAAGACCAAGTGCGCCCAGACCCGAGGCCATGAGCATGCTGCGGCGGGTGATCTTGATATTGGTTCTCATTTGGTCATTCTCCGTCTTCCTAATTCGCCGCGGCGGTGTCATCGGCCGCCGCCGCCATGGCCGCGATGCATGAAGACATGCATCGCGAGGCAAATCCCAAGCGGCAGCATCAGTGGCAGGCTAGCCATCAGATGCACGCGATGCTCGAAAGCCAGTGCCAGCCCCAGCCCGGCCAGCACCACACAGGCGGCAACCACAGGTGGCGAGCTGTGCCAGCCCGGCTTCGGGGAGGCATCACCGGATTTCTGCTCTGAGGGATCCATCATTTGCCCACCCCGATTCTGGCTCGCCGCAAGAGCAGCGAATTGCCGATCACCGAGAGCGAGCTTGCGGTCATGGCGATGACGCCGATCATCGGATGCAGGAGGCCGAGCGCGGCGACAGGTATCGCCGCGAGATTGTAGAACCAGGCCCAGAAGAGGTTCTCAACGATCTTGCGGAACGTGGCTTTCGAAAGCTGGATTGCCTCGACCACCTTGGTCAGTTCGCCGGTGACCAGGGTGACATCGGCCGCCTCGATCGCCACATCGGCGCCTGCGCCGATCGCGATGCCGACATTGGCCTGCTTGAGCGCCGGGGCATCGTTGATCCCGTCACCGACCATGGCGACCTTCTCGCCATGCTGGGCCTGCAATGCGCGGATCGCCTCGACCTTGCCCTCGGGCAGAACACCGGCCTTGACCTCGTCCAGACCCACCTGCGCCGCGACATGACGCGCGGTGCGCTCGTTGTCGCCGGTGACCATGACAACGTGGATGCCAAGCGCCTGCATCGCGGCGATGGCGGCCTTGGAGTCTTCCTTGATCGTGTCGGCCACCGCCACCAGCCCCGCCGGCCGGTCGCCGATCGCGACCAGCATCGCGGTCTTGCCCTCGGTCTCCAGTATGACCAGCCGGCTCTCCAGCGCCTCGGGTGGGATGCCAGCCTCGGTCAGCAGCCGTCGGCTTCCAACGCAAACCATGCCGCCCTCGACCTCGCCCTGAACCCCGCGCGCGGTGATGGATCGGAACTTCGCAACCTCCGGAATGTCCAGCCCGCGTTCTCGCGCGCCCGCGACGATGGCCTGCGCAAGCGGGTGTTCGGACCCGGCCTCGACCGAGGCTGCAGAGCGCAGCACCTGTGCCTCGTCAAAGCCTTCCAGCGCGTGGACATCGGTCAGCGCGGGCTTGCCCTTGGTGACGGTGCCGGTCTTGTCGAGCACCACCACCTTGATGTCCTTCAGAGTCTGGATTGCCTCGCCCGAGCGGATCAGCACACCGCGCTCGGCCCCCATGCCGGAGCCCACCATCAAGGCCGTCGGCGTTGCCAGTCCCAGCGCGCAGGGACAGGCAATGACCAGCACCGCGACGCCCGAAAGAACCCCCACCATCAACGGCGCAAGGTCCGGATTGACCCAGGGCAGGAACCCCGCCCCCCAGCCGAGCACCGGCCGCAGGCTCTCACCGAGAACCAGCCACATGGCGAAGCTGGCAAGGCTGATGATGAGCACTGCCGGCACGAACTTGCCGGTCAACCAGTCGGCGAACTCCTGGATCGGCACCTTCGATCCCTGTGCTTCCTCGACCAGCCGGATGACCTGCGCAAGGAAGGTATCGGCACCGACGCGCGTGGCGCGCACCCTCAAAAGCCCCTCCTTGTTGATCGTGGCGCCGATCACGGCATCGCCCGGGCCCTTTTCGACAGGCACGGATTCACCCGTGGCGATGGATTCGTCCAGATGGCTGTTGCCCTCCACGATCTCGCCATCGGTGGGCACCTTGGCACCGGGGCGCACCACCATCACATCGCCGGGCTGCAATTCGGCCACCGGTAGCTCGACCTCCTGACCGTCGCGCAGCACCGAGGCGGTCTTGGCGCCCATGGTGATCAGCCGCTTGATCGCCTGGCTGGCGCGGCCCTTGGCGCGGGTTTCCAGATAGCGGCCCAGCAAGTGGAAAGTCATGATCGTCGCCGCCATCTCGATGAACGAGGTCATCGGATAGACGAAGCCGATCAACCCGATCAGATAGGGCGGCAGGCTGCCCATCGAGATCAGGACGTCCATATTGGCGGTGCGGTTGGTCAGTGACCGCCAGGCCGAGACATGTGTGGCCCAGCCACCGCGCAGGAAGACGACCGGAAAGGCCAGCACCGCGACGATCAGCAGATACCCCGGGATCTTCGCCCAGAACATGTGCGGGACCATGATCAGCATGATCAGCGTGGCCGGAACGGCGGCAAAGACCAGCCGGTTCCAGGCCTGCGACAGGTAGCGATCTTCGGACTCGGCGGCTCCCGCTGGCGACCGGCTTTCTGCGGTTTCGATCGCATCGACCTCATACCCAGCGCGCTCGACGGCGACCCGCATCGCGGCGGCATCGACCTTGCCCGGATCGTGGGACACCTCGACACGGTGGCTGGCAATGCTTGTCCGAACCGCGCCGATGCCATCCAGACGGCTGAGCGAGGTCTTGACGATTCCGGCACAATGATCGCTGCCCATACCGGGCACGGTGAGTGTGACGGTTGCACTGTGGGCGGTGGGTTTGGCTTGATCGGTCATGATCTGCCCTCCACTTTGAGATGGGCGGCGGATGCTCTCCGCAACGCCAACCCCAGTCCGAGGAACAGCGCCGCACCGAAGCCCCAGACCCAGGCATAGCCGATCATGCCCGACCAGGGCGCCAGCGCATAGGCCAGCGCCAGAACCGCCCAGACTGCTGCGACGGTGAAGATGAGCGTGATGTCGAATTTCATATCCTTGTCCTTTCCATCAATGGCCATGGGCGCCGCCCGCTGCCTCGATCGGCAGCGCGCGCATCAGTTCGAACCCGGTAGCGGTTGCGGCATACATGCCGATCACGATCACCAGCACTGCCAGCGGCCCGACCAGCGCGGCGGCACCGGGGCGCGGCGTGATGGCCGCATCCCAATGCGGCAAGGGGGGCACCGTCGCGCGCCCGGGCAGCAATGTCGCTGCAACCGAGAGCGAAAAAGCGGCCAAGGCCAGGGCCATCAGCAGCCCGCCCCCGGCGACCCAGCCCATCAGCGCGGGCCAGAGCGCGGGCGCGTCCCCGCCATAGCCGGCATCAATCACGCGCCGCGGCACACCCATGTCGCCCGCCGCCACCCCGGCCCCGCCAAAGGCCACAAGTCCCAAGGTCGCCAGATGCGGGGTGAAGCGCGCCAGCCCCGGCACGGCCAGACCGCGCCCGGTCAGCGCGGGCAGGATCAGTGCCAGTGCGGCCAGAAAACTCAGCGAAACCGTGCCGACGGTGAAGAAGTGGAAATAACCCGGCACCAAGAACGTATCCGACAGAAGCGGCGCCAGGTCCGCCTGGATCAGCACGAAGGCCAGCACGATCCCGAAGGCCATGTTGACCACTGCAAACCCCGCCGCCGCCATCGCTGGTTCCCGCCAGGGCAACGCCCGGATCCAGCCGAACAGGCCCCGGCCACCGCGCGTGCGGGCATGCACCTCAAGCGAGGCGACGATGATCAGGAAGGCGGTCAGCGTCGGCACGCTGACAAAGAGCGACAGGAGCGAGCCGGCGATACGCACCGCGCCCGGCAGGTCGGGCTCCAGGAACATGTGGTAAAGCGAGGTCGGTGGCACGAAGACCAGGTAAGCGGCGAAGACGAGCTTGGAGAACCGTGCGCCGAAGACTGACTTCACACCGATCAGTTCCTGCATCAGCACATACCAGACGATGACCGTGGCCATCAGCGGCAGGTAATGCATGTTGTGAAAGACGATGTGCCAGTTGGTGCTGTGATTGGCGGGCATCCCGCCCAGCCCCAGCGCCCAGAGGAGCCCCGGCGCGAAGACATAGACCAGCGCAAAGCCCGTCACCATCAGGAACCCCGCCCAGGCGAAGAGCGCGAAGCCGACCGCCGAGAATTCCCCCGCCCGCCGCACCGCAGCCAGGAGCGTCGCCACCCCGGTCGCCGGCAGCACGATCAACCCGAGTCCCAGCAGGATATAGCCGGCATTGAAGACGCCAAGCCGACCCAACTCGTATTCGGCAAGTTCGGGGTTGCCATTATAGAGAAGCGGCGTGCCGCCCGAAATCGCGCCCAGCGACAGCGCCATCCCGCCCAGCATCAGCGCAAATCCGCCCCAGGCCAAGCCGCGTGCGGCAAGCCCCCGCCCGGCCTCAATCGCGGCAAGCGCCAGCAGGATGGCGCCTTGCACAAGGTAAAGCCAGTAGAAGAATATCCCGACCCCGTGCAGGGTCAGAAGCCGGAAGCCCGTTTCAGGGATGAGGTCGATCCAGCCGGCACGCGCCAGCGCCACACCGGTGCCACCGACGATACCGGTGAGGAGCGCGAGGATGGCCAGACCAGAGAGCGCGATCAGCAGTCTGCGGTCGCCGGGAGAAAGATGGTCCAGCCGGTCACGAAGCGAGGCGGTCATGCCACACCCCCTTCCGTCACGCTGAGGCGCGCCTGCATCACGTCATGGGCTGCGCCGCAATAGTAGGTGCAATAGATCAGGAACTCGCCCGGCCGGTGCAGGGTGATGTCGGTCTCGACTAGTTGCCCCGGTCGCAGCCGGATCATCCGCCCGCCGCGGCCGAAATGGATCGAGGCTCCGTGTGACACATCGGTTGCCATCATGCGAAACCTGTAGGCTTGATGCGTTTCAAGCCGCAGATGTGCGGGCTCGAAGAAGAACTGGCCGGCCCGCAGCCAGATGTCGATCGGCGCGCTCGGGTCGTGGCGATGCGCGTCCGTAACGGGCTGGGGGGCATGCGCTGCCGCACCATGGCCGCCGTGGTCACCGTGGCCGCTATGGCCAACATGCCCCGTCCCCGTATGCGCCGCATGATCCGCCGTCTGGCCATCATGCGCGCCCTCGGCCATGGCGGAGCCTGAAACATCAGGATGACGCGGCCGCACGCTGCCGTCAGCCTCGCCGAAGCGGGCAACGAAGTCCTGCACCTGCGCCTCGAACTCCTGGCGTGTCAGCGACTGGCCCTCGGGCGCCGAATGGGCCGCATGATCATCATGGCCCCCTGCGTCCTCGGCATGCGTTGCGCCAAAGAGCGCCAACGGGCCGGGCGCTGCGCCATAGCCGACCCAGAGGGCATAAAGTGCCGTGCCGCCGAAGCCGGTCGCCGCGATAAAGCCGCGCCTGGTGGTTAAATGGGAAGTGTCGTGCATTGATGGAAACCTTCATCGCTGAGGGTTCCGGGTATCGCGGCAGCGTGGAATCCTGATCTCGGGCTGGGCTGCCTGCGTCACCGGAACGGCATTGCCGGACCGCAAGGGGCCTCACTGCACGCAGTGAACCGGAATGCGGTCGCTTTGCTCACGAAGCAGGTCGAGGTGCCGGATAGGCTCTACTGCCCGCTCGTGCGGCAGGAGCGCGATGCAACGCGACCGTGCTCCTGTCAGACCGTTCAGGCAGATTTCGGAGGGCGTCCGGCCGGATCCGAGGTCAAGCCCGCAGGCAGGACGATAAGGCGCGGGTCAGGACGTGCCTCGGGCGACAAGGCTGGCGCGAGTGTTCCCGCTGTCGAAGTCGCGCAGGCAACGCAATGTCCGGAAGTTGCGCAGGCACCTGCTGCATGCCCGGGATCCGCATCGTCACAGCACTCCGGGCTGCCAGGCGCGACATCGGACAAGGCTGTCGTCAAACCATGATCGGAATGATGCTGGACGGGATGGGCATCTGCCATCTGGATCGTCGCAAGTCCGAGGGACAGGAGGATCAACGACACCATGAACCAACGCAGCCAGCGCCAGCTCCATGCCCCCGTCTCGCTGTTGATCCGAACCCCTGTCATGCTGTCTCGTCCGAAAGTATGATCGCCCAGTACACCTCCCCGGCCTGGTCTTGCCTTGATCAAGATCAAACGCGCTGATTTCGCGGTCCCGATACGGACGGCCCTTCAATTTGCCATAAGGGCATGGCCTGCCTGAGAAGGGGCCGGCTGCAGCGCTTGCCAGCCAGCGGGGTTCACGCTCTTGTTGAAGCTGAGACAAGCATCCCTGCTGGACGGAGCAAGGGCACGCGCTTATCGTCGTCCTATGAACGATCGTTGTACGTACAGTTTCTGGCGGCCCTGGATCGCGGCAATCTTCGTCGCGATGTTGGTTTTTTCGCCGATCCTGCAGGGTCATGCCCTGGCAGCGCATCCGAATAACTTCGACGTTCAACTGCAACAAGAACATGCCGACACGCAGCGCGCAAACTGCTGTGTTGATGGCGAGAACCCGGACCACGCTCTGGATGCTGAGTGCAGCTCTTGCATCCTCCCTTGTATGTCAACGCTGCATTCGCTGCTACCGGACCCGACCTCGATAACGGTCTTCGCGTCCGTGCCTTACCTCCTCTCCGGCGGACAAATCATGGGCGGTCTTGCGGCCGCACCCGATCTCAGACCTCCCAAAACGCGCTCCTGAAACATCGCCCTCCGGTCGCATGGCCGGGACAAGTGATCGCCGACAAATCCGTCGGCAAACAGGAGCTTATCTGATGACCACTCGTTACACCCGTCGCCGGTTCATGGCGACAAGTGCTGCCTCGATGGCCGCGCTCTCGCTGCCTGTCGTTTTGCGCGCGCAGACCGCAGCACCCCAGCACCTGCTTCGCGCCGCAAGCCGTGTGCTGGACATCGGCGGTCGGGCCGCGAACGTCTTCGGGCTGGAAAACGCCCGGGGCGGGCAGGGGCTGATCCTCGATCCCGGCGAGCGGTTCAGCGTCCGGCTGGAAAACGCGCTCGATATCGAGACGATGATCCACTGGCACGGGCAGATCCCGCCCAATGATCAGGATGGCGTGCCCGACGCCCCCATGCCCGCCCTGCGGCCGGGCGAGGCGCGGGACTATGACTTTGCGCCGCTGGCGGGCACTCACTGGATGCACAGCCACATGCCCGTTCAGGAAATGCAGCTGCTCGCCGCGCCGCTCATCGTCCGCTCAGACGAAGATCTCGCTGAGGACCGGCAAGAAGTCGTCCTGATCCTGCAGGATTTCTCCTTCACATCTCCCGATGAACTGATGGCGAATATTGATCACGGGCCGGGGCATGGTGCCATGGATCACGGCGCGATGGGTGGCGGCATGATGAGCCGGATGATGGGAGGTGATCACGGCGGCATGGCCGGAATGAATGGCATGGAGATGGATCTCAACGATATCGACTTCGATGCCTATCTGGCCAACGACAGAACGCTTTCCGACCCCGAAATCGTCAGGGTCGAGCGGGGCGGCCGCGTCAAGCTGCGCATCATCAACGCAGCCTCGGCAACCGTGTTCTGGATCGATACGGGCGGTATCGAAGGGCGTCTGGTTGCTGTGGACGGCCATGCCGTCGAGCCGCTCTCCGGCCGTCGGTTCGGCTTTGCTATGGGGCAGCGGCTGGATATCGAACTCGATCTCCCCGCAGAGGAAGGTGCCTGGCCAATCCTTGCCCTGCGCGAAGGTGAGCGCGAGCGGACCGGGATCATCCTTGCCACCCCCTCGGCTCAGGTCTCGCACGTCGCCGAACTGGGCGACGAGGCCGCGCCGGCCTTTGACTACGACCTCGCACAGGAAGCCAGCCTGCAAGCCGCTGATGCGATGCCCCAGCGTGCCAAGGCACACAGCGAGATGGTCATGCTGGGCGGCACCATGTCCCCCTATCGCTGGACGATCAACGACCGGATCTGGGGCGAGCATGTGCCGATCCAGGTGCGCTCGGGCGGACGCGTCGAGCTAATGTTCCACAACATGTCGATGATGGCCCATCCGATGCATCTGCACGGTCATGTCTTCCAGGTGGTCGGCATCGGCGGGCCCGGCATCGGCATGCGGCGCATCAACGGCGCGATGCGCGACACGGTGCATATCCCGCCGATGTCGATGGTCACCATCGCCTTCGATGCGGGCGAGGCGGCGCGCTGGATGCTGCACTGCCACCACATGCCACATCTCATCACGGGCATGATGACCGAACTGGTCGTTTCGGCTTGAGACTCGCCGCGGCGGCAGTGATGCCGCTGCGGTCTTCCCGTCCTTGAAACTTCAATACGACAGCAAGTCATCAGGGGCGGGCAGGAAAGGAGATTTCCATGAAACAATCGACTCTGCGCTTCATTTTCGCGGTCATCTTTGGCGTGATGGGTGTCATCGCCTTGAACCTGTGGAACAATGGAAACGAAACCTCGCTTTCGGTTTCGGATTTACCCGATCTGCCGACAGAGCTTGCCCCGGCTCCCATAGTCGAAGTTGTCGTTCCGGCCAGCCTTTCCGAAACGGAAGCCATGGGCGAACGCGCCTTCGCGACCTTCTGCGCCGCGTGCCACGGAACGAATGCGGCCGGCCGGGAGGATATTGCGCCGCCGCTGGTGCACCGCATCTATCACCCGGGGCATCACTCCGATGAAGCCTTCCACATTGCCGTGCTGAACGGCGTTCGCGCGCATCACTGGCGATTTGGCAATATGCCCCCGATCGAAGGCGTCACGCGCGCCGAAGTGAACACCATCATCGCCTATATCCGCACGCTTCAGCGCGCGAACGGGATCGAGTGACACGCAAAGTGAAACCTGATCGAGCAATCACATCCAGCACCAAGTAGGAGAAACCGAATGAAAAAAGTCATGTTCAACCGCCGCCAGTTGCTGACGTTGGCAGGAAGCGGCCTTGTTTCGCTGAGCGCAAGCGCCTCTCTCGCTCAAAGCCTCGTCGGCGAGATCGAAGCCGACAGCACCCCCCGCGCCCGCCGCAACTCCATGGGCTTCCGAACCGTGCAATGGCGTGATCATTTCGATAGTCTGCGGCATGGTGCTATCATCTGCGACAGCGCTTCGCGCGCCGTCCATTACTGGTCCGAGGACGAGAGCACCTATCTGGTTTATCCCTGCTCGGTGCCGATGACCGAGGAATTCACCCGCCGCGGCCGCACTGAAATCGTTCTGAAGCGCATGAACCCAACCTGGATCCCGACTCCGAGCATGCGCGAACGCGACCCGACGCTGCCTGCAATTGTCCACCCGGGGCCGAACAACCCGCTTGGCACTCGAGCGCTGAACCTTTCCTGGCAATATTACCGGATCCATGGGATTGACGATGAACGAAAAATCGGGCGCCGAGCATCGAACGGTTGCTTCGGTCTGTTCAATCACCATGTCGAACAGCTTTATGATCTGGTCCGCATTGGAACCCAGGTTGTGGTTCTTTAGGCCATGAGGCTTTTTCGCACAGGGTTGATCGCGGTCCCGCTCGTGCTGGTCGCCGGGACCGTTGGGGCGTTCATGATCTTCGGTCTAACTGCAAACCGGGACCATATCGGCTCTCCGAATGCTGCCGAGACATTCGTTGCGGGGGATGTCGCCGGCGGTCGCCTTCTTGTCGCAGTGGAGGATGGTCAGGCATATGCCTTCGATATCACCGTATGGTTCGAAAGCAACGACGGCAGTAACGACGCGACGCTCATTCCACCAAGTGTATCAATGACCATGGTCGGCCACGACATGGGGCGCACGCCGGTGCAAATGTTCCGCCGATCCGACGGCACCTGGAGGGGAACCGGCAGCTTTCCCATGGGAGGGCGATGGCGCTTCCAGATCGCCCTCGACGGCGAAATCGTCCGGTTGGACCATACTGCTCGATAAGGAAATGTAATGTCGGTTAAAGAATCGATCTGGTTCTGGCCGCAAGTATGGCACCCGTTCCTGCGCGGTTGGTTGGGCGCAGTGCTTGTGTTCGCTTCGATGGGAACGGTTTCTGCTGTCTGGGCTAACCCGCTCTTCGTCCGGATGACGCCCGTCGGTGCGTGGGAATTTCCATCCCTGGTACTGCTCGCCGCATTGACAGGAACCTTCGTCGCTCTTCCGAGCGCCTGCGGGCTTCGGCGCGCCGCAGCAGGAGGAACGGTGGGTTTCGTCGGGATTGCCTGTCCGACCTGCAACAAGATCCTCATGCTGATCTTCGGCGGCGAAGCCCTGATGATCTGGTTCGATCCGATGCGGCCTTACCTCACCGCCGGCGGAATCGTTGTCTTGTCCATCGCCGTATGGCGGAGATGGCGCTCATTTCACACGCGAAGAATAAACTTCCCGAACGAGGCTTCTCAATGACCACTGCCATCAACTCGCCCATTACACCGTCACCATCATCTGCGAACCGGTGGCGGACACTCATGCGTCATGTCGTCGTTGTCATAACTGCCGCAGCGCTCGTGTATGCCTTCTCGCTCGTGCATGGTCAGTGGAGCCCGATGCATCGATGGAACCGCGCTTTCGGTGATGCGGCGGTCCTGCTGCTTGCCCTGACGATGACACTTGGTGCCGCACCACGTATTTTTCGCGTATGCGCGAGATGGCTTCCTTGGCGGCGGGAACTCGGAATTTACTCGGTCGCTCTGGCCATGGTACACACGGTGATCATTCTCGACGGTTGGGTGGAATGGAACCTCATTCGCCTGTTCGGTTTCGAATATCATCCGTTCGACTTGCGATACGTGATGCTGCAGCACGGATTCGGGCTCGCCAATGCCATTGGCATCCTCGCGCTCGGTATCGGCTTCATCCTTCTGATCACGTCCAATGATCGCGCAGTGCGCACCCTCGGCGCGGCGTCCTGGAAGACCGTCCAGATGACGGCGCTGGTCTTCTGGGCGCTGGTCGTCGCGCATACGGCCTACTTCCTCTACGCGCATTTCCTGAGCTTTCATCGGGCGACACCTGACCCGAACCCGTTGCGGCTCCCCTTCGCAATTCTGGTCCTCGGAGTTGTAGCACTCCGGGTCTCCGCCTTCGCCAGTACGACCCGCCATCGCCTGCGCAGGGAACCCAACTGATTAACCACTGGCAGTTCCCTTCCGTGCTCCTTTACAGCAAGCAAACGTGGGATGCTCGAGATTGCGCTTCGAATTGGCTTTGCCCACGCAATCCCCACACCAGACACGTGCGGATTTCGGACGCTATTCCTGGGCGCGCTGGAACTGCCCGTACTGTTCAGTAACCTCTCGTGCTTCAACAAACGCCCTTGCGCGTTCCTCGTCAAGGCAGCGGAAATAGGTCTGGACCTCGGCGATATAGGTCTCGAAGTCCGCGCGCAGCAGATCGGCGTAGAGGCGCATGTCCTCGCGCGACTGGGGCAGGAAGGGGCGTTCTGGTGCGATACAGGGCGCAGCCACAGCGTCTTGCGCTTGTGCCACCACGATCAGAGTCGCGAGGATAGCGTTGCGCGCACATGACATGTGCAGGGCAAAACTCCTTTTGCGCCTTTCATGTTGCAATCTCGTCCTGTAGCACCGTTATCAGAGCAAGGCGATTTTCGTCAAGTCGTTATTATTGTCTTGCTATCGTTCATGTTGTCTCGTATCGACCGCGGTGTTACGACCCCGCGGGCCGATGCTGCACCTCAGGCAGGAAAGGACCCGAAGCGGATGGCCCATATAGAAGAAGCCCCGAATGTGGTTACAGAAGACGGACTGCGAAGCCTGCTTGCCGATGGCTACCTCCTCGAGGTGGTCTGCAAGGAAGCTGGCGAAAAACGGCACAACAGCTGGTACGGCACATGGGTTGCGCGCGCCGTCGCGGAAGACGGTCGGGCCGACAAGATGCTTGTCACCAGCCGCAGTTACCTCAAGGTGCGCGAGTTCAAGACCATCGTCGGTCTTGTCAGCTTCCTCGCCGAAATGGGCTGCACAACCGCCAGCATTCCCCTTGAAGAAGGCGGACGCGAGCGTCACGCCGCCCCCGGCCGCGTGGCACAGCCGCGGACTGGCCCGGTTCTGGTCAAGGACGACTGACCGCGCGTTCGCGCTCGTCGTTGCATTGGGTACAGGTGTTTGTTCCGCACCCTTGGCCCTCGCCGACGGTTTCATCTTCCAGGTCAGCCCCGATGGGCAGCTGATCGATATCGCGAACGGCACGCAGTCGCTGCGGGCGTTCGACACCTCGGACGCCGCCCCGGATGGGACGCAGACGGACCGCCTCTTTCTTTTCGCAAGACCGCAACAGCCGGACGCAGGTCAGCCAGTGGCTCAGGTTGCGGCCGCTGCCGTGACACCGCTTGCTGTCCGCGCCTCCCCCGAAATCCTCCACGCCATCGAGACCACCGCGCTGCGCTACGGCAGCCATGACGCCCTGCGTCAGGCTGGTCTGTCGGTCACCGATTGGACGCTGTTCTACCGCGCCAATATCGAAGTCGAGAGTGCCTATAACCCGCGCGCGCTGAGCCCTGTTGGGGCCATCGGGCTTGGCCAGCTCATGCCCGGAACCGCGCGTGATCTTGGCGTCGATCCCCATGACATCGCGCATAACCTCGACGGCTCGGCCCGGTACCTTCTGATGATGCTCGAGCGCTTCGGCGATCCTGCGCTGGCGTTGGCCGCCTACAATGCCGGGCCCGAGGCGGTCACCCGCCATGGCGGCATTCCCCCTTTTCGCGAAACCCAGGGCCATGTGGCCCGTGTGACTGCCGTGTTCCAACGGCTCAGAGG
Source organism: Halodurantibacterium daqingense (assembly GCF_042666235.1). Taxonomy (NCBI): domain Bacteria; kingdom Pseudomonadati; phylum Pseudomonadota; class Alphaproteobacteria; order Rhodobacterales; family Paracoccaceae; genus Halodurantibacterium; species Halodurantibacterium daqingense. The sequence goes on along the minus strand of NZ_JBHTFQ010000012.1, from coordinate 33,463 downwards.
AGATCTCTCGTGACATCCAGACTTTCCCCCGTTGCCGCCCGCGCGGTGACTTGCGCGCTCATGGGCGCAATGGCGCTCATCATGCTCGCAGATCCCGCACTGGCGCAGAGCATCGATCTCTCGCCGGTCCAGACCTTGCTGCAGGGCATCGTGAACGCCATCACCGGCCCCTTGGGCATCGTGATCGGCACGCTGGCGCTGATCGGCGTGTTCCTCTCCTGGCTCTTCGGCATCCTCGATTTCCGCCAAGCGCTCTGGGTCGTGGTCGCGATCGCGGGCATCGCCGCAGCCCCCACCATCGTTGCCGCCATCTGGACGACTTGAGCCAGAGCTTCCGGAGGTCTCGGCCATGTCCGACCAGTCCCGCGTGTTCATCGGCCTTCTGAGGCCACCCAAGCTTATGGGCTTGCCGATCATGTACGCCATGGTCTGGCTCTTCGGCTCGACGCTTCTGTTCCTCTGGGTGCAGAGCTGGGTGGTAGCCGTCTTCGCGGGGCTGGCCTGGCCGGCGCTTTGGAAAGCCGCGGATTGGGATCCGAACTTCCTCGACGTCCTGGTCATTACCTTGCAGGAAACCCCGCCGACCTCGAACCGCAAGCTCCACGGGGGCGACAGCTATGCCCCGTGACGGTGTTGCCGATGACGTCGCAGACGCCCTCGATCCGCTGACCGCGCTGCCCGCATGGGTCAAGGGCGAGAAGCGGCTCTCGTCCATGCTGCCTTACGTCAGCCTCGTGACCGACCGAACGATCCGGACGCGCGGCAACGAGCTGATGCAGTGCATCCGGCTCGAAGGGGTGAACAGCATCACGAGCGAGGACGCCCATCTCGACCGGATCGGCGGGCTCCTGGCAGGCATCGTCGCGCAGGTGGGGACCGAGTTCTCCTTCTACCTGCATAAGGTGTCGAAAGCGGTCGATGTGACCCTACCGCCCATCCCGGGCGAGGGGTTCACCGCCGCCGTCGATCAGCGCTGGCGGGCGCATCTGGGTCAATCTGGCCTGCGCGACAAGACACTGACCTTGACCGTGCTGAAGCGCCCGGAGGCGGGCAGCCGTCTGCCCTTCGGTCTGGGCGCGTCGCGTGCGCGTCATGCAGCGGACACAACACGCCGCTTGCGCAAGCTGGACGAGGTCGTGGGGTTTCTCCTGTCGTCCTTCGATGAGCTGAAGCCCCGCCTGCTTGCTGCCAGCACCGGCGAGCTTCTGGGCTTCGTTGGCTCGCTCAACACGGGCGAAGAGCACCCGCTCTTCCCGCGCTCGCGCCTGGGCGTGATCGCCGAGGATGTTGCCAACACCCGCGTCACCTTCCGCGGCACGACCATCGCGCTGTCAGACGGCGCCGTGGGCGACAAGCTCGGCACGATCTTCGCGGTCAAGAACTACCCTGCCAAGACCGACAGCCTGATGCTCGACGAACTGAACCTGCCCGTCGACATGGTGGTCACCCATTCCTTCGTGCCGATCAACGCCAACATCATGGCAGGCCGGATCAAGCGGCAGCTGCGGCTGATGCAGGCCGCCAATGACGGTGCCGTCAGCCTCGCGCAGGAACTCGAACTCGCACAGGACGATCTGGAGTCGAAACGCCTGATCTTCGGCGAGCATCACATGACGGTGGCGGTCTATGCCCGCACCCAGGCTGCCCTCGACGACATCGCGGCCGAAATCCGCAACATCTCCGCCACCTCCGGCATCAACCTGATCTCGGAAGCCTTCGGCGCGCGGGCGCATTTCATGGCGCAGCATCCCGGGAACACAGGGGCGCGCAGCCGCAAGGCCGCGATCACGAACCACAATTTCGCCGATCTCGCCACTTTCCACCGCACCCCGCTCGGCAAGACTGGCCGGGAAGTGCCCTGGGGCGTGCCGATCACTCTCTTCCCGACGCCCGAGCGCAGCGGGTTTCGCTTCAACTTCCACGAACAGGGCGCACCGGATCGCGAGCCTACCGGTGGCCACACGCTGATCCTGGGCCGCCCCGGGTCGGGCAAATCCGTGCTGGCGGCGTTCCTCATGACCATGGCAAGGCGCGCAGGCGCGCGGCTTTTCGTCTTCGATTATCGTGCCGGCATGGAAATGGCCGTCCGCGCGCTTGGCGGCAGCTATTCGACGGTGCGGGCGGGGCGGCCCACGGGCCTCAATCCCCTGCAGACCGAGATCGACCCGCGCGGTCAGGCGTGGCTGGCCGACTGGCTCGCAAGCCTTCTCGAGCGCCGGGACCGACCCCTGACCCCGGTGCAGACCAACCGTCTGCAGGAGGTCGTGCGCCAAAACGCCAGCGCCGGAAACGCAGGCCTCAGGAACTGGTCGGACTTCGCCTCGCTCCTCGTCTCGACCGATGATGAGGGCGATCTTTTCGAGCGGATGCAGGAATGGACGGCGGAGGGCCGCTATGGCTGGATCTTCGGGGCCAATGCCGAGGACAGCTTCAGCATCGACGGGGACGTCGCGGGCTTCGATCTGACCGGTATCCTCGATTCCGAGAGCGAGCGCGAACGCATGGCGGTCCTGTCCTACCTCTTCCGCCGCGTCGAGCGGGTGATCGAGGACCGCAAGCCCACGATCATCGTGATCGACGAGGCCTGGAAGGCGCTCGACAACGCGTATTTCGCGGAGCGGCTCTCGAACTGGCTGGTGACCGCCCGCAAGCAGAACGCCGTCGTCGTGATGATGACGCAATATGCCAGCCAGCTCGAGCGCACCCGGACCGGCAAGACCATCGTCGAAGCCGTGCCGACCCAGGTGCTCCTGCCCAACATCCGCGCATCGGCTGCGGATTACGCGATGCTCGGCCTCAGCGAGAAGGAACTCGACGTGCTTTTGGGCGTCGGCTCGGCCTCGCGGCTCGCGCTTGTACGCGACGACCGTGGCTCGGTCGTGATCGATGCCGATCTGAGCGCGCTCGGCCCCCTCGTGACCATCCTCGGCGGCATGGAGAAGGGCGAGGCCCTTGTCGGCCCCGGCTACCGTGACCGCCCCGATTTCTGGAGAGTGACATGACCCGTATCCTCACCCGCAGCGCCGTGCTGCTCGGCCTCGGCCTGACCCTGACAGCCTGCGCCCAGCATAACCCCGCGCAGGCCAACTGCTTCAACTTCCGTGACGCGCCCGCGCGCTCCGCCTCCGCGGTGACGGTCTCGACCAGCGGCGAGATCGCGACCCGGCGCGATACATCCTGCGATTTCGTGCTGCTGGGGGCGGGCGGCTGATCCGATGACCGCCGCCTGCATCCGAAACCTGGCCAGCACTGCATTCCTCTCGAGTGTGATTGCCGGCGCCTGCAGCGTCTGGCTCGGGGCCCCGGCCAACGCACAGGGCGTGCCGACCTTCGATCTGCGCCTTTTCGCGGGCCGGCAGGCGATCATCGACCAGCGTGAACAGGATCTGGCGCTGCAGCAAGATCGCCTGACCCGCGAGGAGGAACTGGCCGAAATCGAGCGCCAGCAACTCGCGGCCCTGAACGGGATCATGGATGCGATGACCCTGCGCGCGGGCGATGTCGCAGGCACGGTCGCGGGGCTTGAGGCAGGGCAGGGTGATGCCGGTGGCGTCAGCACGGCCGCGGCCAGCCTCTATGCGCCCGAGGACAACAACCCGGCGGCAGCACGGATGTTCGGCGATGCCCGGGAAGGGGTGGAGGAGTTGATCATCCGCGCTGCACGCCACACCCATAGCCTGCCCGGGGTGAGCCGCGCAGGCCTCACGCTCGTGCAATGGCGCTGCCTGTTGCAGGCGCTGATCTGGCAGGAAAGCCGGTTCCAGGTGGGGGCGCGCTCGCCCGTGGGGGCGTTTGGTCTCACTCAGATCATGCCCGGTACGGCGGGCGATCTCGGGATTTACCCGGCTTATTACGACGACCCCTGGCTGCAGGTCACGGGCGGCGCACGCTACCTCGCGCAGATGCTGAACATGTTCGATGGCAACATCATCCACGCGCTCGCGGCCTATAACGCGGGCCCTGGACGGGTGCAGCAATATGGCGGCGTGCCCCCTTTCGCGGAGACCCAGCACTACGTCGTGGTGATCCCGCAGCAATACAACCGCTACCTCGCCGCGGTCGGCGGCATCGATGCCTTGGGCACCATTGATCCGGCCCTTCTGGCGAATGCGAGCTTCAGCCTCTCGGCCCATGGCGCGGGCGTCTATGGCGACTATTCGCTGGTCTCCGTCCAAGCGGCCGCGCTGCGGGTCCAGGACATCATCCGCCGCGTCAGTGAGACCGAAGACATCCACGAGGCCATCGCGCTCAATACCTATGCGCGCGCCGAACTGGCCCGGCTGGTCGCGATCCGCACCCGTATCAAGGCCGCCCACACCCAGCCGCTGAGCGAGGAGCAACTCGCCATGGCCGCAGCCCAAGCCGCCGAGCGGCAGTTCATGAATTTCACCCTGGAGAGTTTGCGATGATCAGGCGCTTGTCCCGTTCCCTTGCCAGCGGTGCGGCAACGCTCGCGCTGGCCACCGCCCTTGCGGGTCCTGTGAGCGCACAAGGCGTGCCGACGGTCGACACCCAGAACATCGCCCAGGAAATCCGCCAGCTTCAGCAGATGCTGCAGGATTTCGGGATCCAGACTGACCTGCTCGACAACGCGCTCGAGCAGCTCGAGGTCGTCCAGAACCAGCTCGACCAGTTGCAAGAGATGTATGCTTCGCTCACCGGGCCGCGCAGCATCCTCGGCATGGTGATGGGCGACGGCCTCGACGGTCTGCTCGAGGCCAAGTTCCGCGATCTGCCTGGCCTGATCCGGGGCATCCAGACAGGGGACTGGAGCAACCTTCTGGGCATCACTGCGGGCCCCATGCGCACGCAGATGGAGCAGGTGCTCGCGCGCGCAGGCTTTGACGAGAACTCGCTGCGCGAGATCGCAACCAGCGGCAATCCTGGCGCGGAAGGGGTTGCCACGCGCGCCACGACCGGGGCCGTCATGTCGGCCGCGGCGCAGAACAGTCATGCCGAAGCCGCGCAATCCCTCGAACGCGTCGAGCGGCTCGTCACGATGATCCCCCAGATGGAGGATCTCAAGGCCGCGATGGACCACAATACCCGTGTCACCGCAGAACTCGCCATCGCCATGACGCGGATGTGGGAGCTTGAAGCGATCCAGACGCTCGGCGCGGGCAATGCGGGCGTGGTCGATGCCGCGACCATCGCCGAGGAGCGTCGCTACATGGACTTCACCCTGCCGAGCTTGCGACCATGACCGGGGTGCCTGACATGACCACTGGCCTGAGTACCCGCGAACTCGTCGAGGAGGAGCTGATCCACGGCGCGCTGCGCCGCGAGCGGCTCTGGCAGATGATCGGGATCGGCGGCGCGGGGTTCGGCGTGATCGGCTGTCTTGCCGCCGCCGCCGTCGCCCTGATGATCGAGATCCCGCCCCCCGTGGTCGTACCCTATGACCCGGAAACCGGCATGGCGCTCCCGAATGCCACGGTCGCAGCCGTCTCGCTCGCCGAGCGGCCCGCCGTGATCGAGGCACAGATCTACCGCTACATCCTCGACCGCGAAGCCTATAACCAGCTCGACAACGACTTGCGCGTGCGCCGCGTGCTGGCCCAGTCCACCGGAGCGGCCGAGGCCAGCATGCGCGCCATGTGGACCTCGGGCCAGGAGAGCTATCCGCCGACGCGCTACGGCCCTTCGGCGGAGATGGCCGTCGAGATCGCCTCGATCACGCTGATCGGCGACAACCGCGCCCAGGTTCGCTTGCGCAAGCGCCTGACCAGCCCGCAGGGCGCGCAGGCGGGCATGTTCACCGCCACGCTGATGTTTGCCTTCCGCCCCGAACGGACCCGCTCGATCGATGATGTCTGGCAGAACCCCTTCGGCTTCACCGTCACCCAATATGCCATCCGATCGGACCGTTCCGAATGACCCGTGCTCTTTTGCCCGTCGTGCTCATCGCCAGCGCGATTTCAGCCTCCGCAGCCTTCGCCGAAGTGACCCCGCGCCCCGGCCCTCATGACAACCGCGTCCGGATCGCCACCTGGACCGAGGGGCAGGTCTACCGCGTGGTGACCAGCCTTACCCGCGTGACCACGGTCGAGTTCGGCGAGGGCGAGACCATCCGTTCGATCATCGCGGGCGACACGGTGGGCTTCCAGTTCGACGGTGTGCCCGGCGGACGCGCCTTCGCGATCAAGCCTGCCGCCTCGGGCGTGGCCACCAACATCACGGTCTATACGAACCGCCGCTCCTACTACTTCCACGTCGTCGAGGCGCGCGAGACGCCGCATTACGTCGTGCAGTTCCGCTACCCCGAGGCCCGAGTCCAGCCCGCGCGCGCCGTGGCGGCCGATGCCCCGAACGCCAACTATGCCGTCAGCAGCAGCCGCGAGTTCACGCCCACGGCCATCTGGGATGACGGCACCTTCACCTATTTCCGCTTTGCGCGGAACGCGCCGGTCCCCGCGATCTTCCGCTACACCAATGGCGGTGAGCGGGCGGTCAACAGCACGGTCCTCAGCGATGGCGTCATCCGTGTCTCCGGCGTCAACCGCCAATGGGTTCTGCGCTTGGGCGATGACGAGGTCTGTGTGCAGGACATGCGGGCGCCAACGTCATGAGCCAGGACACCGAAGACCTCGCCACCCGCCTTGCAGCCCTCGAAAGTGCGACCGGCAAGCGCCGCGCGCGCGGCAGTGCCAGCGTTCTGACGGCCCTTCTCGGGGTCGGCGGGATCGCCACGCTTGGCGGGGTAATGTGGATCGCGCTGCAGCCCAAGCCCGAGGCCATGCTGGTGACCGCTGCCCCGGATGAGTTCCAGACCCTGGGCTCAGGCTTTGGCGATCTGGCACCGATGCGCCAGCCCGATCCGCCTGCCGCCCCGGACCCGGTCGAGACTGGCCCGTCCAGCGCCGAGCTTGCCCTGATGGAGAGCCTCGCAACCCTGCGGGCCGAGCTTGAGGAGCTGCGTGCGCGTCCGACCGAGGTGCCCGATGATCGCACCGAGGCCGCGATTGCCGATCTGACCGCCCAGATCGCGGCACTCCAATCGGCATCGACCGAGGCGCAGCGCGCGCTGGAACGACAGTTGACCGAACGCGACCGCCAGCTTGATCAGTTGCGCATGGAGCTTGAGGTCGCGCGCCTGACGCCGCCCACCCCCGCCCGGATCGGACCGGACGAGGAGGAACTGCGTCTGGCCGAACTCGAGCGCCGTCGCCTGGCCGAGCTTGAGGCGCAGGCCGCCCGCGTGGCCTCGCCGATGATCGCCTGGTCCGGGGCCGGACAGGCCGCTGATCGCGGCGATGCGCAGGAGCAGGCGCGGCTCAGTGCGGACGAGGCTTTCGTGCGCGCCGGCGCAAGGCCGGCACCGGTCACACGGGCCGAGGTGATCGTGAACCCGTCGCACACGGTGGTGCAGGGTACGATGATCCAGGCTGTGACGGAAACAGCCCTCGACAGCACGCTGCCCGGCGCGATCCGGGCCATTGTCTCGGAGGATGTGCATTCCTTCGACGGCAGCCGCGTCCTGATCCCGCGCGGGGCACGGCTGATCGGGCGCTACCGCTCAGATGTCGCGCTGGCACAGTCGCGCGTCATGGTGGCCTGGGACCGGATCGTCCTGCCCGACAACCAGACCGTGGAGATCAGTGCCTTTGGCGGGGACGAGCTCGGCCGCACCGGCACCACCGGCTTTGTCGACACCCGCTTCGCGCAGCGGTTTGGCTCGGCCGCGCTCATCTCGCTCATCGGCGCGTTGCCTTCGGTCGCGGCAGGCCAGATCGAGGATACAACAACTGCGGGTGCTGCGCGCGATGTCTCGGGCGATCTGCGCGATGCGACCCAAGGCGTGATGCAGGACTATCTCGCGATCCGCCCCGTGATCCATGTCGAGCAGGGCACGCGCATCACGGTCATGGTCGACCGCGATCTGGAGATCTTGTGACATGACGGCGAGCTATCTCGAAGCCTCGCTCGACCGCCTTGGCGCAACCGTGCAGCGCGATGACACGATCGAGGTCTGCATCAACCCCGATGGGCAGGTCTGGGGCGAGTTTCAGGGCGATCATTTCATGCGCGGCCTCGGCACCCCGCTGACCCAGACCGAGATCAAGGACCTCGGCAACCAGATCGCTTCGGCCGCCTCGACCACGCTCAGCACCAAGAAGCCCATCGTCTCGGTCTCGATCCTCTATCGCGATCGTCCGATCCGGGCGCAGGTGATCCAACCGCCGGCCGTGGAAGGGGGGGTTTCCATATCGCTGCGGTTCTTTTCCTCTCTGCCGCTGGAGACGATCAAGCTTGGCTTCCTCTATGGCAAGGAGCGCAGCCTCGAAGGCCTCCGCCGTGAACGGAACGCCGCCCTGCGCGATGTGGTGGCCTCCGGCGATATCGACGCAGCCCTGCGGTTTTGCGTCGAGAACAAGCTCAACATGATCGTCTCGGGGGGCACCTCGACCGGCAAGACGGTGGCGGCGCGCAAGATCCTCTCGCTGATCCCACCCGAGGAGCGGATCATCACCATCGAGGAGGCAGCAGAACTGCGCCCTGAGCAGCCGAATGCCGTGACACTGATCGCCGACCGGGACACCGAGGCCCGTAGCGCCGATGTGCTTCTGGCATCGACGCTACGCATGCGGCCCGACCGGATCGTCCTGGGCGAGGTCCGGGGACGCGAGGCCATGACTTTCCTCGAAGCGATCAACACCGGGCATGGCGGCTCGCTGACCACCCTGCATGCCGAGACCCCGCAGCTCGCCGTCCGCCGCCTCGCCATCGCTGCGCTCAAGACCGATGTGCCGATGACCTATGCGGACATGGTCGATTACATCGAGGGCTCCATCGACGTGATCATCCAGGCTGGGCGCCACGATGGCGCGCGCGGCATCACCGAGTTCTTCCTGCCGGGGCAGGCAAGGCATCCAGACCAGAACACGGGTCAGACAGAGGGTGCTGCGCGCCCCGCTGTCGCGGCCGAATGAACCGAAAGGAACTTCCCATGCGCAAGATCACCCTCGCCGCAGCTGTCACCCTGCTGGCCGCGCCCCTCGCGGCACAGACCTCGCCGCAGGTCACGAATGATCTCACCGTGACCATCACGCCCCAGCAGTACCGGATCTGCAACGACCGGCCCGCACGGCCGACTTGGATGGACGAGGTTCACCCGCGCGAGGCCTACAAGGCGCTGACGCTGATGGACCTATATGAACTGCGGGCATGGGAACAGATCGTCGAGACAAGCAACTGCGGCTGCGACGTCCGCTTCCCGGCATGGGAAGATGCCTCAGAAGAGTTTGATGAACGGTACCTTCTGGCCTCAGCTGCGGAACACACAGCTGCGCAGCGGGACATCAGACGGCAGCGCAATGATCTGCGCGACACAGTTCATGATGTCTGCGAAGCTCAGGGCAACTGGTAATGAGTGTCGTCAGTTGGATGGTCGAAACCGCTGACGGTTTCCTGGCCGATGCAGCCCAGTCCCAGTTCGGGGCGGTGGCCAGCAATACCGGCACGATTGTCCTGCTGATGGTCACGCTCTCGCTGATCGGCGTCTGCATCAACATGGCCTTCCAGTTCCGCAGCATGGATGGCGCGAGCTTCTTCTGGTATCTAATCAAGCTGACGCTGATCGGGCTCTTCGCCTTCAACTGGGCCAACTTTAACGCAGTGGCCAGTGCCGTGATCGGCGGCCTCGACTATGTCGCCGGTGCGCTGGTTTCGTCCGTCGGTGGAGGAGGGGCAGGGGCCAGCCACTTCGCGGGCGAGTTCGACAATCTGATCGAGCGCTTCGCCACATACCTCAACGCAATTGGAAGCAACCTTAACTGGATGACGGGCGCCATCCTTGGCGGCATCGGCTTGATCCTCCTCAGCCTGCTCGGGTTCATGACCGGCATCGTCCTCATCTTCGCCAAGATGATGCTGACCCTGATGCTGGGCCTCGCGCCGATCATGATCGCGCTTTCGCTCTTCGATTCGACCAAGGACTTCTTTCACAGATGGGTCTCGACGACGATCAGCTACGCCTTCTACCCAATCGTCATTGCCGCCATGTTCTCGACCGTCGTCGGCATGGCGAACTCGCTGCTGGCCCAGCTCGGCGACCCGAACTCGGCCACCAACATCGGCTCGCTGGTGCCGTTCTTCGTGATGGTGTTCCTAGCGAAGGGGTTCGTCGCAGCCACGCCGTTGATCGTGCGGGGGATCTCGGGGAACCTGATGGTGGCTGCAGCACCTGCAATCGTCAGCGGGTCAGCAGGGGTGTTGCGGGGGCTAATGAACACCTCGGGTGTGCAGGGCCGGGCGAGGATCGGCGCACTGACGACGGGTGAGGCGATCGGGCGGGGTGCGGTGCAGACGCCTGGCGCCGTGCGGAGCGCCGCGGCAACCGCAAGCGCGCAGGTGGTACGGATGGCCGAGAGGGCGAAGCGGCTGGGGGGGTGAGGTCATACAGTTCTTTCACGATGAACAAGGTTTTTTGGTCGTTCAATCATCATGTTGAGTGACGCGGCCACGCACCGTTGAAGAAGGACGAAAAGAACACACCATGAACAATCCGGGGGCTTACCCCGGATTGCTTTGGGCAAAATTCCCGGATAATGTGGTGCCATGCGTTACACTCAGAGCCAGATCCGTGAACTCCTGTCCATTTCTGTGGACGCCTTTCGATCGTGGCGGGAAGCCATCCCGGCGTTGGCTGCGCACAGAGGTCATGCGCCGAGCTTCACACCCGGTGAAGTCGTTTGTTTGGCGATCATGGCTGAGTTGATCAGGGATTTCGGTATGCGTGTGGGAACAGCGAGCGACCGTTTCGATCAACTCTTCACGGAATGCCGAGGAAAGTCTTGGCTCTCGCTTGAAGACTGTGTGTGCTTGATTGATGCCGATAGCTTCTCCTTAGTCAACGTAAGTTCTGTCCAAGGCCGCCTATGGGACGTGTCAACAATCTGTGTTCCATGTGGACCCATCATTGCGCGTCTGCGCGTGACGCTTACGGCAACTGAAGTCGATCAAGTCCAAGGCAATCTGAAGTTTCCGCCGACTTCATTGCCCATGAGGCCGGAACGCAGCGGTAAACGAGCATGACAGATATCGTGCGATCCACGTTGGCACCGGAGTGGAAGGATCGTTTGGGGCTGACACGCCGACGCGCACCCGAACTCTACGAGTCAGCCGAGAGCGTCAGCGACGTGCCGCATGCGGCGGCCATCCGCGCCGCCCTGACCGAAATGGGCGTATCTGCAGTTTTCTGCGTCCAAGGTGTCCCAACTGTCGCGATCCTCGAAGCCGATCAATACGACCGTGCGAGGATAATCGACCTTCACGGCGCACTGTGGAATCAGGGACTGGCGAGCCTCTTGTTGGTCATTGCCGAGAATAAGCTCAGAGCGTTTTCGCTCGCCCGTACTCCGTTGAGCGATCCCGGTGATGCCTTCGAGACGCGCTGTCTTGTCGACAGTCTGAGCTTGACCACAGAAACACTTAGATTTCAAAATCTCATCTACGGTGCAGAGTCTGGGCGTCTCTGGAAGGACTTCTGCGAGTTTTTCCCGCAAAAAGAACGCATCGATCAGGTCTTGCTCGACAATCTGAATGAGTCCCACAATCTCCTGCAGAAAGCAGCGCTTGCCCCCGACGCAGCACAAGCGCTGCTCATACAGGCGATGTTTATCGCCTATCTTGAAGACCGGGACATCGTAACGCCTGCCTATTTTGGAGCCGTCTCTGCCAATAGAGTCGAGAGTTTTTCGGCGCTGTTGGAAAGCGGTGACGTCGATCTCTTCCGGTCTTTCTTTCGAACGCTCCATGCGGATTTCAACGGCGATCTGTTCGTCGCGCCATGCTCTTTTGAGCCCAAGGACGAGGCACCAGAAGTCACGTCCGACCATTTAAAGATTCTGGCTGTCTTCCGATCAGGCCGCGAAGAGATAGCGAATTCCGGCCAGCAGCGGTTCTGGGGCTATGATTTCCGCTATATCCCGATAGAACTGGTCAGCGCCGTCTATGATCGCTTTCTAGGTGAGCGCGAGGCCGAACGCCGCGCCAACGGCGCGTTCTACACACCCATGTTCCTTGCCGACACCGTCATTTCCCAAGTCTGGGAGATGTTGCCGGATTCAACTAGGACGACCGGGAACTTCCTTGACCCTGCCTGCGGGTCTGGCGTGTTCCTCGTTCGCTCGTTTCAGAGGATGTGTGAGAATTGGCGGGCTAAACACAAAACGCAGACGATTTCATGGAAGACTTTGCTATCGCTGCTGAGCCAAATCCATGGCTGGGACTTGAACAGCGGCGCAGTTCGGGTCGCTGTATTCTCGCTCTACGTTGCCCTCCTCGAGGAGGTGTCGCCACGCGACATCCGAAAACTCATCACCCGCGGAAAGCTCCTCCCGGAACTCTGGGGCAAGACACTTGTTTGCCGTGACTTTTTTGAAGTGTCGCCGGACAGCGACCGGTACGAGGTCATCATCGGCAATCCACCGTGGACTAGTCGGCGCGGTCAGGCACGTTCGTCCGTGAAGTGGACCAAGAAAGCAGGGTACCCGATGCCGGGTGGCGAGGACGCTTGGGCATTCAGTTGGAAAGCCCTCTCGCATCTTGCCGACGGTGGACTGGTTGCGTTCCTCCTGCCGGCGATGGGGTTTTTGCACAACCATGCAAAAAACACTGTTGAAGCACGTGATGCATTTTTCCGGAAATCCCGAGTCCGTCGCGTCGTCAACTTTGCCGACCTTCGCTTTCAGCTTTTCGAGAAAGCCCATCGCCCTACGGCTCTGATCATCTATGGCAGCGCGAATGCGGGTGATTTCCCGTATCGCTTCGACTACTGGGCGCCGAAGGCAGACCTCAACCTGCGCATCAAGCGTGTCATCACTCTGAGCAGCGCAGACAAGGCCTCGCTCGGGGTAGGTGCGGTGCTCGACAATCCGCTGATCTTCAAGCAGCGCCTTTGGATGCGCGAACCGGACGCCAAGCTTTTCGGCTATCTCTCACGGCTTCCCAAGTTAGAGGACTTCATCAATGATTTTGGTAGCCTAAGCCGTCGGCGCGAAGAGCCGGGCGATCGCTGGGTGATAGGGCAAGGCTATCAACCTTTCAATGACGACAGCGATAGCGATGCGCCGCCACTAGAAAGCGCGTATGTGGGCCGACTGCCGGACCTACCCATCGCGGCCTACTCACGCCTAGCTCAGACAGTGGAAGGCTTGATTCCGGCCGCATCGTCGACGGTTCGCCGTCGCGGATTCGAGGCCGGGTTCAATGGCCCGCGGATCCTTATCCCGCGTGGGGTCGAGACATCGCAGAACCGTCTTCGCGCCGCCTATTGTGATCAGCCTCTGTCCTTCCAGCATATCTTTCAGGCGATCGTGGTGCCGGACGGCGAGAGCGACCGTGCCAAGCTCCTGACCGCGATACTCAATAGTCGCATCGCGGTTTGGTACGCTTTTCATGGCACTGCATCATTCGGGTCAGATCGACCCGAGGTTCAGCAGGCCGACCTACTCCGCTTGCCATTCCCATCACCTGACGATGTCCCAGATCGAGCCGGAGCAGCCCGAGCGGCGTTGGAGCTGATCGCAATCGTGGACGATGCACGAAAACGTTCCAACGAGCCGTTTTCAGTTCAGGTCGATGACATCGAGATCCTTCGGACGATCGACCGGCTTGCATACCAATATTTTTGCTTGTCTCCTGATGAAATCGTTCTGATTGACGATACCGTCGAGGCGATCCTTCCTGCGCTTCAGCCCCATGAAGGCCACTTCCCGAAGCTCTGGGGCGCGCCTGACGAACTGCAACGCGCTCAATATGCGCACACATTGTCGGCGAGCCTCGCGGAATGGTTCAAAGGCAAGAAGATCGATGCGCGCCTTGTCGCGCGCGGCGCTGACCTCGCGATCCTGCGCCTGCACCTTGGCGGTCATGAAGATTATGCCGAAGACGCGGCAGGCGAGCTCAGCGACGTGCTAGAGCAACTTGCCGCCCACATTCACAGGCCCCTCAACGGCAATTTCCAGCTCATGCCAGAACTGCGCGTTTTCGTCGGTAACTGCCTCTACCTCATAAAGCCTATGCAGATGCGCTTCTGGCTACGCTCCACGGCGCTCGCCGACGCCGATGGAATAGCGCTCGACCTTCAGCAAGCCGCCGCCGCGCCCCAGCAGCGGGGCGCGGATTGATGTTGATCGGTGATGTGCAGGGATGGGTCGACAATTTCGTTTCGTTTGACGATCGCTTCATGGAGAGGATCGTGGCGGTGTGGCCAGAGTGCATGGCTGTTCTTCCTGAACAACCAGGGGAAGATGACATCACCATCAACCTCGTCGACCGACTCGCCAAGGACGTCGTAGTGCGTCGGCTATGCCATTGGGTTGAGTATCAGTTCGAGCCGTTCGGCCTAGCGGCTGACGGGTCGAAATACAGCAAGGGTATCATCGACATCGCCGTGCTCTTCGACTGGGATCGGGAGCGATACTTGGCCTATGAGTGCAAGCGGCTCAACGTGATCAATGGCGGAAACCGCAGTTCCTTGGCTACTGTGTACGTCACGCAGGGCATGATGCGTTTTCTCACCGAACAGTACGCCGAGCAACTACCTGTAGGGTGCATGGTGGGTTATGTGATCGACGGCGACGTACACTTCGCACTTTCGCGTATTGCAGACGCAATCAGCGGCCATCGCCCTCTTGAACTCGCTGAGGGGCCTACACCCCTTGCCGCCATCCAAACGATAGAACGTTTCCGCACAGTGCACACTCGCCCATCTGGGTCGAAAATCGAACTTCGACACGCGCTGCTTTCGAAGATATCAGCGGCGGCGGAAAAATGCTAACGGGGTTAGCTGCAAGCAACTCGAACTACAGCTTGCCGGAGTGCTGCGCGGCTGCTTGCCGAACGCACTACCAGTTGGTTTGGGTTGATCACGCGAACTCCGCGATGATCGCCCGCGTCGTCTGAACCGCTGCAGCCAGCTCGGTCCTGTCAGCCCCATTTAGCCCCAGCCCTCCCAGATCGAGCGACAGTTGACCTGACCCACCGCCACCAGCCGCAGCTCGTGCTGCACGGCCGCGCGCCCGACCGGATAGCGCCGGCTGCGGATTTTGCGTCTCCATTGCAGGTGTCTTAATCGTATTCGACGAAAATGCAGTCCCAGACCCCTGCGCGCCCGCGGCCGCCCTCACCTCCTGCAGTTCCAGCTTCAGCTTCTCCACCGTCTCCCGCGTCTCGTTCATCTGCCGATCCCGCCTCAGCCCGTCCTCATCGGGGTACGGAAAACTCCCAGCCTGACCGGCGTGAAGCACCTTCAGCGCCGGGTCCTCGAAGTATTTGATCCGCCTTGCTCGGATCGGCATCTGCGCGTCGATGACGAGGATCACCTCGTCGAGGTCCATGCGCCGGGCCTGGTCCTCGGTCAGGAGCGGCGTGTCCTCTGTCCGCTCGGAAACGCTGCGCCCCTCGAACGGGTTGCGGCCGACCGCGCGGGAGCGGGTGATCACGCGCTTGGTGGTCTTGCCCACGGCCTGGCTCAGCTCCTCGATGGTCTTTTGCTCGGACGGGGTGAGGTAGAGCTTCACGCCCGCGCCACCCTGAAGCGACCGGCGGGTGTTCTCGCCATAGATCTCGTCCAGCGCCGGTATGGTCTGGGTGACAATGGCCAGATTTCCGCCGAAGGATCGCAGCGTCTTGATGCTTTCAGCGACGATCGGCATCTTCCCCAACCTGTCGAACTCGTCGAGCATGATCATCACGGGCCAAGGCTCGTCGTCCCTCGGTTCTTGCGCCTGCAGCGAGGCGATCAGGTCCGAGAAAAAGAGCCGGATCAGCGGGGCCAGCGGGCGGATCATCTCGGACTCGACCACGAGATAGATTGCGTGGGGACGCCGCCGGATGTCCCGGAAGGAGAAGTGCGAGGTCGCGGTGGCCGCGTCGATCGCGCGGTTGTCCCAGGTGTCGAGACCCGAGGTCATCAGGAGCGACAGGTAAGAGGTCAGGGTGTCGTTGTTGGTCGAAGCCATGCGCTCGAAGATCAGCTTGGCCGAGGTGTTCTTCACCTCCTGCGAGCGTTTCAGGTATTCCTTCTGCTTGTCGCCACCCGAGGCGGTGATGCGATAGATCTCGCCGATGGTCGGCACGCCGCGCTCGAAGGCCAGAAGACCGGCCGCCACGAACAGATCGATGCCGCCTGCCAGAAGTCCGCTCAGCTTTTCGTTGTCGGTCTGCAGGAAGAGCTTCGCAGTGAGCTTCAGTTCCATCTGTTGCCGGTCGGGATTGGTCATCGCCGCGATACGCGCCAGCGGGTTATAGCGATGCGTCGGGCGGTCCCAGTCGGTCGGCGCGAACCGGAACACCTTGTCGCCCATGCTGGCGCGGAAGCGCGATGTCTCGCGGAAGTTCTCTCCCTTCACGTCAAGCACCACGGCCGAGCCCTTGTAGGTGAGCAGGTTCGGAATCACGAAGCCTACGCCCTTGCCCCGACCCGTGGGTGCCACAATCAGTGCGTGTGGGAAGGTCTTGGAGACGAGGAAGGGACGCTTCGATTTCGGGGGGCCGAGCTTGCCCAGAAGGAAGCCGCCGCCCGGCTTGGCGAAGAAGCCATTGCGCTTCATCTCGCCCCGGGTTTGCCAATGCGTCGTGCCGAAGCGGGTCAGCGCCTCACCCAGAAGCGTGATGCTGAGCAGAAACGCCGCCAGACCAAACACAGCAAAGATCAGGTTTACCCAGACAAAGTCGCGCGGGGCGCTGGACCCCAGTGCGCGGTATTCCCGTGCGAGCAAGGTGAAATCGATGCGCTCGGTCGACAACCCATAGCGCAGGATGAGATACCCCGTGGCCACGACATAGCCGATGGCAAGGCCAATCAGGGTCAGGCTCAGGATGCCACCCGCGATCTTGCCCTTATCCATGGGTGATCCCCTTTTCGCCGTGGGCCACGGCATGGCGGGCACGCTGTGCCTCGATCTGTTCATCGGCCAGGGCATCCAGCACCCGCTCCATGGCTGGGCCATGCGCAGTCACCTCGCTGCTCTCCAGATAGGCTTTGGCAAGCTCCAGCTGCCGCAGCGGATGCTCGGTGAACTTTTCCAGCACATCAGCATGGCCAGCACGCAAGGCAGTCACCGCGTTCGGCGTGAGGTTGCGGTCGATCTGGGCGGCGAGGCGCTGCCCATCCGTCTCGGTGAGCGGCTTCGCGTCCTCGGCCTCGGCCCGCTGCAGGTAGGTCAGCACATCCGGGGCAGTCTCGACCATGAAGCGCCGTTCGGCATAATCCTGCCGGGCCTTGTCCTCGATGTCGAAGCTCCGCTCGCTGATATAGGCGCGTGAGGCGCCCATGGCGCGCAGCTGGTTGATCTCTTTCTGCACGGCTGCCCCGAACTCGTCATCCGGCATTTCCGCGCGGTAGCGGGCGAGGGTGCGCGCGTCTTCCGTGATGGGCCTAAGATCATCCGAAGGATGGCGCAGGGCCAGGTCCATATCTCCCGCGTGGAGCCTGCGGTCCTTTTCATCGACGGCAAACTCCTGCGGTTTGCGGCTGTCGGTGATCTTGTCCCAGGCCATCGAAGCCAGCTCGGCATGATCGGGCGATCGCTGCGCGAAGGCGTTGAAGGCGGCGCGGGCTTCTTCCACCTCGACGGCACCGGCCCGGCGCACGGAAGGGTCGTCCGAGAAGGGGTGGTCGAAATCCGTCCGGCGGAACTGGGCGACGAGGTCTTGGAAATCCCGGCGCTCGGACGCGGCGAAGATGTCAGGTTCGCCCGCCGCGCGCTCGCGCTCAGGCAGTGTCACCCGTTCGGCCAGGGCAACCGGGTCATCCTTGGTGTCGTCCACCTCATCAACGGCCCGCAAGATGCGCGCATTGGTCAGGGTGTCGCCCAGACGGACATGGACGGCTTCCAGCCGGTCCAGTGCTTCCTCGCGGTCCTCGCCCTTTTCCAGATCGAGATCGCCTGCCTTGGCGATGGCGCGCAGATCCTGCGCCAGCCATTGCCGTTCGAGCGCGGCATTGCCGGCACCCTCGCGCATGCGGGCGGCCACGGCTTCGGGATCGATGCCCGTGCCCTGCAGCGCCTCGGTGAGGCGTGCCTTGACCGCATCGTCGTCGAGACGATCCATCTGATCCTCGCGCATGTTGGCCCGCGCGTAGACGCCGTCGCGGGAGGGCGCATCAAGCAGAGCGGCCGAGCGGTCCCCGAGCGGATTGAGATGCGCGACCGATGCCAGCACATCGGTGAGCTTGCGCTCGATCTCCGGCCG
Source organism: Halodurantibacterium daqingense (assembly GCF_042666235.1). Taxonomy (NCBI): domain Bacteria; kingdom Pseudomonadati; phylum Pseudomonadota; class Alphaproteobacteria; order Rhodobacterales; family Paracoccaceae; genus Halodurantibacterium; species Halodurantibacterium daqingense. The sequence goes on along the minus strand of NZ_JBHTFQ010000012.1, from coordinate 15,262 downwards.
CTCCGCCGCAGGCGCTCGGTCAATCGCCGCCTCGATCTGACGGATGTTCTGGGAAAACTCGGTGATCAGCGTGTCGAACGCTGTTTCGTCTTGGGACATGTAGATGGCTCCGTCAGATTGGATCTGACCGCCACTGGCAAGGATGGTGCTGGCCCGCTCAAGCGCCTCGGCCACGTCATCGAAGTTCGACCGGGATGCCTCGGCCGCCAGACCCCGATAGGTCAGCGCATTGCGCGCCACCGTCTCCAGGGCTGCGGTGAGATCAGCGCCTGTGCGCTGGCGCTCGACGGGCGCTCGGCCTTCGTCACGGGCCTTATAGACCTCGTCGATCTCGGCGCGGTAGGTCGTGACCCCCCGGTCAAGACGCCGTGTCGCCTCGAGCCGGATCCCGTGGACCTGCGCCGCGTCAACCATCGCCGCCCGGAAGGCGTCGTAGTTGAAGTGGTGATCCTTCCCGAGAAAGAACATTTCGCCATCCTTACTGCGGCGGTTCAGAACGATATGCGCATGTGGATGCGCGCGATCTTGGTGTATTGCAGCAATGTAGTCGAATTGCGACCCCTCACCTTGAAAGAACCGCTCGCACACCGCCTCGGCGATCGCGCGCACCTCTTCGCCGCTGGTGCCCACGGGAAACGCCATCAGAAGATGCGAGGTATGGCCGAGCTTCGGGCTGTGCCGCTCGCCCCACTGGTTCTCGAAGCGGCGTACGACCCGGTTGATCTCGGCCTCGGTCAGGGTCTTTTTGCCGTCATGGGTGCCGCGGCTGTCGAGGATATGGCTCGACTTGGTTGTGAGATAGGTAAGCTGGGCCTTCAGCTGCGCGCCCGTGTGGCACCCGCCTTTCGAGATCGGCTTGAAGATGGCCGGCGAATAGCCCCGCGCTGCCCGGACCATCTGGGCATTCCTGGCCAGCCCCTGCCAGCTGCCCGAGACCCGGCTCCAGTCGCGATCGAAGAGGGCGGGGCTGACACCGCGCGCTTCACTCCGCGCCATGCTCGGCTCCCTGCCGTGCCAGACCGGCAAGGGCCTTGGTGACCTCGAGGTCCAGGACGCGGCGCCGACCGCGGAACATCTCCTGAATCTGGTCGGCCATGTCGAAGACGAGCACCGCGAGGTCACGGATCTCGGCATGGCTCGCGGGGGTGTAGGGCAGACGCTCCCCCTTGAGCTTTGCCTCGTTCAGACGGCGTGCGACCTGGTTCACGTTGTTGCCGACCCGATTCAGCGCCGCGCTCAGCCCTCTGAGCTCATCCGTCATGCCCTCATCCGGGCGCAGGAGATCGTCGGCGGCCAAGATAAGACAGCGCAGAGCATCCGAGCGATGGACGACACCGTGGCTCGCAAGGGCATCGTCGAAGCGCTGTAGCTCCTTCGGGCTGACGCGCACGCCAATCACCTTCGGTCGACTGCCGTTCGCCGTCTGGCGATCTGCAGCGTGGTTGGCCGCGTTGTAGACGGACTTGAGACTGACCCCGTAGCGGGTGGCGAGATCGCCAGCGGCAACGCCCTGCAATCGCTCTTGGGCGATGTTCAGGCGCTCGGTCTCGGTCAGTCTGCGGCCGCGTGACATTTTGAAGTTAACGTTCCTATTTCTTGCCAACTTCGTACAAGCCCGCCTTCTCCCAGCACAAGCGGAGAAGGCACCAAGGGCTTGTACTCAATGTAGAAAATCGGCCCAGGGGGCCGATTTGACGTCTTCTGTCAAATGCATCGCGCAGGGCGCTCATTGCATCGCGTTTCGCGTCTTCCGCACTGCGTTTCCCGCGCATTGCACCGCGCATCGCGTCCTTTGCAACGCGTCTTCCGCGCCCCGCTTCGCGTCGTCTGGCAAGTGGCAAATGGCCTGCGCATCCCGCATCGCGCAGCGTGGCCTTTGCATCCCGTCCCACGTCTTGCGTCCCGCGTTCCCTGCATCGCGCCCTCTGGAGGGTGGGAACTGGAGCACGCTTGCTGCAGCCCGCCTCGTGTTCCGTGTCTCGCGTCCGCTGTTTCATGGATCGCGTCGTCTGGATTCCGCTCATTGGCCGGGCGCATCACGTCTTCCGCTTGACGCGCGCAACTCAACCGTCTAGCGACGATCACGCATTATCGTTTTGCTCCACCATCCTTGCTGAAAGCCTCCGCCCCATGCCGAACGACAATCTCGTGGTCATCGCCACGATGGCCCGGAAAGGGGGGAGTGGCAAAACCACACTCTCGCGCGCCTTGATCAGTGCTGCTGTTGCCGCCGGCCGTCGGGTTCTGCTGATCGACACCGATAGCACCGGAGTGCTTGGCGCCTGGCACGAACGAGCCGAAGCGGCGGGTCTGGGGTCGCCTCTGCTGCGGTCAATCTCGGTCGAGAGTGTAGGAGCCGTCGATCGCAAGATCGAGCAGGTCTATGATGCGGACTCGGCGGATTTCGTCTTCATCGACACGGCAGGCGTCGGCGCGGAATGGTCGGACGGAATCGCGGTTCTCGCCGATCACATCGTAACGCCGGTCATGCTCTCGACCTCGGATCTTGATGTGGGTGCGCAGACCGCCGACTGGTTCGAGCGGTTGCGCGCGCGCGTCGATGACCCGGCGAGCTTGCCGCGCCACCATGTCGTTCTGAACATGGTTGACCCGAAAGCCACGCGCGCGGATGCCGCCTTGATCGAAGCAGCGATCGCCCGGTTTCCCGTGGTTGAGACGGTGATGATGCGCCGCAACGTCTACAAGGAGATGGACGAGAAAGGCCTGCTCCACGCCATCGCGCTGCAAAAGCAGGCCGATCCAAACCCACTCATGCGCCCGCATGTCCGTCATGTCGTCGAGGCCCTTGAGGAGGCCACCGACATCCTCAACAACATCCTGGCCGCGTGAGGGCGGGGCGTTGAGAAAGAAGATTCCAACCATCACCCGGCCCGATCCAGCCTATGCCGCGTCCCTTCGGCCAGAGGAGGAGAAAGACCCGGGAAGGGAAGAGGCGGATCGGGAAGAGACCGTCCTGATGCCGATGAGCGTGACGGCAGACGTGGCGGATGAAGATCAAGCGCCGGTGCCAAGCAGGCCTTCCTTGCCTTCGCCGCAACCAAGCCCGGAGACAATAGCAGAGATCATAACAGCGCCCACGGCGTCGCCGCCGAGGGTCCGGCGCATTCCGGCCACCCGCAAGATCGATATCCGGGTGAACGCGCTGGAACGGCAGGAAGAAGCCCTGATCGACTGCGGCGTCGACCCCGCCCATGTCATCCGGGCTGCTCTGCGCCGTGCCGTGAAGACCTGGCAGCTGGGGCCAGAGTTCGTCCCACCTTCCGAAGAGCAGAGAACGCGGATCACCGAATGGCGCGCGCGCACTTCACTGGCCGTCGATGCCAATGCGCTGACTTCCATCCTGCACGCCCATGACCCCCTAGATGTGCTCAGCAAGTGGGCCTTGATCCGCGGCCAGATCGAGCCGCGCGTCTGGGCCGAGATCGACACGATCCTGGACGAGATCGCCGCCAATGCTGCGGTGCCGCGTGAAGGTGGCGACCATTAACCCCTTGTTTGGGCGTGTTTCCGCCATGCGGCTGATCACAATTTTCCCGAAAGTGCCCGCTCATCTTGCAGTTGCAGAAACCAGTCATTAACAACTCTGCCAAGGATAGAGTGGCCTCCTTGTTCCCGGTGCAGAGGTCCAGGTAGAGGAGCCGATTATGTCCAACACAGCCCGCCTGACAGGCGAACCCATCATGCGCATCCTCTGCAAGAAGACCGACGCCCTCGTGGGCTATCTCTACCAGTGGAACAACGGCGATCTGCAACCGGCATGGATCAACGAGGCCATGGCCGAGGTGCGCTACGAGCCCATGGTGCAGGCCGCTTGAAGGGGGGAGACGTCCAGCTGGTTAGACGCCAGCACTCGGTTGATGCATAAAATTCGCTTTCATGCATCACGATTTGCGAGTATTGTGAGTTATAGAAATGGATCCTATAGCTCATGCGCTGGAACTGGACTCAACCCGACTGGCCGAATTTCCGGTACGACAGCGCTGTCGTCGAACATCTCGAGCGGCGGTTCCTGCTGACATCCGGCGAGATCCTAGGTGCCGTCCGCCATGTGACCGACGATGAACGCGACCGCCTGCGTATCGAACTTCTCAGTGAAGAGGCGATGCGGACCAGCGCCATCGAAGGAGAGATGCTGGACAGGGCCAGCGTGCAATCCTCCCTGCGCCGTCAGTTCGGCTTGACCGCCGACGGCGCACCATCAAGGCCGCGCGAGAAAGGCGTCGCGGAGATGATGGTCGACGTCTACTCGACCTACGCCGCGCCTCTGACCCACGAGACCCTCAGCCGGTGGCATGGGATGCTTCTGGCCCATGACCGCGGCCTTGAAACCATCGGGGCTTATCGGAGGCATGCCGACGCGATGCAGATCGTCTCCGGCAGGATCGACCGACCGACGGTGCATTTCGAAGCACCACCCTCAGCGCAGGTCCAAGCCGAGATGGAGGTGTTCGTCGACTGGTTCAACCGTACAGCGGCAGACGGTCCAACGCCCCTACCTGCGCTGACCCGCGCGGCGCTAGGCCATCTCTGGTTCGAGAGCATCCACCCCTTCGAGGATGGCAATGGCCGCCTCGGCCGCGCCCTGGCCGAAAAGTCCCTCGCCCAGAATATCGGCCAGCCGAGCCTGATCGCGCTGGCCTACACGATCGAACGGGAACGGAAGGCCTACTACGACCAGCTCGAGACCCACCAGAAAACGCTGGATGTGACAGCCTGGCTGATCTGGTTCGCCGACATCGTTCTGAAGGCGCAGCAAGTGACTCTGACACGGGTCGCCTTCTTCATCGCAAAGGCGAAGTTCTACTACCAGTTCCGTGATCGGCTGAACGACAGGCAGGCCAAAGTGATAGACCGGATGTTCCGCGAAGGACCGGACGGGTTCAAAGGCGGCCTCAGCGCCGAGAACTATATCGCCATGACCGGCACGTCACGCGCCACCACGACCCGCGATCTGCAGGACCTGGTGGAGATGGGTGCGCTTAGCCGTACTGGGGAGCGGCGGCATACGCGGTATTGGCTGAAGCACGTTACAAGCGCTGTAGGTCCGCCTACAGCGCGATTCTCATTGACTCCTTCAACTTGATGCACTATCTGCTGTAGAAGTTCCTACAGAGAAGACATCAATGCTACTTCCCGATGCTTGCACCATTCATAGCGGATACACAGCTCGGGGCCGCCTCGAAGCAGCCGAGGGCGGTGGCGTACTAGCGATCCAACTGCGGGACATTTCAGCTGATGGTTTCATCCACCCAGAACGACTAACGCGCGTTCCGCTGGATGACTTGCCTGATCGTTATTTCGTACGGCCTGGCGACGTTGTGTTTCGGTCGCGGGGAGAACGCAACACGGCGTCCGTTATTGACAAACGCTTCCGAGAACCTGCGCTCGCTGTTTTGCCCCTGCTGGTGCTCCGCCCAAACATTGATGTTGTACTGCCGGAGTATTTGGCATGGGCCATCAATCAGCCGCCGGCGCAACGCCATTTTGACTTGGCAGCGCGTGGCACAAACATCCGGATGATCCCCAGATCTAGCCTCGACGACCTTGATCTTGAGATTCCCGACATCGGAACACAGGAAAAGATCGTGGCGATTGATGCCCTTGCTGAACAGGAACGGGCGCTAGCCATTCTAGTCGCTGAAACACGCAGAAAAATGCTGAGCATGATCCTCGCTGAACGAGCGAACAGGCTTCGACCCGCAACACGGCAAGAAAGGACGTCCAAATGACCGACCAACTCACGCAGCAACAGGTCAACCAGACGGCTTGGGCCGCTTGCGACACTTTCCGAGGCGTCGTCGATGCTGGGCAGTACAAGGATTACATCCTAGTAATGCTGTTCCTGAAGTACATCTCTGACCACTGGAACGATCACCTCGAAACCTATCGCAAGCAGTATGGCGGAGATGAAACCCGGATCCGCCGCAGGCTCGAGCGCGAACGTTTCGTCCTTCCCGAAGGCGCCAGCTTCTACGACCTCTACGAGGCCCGGAACGAACCCAATATCGGCGAGCGGATCAACATCGCGCTGGAACGGATCGAGGACGCCAACCGCGCCAAGCTCGAAGGCGTGTTCCGCAACATCGACTTCAACTCCGAAGCCAACCTCGGGCGCGTCAAGGATCGCAACCGGCGCCTCAAGAACGTTCTGGAGGACTTCGCCAAGCCTGCGCTCGATCTGCGCCCTAGTCGCGTGACTGAGGACATCATCGGTGAGTGCTACATCTACCTGATCTCGCGCTTTGCCTCCGACGCGGGCAAGAAGGCTGGCGAGTTCTACACGCCCTCCGCTGTCTCCCGCCTGCTCGCGAAACTGGCGGCGCCCAAGCCGGGCGACACGATCTGCGACCCGGCCTGCGGGTCCGGGTCGCTGCTGATCCGAGCAGCCGAGGAAGTCGGATCCGAGAACTTCGCCCTCTACGGCCAGGAAGTGAACGGCGCGACTTGGGCGCTGGCGCGGATGAACATGTTCCTCCACGCCAAGGATGCCGCGCGCATCGAGTGGTGCGACACGCTCAACAGCCCGGCACTGGTCGAGGGCGACCACCTGATGAAGTTCGACGTGGTCGTGGCCAACCCACCGTTCAGCCTCGACAAGTGGGGCGCGGAAAACGCGGATACCGACCAGTTCAAGCGGTACTGGCGCGGCATCCCACCGAAGTCCAAGGGCGACTACGGCTTCATTACCCACATGATCGAGATCGCCAAGCGCCAGAGCGGCCGGGTGGCCGTCATCGTTCCGCATGGCGTGCTGTTCAGGGGTGGGGCCGAGGGGCGTATCCGCCAGGCACTGATCGAGGAGAACCTGCTCGACGCGGTGGTGGGCCTGCCCGCAAACCTATTCACGACCACGGGCATTCCGGTGGCCATCCTGGTCTTCGACCGCTCCCGCGAACAGGGCGGCGCGAACGAGGACCGGCGCGATGTCCTGTTCATCGATGCCAGCAAGGAGTTCACGCCAGGCAAGACCCAGAACGTGATGGACGAGGCACATATCAATAAGGTGCTGGAAACATACGCTGCGCGGGCGGAGATCGAGAAATACTCTCACCGCGCCAGCCCTGAGGAGATCGCCGAGAACGACTTCAACCTCAACATCCCCCGCTACGTCGACACCTTCGAGCCGGAGGAGGAAATCGACGTGGCCGCCCTGCAGAAGCAGATCAACAGCATCGAGGCCGAGCTGGCCGAGGTGCGTGGCAAGATGGCTGGCTACCTGAAGGAGCTGGGCGTCGATGTCTAAGGGCGAACTGATCCTTTACAGCACCGAGGACGGCGCTGCGACCATCGGTCTGCGGGCCGTGGACGGGACCGTATGGCTGAGCCAGCGGGAGATCGCGGAGCTGTTCGACAAGGACGTGCGCACTGTCAACGAGCACATCAAGAACGTCTTCGCCGAGGGTGAATGCGATCCGGCTGCAACTATCCGGAAATTCCGGATAGTTCAAACCGAGGGCTCAAGGCAGGTCGAACGCGAGGTCGACACCTACAACCTCGACGTCATCCTGTCGGTCGGCTACCGCGTTCGCTCGACTCGCGGCACCCAGTTCCGTCGGTGGGCCACCACCGTCCTGCGCGAATACCTAGTCAAGGGCTTCGCCATGGACGATGCCCGACTGAAGCAAGCCGAGCAATGGGACTACTTCGATGAGTGGCTTGCCCGCATCCGGGACATCCGCGCCTCAGAGAAGCGCTTCTACCAGAAGGTCCGTGACCTCTACACGACCGCCGTTGACTACGACAAGACGTCCGACCAGGCGCAGGCCTTCTTCAAGAAGGTGCAGAACAAAATGCTCTGGGCGATCACGGGCAAGACGGCCGCCGAACTGATCGAGAACCGCAGCGATCCGAGCGCCCCCAACATGGGCCTGACTAGCTGGAAAGGTTCGGTCGTGCGCAAGGGCGACGTTGGCACCGCCAAGAACTACCTGAGGGCCGAGGAGGTCGAGGAACTCAACCGCATCGTTGTGATGTATCTCGACTATGCCGAGGACCAAGCGAGGCGCCGCCGCCCGGTCGCCATGGCCGAATGGGCCGACAAGCTCGACGCCTTCCTGTCCTTCAACGAACGCGACGTGCTGACCCATGCCGGGCGGCTGCGGATGGACGTGGCGCAGAAGCTGGCCGTCGAGCGGTTCGAGGTGTTCGACGCCAACCGCCGCGCCGCCGAGGCACTGGCAGCGGATGAGGCTGATATCGCTCAACTTGAGGAGATGGAAAAGGCTGCGAAGGAGCGGAAGAAAGGGGGCGAGGATGCGTGAAGGCTGGAAAAGCGTCGCGCTCTCCGAGCTAGCAACGTTCCACTCAGGAGGCACGCCCAATAAAGAGCAGTCATCTTTTTGGGGTGGTCCGATCCCGTGGGTGACCGTCAAGGACATGAAGGCCATGCGCCTAAATGGGGTGGGTGAAAGCCTTACCAACGAGGGTGCCGATACCGTTCGAGTCGTCCCAAGCGGGTCGGTCTTGGTGCTTGTGCGTGGGATGGGCCTATTCAAGGACTTGCCGGTAGTGCTGTGCGACCGGCCCGTGACCTTCAATCAGGACATCAAGGCTCTAATAGCGAAGGAGGGTGTCGACAGCGAGTATCTTGCGTTCGCTCTCATCGCCAGAAAGTCCGATATTCTTCGGCATGTTGATAGCGCAGGGCACGGCACAGGTCGGCTCGATACTGATCTATTGAAATCGACGCCGCTCCCGCTCCCCCCGCTCCCCGAACAGCGCAAGATCGCTGAAATCCTCCGGACGTGGGACGAGGCCATCGCGAAGCTGGAGGCGCTGCGGGCGGCGAAGCATGACCGGCTGACAGGACTGACGCAAAAGCTACTCGGCCTTGGTGGGGCCTTCCCCGACAGATGGAAGCAGCGTCCGCTGTCAGCTATCTCGACCCGCGTGCGTCGCCAGAATGGCGGCGGCGATCATCCGGTAATGACCATTTCGGCGAAATCCGGTTTTCGTCTGCAATCCGACAAGTTCAGCCGCGATATGGCTGGCAGAAGCGTTGATCGCTACATCGTTCTGCACGAGGGCGAGTTTGCCTACAACAAGGGCAACTCCCTTACGGCGCCGCATGGCTGCATCTTCCCGCTGGATCGCCCGACTGCGCTCGTGCCGTTCGTCTACTTCTGCTTTGCGCTCAAGGCAGACCTGAACCGCGAGTTCTTCGCCCACCTGTTTGCGGCTGGAGTTCTGAACCACCAATTGTCGCGCCTGATCAATTCCGGCGTCCGGAACGATGGCCTTCTGAACCTCAGCCCGGAGGATTTCTTCGGCTGCAAGGTGCCGGTTCCCCCTGCCGACGAACAATCGGCTATCGCGTCGGCCCTGACGACCGCCAAGCAGGAGATCGGTCTACTTGAGACCGAAATCGAGGCCCTCACCCGCCAGAAACGAGGCCTGATGCAGAAGCTGCTGACGGGCGAATGGAGGGTGTCATGCTGAACTGGCTAGCGAAGCTCCTGCTCACCAGCACCGCGATCGCGCCAGTGCTCATCACCTATGCTTGGGTGGCGTATCAGGCAGACGAAGGAATGCAGGCCGCCGTCTTAATGGGAGCCTGCTTGGTCCTCATCGTTATCTGCATCTTGATGCTCAGATACTCCAAAAAGCATCTTGAACGGGTGAAGTTTTCCGCGACCACGGTGGAAGCTGCTGACCGTGAGAACATGGGCTTCCTGCTTCTCTACCTGCTTCCTCTTTTTACCGCACAGTTCACCGCCCTGAATTGGCAGGTCTGGGTGCCCGCGATTGTAATCTTCGCAGCGGTCGTGGCGACTGGCTACAGCTATCATTTCAACCCTCTTCTTGGCCTGATGGGCTGGCACTTCTACAAGGTCAGCACCAAAGAAGGTGTGACCTACGTCCTTGTCACGAAGAGGCAACTTCGAAACGCAACCGAGACGATAGAAGTCGGCCAATTGACCGAATACATCGTCATAGATGTAGGAGGTCGCTGAATATGCCCCAAAACCTTTTTGCCGCTTGCCGCGACAACGGAGGACAGCTGATCGCAAAGCGCGTTCGCTTGGATGCTGCTGTGCAGCAGGCAATCGAAGCAATATTCGCTGATCAGGAAGCCGCATTCCGGCACGGCGTGACCAGTGAGGTCCCATTCGACGGTAGCTGGACTCCCGATGAGGATGAATTCCTCACAATTGACATACCGGCGGAGGCGCAGGTTTTCGCAGACACGATAAATGCGAACGCGATGGCCATTGCGGACATCAACGCCGCGGCGTTTGCGGGGGAGGGGATCAAGGCACTCTTCACGGGTGTATCGAACAATGGTGCGACCAGGGTTCTGGTACAACGATTTACGTCGCAACAGGTTCTCGAACGTCGGTTCGCTCTCCTTCAGCAAGGCAACGCCTTTCGGCGCCTGACGGAACCAGCATTCACCCTCGACAATACTCTAGCCTGCATAATTGAGGGCGGACGTATCAAGTTCAAGAGCCAGCACAAGTTGCGCTCGATCATCAATATGCTCGACATCTACCGGGCGGCGACAGACCAAGAGGTACAGGCTTTTGCAGGGCACCCCAACCTACACGTCGCGGATGTGGCCGCATTCGTGGGCGTAACCAATCAAGTTAGCCGGAAGCTAATTCATGCAATTTCCAACAATGGTACGCTCGACAATTACACGCCGGCAGATATCCAGGCAGCCGCGCAGCAAACTAACCTTGTGATTGATGTCCAAAACGGCCGAATTGTGATGCCGGCGGCGCACGGGGACATCAAGGCCCTACTCCAGTTCTTGAACGAGAGCCGCTATTCTGGGCCGTTGTCAGGTCAAGCGTTTGTGACAAATTCGCAGAGACCTGCATGAGTGAAACAGTGAGAGGGTTCGACGCCGCCGAAAAGCACCAGTCTCAGATCCCCGCCCTGCAGCTCTTGGTGGCGCTGGGGTTCACGCCCCTGTCTCAAGCCGATGCGGTGCGCCTGCGCGGCGGTCGCCTGCGGAACGTGGTGCTCGACGACGTCCTTGCTGACCAGCTTCTGCGGATCAACAGCTTTACCCATCGCGGCCGGGAGTATCCGTTTGACCTCGAGGATGCGCATGAGGCCATCCGACGGCTGAAGCCCACGCCTGACCGGCAGAAGGGCCTGCGCGGGACCAACCAAGACATCTACGACACCCTCGTACTCGGGACGACCATCACCAAGACGATCCAGGGAGACTCCAAGTCCTATTCGTTCCGATACGTCGATTGGGAGCGGCCTGCGAACAACGTCTATCACGTCACGGCCGAAGTCTCTGTCGAGCGGACGGCCAGCACCCAGACCAAGCGGTGCGACATCGTCGCTTACGTGAACGGCATCCCGTTCCTCGTGATCGAGAACAAGCGACCGACCGAGAGCCTGAAGAAGGCCGGCAGCCAGCTGATCGGCTATCAGAACGAAGATAACATCCCGCAGCTGTTCCACTTCGCGCAGCTTCTCATGGTGATGAACCGTGTCGAGGCGCGCTACGCCACCGTGGGCACGCCGCGGCAGTTCTGGCAGACGTGGCGGGACGAGGAAGACCGGGACGAGATCATCGATCCGCTGGCCAACCGGCCGCTCACGGCAACGGAGGCGGACGCGGTCTTCTCGGGCGACTTCGCCTTCGCCCGCGCCCATTTCGAAGCTCTGGCGGCCGAAGGTACGCGCGCGATCACGGCGCAGGATCGCGCAATCCATGCGATGTGCAGGCCGGAACGCCTGCTGGACCTGATCCGTCGCTTCACCGTGTTCGATGGCGGCGCGCACAAGGTCGCGCGCCATCAGCAGTTCTTCGGCATCCGGAAGGCTGTCGAACGCGCCCGCCAGTTCAATCTGGACGGCCGCCGCAAGGGTGGCGTGATCTGGCACACCCAAGGGTCGGGCAAGTCGCTGACCATGGTGATGCTGGGGCGCTCTCTCGCGCTCGACAGGGCCATCCCCAATCCGCGCATTCTGATAGTCACCGACCGCGACGATCTCGACAAGCAGATCAAGGACACATTCAAGTCCTGCGAACTGGAACCCGTGCGGGCAACCAGCGGCGCCCATCTGATCGAGCTAATCCGAAATCGGACGCCGCTTGTGACGACCATCATCAACAAGTTCGATACGGCCGCCAAAGCTGCGGAAGATGTCGATCAGGATGCCAACGTGTTCGTCCTGGTCGACGAGAGCCATCGCTCACAGACCGGCCGGTATGGCGGCCACAGCCAGTTCGCCACACGAATGCGCCGGCTGCTGCCGAAGGCCTGCTATCTCGGCTTCACCGGAACGCCGCTCCTGAAGAAGGAGAAGAATACGCTCTCGACCTTCGGCGGCCTGATCCACAAATACGCGATCGACGAGGCTGTCGCCGACGGGGCCGTTGTGCCGCTCCTCTATGAGGGACGGCTTGTCGAGCAGCAGGTCAATGGCGGCGTGATCGACAAGTGGTTCGACAAGATCAGCGAGGGCTTGACCCCGAGCCAGAAGGCCGACCTGAAGCGCAAGTTTTCCCGCATGGACGCGCTCTCAAAGACGGGCCAGGCGATCCGGGCGAAAGCTTTCGATATCTCGGAGCACTTCCGCCAGCACTGGCAAGGCACGGGATTCAAGGCGCAGCTTGTGGCGCCGTCCAAGGCAGCGGCCGTCCGCTTCAAGGAGGTGCTCGACGAGATCGGGCACGTCACCAGCGAAATCGTCATCTCGCCGCCCGATGACAACGAGGGCAACGAGGAGGTCGACAAGGAATCGAAGGACCTCGTGCGCGGGTTCTGGGCGCGGATGATGGCCCGGTACAAGACCGAGGACGAATACACCCGCCAGATCATCGATGCATTCAAGGGCTCGGACGATCCGGAGATCCTCATCGTCGTGTCAAAGTTGCTGACCGGGTTCGATGCCCCGCGCAATACCGTGCTCTATGTGTGCAAGTCGCTGCGCGAACATAACCTGCTTCAGGCGATCGCCCGCGTGAACCGGCTCTACGAAGACGGCGCGACCGAAAAGCAGTTTGGCTTCATCATCGACTACGAGGGGCTGCTCGGAGAACTCGACACGGCGCTGACGACCTACAGCGCGTTCGAGGGCTTCGACGCCGCCGATCTCGCAGGCACGGTCCACGATGTGCGCGAGGAAATCCGGAAGCTGCCCCAACTGCACGATCAGCTCTGGGACCAGTTCAAGCCGGTCAAGAACAAGAAGGACATGGAGCAGTTCGAACAGTTCCTGGCCGATGAGGCGATCCGGCAGGAGTTCTATGAACGACTGAAGGCGTTCAGCCGCTGCCTCCATATCTCGCTGTCGTCGGACAAGCTCTTCGAAGTCTTCGAAGAGGCGAAGATTGACGCCATGAAGAAGGACTGGAAGCAGTTCTCCGAGCTGCGGCGCTCGGTCCAGCTGCGCTACCAAGAGACCGTCGACGTCAAGGAGTTCGAGCCGAAGATCCAGAAGCTGCTCGACGACCATGTGGTTGCCATGCCGGCCGAGACGATCATCGAAATGGTCAACATCAACGACCCGGACGCGCTGAAAGCGGTAGTGGAGGAGACGGGCGTCTCCGAGGCGTCGAGGGCGGACCGGATCGCCAGCGCGACGCGCCGGACCATCACCGAAAAGATGGACGAGGACCCGACCTTCTACCGCAGTTTCTCGGAACTTCTGGAGGAAACCATCCGCGACTATCGGGCCAAACGGATTTCCGAACGGGACTACCTCAAGCACGTTGTCGATCTCGCGAACAAGGTCGCGCGCAAGGACCGGGGGCGCGAGGTGCCGGATGCGATCAAGGGTAACGACGACGGGCAGGCGTTCTTCGGTGTCCTTGAAGGCGTGCTCGCGACCGACGGCGGCAAACCGATTGCGGCAGATGAGGTTGCCGTCATTGCGCTCACGATCATCGACATCATCAAGTCCCATCATATCGTCGACGTCTGGTCCAACGACATCGCTCAAAACAAGATGCGCAACGCCATCGACGATTACTTCTTTGATGTCCTTCGCGATGAGCTGGGCATCGAACTGACCCTCGAGGTGATGGATGATCTCGAACTCAAGATCATGGACCTGGCACGGGCACGGTTTCCTGGATGACAGCGGAACGACACAGCGTCCGATATGGTGAACACCAGATCGATTTCGCCATCGTGCGCCGTGACCGAACGACGCTGGAAATCGCCGTAGAGCCAGATGCCTCTGTTGTGGTCGCTGCGCCACGGGATGCTCAGCTGGCGGCTATCGAGGAGAAAGTGCGCAAGCGCGCCGCGTGGATCCGGCGCCAACAACGGTATTTCATCCAGTTCCTGCCACGCACCCCGGATCGCCAGTATGTGGCGGGCGAGACCCATCTTTATCTCGGGCGCCAATATCGGCTGAAGATAGTGCCACACGTGCAAGCGACGGTGAAGCTCATCCGGGGCTTCCTAGTGGTCCAAACGCACAGGCCCGAACGACCCGAAGTCACACGCGAGCTCGTAGAGGCGTGGTATCGGGGAAAGGCTCAAAACAAATTTGCAGAACGTCTCGAGGTGAACTTGCTGCGGTTCCCGGTACCCGAGGAGTTTCGGCCTAAAGGACTGATTGTGCGACAACTTCAACAAAGATGGGGGTCGATGTCACCTTCTTCGCGACTCATGCTCAATCGCAGACTGATTGAAGCATCCGTGGACTCCATAGACTACGTGATCACCCACGAACTTTGTCACATTGCTGTCCCGCACCATGGGCCGGAGTTCTTTGAGCTCTTGGGTAGGGTCCTTCCCGATTGGCCAGATCGGAAAGACAAGCTCGAAAAGAAGATGGCCTAAGCTGGGTCACTTTTTCTGGCAACGGCCCGTGTCTGTCGACGTACCCGCGCCGCTTCTTCGCCTCTGCGAGCTTCATCAAAGCCGTGACGGCCTTGCCTTCATCAGGGTGCGTCTCGACCATCATCTGGCCCCGAAAGCCGATCCGGCCCCACTCGCGCACCAGGCTTGCGCGACCGAAGAGGTCGCGCTGAACGCTCAGCCGATAGAAGCGACGCATGTTGCGCGCCAGATCGATCCGGCGCATCTGCACGTCGGTTGGGAAGACATCAAGCTGGATCGGGCTGTGGTACATGTAGTGATCGGGTAAGGTTTTCTCCACAATATCAGGTAGAAGCTTGCGCTTCCACCTTGATTTCCCCGCAAGGGGAAAAGGGGGCTTACGCCCCCTTCTCGAACTTCATGACCGGAATACCGAGCTTCTTAGCCTTGTCGGCGAGGTTCTCTTGGATGCCATTGCCCGGGAAGACGAGGACGCC